>JAEINO010000023.1 GCA_016342345.1 Pseudodesulfovibrio sp. | reverse complement strand
CTCGTGGTTCATACCGACTCACGCATGGTCCAACCCGGCGACTGTTTCGTGGCCATGCCCGGCACGGCTGTCAGGGGGCTTGATTTCATTCCGGGTGCATTGGACAACGGAGCAAAATATGTGGTCGCACCGGAATCGGCACGCGACCTGGTTGCCCCTGTGGCGGAAAAACGCGCCCTGGTCATATATCATGCAAACCCGGCCATTGCCCTGGGCGAACTTGCTCGGGCGCATTTCGAGGTCACGGATCACGACCTCAAACTGGTTGGCATCACGGGCACCAACGGCAAGACAACCACTTCCTATATCATAGAACATCTGCTGGCCTCGGCCGGCATCAAGGTCGGTGTCCTTGGCACGGTCAATTACCGCTGGCCCGGCTTTGAGATGGCCGCCCCCCTGACCACACCAGACTGCTGGATGATCCACGAACTGCTCTACAACATGAAGAAGGCAGACGTGGATGTGGCAATCATGGAGGTCTCGTCCCACGCCCTGGACCAGTACCGCGTAGCCGGTCTCGATTTCGATGCGGGAGTCCTGACCAACGTTACGCAGGACCACCTGGACTACCACGGCGACATGGAGACCTATTACAAAGCCAAATCCATGCTTTTCAAGGATTATCCACGTCCAAGAAAAGCCAACATAGTCAACTACAACGACCCTTACGGACGACGCATCCTGACCGATTGCGAAGATGGTATCGGCTATGGCATCGGCGATACATCCATCGTGCGTCACGAGGTGGGTGACAAGCCCATGGTTCAGGGACGCATCCTTTCCATGACCGGACAGGGCATGGAAATCGAAACCACATTCAAAGGTAAAAATTGGGTTATCCACTCCCCCCTGATCGGAGCCTTCAACGCCATGAACCTGCTGGCCGCACAGGCCGTCGGGCTGCAAATGGGCCTCAACTGCAAGGATATGCGCAATCTCAAGAATTTTCCCGGCGTACCAGGACGTCTTGAACGCGTCGTGAATGACTGCAATCTCGATATTTTCGTGGACTACGCCCACACCCCGGATGCTCTGGAAAACGTGCAGCACACCCTCAAGGAACTGGATTTTAAACGGCTGATCACCGTGTTTGGCTGCGGAGGAGATCGTGACCGGGCCAAACGTCCTCTCATGGCCAAGGCCGTGGCCCGCTATGCGGACGTGGCCGTGCTCACATCGGACAATCCGCGAAGTGAAGGCCCTGAAGACATTATGAACGATGCCCGCCCAGGCCTTGCCAAGGCTCACGAAATTCTGGAGCACCCGGACCGCCAGACCGCCATCACCATGGCTGTCAACGAAATGCAACCCGGTGACGTCCTGCTCATCGCGGGCAAGGGTCACGAGGATTATCAGCAAATCAACGGTGAAACCATCCATTTTTCCGACAAGGAAGCTGTCGTTAAGGCCATAGAGGAAACAAAGTGAACCTGACTCTGGCTGATGTAGAACGCTGCCTGAGCAGCATGGCCGAAGAGGGCCACCAGCACATATCCATCCGCACCGTGCAGACAGACAGTCGCACTGTGGAAAAAGGCGACCTGTTCTTCTGTATCGAAGGCGATAATTTCGACGGTCACGAGTTTGCGCAACAAGCTTCCAAGACCGGCGCAGCGGGCATTGTTGCCTCCCGCATGCTTGAGAATATTGACGTGCCAGTGATAATGGTCCGCGACACGACCGAGGCCCTTGGCCGGGTTGCTGCCTGCTGGCGCGACATGTGCGGAGCAAAGCTGATAGCCGTCACCGGCACGGCAGGGAAAACCACGGTCAAGGAAATGCTGTACGCGGTGGTTTCCCAAAAATTCAGTGTTGCCAAGAATTACCGCAACTTCAACAACCAGATCGGCCTGCCCATGTCCATGCTCAAGGCCACCGCGGATCAGCAGTTATGGATCATGGAACTCGGCATCTCGATGCAGGGCGACATGGAAGATCTCGCGCCCATTGCCAGCCCGAACCTCGCCGTGATCACCAACATCGGCCCTGGTCATCTGGAAGGTCTCGGCAACGAGGCAGGAGTGGCCCAGGCCAAGACCACCCTGCTCAAATATCTGCGTCAGAATGGTTCGGCCATCGTTTGCAAGGACTATCCCCTGCTCTGGGATGCAGCCTGCGAAATAGTGGACCAACCCATCGGATTTTCCACCAAGGAGAACAACATCCCCCATGTTGCCTCGTTCCTCGGGGCCGAAGCTGATGGATGGGGACTCTTTAGGCTTCGGACCCCCGAGGGCGAGGGTGAATTCAAGGCCCCCTTCTGCGGTGAACATTACGCCGAGAATCTGGCCTGCGTTTCAGCCACCGCCCACCAACTGGGACTGACCCGCGACGACGTGATCAGGGGAGTGCAATCAATACAGGCTGACAGCCAGCGGTTCTGCTGCGCGACCACCCGTGACACGCTGATCATTGACGACACATACAACGCCAACCCGCTTTCCATGGCCCGATCCATCAAAACTGCCGTGGACATGGCCAAGGACCGACCTCTGGTACTCATACTCGGCGACATGCGCGAACTCGGCACGGAAGCCAAAATGCATCATGTGGAATTGGGACAACTCATCGGGGAACTCGCTCCAAAAGCCGTCTTTTTCAAGGGTGACCATTTCAACGATGTCCTTTCCGGACTCGAAGGCAACAACAGGAATATCACCAAAGTGAACAAGTCAGAAGAATTTATCGAAGCTTGGCGCGAACTGGAACTTGAACGGGCAGTTGTCCTGGTCAAGGGCTCGCGTTCATGCAAAATGGAAGATTTCGCCAATGCCCTTCGCAGGGAACTCGGCAACACAGCGGGAGCACAAGGAGGCACAGCTTGATTTACAATTTGCTCGTACCGCTCAGTACGGATGTCGGCGTTCTCAACGTCTTTCGCTACATTACCTTCCGATCGGTGTGGGCGTTGCTCACCGCACTCATCATCTCGATCCTGTTCGGACCGGCCATGATCCGCTGGCTCAAGCGCATCAAGTGCGGCCAGTACATCCGCGAAAATGGCCCTCAGCACCAGGCCAAGCAGGGTACCCCCACCATGGGCGGCATCATGATTCTCCTCAGCGTGGCCATATCCACCCTGCTCTGGGCTGATCTGACCAACGTATACGTCTGGCTGACACTGCTCGTATTCACCGGATTCAGCGCAGTCGGTTTTGCGGACGATTACATCAAGGTGGTCAAAAAACAGAATCAGGGCCTGTCAACCAAGGCCAAGTTCTTCTTCCAATGTGCCGTGGCAGCAGCGGCCATCGCCCTGCTCATTCAGGAACCGGCCTACTCCACCCAATTATCCGTACCGTTCTTCAAAAATTTCAACCCTGACCTGGGATGGTTCTATCTTCCCTTTGCCATGGTCGTCATGGTCGGCGCATCCAATGCCGTCAATCTCACGGACGGACTGGACGGACTGGCCATCGGCCCCATGGTCGTTGCCATGGCCTGCTTTGCCATCTTCATCTACGTGTCCGGCCACGCGCGCATGGCCGAATATCTGGCTGTACAGAACATCCAGGGCATCGGAGAAGTAACGGTTTTTTGCGGGGCCATGGTTGGCGCAGGACTGGGATTCCTCTGGTTCAACGCCCATCCGGCTCAGGTCTTCATGGGTGACGTCGGTTCACTCGGCCTCGGCGGCGCACTCGGCTTCGTGGCCGTACTCGCCAAACAGGAACTCCTGCTCGCCATCGTGGGGGGCGTGTTCGTATTCGAGACCCTCTCGGTCATCCTTCAGGTCGGATACTTCAAACTCTCGGGCGGCAAACGAATTTTCAAGATGGCACCGCTCCATCACCATTTCGAACTCAAGGGCATCCCGGAATCCAAGATCATCGTCAGGTTCTGGATTCTATCCATACTCATGGCCCTCATGGCCCTTTCAACACTCAAGTTGAGGTAAGGAAATGAATCGCATCGTTCAAAGCTTCATTGATCAACGCATCCTCTCAGGCAAAAAAGCCGTAGTGGTGGGTATTGGACGTTCCGGCATCGCGGCAGCCAGACTGCTCAACGTGCTTGGTGCGAACGTATGCGTTGTCGACCAAAGCAAGGACGTGACCAAAGAAACGCTGGGCGAACTCGGAAACAAAGTGGAACTCATCACCGGCCAGCACAAGCAGGAACACTTTGCGGACGCAGATATCATTGTCCTGTCTCCCGGAGTTCCGATCAAAAAGATGGCCCATGCCCTGAAAGGCATCTCTTCCCAGAAGATCGTATCCGAACTGGAATTGGCCTCTTGGTTCATAGAGGCACCGGTCCTTGCCATCACCGGCACCAACGGCAAGACCACAACCACCACGCTCGTCAGTGAAATTTTTGAAAAATCAGGCAAAAAAGCGTTCACAGGCGGCAACATCGGAACCCCCCTGTGCGAATACCTGCTGGACATGGAACCAGCCGAAGTCATCGTGCTCGAAGTGTCCAGCTTCCAGCTCCAAAGCTGCCGACTGTTCAAACCGCATGTGGCCGTATTCCTCAACTTCGCAGCCAACCATCTCGACTACCACGAGGATATGGACGAGTACCTCGACGCCAAACTGATCATGTTCAACCGCATGACCGGTGAAGATACAGCACTCCTGCACGAAAGCCTGCGCCACGTCATCGGCGACAGGGCTTTCACCAATGCCCGGGTGGAATGGTTCGGCCCCACCGACCGGTTCGAGGCTCCCCATCTTCCAGGCGAGCACAACCGCTCAAATATCGAGGCTGCATGGCAAGCCGTAAAACATTTCGGCATTACCGAGGCTCAGGCAGCCGAGGCAATCCGCGAATTCAAACCCCTCTCCCATCGCATAGAACCTGTGGCCGAGATTCACGGCGTCCTGTACGTGGACGATTCCAAGGCAACGACCCTGGATGCGGTCATTGCGGCCATACGATCAGTTGATCGCCCAATCCGCCTGCTCATGGGCGGAGTCTGGAAAGGCGGCGACGTGGAAGCATTTGCCCAGACCGTCAAGGACAAGGTGGTTCACGTCGGCCTGTTCGGTGGCAGTCGGAAGATTCTTGAAAAATCGCTCAAAAAAACTTTTTCCGTGACCTGGGATGAGACTCTGGAAGCTGCCGTAAAGAGACAAGCCTCAAAGGCATCCAGCGGTGAAGCAATCCTTCTTTCCCCTGCCACGTCAAGCTTTGATCAGTACACAAGCTATGGCCAACGCGGCGACGACTTCAAACGTGTTGTGGAGTCCCTTGATGAATAAACGACTCAGCAACAGAAAAAGTTCCGCAGCCCTCGGGAGCATTGACCCGTGGCTCCTGACCACCACCCTGTTCCTGGGCGGGTTCGGTCTGCTCATGGTGCTGTCCTCTTCGGGCATCATGGCCGAGAGGATGTACGCGGACAAATACTTTTTCTTCAAGCGGCAGCTCATCTTCACCGGTGTCGGGCTGGCCTGCATGCTGACATGCATGCAAGTACCCAAAAGGCTGCTCTACGGCCTGACATACGTATGGGTAGCCGCAGCCATCATCCTGCTCGTCCTGTGCCTGACGCCTATGGGCATCAGTGTCAATGGAGCCAGTCGCTGGATCAAGCTGGGGCCGATCAGTCTCCAGCCACTGGAATTCGCCAAAATCGCGTTGGTCTTCTATCTCGCATACTTTTTCGCCAGAAAGCAGGATCTGGTAAAGACCTTTTCCGTGGGCTTCCTTCCCCCGTTCATCGTCACCGGATTCCTGTGCGGACTGCTGCTCCTACAACCGGACTTTGGTGGCGCCGTGGTCCTTGCCGGACTGCTGTTCTTCATGTGTATGGTGGGCGGCACCCGATTCAGTTATCTCTTTATATCACTCATATTCGCAACAGGCGCGGGCTGGCTGCTCATCACGTCCTCCCCCTACCGCCTCAAGCGATGGACCGCATTTCTCGACCCGTTCGCCTCAGCTCAGAACGAAGGCTATCAACTGGTGCAGTCCCTCTACGCCTTCGGTTCCGGACAGGTGTTCGGCACCGGCATAGGAGCCGGTACGCGCAAGCTCTTTTTCCTTCCCGAAGCACACAACGATTTCATCATGGCCGTTGTGGGCGAGGAACTCGGCTTTTTCGGCATGTCCCTCTTTTTCTTTGCCATCGGATTCTTCCTGTGGAGAGCCTTCCGCATTGCAATGAAACAGGAAGACCTTCAGGACAAGTTCACCGCATTCGGAGTCACGTGCATTATCGCACTCGGCATGGTCCTCAACCTGGCCGTGGTGCTCGGCACAGTCCCTCCCAAGGGCGTGGCCATGCCCTTCATCAGCTACGGAGGCTCCAGCCTGACCGCTTCCTTCGTCTGTGCAGGTATCCTGCTCAACCTGTCGCGAGGGGGGAAGGCATGACATTGCATCGTGTAATTCTCACCACCGGCGGCACTGGCGGCCATATCTTCCCGGCCCTGGCCGTGGCCGATGAACTCGCAAAACGCAATCCCGGCGTGGAAATCCTGTTCATGGGTGGTTCCGGTCCCGAAGGTGACATGGCCCGCAAGCACGGACTCGAATTCCTGAGACTCCCGGCCAAGGGGATCATGGGACGCGGTCTGTCCGGTCTCGTGTCCGGCGTAGGCTGGGTCGGCACAGGCGTACCCAAAGCCCTCTCCGCAGTAAAAAGATTCGCACCTGATGCCGCCCTGGGGTTTGGCGGCTACGCAGGGTTCTGCCCTATCGTGGCAGCCCGCCTGCTCGGCATCCCCACCGCCATACACGAACAGAATTCAGTGCCCGGCGTCAGCAACAAGGTTCTGAGCAAGATGGTCCGACGAATTTTCCTGAGTTTCCCGGACACCCTCGGTGTTTTTCCGACGTCCAAGACCATCCTCACGGGCAATCCGGTGCGAGCCGAAATAATCGCCACAGCCGGGAAACGCACGAATCACGATTCAAGCAAACGCATCCTCGTGCTTGGCGGCAGCCAGGGCGCACGACCCATCAACGAAGCCGTCATCCAGGCACTTCCCACGCTCATGGCGGCTGGAGTGGAACTGGTTCATCAGACAGGCAAATCCGACTTTCAACGGGTACGGGCCTCCTACGAAACAGCCGGAGCAGACCCATCACAGGTTCGGGAGTTTATCGAGGACATGGCAACCGAGTATGCCCACTGCGACCTGGCAATCTGCCGGGCAGGGGCAACAACGATTTTTGAAATAGCGGCGGCAGGGGTTCCGGCAATCTTCGTGCCCTTTCCCCAGGCCACCCATGACCATCAGACAATGAATGCAAAGGCCCTGTCTGACATTGGTGCAGCACAAATTCTCCCCCAGGCAGACCTGACAGGAGATACTCTGGCAACCACAGCCCTCGGACTACTCGAAAACACCGGACAATTGAAAGACATGGAAAATGCGGCCTGCACTTTCGCCAGGATATATGCAGCCACGGATATAGCGGCAGGGCTTGAAGCCATTGCCGCCTAAGGCAGAGGAGAATTGATATGGCAGCAGCACAAGGACCATACCTTACAGTCGGCGGCGAAGCATGTCCCGCCATGCGGGCACGCGTAAACGATATCCACATGGTCGGCATCGGCGGCTCCGGCATGAACGGCATCGCCGAGGTGCTCATAAACATGGGTTTCTACGTCACCGGCTCGGACCTGTCCGCATCGGCCCCGGTCAGACGCCTCGAAAAACTCGGAGCCAATGTCTTCATCGGACACGGCGCGGATAACGTGGGCAAGGCCGACGTGCTCATCAAGTCCACGGCCATCCCGGACAACAATCCCGAGCTTGTGGAAGCCCGCGAGCGTGGCATTCCCATCATCCCTCGTGCCGAGATGCTGGCCGAACTCATGCGCCTTCGCACCGGCATTGCCATTGCCGGAACCCACGGCAAGACGACCACCACGTCCCTGCTGGCAACCATATTCACCGAAGCTGACCTTGACCCCACCGTCATCATCGGTGGCAAGCTGAATACTTACGGTGCCAACGCCCGCCTTGGCGAAGGCGACCACCTCATTGCCGAGGCCGACGAATCCGATGGATCTTTTCTGCTCCTGTCCCCGATCATCTCCGTGGTCACCAACGTGGACAAGGATCACATGGATTTCTATCCTGACCAGGATGCCATCGACACATCTTTCACTAAATTCATGAACTCCATTCCCTTTTACGGAATGAACGTGGTCTGCGGCGACGACGAAGGTGTGCAACGACTTCTGCCCAACATCAAACGCCCGTACCTGACCTATGGCCTCGGACCGAAAAACAAACTGCGTGGCGAGATCATCAGTGCGCACCTGAGAAGCCTTTTCAAGGTCTTTCTCAATGACGAGGAATGGGGCGAAGTGACCGTGGCCCAACCCGGAATCCACAACGTCCTCAACGCCCTGGCCTGCATTGGCGTGGCATTGGAAGCAGGACTGAGCAAAGAAGACATCATCAACGGTCTGGCCAATTTCGGCGGCGTGGGTCGTCGTTTCGAACGCAAGGGTGAACTCAAGGGAGTCATGGTGGTGGATGACTACGGCCACCATCCCGCAGAGATTGTCGCAAACCTCAAGACAGCACGGGCATGTTACCCGAATCGACGGATTGTCGTCGCGTTCCAGCCCCATCGTTTCACCCGGACCAAAGCCTTGTTCGGAGAATTCTGCAAGGCCTTTACCGATGCCGATCTTCTGATGCTTACGGAAATATACCCGGCCAGTGAATCGCCCATTCCCGGAGTGAGCGGATTGTCCCTGGCCCAGGGCATCAAGCAGGTCTCGGAAACAAATGTGGAATTCTTCTCGGATTTCGAAGCTCTGGAAAATCAATTGAAAACCACACTGCAACCGGGCGACCTTTTCATAACCCAGGGTGCCGGGTCCGTATGGCGGATCGGCGAAAACTGGCTCAACCAACCAGATGAGCCTGAACAAGAATTTACAGACGAATCAACAGACGGAACCGAAAAATAAAGGACAGGAAAGTGGCACTTGTACTCATCCCCAATCCATCGCTGACCGAGCGTACCACACTGGAACTTGGCGGCACCGCCGAGGTCGAGGCAGTGGTGCACGACAAGCACGATCTCGATGAACTGGGGACCTTCCTCACACGAGAAACACTCAGGCCGTTCGTCATTGGCGAAGGCAGCAACCTGATTGCCCCGGACGGACATCTCGACATGGCCCTGATTCGCGTCAACACGACCTCTGGTCCTGAACGCGTGGAAAAAGTGAAAGACAAACTCGTAGTCCGCTGCGGTGCGGGACAAAGGCTCCCCGGCCTTCTTGGCTGGGCTCAAATGGCCGGACTGTCCGGGCTGGAAGCCCTGACCGGCATCCCGGGATCAGTGGGCGGTGCAATCGCCATGAACGCTGGCTCCTACGGTCTCGAATTTGGTGATCTGGTCACAAGAATCCAGTTGTGGTCCCCGGCTCACGGACTTTTCTGGCTCAATGCGGACCAGTGCATCTTTTCCTATCGCCATTTTTCCCCCGGCATCCATGGCGGCAAGTGCCTGATCTGGAAAGTGGAACTGGTGCTCACCGAAGCCACTCCCAAATCCGTGCGCAAGAACATGCAGGAATTCTACGAAAAGAAGAAAGCCACTCAACCGGTCACGACCAAAAGCGCAGGGTGCGTGTTCAAGAATCCCGAAGGCGAAAGCGCAGGCAAACTCCTTGATCAGGCAGGCATGAAAGGGGTCAGACTCGGTGGCATGGCCTTTTCCGACCTTCACGCAAATTTTCTCATCAACACCGGCAACGGCAACAGCCGGAACGCCCTTGAACTCATTGAGCATGGCCGCATTACAGTAAAGGAAAAATTCGGCATCAACCTCGAAACGGAGGTCATCATATTATGAGTACCCTGACCATGGACAAACAAAGCCGTTTCAAACTCGGCAGCAAACACGGCAACACACTGCGTCGGAAGAAAAACAAGTCGGGCCGTTCGCTGACAGGTGCCGGACAAATCGTGGTGCGAACCATCATGGTCCTGCTCACCTTGTCCTTTGTTGCAGTGCTCGGTGTGGGACTGCTCTATGGCTACCGTCTTGTCACCTCGCACCCCTATTTCGAACTCAAGGAAATTCACGTCACAGGCAATGACCGATTGACATATGGCAACATTCTGAAGACCGGAGACGTCAACCTTGGTCTCAACTGTCTGGAAATGAACTTGAGCGAAGTGAAAGAAAAGCTCTCCGCCAATCCATGGATTCAATCCGTGAACGTACGCCGCGAATTTCCCAACAAACTTCGCATCGGCGTGACAGAGAAAACCCCCGTGTTCTGGATTCGCCAAGGCGATGGACTCTATTTCGCAGATGCAAAAGGCAAGGTCATCGCCCCCATGCATCCAGGCGAAATGACCTCCCTGCCGATCCTGAGCATAGCTGACAATGTTGAAGACGGACAGGCTGTGCTCACGGGTTTTCTGAAGAGAGTCGGCAAACGACAGGCGCCGTTTACCCAGGCAGAGACCGCCTGGATCAAGTTGACTTCTGCCCGCGAAATAGAATTCTACCTGGACGGCCAGGACCTGACTGTACGGCTCTCCATGGACCATTGGGAAATCCAACTCGAACGGTTGGAAATTGTCTGGCGTGACCTGATGCGGCGCAACGAATTCAAGGATGCTGCCATCATCGCAGCCAGCGGCGAAAAGATATGGGTCAAGAAACGTCCGGCCAAGGGCCTGGGCGCGTAGAATATTGCAGGGAAACTTAGAGGAACAGAGGAGAATATTATGGCCAGAAACGATCTAATCGTGGGCCTGGACGTCGGCACCACTAAAATCTGTACCGTGGTGGGAGAGGCAACCGAGAACGGTGTGGATATCATCGGCATCGGCACCACTCCCTCTACAGGACTGCGTCGTGGTGTGGTCGTCAACATCGAAAAGACAGTCCAGTGTATCAAGAAATCACTTGAGGACGCTGAACTGATGGCAGGCTGTGACATTCGCACCGTCTACGCAGGTATTGCGGGCAGCCACATCCAGGGTTTCAATTCCCACGGCGTAATTGCCGTCAAGGGAGGCGAAGTCACACAGCGCGACGTGGACCGCGTTATCGAGGCGGCCAAGGCCATTGCCATCCCCATGGATCGCGAGGTGCTGCACACGCTGCCTCAGGAATTCATTGTGGACGACCAGCGCGGCATTGCCGATCCATTGGGCATGGCCGGTGTCCGTCTGGAGGTCAAGGTCCACATCGTTACGGGCGCAGTGACCTCGGCCCAGAACATCATCCGCTCCTGCAACCGCTCTGGCCTTGATGTTTCAAACATTGTTCTTGAATCCCTCGCCTCCAGTCAGGCCGTCCTTTCTCCTGAGGAAAGAGAAATCGGAGTGGCACTGGTTGACATAGGCGGCGGGACCACGGATATCGCGATTTTCTCCAAGGACTCAATCAAGCACACCTCGGTCCTGGCATTGGGCGGTCACAACCTGACCAACGACATCGCCTACGGACTGCGCACGCCCATGATGTCTGCCGAGAACATCAAAATGGACTTTGGCTGTGCCATGGCCGACCTTGTTACCTCGGACGAAATCATCGAGGTCCCGAGCGTGGGCGGACGCGAATCGCGGAAGATGAGCAAACGCGTGCTGGCAGAAATTTGCGAGCCTCGCTGTGAAGAGATTCTGGCCCTGGTGGATCAGGAAATCATCAAATCCGGTTTCAAGAACATGATCGCAGCCGGCGTTGTCCTCACGGGCGGCACCGTCCTGATTGACGGCATGCAGGAACTGGCTGAGCAGATTTTCGATCTGCCTGTCCGTATCGGCGTGCCAGGCGAAGGCATTGGTGGTCTGGCGAACGAGGTTCGCAGCCCCAAATATGCCACTGCGGTTGGCCTGCTGCTCCATGGAGCAGAAGAGGAAGGTCACCACAAGGTCCGCCCCTTCAAAATTCGCGACGATTCCGGTTTCGACCGAATCCTGTCGCGCATGAAGAAGTGGTTCACGGACATCGCATAAGGAATGATTACATGAGGATACAGGGAAACTTTCTAACAGGGAATAGCTGAGGAGGACACATGGAATACTTTGAAATCGAACACGACAGCAACGCCAAGATCAAGGTCGTCGGTTGCGGTGGCGGCGGTGGCAATGCCGTTAACAACATGATCCAGTCTGCGCTCAAGGGCGTCAAATTCATTGTCGCGAATACCGACAATCAGGACATTCACAAATCACTGGCCGAACACAAGATTCAGATCGGCGAAAAACTGACCAAAGGACTTGGCGCAGGTGCCAACCCAGAAATCGGTCGCAATGCAGCCATGGAATCATCTGACCAGATCCGCGAGGCTCTGGAAGGCGCAGACATGGTCTTCATCACCGCTGGCATGGGCGGCGGCACTGGCACAGGCTCCGCACCGGTCGTGGCCGAAATCGCCAAGGAACTTGGCGCACTGACCGTCGGCGTCGTGACCAAACCTTTCTACTTTGAAGGCAAACGCCGTCTGGAACAGGCCGACGAAGGAACGCGGGCACTGGCTGCTGTGGTGGATTCCATCATCACCATTCCGAACGACCGTCTGCTCCAGTTGGCTGCCAAGAAGGCATCCTTTGCCGACATGCTAAAAAAGGCCGATGAAGTCCTGTACTATGCAGTCAAGGGTATTGCCGACCTGATCACCGTACATGGTCTGATCAACCTTGATTTCGCGGATGTCAAAGCTGCCATGTCCAATTCCGGAATGGCCCTGATGGGCACGGGAATAGCCTCAGGGGAAGGCCGGGCCAAGGAAGCAGCCATGAAAGCCATCACCAGTCCGCTGCTTGAAGATGTCTCCATCGAAGGAGCCAAAGGCGTGCTGATCAACATCACCTGCGGCCCGGACATGCTTATTGACGAGGTCTCCGAAGCTGCCGACATCATTTACAACGAAGCGCACGAAGACGCGGAAATATTCTTTGGTACGGTCTTCGACCCCGATGCAGGCGACGAAATGCGCATCACGGTCATCGCCACCGGCATCGAAAACGCCAACGAGGAACCGGAACCGGCAATAAGCAAGGCTGACCAGCAGAAACTGCTGCTGCTTGGCCCCCGTGGCTCAAATAAGGCCCAGGCCCAGAGCCGACGCCCCGGCCACCAGAAAGTCATCGCGCAGGACAGGAACATTCCGGCATACCTGCGCAAACCAGGCAACGACATATACACACAGGATGTGCCCCGGCAGCAGGTAAGCCAGAGAGCTGTGGCAGGTCCAGGTGAAGAAGATTTCATCTTCGAAGAAGACAATCTCGAAGTCCCGGCCTTCATTCGCAAGAATGTGGACTAGGGACCAATAAGCACGCGTAAAGGAGTTTTCATCATCGGCAAACGAACCCTGTACCATGGCATGTCGGAACCATTGGCACCAGACCCAGGAGGTCGACTGCCCGTTGCGATAGCTGTGCCCGGTGGCGAAAAAGCCGCTGTCTCGACCCTTGGCTGGCAAGCCGTTTATCGGATGCTGGCAGAGGAACCCGGACTGGCCGTGGAACGTATCTTCCCGGACAAGCTGGGGCTGACCGACGGCGGTGCTCCGAAAACGCGTGAATCAAATAGCCCACTATCCTCATTCCCTGTAATCGCTTGGAGCATTACGTTCGAGGAGGACTTCCTCAGCCTTCCTCGAACGCTTCAGGCAGCGGGCGTTCCGCCTCTTGCGGCGGAACGCCCCTCTCTTCCCCTGGTCATGGTTGGAGGGCCTCCAGCCTTTCTCAATCCGGCCCCCATCGCACCCTTTGTGGACATTTTCTGGACAGGGGAAGCCGACGAGAATTTCATCCCGTTTTTCAACATGATCAAGCAACTCGTCTTTGATGGCGATGACAAAGACGCAATCCTCGAAGCCATCAAGGACTATCCGGGCATCTACGTACCGGGCCGTTCAAAAACCCCGGTCAAACGTGTGGTTTCCGGCCCGACCGGCTGCCTGACTGATGCGGCATTTTCCTGTTTTATCAGTGGTCATGCAGCCTTTCGTGACACCCTGTTGCTCGAAGTCAACCGGGGCTGTCCGTACGGCTGCCGATTCTGTGCAGCCGGGTTCATCTATCGCCCGCCACGTCTTGCGGACATGGATGAACTCAAACGCATCGTGGAACTGACCGATCCGCCCAAGGTGGGATTGGTGGGAACCGCACTCACAGACTGGCCCGACCTGCTCCCGTTCCTTAAATGGTTGCACGGAAAGAAAAAGAAATTTTCCCTGTCGTCAATGCGAGCCGACGGCATCAACGAAGAACTGCTCGTCTATCTTCGCGAACGAGGCATACGGACCGTGACCCTTGCCCTTGAAGGTGCCAGCGAACGCCTACGGCGCATGATGAGCAAGAAACTCAAGTCCGAAGATTTCCTGAACGCAGTCCGCCTTTGCGCCCGGTATGGCGTCAACCACCTCAAGCTCTATCTCATTGCGGGCTGGCCCGGAGAAACCGACACCGACTACGATGAGCTCAAGGATTTTCTCAATGAAATCCTGAGCATCCGCTCCGAGGAACTCGGCGGAAGCAAAAAACATTTCATGCGCATCACCATAGGTGTCAGTTCGCTGGTACCCAAACCATTCACACCGTTCCAATGGGCACCCATGGCCGGAGAAAAGGAATTGGAAGCCCGGATGAAGCAACTGACCCTGATGGTCAAGCCGTTCAAGGGCGTAACCCTGCATCACGACGCCCCATTCCAGGCCCGTCTTCAGGGAATGCTCGCACGTGGCGGAGAAGAGCTTGCCGATTTCATTCTTCTGGCTGCCAAACATGGCGGGTGGAAAAAGGCCCTGAAACGATGGGATGGCAACATGGCGGACATTATTGACAGGGAAAGAGGCGAGAATGAAATTTTCCCATGGGAAGTCATTGATGTTGGCGTCAAGCGAGAATATTTGTTGAAAGAGTGGAAAAGAGCCAAAGCCGCGCAGACTTCACCCAAGTGTCCATCTTTGGAATGTGAGAAATGCAGGATGTGCGGAATGGAGGAGATGGAATATGGAGAGGAAAAGGGAGAGAAAGAATCGTAGCGCATTCGCGGTGATGATGCAGTCGTAACCCATTGTACGTGTTTCGCTTTTACAGCGACTTGCTTTTTGTCCGAAGCCACAAAAAGGAAGCAAAAAAGGCTTTCAGGAACGAGCTTGGCCGCTTCCTCCACGACTAAGAATCTGATCCAACCGGATCGGCTCCATCCCATGAAAAGTCTAGTTCTCACCTCTCCAAACATTCATCCATTGACAACGCGCTTCCAATCCCCACACCAAAGCCGCCTCCCCCGCTTGGTCAGCTTCTAAGACTTAGGAGGCTTGATGCTGGGGTTAAGGGTTAATAAAAAAATATACAAATTTGCAGGTTTCAAATGCAAGATAGGCACTCGTTAAATAATTAGGTATGGTATTCCCTAATTCTTATCTTTATTATTTTTTATATAGTGATGGTATATTTTTGGTATAGCTTCTTCCCTTCCTTCAAGGGCCTTCAAATGCTCATTCTCCGCCCCTTGAACAAATAAACTATTTCTTGTTTTCATTCTTCCACTAGTTAACCACGCTAACATCGCAACATGGTATGCCGGTTCAAAACGGTCAACGGTATCTTTAACTGCATAAGCCTTTGAATACAGACCCTTCAAATGTGGAATTTTAGATATTTTCTCTTTGTTCAACTCCATAAAATGGCCATCAGTCCCAGAACAACGCTCATATTCTATCCCGGACACATCAAAATACATTTCTGAACACATCTTTAATGTACTAAGTACTTGTTCAGCTAAACCATAATCAATCAGCCATCTTTGAGCTGACTCAGAGACTTCTTTTGGCTCAACTGAGTTACAGATAATTTCCAAGTCATGATTCGCCAAAAAAACTGGGTTTAGTGGGTCATTACCGCCATAATACACCTTAATTTCATTTAGCAAATTATCTGCAATCAGTCTTATTTGCCCTAACGCGGAAAAGGAACCAATCTTACGTAGTTCTTCAGTTTGCAAACGCAACTCATCTTTATATAATTCCAATTCATCTTTTTGTAGCTTTAAATTTTCTTGTTGTTGCTCTAGCCCTATAAGTTGAGCATCAAGGGATTTATTTTGCTGTAAATAACCGAATACAAGCCATATTAAGGCGATCGCCCCAACAACGCCTCCCACATAATCAGCCAACTTAACTGCTTCGGCAAGATTAGATGTATTTATTTTTATTAAAACAGCGATAAGCACAAAACCAAAGGATAAAAAGACAGGGGGGAAATATCTTTTCATATACATATGATCTCCTCCTCTTTAATAATTTTTAAGTCACCTTATATAATTGAAACAATAATTATATCCTCCCCAGCGTTAAGCCTCCGATGGCCTAGAAGCTGACTAAGCGGAGGAGGCGGCTTTGGTGCGGGGGACAGAAGCGCGTTGTTAATGGATGAATATTTGGGGAGGTGCGATCCAGACTTTTCATGGGATGGAGCCGACCCGCTTAGATCAGATTCTTGGTCATGGAGGCAGCGGCCAAGCTCGTTCCTGAAAGCCCTTTTTGCTTCCTTTTTGTGGCTTCGGACAAAAAGCAAGTCGCTGTAAAAGCGAGACACTGCAAAACGCGCCCGACAGAACATCCACCGCGAATGCGCTACACTCTTCCCTTCAACAATCCCGACTACAAACTCCCTTCTTCCCTCCCATCTCCCAACAAAAAAGGGGCAGCCCTTGCGGACCGCCCCTCTTCAATTCTATTCTATTCTATTAAGCTACTTGTCTACCATGCAAACAACGGGAATTCCCGTGCGAACATCTCAACTTCATCACTGATCTCAGTCAGAATCTTGTCATCATTGATATGGTCAAGGGCAGCGGTAATAGCCTCTGCAACCACAATCATGTCTTCCTCAATCATGCCGCGAGTGGTCAAAGCCGGAGTACCCAGACGGATACCGGAAGTCTGGAACGGCGACTTGGTCTCGAACGGGATGGTGTTCTTGTTGACCGTGATGCCTGCCTTGTCCAGAGCGATCTGGGCATCCTTGCCCGTATAATCCTTCTCGGACAGATCAAGCAGCATCATGTGGTTGTCCGTGCCGCCGGAAACCAGCTTGTAACCGGCTTCCTGCAAGCTCGTTGCCAGCACCTTGGCATTCTTGACGACCTGCTGCTGGTATTCGACAAAACCGGGAGCCAAAGCTTCACCAAAGGCAACAGCCTTGGATGCAATGACATGCATGAGCGGGCCGCCCTGTATGCCAGGGAAGATATTGGAATTCAAGGACTGTTCCAAATCTTCCGCGCCCAGGATCATGCCGCCGCGTGGACCGCGAAGGGTTTTGTGGGTCGTGGTGGTGGTGTAATGAGCGTGCTCGATGCAGCTCGGATGCTCTCCGGCTGCGATCAAACCTGCGATGTGAGCCATATCAACCATCAGCTTTGCGCCAACCTCATCCGCAATCTGGCGGAAGCAGGCAAAGTCGATAACGCGCGGGTAGGCGGATGCACCAGCAATGATCATGGTGGGCCTGTGCTCTTTGGCAAGAGCCTCGACCTGATCGTAATCTATGGTCTGGGTTTCCTTGGAAACACCATAATGGACGATGTTGAAGAGTTTGCCGGAAAAGTTCACAGGGCTGCCGTGAGTCAGATGGCCGCCATGGGAAAGATCCATGCCAAGCACAGTATCACCGGGCTTGCAACAGGCGAAATAGACAGCCATGTTGGCCTGGGAACCGGAATGGGGCTGCACGTTGGCATAGGCCGCACCAAACAGCTCCTTGGCACGATCACGGGCCAGGTCTTCCACCTGATCCACAAATTCGCAACCGCCATACCAGCGTTTGCCCGGATATCCCTCGGCGTACTTGTGGGTCAGAACACTGCCCTGAGCCTGACGAACAGCGGTGGATACGAAATTTTCACTGGCAATGAGTTCCAGCTTGCTGACCTGACGATTGACTTCCTGGGAGATGGCAGCGCCAACCGCAGGATCCTGAATCAACAACTCTTCCATGGTGTTACCCTCGTGTTGGTTGTGAATACGAATGGCTTCCCACCATCACAGGAGTGCGAATGGCATTCCGGCACCGAGCTGACAAAGCGACATATATCGCTCCGGGCTGGTGCAACCATTGCCCCTTGCAGGGTGGAGATCCGCTTTATATCAAAAAAGGGAGACCGTTCGGCCCCCCTTGTTGCTATCCTTCAAATCGCTTGAACAGGACGCAGGCGTTGGTTCCGCCGAAGCCGAACGAGTTGCTCAATGCGTAATTGACCTGTGTCTTGCGAGGTCCGTCCACACAGATATCCAGATCGCAATCCGGGTCCGGGGTATCCCGGTTAACTGTGCCGGGAATAATGCCCTCGGCAATGGTCTTGACTGCGAAAGCTGCCTCAACCCCACCGGCAGCACCAAGCAAATGCCCGAGCTGCGACTTGTTGGCGGTAATACTGATATCGTAGGCGTGATCGCCGAAGACCGTCTTGATGGCGCGAGTTTCACACAGATCGTTGAGCTTGGTCGATGTGCCGTGCGCGTTGATATGATCGATCTCGGAAGGATCAACCTTTGCCTCACGGACAGCAGCAGCCATGGCCAGGGACATGCCCGAACCATCTTCTGGGGGTGCAGTCATGTGGTAGGCATCACCGGATGCACCAAAACCGACCACCTCGGCCAGAATTTTCGCTCCACGGGCAGTGGCGTGCTCCAGGGATTCCAGAAGCAACAGGCCACTTCCTTCTCCCATGATAAAGCCGGTACGATCCGCGTCAAAGGGACGAGAGGCCTTTTCAGGCTCGTCGTTGCGAACGGAAAGGGCTTTCATGGCATTGAAACCGGCTACGCCAAGCTTGCAGATAGTGGATTCTGCGCCGCCGCAGATCATGATATCCGCACGGTCCATGACGATATCGGTATAGGCCAGCCCCACAGCGTGCGTACCTGAGGCACATGCCGTGGTCGTACAGAGATTCGGCCCCATTGCACCAGCGGCAATGGACACCTGTCCTGCGGCCATGTTGGCAATCATGACAGGGATGAAAAACGGAGAAATGCGTCCCGGTCCTTTTGCCATGAGCTTGGTATGCATGTCCTCAATGATCTGCAAACCGCCAAGACCGACACCCACTATGGAACCTGCCCGATGCTTTTCCGAATCCGGAATGGACCAGCCAGCATCCTCGAACAACATTTTTGTGGCAGAAACCGCATACTGAGTAAACGACTCCATACGACGTGCTTCTTTCTTGTTGATGAAAACAGTAGGATCAAAATCCTTGACTTCACCGGCAATCCGGGTGGCAAAATCCGTTGTATCAAACTTGGTGATTTCGCCAATTCCTGATTTTCCGGCCAGAAGGTTCTGCCAACTGGTCTCAACGTCGTTGCCAAGCGGTGTAACGGCCGCGACACTGGTGACGACAACCCTGTTCATAATACCTATCCGTATTTTCTACGTGTTAGAAAAGAAAAAGGAGCGTCTTACACTGGATGGTGCAGTAGACGCTCACTAATCTGTCGTAATCGGAAAGACCGGGTTAGCCCTGCGCCTTCTCAACGTGAGAAATGGCGTCCTGGACCTTAAGGATTTTCTGAGCTTCCTCGTCGTCGATCTCCATGTCAAATTCCTCTTCCATGGCCATTATCAGCTCTGTGAGGTCCAAGGAATCAGCACCAAGATCTTCAACAAAGGCTGCACCTTCAACAACTTCGTCTGCGCTCACGCCCAGCTGGTCCACAATGATTTCTTTAACTTTGTCTGCTACGTCGGACATAATTTCCTCCAATACCAATTTTTTGTTTCTAAATTACATATACATGCCGCCATTAACCCCAAGAACCTGACCGGTAATGTAACCGGCACCGGGGCCCGCCAAAAAAGATACGGCGGCGGCGATATCCTCGGACTGTCCGAGGGCTTTTAACGGAATTTGTGCCAACATGCCTTCAACGACCTTTTCGGGAAGTTCTGCAGTCATGTCGGTTGCGATGAAACCGGGAGCCACAGCATTAACTGTTATCCCGCGTCCGGCCAACTCGCGGGCAGCGGACTTGGTCAGACCGATCAGGCCTGCCTTTGCGGAACAATAGTTTGCCTGACCAGCGTTGCCCATCTGACCAACGATGCTCGAAATATTGACAATACGACCGGATCGCTGCTTGCCCATGATCTTGGACGCTTCTCTGAGGAAGACGAAACAGCCGGTAAGATTTATCTGAATGACCTTGTCCCAATCGTCGTCTTTCATGCGCATCATCAATCCATCGCGAGTTATACCCGCGTTGTTGACCAATGCACCAAGAAAAACCTTGCCCTTGATTTCATTCTTGAAAAACTCAACCACAGAGCCACGGTCGCCTGAATCCAGCTTGAAAGCCCTGGCCTTGCCTCCGTTGCTCTCAATAGCGGCCACAACCTTGTCGGCCTCCTCGGGACGGCTAACGTAGGTCAGGTAGACTTCAAATCCATCGGCGGCCAACCTTTCGGCAACCGTACGACCTATGCCACGGGAGCCCCCCGTAACCAGTGCAACTTTGGGAAGATCACTCATCAACTTACCTCGTGATTTGCTCGTTGGTCAGCACCCTATATACAAAACCGTGCACAACTGCAAATTTCTCTATCATGAAAAAGCAAAGCACCAAGTTCATTTCAGGCAAAATTCAAACTAGAACTGGACCAATGCCGAGCCCCAGGTAAAACCACCGCCAAAGGCAGTAAGAAGCACGAGATTGCCAGGCTTGATAAAACCGGTATCACGGGCCTCGGACAACGCCAGTGGAATGGAAGCAGCCGATGTATTGGCATACCGATCGATGTTGACAAACACCTTTTCAGCAGGGAGATCGAACTTGCGGCCAACAGCATCAATAATACGCCAATTGGCCTGATGCGGAATCAGGACGTCAATATCCTTCTTCTCGACACCACACTTCTTGATAAGTTTCTCGCTGATGCCGACCATATTGCGCACGGCGTGCTTGAAGGTCTCACGCCCCTGCATCTGGACAAAATATTCATCGCCAACAATGTCGCCCTTCTTGTAGGGAGCAGCGGCTCCGCCGCCATTGACCGTCAGCAGGTCCCCCAAACTTCCATCCGCGCCAAGCATCACATCCAGAAGTTGCGGTTTCCCGTCAGGGTCGCCACCCGTAATAATGACCGCTCCGGCAGCATCACCAAAAAGTACGCATGTGGTACGATCTTCCATGTTCAGTCTATGGCTGATGGCTTCCGTGGCAACAACCAGAATCTTGCTATCCGGTTTGACAGCCAAATAACCGCGAGCAGTTTCCAATCCATAAAGAAAACCGGAACAGGCCGCACCCACATCCATGCACATCTGCCCCTTGATACCGAGCTTCTGCTGCACACGGCAGGCTGTGGAGGGGATCATGGCATCTGGAGTGAAAGTACCGAGAACAATGTGGGTCAGCTCGTCAGCTTCCATTCCGGCATCGGCCAGAGCCTGCATGGCAGCCTTGGTTGCCATGTCGGATGCAGTCTCACCTTCGGCTACAACATGTCGCTGTTTGATGCCGGTCCGTGAGGTGATCCACTCATCAGAAGTATCGACCATCTTTTCAAGGTCGAAATTTGTCACAATTCGTTCGGGGGCGTAGCGGCCAAAACCGCGTATGGTGAATTCGTTCATGAAGGGGGTGTATGCGAATGGTTCAATCGGGTCAAGCATCTGGTAAATGCCCGGCTTCAATGTCACTGAAGAATACCCGGAAACACACGTCTTTTAAAACGGTTAGGCACTGCAGCTTTTTTTGAGACTCTCTGCACTCTCATCCATCTGCAATGCTTGATATGAAAAGTTATGCGGCAGTCTGGGACGTCGACTCGGTCGTGCCGGTCCGGCCCTTGTGAGCCGCAAGCCCTTCAGCCAGATGCTCATGCATCTTGTTTCTGACGCTGGTGGAAGCCATGCGTATGGCATTGATAATTGCCAGCTCATTGGACTTGCCATGGCAAACCACAACAATTCCCTTGAGTCCGAGCAACGGAGCACCACCATATTCGGCGTAGTCCACGACCTTCTTGAAACGCTTGAAGGCCCGCAAGGACAACAGAGTTCCCAGCTTGGACAGCCAACTGGACTTGAGTTCTTCCTTGAGAATTCTTCCCATGGACTGGGCAAGCCCTTCGGACAATTTGAGTGCCACATTGCCGACAAAGCCGTCACAAACGACCACGTCCACATCACCGGTGAAGATGTCGCGGCCTTCAACATTGCCTATGAACCGAAGCTGCGAATCACGCAGCAGGTCATAAGCTTCACGTACCATGGCATTGCCCTTGCCCTCTTCCTCTCCAATGGACAAAAGGCCCACACCAGGCCTTTTCATCCCGAGAACACAGCGGGCAAACACATCTGCCATCAGACCGAACTGGAACAGATGCAGCGGCTTGGAATCCACATTGGCCCCGACGTCAATAAGAACGACCGGGTCCTTTTCAGTGGGCATTATCCCGGCAAGAGCAGGACGCATGACGCCCTTGATCCTGCCAAGCACGAACATTCCGCAAGCCACCGTGGCCCCGGAATTTCCCGCGCTGACAACGCCGTCGGCCTCGCCGGATTTAACATACCGACAAGCCACCTGAATGGATGAATCCTTCTTGCGCCGGAGCGCATCTGCCGGCTTGTCGTTCATCTCGACAATCTGACTGGCCGGAATAACCGTGACATCCAAACCAGTTACGTCAAGCTTGGCAAGCTCATCGTTAATGATGCTCTCATCTCCGACAAGAGCTATGCCAACGCCCTCTCGAGCAGCCTTGACTGCCGCAGGTACCATAATGCGAGGACCGTAATCGCCCCCCATTGCATCCACGGCAATGCGCGCAGTGCCGGAAGATTCAATGCTAGGCATCTGGACTGCTGATGACCTGACGTCCCTTGTATGTGCCGCAAACCGCGCAGACACAATGAGGGAGAGTCGGCTCACCGCACTCACAATAGACAACGTTCGGGACTGCGACATGATCGTGGGAACGACGCATGCCTTTACGGGACTTGGATGTCTTTTTCTTGGGAACTGCCATGATGTATACCTCTTTAAGCTAGTTATGATCGTATTAATTCAGGGCTTGGCCGGTGGCAAGTATAATCAACCGGCGAAGCGCGTTACTTTATCTTCAGATTGCGGAAAACCGCAAGCCTCTCGTCACCGATTTCCTTGTCGCACTCGCATTTCTGCGAATTGAGATCCTTGCCGCAACCTGGGCATACGCCCTTGCAGCCCTCGGAACACAAGGGTTTGACCGGCAGAGCCAGAAGGAATTCCTCCCAGAGAATGGCTCCGATATCCAGCTGAAGCTCACCGTTCAACTCTCGAACGCGTGGCTCTTCGCCAATTTCCTCGTCCGGAATTTTCTCAAAGATGTCGAAATTGACATCAATATTAAATTCAAAAAGTTCTGTGCAGCGGTCACAGACCAACTTCACAGATCCTCTGAGAGTACCACGAATAAGCGCACCATCTCCGCCCTGGGGCATGATGGTAACGACCGCCTCGAGGTCTCTGGCAGGCTCCACAGGTAGGGAAAACTCTTTCCAGGCCTCGTGCCACAGCACTTGGTCCGCAAAGGTCAAACCCTCCCCTTCGGCGTGAATCTCGCTAATCGGTATCCATAATTCCAACATTGTTTCCTCCGTCCGCGATAAGTGAAATCGGCGCGGGCAACCGGAGCTTCCTATATGGGAACTTTTTCCCTTGTCAAGAAAAAAACCCTTGCCATTTAGGTTCCAACTCGGTAATGAATCACTCCGCTGCTTGAAGGAACAGCACTTTCCAGCGGCTGTGCAAAACAAAAAAATGAAACGATTCTGAAAGAATAAGCGAGGAGGTCGCAATGTCTCAGGTTTGCGATATATGTGGAAAGGGTCCCCAGTCCGGCAATAATGTCAGCCATTCCCACATCAAAACAAAACGTCGGTTCATGCCGAATCTGCAAAAAGTCCGGCATCAGCTCGAATCAGGTCAGGTTGTATCCATCAAGGCATGCACCCGTTGTATCCGTAGCGGAGCAATCACCAAACCGGTTGTTTCCAAGAAACCTGAAGCTTAAACGCTGACCACATTTTCTTTTGACGTACTGCTGCTGCCGGCGCACTGTCGGCAGCAGCTTTTTTCGTCCTTTCTCTTGCCGGAATCTTTCTGACAGGCTGTTTATACAATACCAGCCTTTGCTCAAGAATTCTATGGCACATTTTTTGTGGTACATTCCTCCACGTCCTGTTCCTGCTACCGGGATTCATATCCTCATTGATCCAGCATCCAACTCACATGGTACTTCTTGCGCCATGCGCTTGACGTTTTCCTGAACTGCCCAAAGGGTTGCTCACGAATGTCTGATCTCTCACTGAAAATCACACAATCCGCCACAGTTCGCACAAGGATCTCCCCTTTCTGGCAAACCATCGTTTGAACCGATTCTACAATATTATTTCCTTGAGGCCTTATTTGTGCCATATATTGTATGATATCGATATTCATTACATGGCATCGTCTGGAGGTTCATCGTGTTTCTGTCAAAACACACCATATTGGGCATATCCCTGTGCCTTATTCTGTCATTTTTTCCAGCTCTGCCCTCAAATGGAGCGGCTACCGACACGCTCATTTTTCTCCACTACTGGACCGGCCCGCTCAGTGGAGGCATCAATGAGATGGCCGAGACCTTCAACCGCACCAACAGAGAAACCAAAGTCCGAGCCACCGGCTTCGACCACGAATCATTCAAAATCGGCATAAAAGTCATGCTCGCGGGAGGAAACCCTCCTGACATGTTCTCCTACTGGGCTGGAGTCAAGACACAGGCCATGGTGGACAGCGATTACATTGTACCCATAGATGATGTCTGGCAGGAAGCGGAACTCGATCAGATATTCTCTTCCACAGTAGCCAGGGCCTGTACCTATGATGCCCATAAGTATGCCTTGCCCCTCACCCAGCATTACGTGGCCTTTTTCTACAATAAAAAAACATTCGAAAGCCTGGGCATCTCCCCTCCGGCCAACTGGGAAGAATTCATCGCAATCTGCGACAAACTCAAACGCGCCAAGGTCAAACCTGTCGCTCTCGGCTCCCGAGAAAAATGGCCCGCTCAATTCTGGTTCGACTACCTGCTGCTCAGGACAGCCGGTCCCGACTATCGGCAAAAACTCATGACCGGACACGCTTCCTATTCCGACCCGGAAGTGGAAAAAGTCTTTGTCCTCTGGAAAAGTCTGCTCGACGCCGGATATTTCAACGAATCACCCAACCAGCTAGACTGGGCCGAAGCTACCGGACTCGTCCAGTCCGGCAAGGCCGCCATGACGCTCATGGGGACCTGGATCATCGGCCTGTTCGACGGTCAACTCGGCTGGACTCAGGATAAGGACTACGGTTTTTTCCAATTCCCGATCATGTCACCAGACATTCCCATGGTGGCACTCGGCCCCATCGATACCATCGTTGTCTCGCGCGAAGGCAAAAAAAATGAAGCCAAAAAGGCACTGGCTTTTTTTTCAGACCCTGGTCCGCAAATGGAAATGAGTCAAAAATCAGGTGCTCTCTCACCCAGCAAGGCCATACCGCTCTCCTTCTACGCCCCTCTGCAGCGGCGAATACTGCACATAATCCGCAGCACACCTCACTGGGCATTCAACTATGATCTAGCTACACCACCGGAAATTGCCGGGCACGGGCTTGAGGCATTCAAGGAATTCATCAACAATCCGGCAAACTATAGAAGAATTCTTGCCGACATAGATCAAAAATCCCTCCAATTCTTCACGAACAGAACAGAATAGGAGAATTCGGCAACATGCTTTTCTTCAAGAAAAACCTGATCCTCCGAATCGGAACCGTTGTTATTCTCGTTGAATTCCTGGTTCTCACGTCTCTCGGGCTTTTCTATACGCAACGTTTTTCACACGAGGTGGACAGATTCCTTGAAGACAACATCCGTCTTCCCGGCGAACTCATGAACCGCCAACTTCTCAAATACGAATCCGTAAGCGACAGAGATGTCATGGTCGATCTAGTCGGAGAAGAATTTGAGACCGGCTCGGTCATTGGCGCAGACGGCCGTATCTATTATTCTTTCCAGCCCGAATACGTTGGGAAAAACATCTTCACGGTTTCCGGAATCAACCCAGATACCCTAACAGAAACCACCAGCCCGACCTTGGTCCGCAACAACGAAAACAACAAGGAAATCCTCCTGTCCATCACACCGGTGACAGCCTACGAGGGGGCAAAGCCATTTTTCTTCGTCCTTATCAAGGCCGGAACCAAGGCCTCGCAAATACGAAAGAAACACATTGCAGCCCTGTTCATATTCGGGTCGGCATTTTGCATCATGCTCACCTCCATGGTCATCATTATTTATTCGCGCCATCTGGTAACAAAGCCCTTGAACAAACTCAAACAGAGCGCGGACGCACTCAGCAATGGCGAATTGGATGTCCTGATACCACCCGACAGGGGAGACGAAATCGGTAGCCTTGCCAGCAGTTTCTCTGACATGAGAGACTCCATTTGCCAAAAGATACAGGAACTGGAGGACGCCAACTCCACCTCAAAGGAACGGGAAGGCCGTCTCCGGGCTCTGGTCTCGGCCCTGCCCGACCGAGTCGTCCTGCTCGACTGGGAAGGAAGATATCTTGATGTCTCCGAAGCCGACCACGATAGCCTTCGATTCGGCAAAGCCGACCTGCTCGGAAACAGAATTCAGGAAATGTACGACACATCACTTTCCGACAGGGCACTTGATACCATACGTCGGACAATAACGACCGGGCAAAGCCAGGAAATGGAATATGAAATGGATGCCCTAACCGAGCATGTGTGGTTTGAATGCAAGACGTCGAGAATCGGCGATGAGTCAGGGGAAAACGGAACCATCGTATGGGTTGCCCGAGACATAACCTACCGCAAAAAAATCGAAGACAACCTCACAAAAGCCAAGGAAAAAGCCGAAAATGCCAGTCTGCGCCTACAGGAACTGGACCAAACCAAGTCTGCGCTGGTCTCTTCGGTTTCCCACGAACTGCGAACCCCACTGACGTCCCTGCTCGGTTTCTCCAGACTCATTCTCAAAAATTTCTCCAAAAATTTCTGGCCTATGGCTAAAGAGAACCACACCCTCCTTACCAAGGGCTCCCAAATCATTGAAAACCTGAACATCCTGATTCACGAAGGCGACCGATTGACCCGACTGATCAACGACATTCTCGATCTGAACAAGATAGAACAAGGCTACACCGAATGGCGTGATGAAAAAACACACCCTGCCATACTGGTGCAAAAGGCCGTCAATGCCGTAAGCGGCCAGTTCAATGACAATCCGAAACTTACTCTGCTTACGCAAATCGACGAAGGATTACCGGACATCGTGGTCGATAACGACCGCCTCATCCAGGTGCTGCTCAATCTTCTCACAAACGCTGCCAAGTTCACCATGGCCGGAACAGTCACCCTACGGGCCAGTTCCCCTCAGACAGATCTGATCCGTCTGGAAGTGGCCGACACCGGCCCTGGCATCCCGTACTCCGAGCAGGAACGCATCTTTGAAATATTCCATCAGGCCGGAGAATATGGCAAAGCCGACGACCGCCCCAGAGGAGCCGGCCTCGGTCTCGCCATCAGCCGGGAAATCATAGCTCACTACCATGGCACCATTTGGGTCGAATCGGAAATAGGGCTCGGCTCCACCTTTTTTATCGAACTTCCGGCAGTATAGCTCCGCCTTGTGCAACATTGCGCCCCATGAAAGTGCAAGTTATTGCGCACCTGCACAACAGGCCACACACATCAAGGTCGTATCTACCCGTAACAACAAGGTAATCACATTGGCACACCCCATGCATTGTCTCTTGCAACAACAGAATTAAAGGGCAACGACATGGAAATATTGAGTGCATTTGGAAATTGGTGCGGCGGAACCGGATTCTGGCAAGGTAGTGGGGCTTCCGGCTGGCATGGTGGAATGCCCTTCCATTTCGGAGGCATTCTTCAAATCATGGTTATTGGCCTGATTATCTATTTTTTCGCCCGCATGTTTCGCCACACGGCCACGACAAACGGTGCTCAATCCCCGCATGACATCCTCAAGAACAGATACGCCGCAGGGGAAATTGACAAGGAAACATTCGTCCGCATGAAAGACGAATTGAAATAGAATTTCTTCCGCACAAAAAAGTGCATCACACCTCCCCTCAAAAAGCCCCTGCCGATTCAGTCCCGGCAGGGGCTTGAGTTTTTGGAATAAAAAAAACCCCACCGGATGCATCCGGCGGGGCTTATCATTCAATTCAGTTTGACAAGGCTATAATTCAACAGCCCGCTTCAGTCGTGCAAGGGTCTGCTCCTTGCCAAGCACCATCATGGTCTCGAACAGACCAGGACTCTTGGTCGTGCCGACTATGGCCACACGAATGGGCTGGGCAATGGCCTTGAACTTGATATCCTTGTCCTCCAGGAACTGGCGATGCACGTCCTCAAGGGACTGCTCGGAAAATTCATCCAGGGCCTCAATACGTCCAACTATTTCCTCAAGCAGGGGTTTGGTCTCGTCAGTGAGGAATTTCTTCACGGCATTCTCGTCGTACGGCAGAAAACCGGCGTCCACGATAAAGGGCTGCGACTGCTCAAGCATGTCAACAATGGACTTGGCCCGAGGTTGCAAGAGCGGTGCAATCCTCGCAAAGTCCTCCCTGGTCACGGATTTGGCCTCTTCCACGCCCACTTCACGGGCATAGAAATCACAAAGCATGTCAGCCAACCGCTCAGGATCGGCCTTTTGCATATACTGCCCGTTGACCCACTCGAACTTGGTCAGATCAAAAACAGACGGCGAGTTGCCAAGATTGTCAGTGGAAAAGAAGGTGACCATCTCGTCCATGGAAAACAATTCCTGATCTCCATGGGACCAACCCAGGCGAGCAAGATAATTGACCACGGCCTCCGGCAGATAGCCCATCTTCTCGTACTCCATGACCGAAAGCGCACCATGCCGTTTTGAAAGCTTCTTCTTGTCTGGGCCAAGAATCATGGGAACATGACCGAACTCCGGGACATCCCACCCCATGGCTCTGTAGATGAGAATCTGACGAGGAGTGTTGTTGACATGATCGTCGCCACGCAGGACGGAAGTGATACCCATGTCGTGATCATCAACCACCACAGCCAGATTGTAGGTAGGCGAACCATCAGAACGACGCAAGATCATGTCGTCCATTTCGGCATTCTCCACGGCAATGGACCCTTTGACCGTATCCTTGAATGCGGTGGTTCCTTGAAGCGGTGTCTTGAACCGAACCACTCCGGTTGCCAGCCCCTTCTCTCGACAGGACCCATCGTACTTGGGCTTGCGGCCTTCCTTCTGAGCCTTCTCGCGCATGGCATCGACCTGTTCCTTGGAACAATCGCAATAATAGGCATGCCCTGCCTCGACAAGCTGATCGATAACTTCATTATGCCGATCGACACGGGTGGACTGAAACACGATCTCGTCATCATGCACAAGCCCCAGCCACTTCATGGAATCAATAATGGCATCAGTGGCTTCCTGCGTAGATCTTTCCCGGTCCGTGTCCTCGACACGAAGCCGGAATTCGCCGCCTTGGGACCGGGCAAGCAACCAAGAAAAAAGAGCCGTGCGTGCGCCACCAATATGCAAATACCCTGTGGGACTCGGCGCAAACCGAGAAACAATCTTACCCATATATGTATTCTCCTTAACAAAAATTCTTCATGACACTTTCCCGCCCCAATCCCGCCACATCTGCCTGTGCAAATGCTTTTACAAGATAATCCGCAAGAAAGGGAGGCTGATTACCGGGAAAGAGGAGAGGGAAACTTTTACAAAAAAAGCTTCCCTCTCCTCTTTCCCGGACAAAAAAAGCCGACTAGACGGCTTCCACGCCTTTGACTTCGGCTATCTCTTTGAGAATGACTCGTTCAATGCCATTTCTCAATGTCATTTGCGACATGGGACATCCCTTGCAGGCACCCGTCAAGCGAACCTGAACGATGCCGGAATCAGTAATGTCAACGAGTTCAACATCGCCACCATCAGCCTGAAGCATGGGACGGACCTTATTCAAGACTTCTTCCACTCTTTCGCGCATGCCAATGCCTCCGTGAAGGGTTGTTTGGAAGAAATGAGTACGGCGTATAATCTCCGCTGTCAATTCAACTTATTGCTGAATGAGAATACCAAAGGATTCCTCCAGTTCTTCATCCAGATCTTCAATCATCTCACTGACCCTCTCCGCAGTAAGTTCCATGGAATCCCATATGGCCCTGTCCGGCGGCTGAACAAAATACTCACCACTGGAACCGATCCCGAGACTGGTGGCAATCATTTCCGCGCAATGAACCAAGGCAGGCTCGTGCGCTTTCTGCTTTTCCTTGGGATGATGATGCTCCAACACGGAGGAGACAAGGACAAAGGGGAAATTCCACTTGCGAAGCAACATGCCGCCCAAGGTGGCATGGTCAAACCCCAGCAGGGCCTTTTCCTCGACAAACAGAAGAACATCCTTGCTGCGAGCGTGAGTCAGCACCGCTGCCGCACGTTCCGGCTCAGCCTGCAGTAGAATGAGCTGGCCTATGTCATGCAGCAATCCGGCAACAAAGGCTCGTTCAGGGTCACCCTTGCCCGTAATGCGGCACAAACGCCGGGCGATGAGACCGCAGGCAATGGAATGTTTCCAGAACTGCTCCATGTCCAGCACTTCGGCGGGTATATCCTTGAACAAATTCATGACCGAAGTTCCAACAGCCAGAGTGGAAAGCTGGTTGACCCCAACCACGGTAACGGCCCGTGAAATGGTGTCGATCTGCATGGGCAGACTGTAAAAAGCGGAATTGACCATACGCAGCAAGAAGGCGGTCAGGCTCGGGTCCTGACTGATGATGGCAGCCAGATCATCTGCCGAGGTATTCTTGGCGTTGATGGCCTGTTGCAACTCCAGAAAGACCTGGGGCAGGGCCGGAAGCTGATGTTCCTGACGCAGGATGTCCAACGGGTCAAGCGATTTGACATCCGGCAGCGAAGCTGCAACCTCGACAGCCTTGTATCTATCAGGATTGAGGGTCATGTCCCGAGCAACATGTTCAGCCCCGATCCGGGCGAGACTCTTCATTGATTCATCCGGATTCGTGATGAACTTAAACCGCTTTGTCAGCAACTCCTGGGCCGCTTCAAGCGTTTCTGCTGTTATATCGATATCTGTCACATAAGTGGCGGTATCTTCTGCCATTAATTCTTCCTAGTGATATTTGTGAAGTTAACCAGATTTAAACCATAAAAGAAATCACGACGGAGAAAAAGTGCTTTATAGCAATTTTATGCCGATTCACTTGCAAAAATTCACGCAAGCTCAAACACACCTGCACTATCATGAACACTCTGGCTCTGCCATAAAATTCAATAGTCATAGTACCCCTGACAAAACAGAGGGGGCCCTCGTCGGGACTAAAGAAAAGACGATATCAACAGGCTAAACAATAACGCAATGAGGATAAAAAAGTAAATGCTGAAAAGACTTGGTTTGCTTATAATACGAAATGCGGATTGTTCTTTTTCTCGTGAATGACCGTGGTAGCCGGCCCATGACCAGAATAGATGCGAGTGTTGTCGGGCAGGATGAAAATACGGGATCGAATTGAGCCAAGCAGGACGGAACTGCTTCCGCGTGGCAGGTCGGTCCGCCCGACCGCTATCATGAAAATCAGATCGCCCACGAACACACAACCAGCAGCCGGGAAAAAAAAGGACAGGCTTCCGGGAGTGTGGCCCGGAGTATCCAGAACAAGCATGTCCTGACCAAGCACTCTCAGCCGTCCCGGAGAAAGCGGTTCATGGGGGAAATCCATTAATTCGACCAGTTCACGAATTCCGCCAGCTTCAAGGGATATTTCCTTGAGGAACTGATCATGCGGGCTGACATGAACAGGAACAGGAAACCGGTCAAGTATTTCGCGAACCCCGCCGATATGATCGATATGAAAATGCGTCAGATAGATTCCCTGCAGGTTGAACTTCTTTTCCTCGACGCGCTCAATGAGTCGCGCCGGCTCTACTCCGGCATCAAAAATAACAGCATCCTTGCCCGAGGAAACCAGATAGCAATTGGTTTCATCAGGTCCGAGAACAAAGGTTTCAATGGTCAATTTGCTCATGATTGGTTTGCACCTTGACGAAAATCACCGACTATCGGAAACTGGTGACACATTATATTGTTTCTATATCAAGGAATATGAATGCTTTACTTTCTAGGCAACTGTCAAATGGATTTCCTTGGCCGGGCCATAACCGAACAGGGGTTCGACTGCTCATACCGGGTCCTGGCCTCGCCGTTCACCTATTCCAGCAGCCCGGGAATAATCCCTGCCGATCTCAATGAAAAAGTGGAAGCCATGGAACTTGGCAACTATTTTCATGATCGCAGCGTGAAAAACCAGTTCCAGATGATCGGACCGGACGAAGAAAAACCCGAACTCATCGTCATGAACCTGTTCCATGAGAACAGCCCGCTTTTCATTCATAACGAGAGCAAGTACATTTTCTTCATGGACCCGGCAGCCTGGGCGAGCAATCCCGAGCTTGAAGCATGGATGCAGAACCAGTGCGGCATGATCCAGCCCAATCCCGCCACCTACCTGAAAAGGTACGGCGAAATGCTGGCGAATGTCCGTCGAATCCACAGCAAGGTTCCCATCATCGTGACGTCCCGGCTGTCCCATTTCCCGGCCTTTGGGCCGGACCCGTTTTCCTACTTGCAAGGTTGGGCCGAACTCGGTCGCGAAGCCCCGGCGCATTTCGAACTCTGGACCAAAGAACTCGACAATGTCCACGTCATCGATATGGACAGGGTCTTCGGAGGCATCTGGGACGCATCCGACAAACACATCGAGACCCATTGCCCATTTCTCAAGATCAAACTGGAAGAAAAAGACGGTGTCGTCACCGGGCTTCATGCCAGCCGCGATGTGGAGCATGTCGGCTCCATGTGGCCAAGATTGGCTGAAAAAATCACGGAATTCATGCAATCAGGATCAATCGGATACAATGAGAATGAAAAACCAGCTCCAGAATGGACACGCCCCTGGAAGCCCCTTCAACTCAGCAAAACCGCCATGCTGGAAAAACTCGCCTCGGGCGGCAACTATCTGTGCGCTCAAGCCGTAGGTTCATTCTTTCTTGACTTCAATACGGATTACACGGACCTGCTCGCGCAGACCGGAAAATTGACCCCGGTCTGTCACAACACCCTGCACATGATCAAGGGATATGCACGCATCTGGAAAAACCCGGTTCTTGCCAAGTGGTGCGATGCCCACACGGTAACAGCCAAACAATTCACGGCCAACGGCCCACTGTATCAGGCAGACTACCTACATCGTATTGACGAAATAAAGCACATGGTTCTGAATGGGTAAACTAATTCAATCCATCATGACCCATTAACAAAAAGAGGGACAAGCATGCTGCTTGTCCCTCTTCATTCCAAAAAGACTGTTCCAGCCTGATTAACGGCGCGTCAGCCCAAACTTCTTCAATTTATACTGTAATGTCCGACGGCTGATACCCAAGGCATCGGCTGTGCGCTCACGATGGTTGCCATTCTCTTTCAGGGCCTGGATCACGGCCTGTTTTTCGGCCTCTTCTAAAGACGCAGGAGTGGTCGATTCCATGAATGCGACGGACGGCTCCATTTCCACACCAGCCTCACGTGCCCCCGAAATCTGAGGAGGCAGAAGGTCCGGGCCAAGTGCATCGGAACGCGACAGAATCAGAGCACGCTCCAGCACATTCTCCAGTTCACGAACATTGCCGGGCCATTCGTAATCGGACAGGGCATTGAGAAAGGCCGGTGTCACGGTGCGAATGATCTTGTTGTTCTTGTTGCCCAGTCGGCGCAACAGGAAACTGACAAGCAAGGGCAAGTCTTCCTTGCGCTCGCACAACGGAGGGATACGAATTTCGAGCACGGCCAGACGATAATAGAGGTCTTCACGAAAACGCCCGGCCTCGACCTCGGCCTTGAGATTGCGATTGGTGGCCGCGACAATGCGCGTGTCCACCTTGATGGTCTTGATCGATCCCAGCGGCTCGATGGTCTTTTCCTGCAATGCACGCAGGAGTTTGGCCTGAAGTGCTGCGGGCATTTCTCCTATCTCATCCAGAAAAAGCGTACCACCATCCGCCAATTGGAACCGACCGGGCTTGTCCTTGACCGCTCCGGTGAATGCCCCTTTCTCGTAACCGAAAAGTTCGCTTTCCAGCAAATCATCGGGCAAGGCCGCACAGTTGACCTTGATAAGCGGTCGGCTGGCCCGATGGCTGGCCCGATGCAACCCTTCAGCCACCAATTCCTTGCCAGTACCGGACTGGCCAAGAATCAGCACGGTCGCCTCGGACGGTCCAACCTGACTGATGAGATCGCGCACCCGTTCGATGCCGGGACTCGCACCTATAAAATCGACAGCCCCGCCGACTTCGGCTTTCAATCTGGTATTTTCCTGGAGTAATTTGTGATATTCAAAGGCTTTGCCGAGCACTGCAGTCAACTCGTCGTTGTCTGCGGGCTTGGTCAGGTAATCAAAGGCCCCTTTCTTCATGGCGTCAACGGCACTCCCCACGCTTCCAAAGGCGGTCAACAAAACTACCGGCATGTTCGGACGGCGTATCTGCAACTCCTTGAGAAGCTGCATTCCGTCCATTCCGGGCATCTTCATGTCCACCATGGCCACAGCGGGAAACAGGTCGGATTCGGCAGACTCGGACAGCACGGAAAGTGCCTGTTCGCCGGAATCAGCCTCAAGCACAATCCAACCGTCATCGTCCAGCACGGCCCGGACCATCATCCGATGTCCCGGTTCATCATCAACTATCAGCACAAGGCGTTCTTCTGTCATCTATGCTTCCTCGTTGTTCCTGTCCGGGAAAAAAAGTCGTATTTCCATGCCCTCACCAGGCTGAGAATCAATAACGACCTTACCCTTGTGTGCGCGCATGATGTTCTGGACAATAGCAAGTCCGAGACCGGTACCGGTCTTCTTGCCGGTCACGAACGGCTTGAACACATCGCCCGTAATTTCCGGGTCCATGCCCGGCCCGTCATCAGCCACTGAAAGCCACACACCACCATCCGTACGCACCGATGTCAGCCTGATATGCCCTGGCTTTTCGCAATCCTTGCAAGCGGTTATGGCATCAAGGCTATTGGTGATCAAATTGAGCAATACCTGCCGAAGTGCGTCCTGATCTGCAAACGCAGGCTCCGGGCCAAAATCAAATTCCGGCTCGATCTGCTTGTTCTCGAAATCAAAACGCATGAGTTGCTTCAAACTTTCTCCCACATGGTTGAGATCGGTCTCGACCGGATCAAGCTGACGCGGTTTGGCCAGATAGAGCAGGTCCGTGACCACACGGTTGAGACGATCCGCCTCCTGAACCATGGTGGTAGCATATTGATCCAGCGGCTTCTGCCCCTTGAGCTTGGTGGCAAAAAGCTGGGCAAACCCACGCAGGGAACTGAGAGGGTTGCGGACCTCGTGCGCTACACTCGCGGCCAGTGAACCGATAGCGGCCAACCGGTTGGCTTCATTCAGATCCTCCTCCAACGAACGGATCTGGGTCCTGTCACGGATAAGAACCAGTCGCTGCCCAAGTTCCGGAGCAGCGTCCTCGTCCTGTTCCTGAAACGGCAGGGAAAGAATTTCAAGCTGGCGGCCCTGATAATCGAATTGTTCCCATTCATAGGACGCATTGCAGGACGTGTCCCCGGTCTTGCGGCCAAAATCGAAATCACACCAATTGGCGCCGATGATTTCAGGAGCACCTTCCTCTCCTTTCGGAGCAAGCAGCTTCTTGGCCGAATAATTGGCAGCCATGACCTCGCCGCTCTCGGCCAGAGTGACCAGACCGTCCGGCATGTTATCGAGCAACTTGCTTTGAAAGCGTTCCAGACGGACCAACTTGAGGCTGGCACCTCTGCGCTTGAGGTAGGCAAACACCAGCAGCCAGAGCACTATGGCTGCCAAAAATACATACCCGGTCTGATAGGTGGCAGCACGACGATATTGCCGAAACTGGGCAAGATGCTTTTCGGCATTGAGACCAACCACCAGAAAAATGGCCGATTCATCATGCCCGCCCTGGTTCATGCCACGACCTTGTCCCGGACCACGCCCCTTACCAGGACCACGACCTTGCCCCATGCCATGCTCCTGCCTCGAATCTCGACCGGTTTCACCCGGTCCAGAACACAATTCGGCAATGCCGGGCCGGGTCTTGAGACCGGATACAAGCACGGCCTTTTTCCCGATTTGCGCCATGACATGCCAGGCGCGACCCGGCTCAATGTCACTGGTAATGGTCTCGGGCAGCTTGATGGTAGGTTTTTTCCCACCGGTTTCCGATGTCACCACCGGTTTCCCGCTGGCATCATACAGAGTGATGAAAACGATATCGTCGGACTGGGCAAGCTCCGTGAAAAGCTCTTCAGCCATGGTCGGGAAAAGCGGAGCCGCCTGGGGATTCATGCGCAAGGAACGCATGATTCGCAAGATATTGGTGTCCACACCGCGCAAGATGGAACTGCCGGTCATGATCATGTTGTCCTCGACGATCTGACGCTGGTGCGCGATGGAACGCCACGTCAGATAAAGGCTGCCCAAACCCAAGACGATGAGGGCCAGGACCAGGGCGACCAGAGGCCCTTTTTCTTTTCCGCTGGAATGAACTTCCATTAATGGCTACTCCGACCGCAAGGCCTTGTATATTTCTTGCGGATTCATGTTGTTTTTCTTGCCTGCATCCTTGAGAATCGTATCCGCACCAACATGAATACCCAGCCTTTCAAGCTTGGCAACGGCCTCGTCAACCGGCAGGCCATATGTTGCACACAATTCGGACAACCTCAGTTTGCCAGTTCCTTCGGGCGGACTGGAAGGCATGGCCGCAAACGGATCAGATACAAGGGCGGCACGAAGATCATTGTAAACCTGCTGCGGACTGACACCCTTTGCGCGGGCAATTTCGCGAATCTCGGCCTTGGCCTCGGCATCCACGGAATACCCTGCCTTGCGCAATGCAACCAACGCCTCTTCAACCTCAAAACCAAGATATCCGCAGAACTTTCTGAGCGAACTCTGCTCGGCATGACCGTAGGGAGGATTGCCATAGGTTTCCATGGCTGAATCCTTGATCGATGCTGAAAATTCGAGAATCTGCTGCATGGGTGGAAGCCCCAGCAACGTACCAGCCGTCACGAACAAAGTGATGGCCAGACTGATGACCACAGGTGCGGTCTTAATTGAAAACTCCCGCGCCCTGTTTTTCATGCAGACCAGCAGAGGTCTCCAGTTCAGCCAGATGTGCACCAGCAGGGCCACAACGAAAAGCGTTCCAACGGTGATATGGATATCGCCCCACTGCTCCTTGGACAAGCCCAGAAACGTCCAGTCGGCCCAATAGGCAACACGTCCTTGCGGAACAATGTACAAAATCACACTGGTAATCAGTGTGATAATAAAAGAAAGAAAACCCGTCAGCGACGTAATCTTGCGCAGCATGGGAATCTCCTTGCAGCACCTTTGTCAGTGCCTTTTCAACAATCAAAGAGCGGGACGGCATCCACCATGAAAACCGCCCCGCCACTATTCCTGTTTTCCGGGTTAACGGAAATTCATTTGTCTAGAACTGTCCATTACCCTGGCCGTACCCACCGCCGGAGCCGCGTCCGCCACCAGGACCACGTCCGCCACCGGGACAGGATGCCTGACCAAAGGCCGGACACGAACCATATCCCTTGCCCGCAGTGATGCCGGTCTCCTTGACCAATTCATTGGACATGCTTCCGCGCATTTCCCACATCTGGGTGCGAAGGTTGCTAATGTCAGCGGTCAGCTTGCCAATCTTCTGCTCGTCGGCATTGCCACCATTCACCAAGGCCTGAAGCGTGGAACGCTTGGTCAAGACCTGGTTACGCAGTTCGGTAAACTTGGGGGAATACTTTTCGTAAATCTTGTCAACGGCCGCCTGCTTTTCAGGCGTCAATTGGCTGTAATAATTATTCATGCCGTTACCGGGACCGCCGTTACCAGGGCCGCCGCAACCGCGTCCGTAACCGGGGCCAGCGAATGACCAGGCCGCCATGGCCAGTACCAAAGCTGCTGCCAAAGCCGTGATGGTGATGTTCTTCTTGTTCATGTCGTTGCCTCCGTAAAGGGTTTTGTTATGCAATCAGGATAGAAGAGAGTGTGTGATTCTTCTACCTCTACTAAAAGCACATGCCGTGCCAAAATGGCAACACACCGAATTACAGGGACATTTCATATTCAAGAAGCCAGACGCGGACCCCAATGTGCAAGCATCTGCATGTAAATTTGCACATTATGTGTAAAGAGTGCAAGAAAAATAATCTTGACAATCCTTGCTGGAGACACACTTTGTTTTCTGTTGTGATTTACATCAACAAAACCCAAGAGGAAATCCATATGCCCATTTATGAATACAAGTGCTGCGAATGCGGCAAGGAATTCGAGGAGCTGGTCTTTTCGCAAAACGAACTGCCACCTTGCCCGGAATGCAAATCAAAAAAAGTCGAAAAACTCATGAGTGCCTGTGCAGTGCAGACCGAAGGGACTGGAGGAGCCATGCCGGGCCTCGGCTCAATGTCCCCCATGGGTGGTTGCAACACCGGCGGTGGTGGCTGAGGCATCTAAAAGACCCCGGTTCGGGGTCACAAAATCAATCTGGCAGACAGTCGGAGTCACGAATATCACCTCAGATTTAACTATGGCATCCAATCTCAAGCCATGATAGTTCGACAATGAACATGGCGGTTCTCCTTTCCTGCTTCCATCGGTATGACAGACAGTTGAATGCCATATCGTACACCCTTACTCCCAGGAGAATACATGAAAAAAGTTGGTATTATCAGGTGTCAGCAGACCGAAGACATCTGCCCCGGAACTACTGATTTCAGGATCACTTCCGAAGGAAAGCTGGCATTTGAAGAAACAGGGCCGGTTCAGCTGATCGGATTTGTCAGCTGTGGTGGCTGTCCCGGAAAACGCGCCGTGGCCAGAGCGCAGATCATGGTTGACAGGGGTGCGGAAATCATTGTTTTCGCTTCCTGCATTTCCAGGGGAAACCCCATCGGCTTTCCCTGTCCGCATTTTGCAGAAATAAAAGCGGCCGTTATCAAAAAAATCGGCCCTGACATCGAAATATTCGATTACACGCATTAGGAAAAAAGGCATTCGGTTAAAAATCTGACCGAATGCCTTTTTTTCAACCCCCCTTCAAAACCGCGACACACACTGCCCCCGTTCCCTTTCGGTTAAAGAAATGATAGGTGGTGCTCTCTAGGGAAGTACTGATTAATTCAATTTTCAGGAAGTGCTGTAGAATTATTCGCTGGCAAGGCGCAAGAAAACATCAAGGCCGACGCGTACTTCCTGTACGCTAGAATTTGAGGTTTTTAAAACAACGAAGCCAGCGGACAATTATGCAGTGCTTCCCTAGTGCATTCCAATCCGAGCACTGAAGGAGTATCAATGTCCAACAGATTACCATGGCCCGAATATTTCATGCGCATCGCCCATCTCGTGGCCCAGCGTTCCACCTGCACCCGTCGGGCCGTGGGTGCCATTGCCGTGAGAAACAAGCGCATCCTTGCCACAGGATACAACGGCGTTCCCACGAACATCGCCCATTGCGAGGAAGTCGGCTGCATCCGCGACAAACTCAACATTCCATCCGGCGAACGTCACGAACTATGCCGGGGACTGCACGCCGAGCAGAACGTCATCATCCAGGCCGCCACCCACGGTCTTGATCTCAAAGGATGCGACATCTACTGCACGACCAAGCCATGCATCCTGTGCACCAAGATGCTCATCAACTGCGAAGTACAGAACATCTATTTTTCCGAAAACTATCCAGACGAACTGTCCGAACAAATGCTTGACGAAGCCGGAGTGAATTATGTGTTCATGGAAGGCGACTTCATTTAGCGACAATGATTTCATGGCTCGGGCCGTGGAACTTGCCAACCTAGGCAGGGGTGCGACTGCGCCCAATCCCTGTGTGGGAGCCGTGCTCGTCCATAATGGTCAGATTATGGCCGAAGGCTGGCATACCAGATACGGCAAACTCCACGCCGAACGAGAATGTCTGGCCGATGCACTGAATAAGGGGATCAATCCCGAGGGCATGACCATGTATGTCACCCTTGAACCCTGCAACCACCATGGCAAAACCCCGCCCTGCACCGAGGCACTCATACAGGCCCAAATCGGCAAAGTGGTGGTGGGGACACGCGACCCCAACCCCGTGGCCTCAGGTGGCATGGAAAACCTGAAAGCCCACGACATCAAAATCGAAACCGGCGTCCTTGAAACAGAGTGCAGGGACCTCATCAGCGATTTCCTGCTCTGGCAGAATTCCCACTCAACCTTCAACATCATCAAAATGGCCGCCACTCTGGACGGCAAGATAGCCTCGCGTTTTCGCACCCCGGAACCAGTGTCCGGCCCGGAATCATTTGCCCGAGTTCACGATCTGCGTGCTCAGGTGGGAGCCGTGGTGATAGGAGGCGGCACGTTCCATGCCGACAACCCCAGCCTGACCTGCCGCAAGAAAGACCTACCAAAAAATTTCGTTCAGCCTCTCGCCGTGGTCGTCACCTCGCGGTTGCCGAGCAACCCAGCAGACTTCACCCTCCTCCAAAAACGCCCGGAACGAACCATCTTCATGACCACGGAATCATCTGCTCGCAGTCAGGAAGCTGACAACCTGCGAAAACGCGGCACCAGTGTCTGGCCTCTGGCTGGCAATCCGGGACACCTGAACCTGTCCACCGGATTCGAGCGGCTCAGATATGAACTGGGCTGCCACTACACCCTGTGCGAAGGAGGCGGCCTGTTCGCCATGAACCTTATTGCCCAGGGACTTGCCGACGAGCTTGTCCACTTCGTCTCCCCGCGCATTCTCGGTGACAACTCCGCTCCGGCCGCCTACTCGGGCCGATGCGATGTTCCCATGGCCGAGGCCATGAATTTCCGCATCATTCGCATGGAGACAACAGGTTCGGACATCATGCTGACCTTGCGCCCCCAATAACGCTTGCAAGAAGATCATCATCCCGACATCGACCAGCTTCCAATATAATCATATGAATTATTGATCCAATTCATAATTTGTTATATATTACCGACAATGAAAAAAATTTACCTCACATTCATTTGCTTCATACTCTGTGCAGCGCCCTCCGGGTTTGCTGCGGAACCCAAAAGTCCCACACAAGCACTTGTCTACCTTTCCGAAGAATTCGCCCCCTACAACTATCAGCAAAACGGACAACCAGCCGGGCTGGCAGTGGATATCCTGCGACTCATGTGGCGCAAGGCACAATTGCCGAAACAGGACATCCAATTCCTGCCCTGGGCTAGAGCATACGACATGACACTCAACAAGTCAGGCATAGTACTTTTTTCCACCATTCGCCTGCCTTCCCGTGAAAAACTGTTCAAATGGGTCGGCCCCATCACAACAACCGAAACCCTGCTCATCACCATGAAGGGCCGCAACATCACCATCAACTCACCCGAAGACCTGAAAGGCCTGTCAATCGGGGGAATTCAAGACTATGCCTCCTCGGAATTGCTCAAAAAATACGAATCCATCGCCCATATTGAAAAAGTCCCCTCCGTGCAGATGAACATCAAGAAACTCATTGCCAACAGGCTGGACGCCATTGCACTTGAACAGCGTACTTTTGCACACAACATCAAGGAACTCGGCCTGAATCCTGAACAATTTGAAAAAGTCTGGACTATCAACCGGATTGAACCCTATTATGCTTTCAGCAAAGACACACCCGACAAAGTGATCGCCCTGTTCCAGAAAGCCCTTGATGCAATCAAGGCAACCCCCGAATATCAACGCAGGCTTGATCAACACCTGCAATAGTCACGAAAAAACTCCATGTCAGGCAAGGACACTCCACCGTCTTTTGCAATACGGCATTTGACATAATGAAATACAACAAGGCAGACGGAAAGAATCACATGGACATAGCCAGACATCACAAACGATTTTTTCTTTCAGTTCTGACGCTGTGGTTCCTGTGGGTCTGCTCACCTGTTTCGGTCCATGCCCAGTCTCTTGAAAAACTCGATTACCTGACCGAAGAATACTACCCTTACAGCTATACCGAATACGGAACCACAAAAGGTATCGGAGTCGATCTGCTCCACATGACATGGAAGGAACTCGGCATCCAACCTCTCTCAATACAGTTTCTGCCATGGGCCAGAGCATATGACCACATCCAGAATGAGCCATCCACGGTCCTGTTCAGCATGGCCCGGACCACAGAACGCAAAAATCTATTCAAATGGGCCGGTCCCATCACCACCGTTCGCTTTGTCCTCATCGCCAAAAAGGAAAAGCACATCATGCTCTCCTGCCTGGACGACCTTGCAGGCTATCGAGTGGGCACCATACGAAAAGACATCTCGGACATCATTCTTGATGACTACAGGGAGATCGCCCAAATAGAAGCAGTGGCAAACATGGAGCAGAACATCAACAAACTCATAAACAACCGGCTGGACATGATAGCCTATGAAGAACAATCATGGCGACGAATTGCCGCACGGTTCAATTTGCCGGCAGACGAATACGAGACGGTGTTCACCTTGCAGGAAACCCCGATCTATTACGCCTTTCATCGTGACACCAGAGACGATCTCGTCCAAAGATTCCAAAATGCCCTGGACCGCGTCAAAACCTCTCCTGCATTCCAGAAAGTACTGGACAATTATCTCAAGTAACCGGGAACGGATTTACAGTGGGCTGCCAGCCTGATAGACAAAAAGCGTTCACCCCAACTTCAGCAAGGATTTTTTTGATGTTTACCGGACTGGTCATGGGAATGGGCCGCGTTGAGGCCGCAGAAAACCGGGGTGCGGAAACGCGCTTTCGCATTAGCGCTCTTTTCACGCTGCCTGATATCGAACTTGGTGAATCCATAGCGATCAACGGCGTCTGCCTGACAGTGGAAACCTTTGATGCAAAGTGGTTCACGGCCTATGCAAGCCGCGAAACCATGTCCGTCACGAGCCTGGGCAATCTCAAGGTCGGGTCCTCCGTCAACCTGGAAAGGGCCATGGTCATGGGCGATCGCTTCGGAGGGCACATTGTGTCCGGCCACGTGGACTGCATGGCCGAAGTGGCCGGAGTACGCCCAGCCGGAGAATCAAGAATATTCAAACTCGCCTTTGACTCGTCCCACGGCAGATATGTCATCCCGAAAGGCTCCATCACCCTGGATGGCATCAGCTTGACAGTCAACAACTGCGGCCCGGACTGGCTTGAAGTGAACATCATTCCCGAAACCCAGAAGGGCACCACTATCTCAGGCTGGACTGTCGGAACCAAGGTCAACATGGAAACCGACATCATCGGCAAATACGTGGAGCGCATGGTCACGCCCTGGACCACAAAAGATGACAAGAAAACAAGAAAACCGGAAATCACCATGGAATATCTGGCCAAGCACGGCTTCTGATACAACCGGCCCTCTGCACGTTCACGAAATCATCGACATTTCCCGGACAAAACGACTCACGAGGCACCACTTCACAGGGGTGCCTCATTTAGTGCCTTCATTGACCTTGGCCACTCAATACTATATAAATCACGCAGCTTACCACCTATGCAAACGCTACAGGGAGGACCGTTGACATGGCAACAATTCTGTATCTGGCCATCATTCTTGCGTGCGTTGTCGGAATGTGGAAAATGTTTGAAAAGGCAGGCGAAGCCGGATGGGCATCCCTCATTCCCTTCTACAACCTGTGGGTCCTCAACCGCATCGCAGGCAAACCATGGTGGTGGTTCATCGGGTACCTGATCCCGCTCGTCAATGTTGTCTGTTATCTGCTGCTTTCCCTTGCCATTGCCGAAAAATTCGGACAGCCCGTCCTCTATGGCATAGGCCTCTTCCTTTTTCCTTTCATTTTCTACCCCATACTGGGCTTTGGAAACGCACGATATGAAACCATTTGAACGACTTTCAAAATAAAAACCACAATTCAGCCGCAAAGCTGTCGAGCCGGTCCCGAACTTCAAGATGAAGTTTTTTGTCTTTCTTTCAAACAGACATAAAGTGTTTGTTAAATCCAGCCGATACGATTCCTGACACGCTAAAATAGACACGGCATGTCAGGTGACAGTAATCAGGGGTTGGGAGACCCTTCAAGCCCGCAACAATGCGGGGGAGGAGACAGTATTATGGCCAGGGACGGCGATATGCTCTTTTCATTGATTACCCCATCCGCAGGCAACAGGCCAAAGGCTCTGCAAAAGACGGTCGATTCCGTCGAACAAGCCGCCAGATTTGCCGGACTGGGGACTGAACAGTTAGAAATTCTCATAGGTTTTGATGGTTTCAAGGGAAAAGTTCCCACCAGTGCCTACCCGGTGCGCTGCATCACTCTTCCACCCGACCGCAATGGCGGCAACGGAATCAGAAGCATGCTCACGAACATAGCCCAAGGGGAAAAGCTCATTTATCTGGACGACGACAACACGCTCAAGCCACAAGCTCTCAGGCTGTACCTGAAGCATTTTGACGCAGAGTTGGTCGTTGGCCGCATTGACACGCAACTCGCTCTGGAAACGCCCTTCCTGCCCAGACGTGGATCGGAGTCCTTTATCCGGCCAGGCAATGTGGACCCGCTCTGCATGTGCGTATCCAGACGACTTGTCATGGACCGGTGCGGTGGCTGGCGGTACCGCGAGCGCAATGACGCTGCCTTCATGAACATTCTGGACTGGCACATCAACGCCCATAGCGAAACCATCGTGGAAGATGTCGTCGGTGTATTTGACTCGGGACGCAGCCTGGATGCTTCTGCCCTGTCCCCCCGTCAGGCAAACCTGCTGGACAATCTGATCGAACAACGATGCAAATCCGAGTATCTACCGGACATGATTTCAACAAGACAACTGCGCGCCGAGCCTGTCTAAAAAAAACTCAAAAAAAACAAATTCGATTCGACCCGGATTTCATCCTTGGGGCGTTGGCAAAACCAACGCCCCAATTTTTTCCCAAATACAATTTCATGCCTACAAGTAAAAACCCCCTACCTTTTCCGGCTTTTATCCGGTAAAGGTATAAGACTGAAAAATACTATCTGGGAGTAAAGTGACTGATGACGATTCAGATCGGGGAAAAACAGCAACAACACGGTGCATGGCGGATGTACATGCTTCAGGTCAGTCTGGTGGTGGCCCTGTTTGTCGTTGGTCTCTACATTGGCATATACCAGCGAGACCGCAGGCTCGTTCAGGACCAGATTCTCATAAGCGCGCAAGCTTATTTCAAAAGTATTGTCCTGACCCGATTGTGGAATGCAATGTATGACGGAGTATTTGTTGAAAAAAAACCGGGAGTGAGAACCAATCCCCATCTGATAAATGCGGAAATCAAAACCGTGGATGGACGGACATTCACCAAACGCAACCCGGCCATGATGACCCGCGAAATTTCCGAGTTGGCCAAAACTCATAGTTTTTTCCAATACAACATCACCAGCCTGAAGCCGCTCAACCCCGACAACATCCCGGACAAGTTTGAACGCATGGCCCTTGAAAGCTTTGAAAACGGGGTAACTGAAGCCCATATCGAGGAAACCCGCGACGAAAAGGTTTTCTTTCGGTACATGGCTCCACTTGAAACCTCCAAGGCATGCCTGACCTGTCATGCCATCCAGGACTACAAAGTCGGGGATGTGCGTGGAGGAATCAGCGTGACCTTTGATATCACAGCCATGAAAAACACCCTCAGAAATGACAGGAACATCATTATTGCCCTCACCATAGGGACCACCTGCATTGTGATCTGCATTGTTCTCTTCTTCACCATCCGGCTCATGCGCCAGCTTCAGGAAGCACACAGAAAAATAGCCGAACTGGTGGTCACTGACGACCTGACAGGTCTGGCCAACCGCCGCCACTTCTTTGAACGCCTTGATGCGGAAATTGACCGCGCCACTCGGTACGGCAACAACCTTTCCCTGATCATGATCGACATCGACCACTTCAAGCGTGTCAACGACACTTACGGCCACCCGGCCGGTGATATCGTCCTCGCCGAGGTTGCCCGACTCCTGTGCGCCAACATTCGTACGTCGGACCTTGTGGCCCGGTACGGCGGCGAGGAGTTCGCTGTCCTCATCCCGGCCCTGAATGCTGCCGAAGCATGTCTTGCCGCAGAAAAGCTACGCGTGATCATTGAGGTCAACAGCATTGCGCTGGAAGGCCCTCCGCTCAACGTGACTGTCAGTTGCGGCGTTGCCGACCTCCAAAGCGTGAAACACTATCAGGCCAACCTCAAGGACAGCCTGATCAGAGGAGCGGACAAAAGCCTCTACCAGGCCAAGGCAAATGGCCGAAACCAGGTGGTTACCTACACGGTCGGCAGCGAAAAACAATTACCTCTGGTCTGATTTCGACAGCCCGCCAAACGTTGCCTTTTGAATTCCAATGATTATCTTCCGAAAATCGGAAGGAGCAGTCAGTATCGCCCTCTCTTCGAGAAGACAGCGTATCTGGCTGATATATTGAATGTTTATGATGGAAAATTTCCCCTTTCCCACCGTGACCATTTACGTTAAGTAATGAGGTTCCCCGCATGGGAGTGGAAACCCGCTCCCACAATATCTACGGGGAAAATGAATCAACGAGGTACTTTAAATATGTCATTGTGCAAAATCGAAGAAGCCATTGAGGATATCCGCCAAGGCAAAATGGTTATCATGGTGGACGACGAAGATCGTGAAAACGAAGGAGATCTCGTCTGCGCTGCCGAGGCAGTCACCCCTGAAATCATCAATTTCATGGCAACACATGGTCGCGGACTGATCTGCCTGCCCATGAACAATGAAATGGCCGACAATCTTGGTCTCGAATTGATGACCAAAAAAAATGAATCCGGGTTCGGCACCAACTTCACCGTCTCCATCGAAGCCCGTGACGGTGTAACCACCGGCATCTCCGCCGCAGACCGCGCCACCACAGTGCTGGCTGCAGTAGCTGACGGCGCAAATGCCGAGTCCATAGTCACTCCGGGACACATATTTCCCCTGCGCGCCAAAAGCGGCGGCGTACTGGTCCGTGCCGGACAGACCGAAGGTGGCACCGACATTGCCCGTCTGGCCGGTTTCAAGCCCGCAGCCGTCATCTGCGAAATCATGAACGAAGACGGCTCCATGTCCCGCATGCCCGACCTGGAAGTCTTCGCAAAGAAGCACGACCTCAAGATATGTTCTGTTGCCGAGATCATCGCCTATCGCATGACGTTCGGCGGATACTCCGTCACCAAGGTGGCCGAGGCCGAACTGCCCACTCGCTGGGGCAACTTCAAGAGCGCGGCCTTTGAATCCGAAACCGATGGCAAAACCCACATCGCGCTGTACATGGGTGACATCACGCCGGACGAGCCAACCCTGGTTCGCGTTCATTCCGAATGCCTGACCGGCGACGTATTCGGCTCCATGCGTTGCGACTGCGGCCCCCAGCTACAGGATGCCATGTGCATGATCCAGAATGAGGGCAAAGGCGTTCTCGTGTACATGCGTCAGGAAGGACGAGGCATTGGCCTGGGCAACAAGATCAAGGCCTACCATCTTCAGGACCAAGGACTCGACACAGTCGAAGCCAACGAAAAGCTCGGCTTCGCGCCGGATCTGCGAGAATACGGAACCGGTGCCCAGATTCTGGTTTCTCTCGGCGTATCCAAGATGAGATTAATGACCAACAATCCCAAAAAAATGGTCGGTCTGGAAGGATACGGCTTGAAAGTCACCGAACGTGTACCCATTGAAATCGATGCCTGTGCACTCAATGTCCGCTACCTCAGAACCAAGCGCGACAAGATGAATCACATGATCAAAGTTGACGGACCGGGCAAAGAGTAACATATTACTTTCCTAATATATCCAAAAGGGAGGATATCCCATGCATCTGAAGACCATTGAAGGCCAACTGAACGCAGAAGGGCTGAAAATCGCCATTGTAGCAGCTCGTTTCAACGATTTCATCGTTGACCGACTCATTTCCGGGGCAGTCGATTATTTCGTTCGCCACGGCGGGAACAAGGAAAACCTGACCCTGATTCGCCTACCAGGAGCCTTTGAGCTCCCCATCGCCGCCCAGAAGCTGGCCAAATCCGGCAACTATGACGGCGTGGTCATACTTGGTGCGGTCATTCGCGGTGCCACACCGCATTTTGATTACGTCTGTAACGAGTGTGCCAAGGGCGTGGCTCAGGCCAGCATGGAATCCGGTGTTCCCATGGGATTCGGCCTGCTCACATGCGACTCTCTGGATCAGGCCATCGAACGCGCCGGCTCCAAGGGTGGCAACAAAGGCGTTGAAGCCGCTTCTGCCCTGCTTGAAACCATCAGGGTGCTGGAGCAACTCTAGTCCATGGTAAATAAAAAGAAGGGCAACAAGCCCGGCATTCGCAGAATTGGACGCACACTGGCCTTTCAGGCGATCTACGGAATGCAGTTTGCCGTCAAGGGCGAACCTGTGGACTTTGAGACGGCCTTTGCACAAAACCCCATGGTCCGAGAGCAGGAATCCGAAACTGCGGTCGCTTTCGCGCACGACCTGGTTGCGGGCGTCTATGCCAATCTCGATCAAATCAACACGATCATCCAGGATCACTCCCAGCACTGGAAGATCAGCCGCATAGCCGTTGTGGAGCTCTCCATACTGCAACTCGCCATGTATGAGATAGTCCACACCGACATCCCCCTCAAGGCAGCCATCAATGAAGGCATCGAGTTGTCCAAAACCTTTGGCGACAGCAAATCGCGCGGCTTCATCAATGGAATCCTCGACAGCGTGGCAAAAGGCATGGCTGACGGAAAATACGGCGCAAGGAAACCCTTTTAACAGCCAGTCAAGGAACCGCATCATGGCCTTAGGCAAATATATTCCAGAAGAAGTTGAATTAAAGTGGCAGAAAGTCTGGAAGGACTCCGGCTGCTTCGAGGTCGAAGTAGACCCGTCCAAGCCAAAATACTATGTGCTCGAAATGTTTCCCTACCCATCTGGGAAAATCCACATGGGGCATATACGCAACTACTCCATCGGCGATGTGGTTGCCCGCTTCAAGACCATGCAGGGCTTCAACGTCCTGCACCCCATGGGCTGGGATTCCTTTGGCCTGCCCGCCGAAAATGCGGCCATCAAGAACAAGACCCATCCGGCCAAATGGACCTATCAGAATATCGCCGAGATGCGCGAGCAGCTCCAGCGCATGGGCTATTCCTACGACTGGCGTCGCGAACTGGCCACCTGCCGCCCGGAATATTACAAGTGGGAACAGAAATTCTTCCTGAAATTCCTTGAAAAAGGCCTTGCCTACCGTAAGCACTCCCCCCAGAACTGGTGCCCGAGCTGCAACACGGTCCTTGCCAACGAACAGGTCGAGGACGGCCTGTGCTGGCGTTGCGAATCCGAAGTCGAGCAGAAGGACATGGAGCAGTGGTTCCTGCGCATCACCGATTACGCCGACGAACTCCTGAACGATCTCAAGACCATGGACGGAGGCTGGCCCGAGCGAGTGCTGACCATGCAGCGCAACTGGATCGGCAAGAGCTACGGTGCGGAACTGACCTTTCAGGTCAAGGACATGGACGAGACCATCACGGTCTTCACCACCCGCCCGGACACCTTGTTCGGCGCGACTTTCATGTCCGTGGCCGCAGAACATCCCATGGTCGAAGCACTGACCGCCGATGCTGACAACAAGGCTGAAATTGACGCCTTTGTTACCAACATCAAGAACATGGACCGCATCAAGCGCGGTGCCGATGATCTCGAAAAACAGGGCATCTTCACCGGAAAATACTGCATCAACCCGCTTTCCGGTGCTGAAATCCCCATCTTCATCGCCAACTTTGTACTCATGGGCTATGGAACCGGCGCAGTCATGGCCGTCCCTGCCCACGACCAGCGCGACTTCGAATTTGCAAAGAAATATGACCTGCCTATCAAAACAGTCATCAATCCACCGGACCTGCACGGCAAGGGTGAAATCCTGAACGAGTCCGAAATGGGCGAGGCCTATACCGCGCCGGGAGTTTTGGTAAACTCCGGCGACTTTGACAACATGCAGAACGAGCCTGCCAAAAAGGCCATTGTCGAACACCTGGACAAATCAGGACTGGGCAAAATATCCATCAATTACCGCCTGCGCGACTGGAACGTCTCCCGCCAGCGGTTCTGGGGCGCACCCATCCCGATCATCTATTGCGATGATTGCGGCGCAGTGCCGGTTCCCGAAGACCAACTGCCTCTGCTGCTGCCCGAAAATGCACAAGTTCGCGCCGATGGCAAATCCCCGCTGCCCGCAATGGAAGAATTCGTCAACTGCACCTGTCCCAAGTGCGGCAAGGCTGCCCGTCGCGAAACCGATACTTTCGACACATTCTTCGAGTCCTCCTGGTACTACATGCGCTATTGCGATCCCAGAAACGACACCGAACCGTTCAGCGCGGAAGCCACTGACTACTGGATGAACGTTGACCAGTACATCGGAGGCATAGAGCATGCCATCCTGCATCTGCTCTACTCCCGCTTCTTTACAAAAGCCCTGCGCGACACCGGGTTCATCAAGACCGACGAGCCTTTCGCCAACCTGCTCACTCAGGGCATGGTTCTGAAGGACGGCGGCAAGATGTCCAAGTCCAAGGGCAACGTGGTCGATCCCAACGCCATGATCAACGAATTCGGCGCAGACGCGACCCGACTGTTCATTCTTTTCGCCTCCCCCCCGATCAAGGAGCTGGAATGGTCCGATCAGGGACTCGAAGGCGCGTTCCGCTTCCTGAGTCGCCTCTGGCGTCTGATCGAAGGACTGGAAGATACTCTGGAACCAGTCCAGCCCACTTCCTTCAATGATCCTCAGGTCGATGCAGCCAAACGTCTCCGTTTCAAGGAACATGACACGGTCCGACGCGCCACCCGCGACATCGAGAACGAGTTCCAGTTCAACACCGTCATTGCGGCGGTCATGGAGCTGGTCAACGAGATTTACGCGCTCAAGAATGAACTCAAGGACGCTGCCCCGAGGGCTCTGTCTTCGGCCATTGCAACGGCCGTGACCCTGCTGTCACCCATCACCCCGCACGTCTGCGAGGAATTATGGCAGGCATTGGGACATACCAACACCCTGACCAAGCAAGCATGGCCAACGTTTGACGAGTCCGCTCTGGTCAAGGATGAAGTAACCATGGTTGTTCAGGTCAATGGCAAGATGCGCGGCAAGTTTGTGGTGGCGAACAACACACCCAAGGACGAGGTTGAGAAGATCGCCCTCGGGTTGGAAAATGTGACCACCCACACTGATGGAAAGACGATACGGAAGGTTATTGTCATTCCCAACAAGCTGGTGAATATCGTGGCGAACTAAGCCTACAAAAATAAAAAATTGAAAAGGCCGGGAGGATTATTTCCTCCCGGCCTTTTTTTGTTTTTTTGAGGATAGGGGATAAAAGGAAAAGAGGGAAAAGAGAGCCGGTCGAACCTGCGGTTCTCGCTCCAAGTTTGAAAATGCCCTTCCGGCGGAGGTACTTTCTTTTAGAGGCCGAAAAGAAAGTACCCAAAGAAACGGCCTTTACTAGCTTGGCCGCAGACCGTTCAAGCCTAGAATCTGATCAAAACGGGTCGGCTCCATCCCATGAAAGGTCCAGGCTATTCCTCCCCGTACAATGCCCATTCAAAAAACATATCGGGCCACCCCACCGGAGCCACCTCCTCCGCTTTGTCAGCTTCTAAGTCTTGAAAGGCTTAACGCTTGGGGAAACGAATTGGCATTGGTATTTCGGAATCCAAAAGGCTGGCAAAAACAAAAGCTCTTCCAATGTTTTCATATCTATTCCAAGCACACCATATTCAGCATTTCTTACAACGACGACCAATGAGAGCAGGGGCTTAGAGCCGGTTGACACGCGGAATGTAGCCCGAAAAGCGTTCGAATTTCGAATATCTTGAAGGGCAGCAGAGCGTGTTAGCGGCTCTTAGCCATCGCGGATAGGATCACAGCGCAAAAAAAGCGACTTTTGCTTACTTTTGGTCGCTTTGGCCCAAAAGTAAGTCGTGCCGAAGGTGCGAAAGGTTTTGTTGATTCTTTATTGCAGCCGGGGGCTGCATTCAATTCAGCCTTTATCTTATTGTTTTCGATGAAGAATTAAGATAGAAGATAAGATACCTAAAGGCACCCCTCCCGGTGGGGTCCGTTTTTTTGTTGGCCCAAAAAAAGGGACGAAAAAAAGGGCCTTATACTATCTTTGCCGCTGCCTTCCATGGCTGAGAATCTGATCAAAGCGGGTCGGCTCCATCCCATGAAAGGTCTAGGCTGCACCTTTCCATACCGTTGTCCTTGAACAATGCCCTTCTGATCCCGGCCACAAAGCCGCCTCTTCCACGTTGTCAGCTTCTAGGCCTTTGGAGGCTCTAACGCTTGGTGGGGACGAATTTGTATTGGTATTTCGAAATTTAAAAGGCTAGCAAAAACAAGCGGTTCCAATGTTTTTATATCTATTCCAAGCACACCATATTCATCATTTCTTACAACGACGACCAATGAGAGCAGGGGCTTAGAGCCGGTTGACACGCGGAATGTAGCCCGGGAAGCGTTCGGGTCCCGGATATCTTGGAGGACAGTGAAGGGTGTTAGCGGCTCTTAGCCATCGCGGATAGGATCACAGCGCAAAAAAGCGACTTTTGCTTACTTTTGTCGCTTTGGCCCAAAAGTAAGTCGTGCCGGAGGTGCGAAAGGTTTTGTTGATTCTTTATTGCAGCCGGGGGCTGCATTCAATTAAGCCTTTATCTTATTGTTTTCGATGAAGAATGAAGATTAAAAAGAAGATGCCTAAAGGCACCCCTCCCGGTGGGGTCCGTTTTTTTGTTGGCCCAAAAAAAGGGACGAAAAAAAGGGCCTTGCATTAGCTTGGCCGCTGCCTTCCATGGCTGAGAATCTGATCAAAGCGAGTCGGCTCCATCCCATGAAAAGTCTAGGTTGCGCCTTTTCGTACCGTTTCCCTTGAACAATGCCCTTCTGATCCCGGCCACAAAGCCGCCTCTTCCACGTTGTCAGCTTCTAGGCCTTTGGAGGCTTAACGCTGGGGTGAATTTTAGGTGGAGGTCAACTAATTTTAAAAACGTTGTCGAGGTCGTGCCCTGCATTACGTTTTGCGGTATGGTGCTTCCCATGACCAAACAAAATGATTTAAAAATGTACTGGCGAGAAGCGAAATACGCATGCCGCAACGTACTGATCAGCCCTTTCGTGAGATTGCACCAACTGGCAACCATGAACACTTGGCTCGCTTGGCATAATGGTGGACGAGATCGATTTTGGCGTAATGTCTGTGCCGTTCTTCGGCATCCGTTGTTCGTCACAACGGTCGGGGTGTTGCTCGCCGGGACATTCGCTTGGATAGGATTAAAATAGGTCTTCTGTATCAACTGCTTATCATTTAATAGAAAAGACCTCACGATGCCATCCCGTGCTCAAAAGTATTACTTCGGCACATTGCTGTCCGGTTAGGAACCGTTGGTATCCCTCAATTCCCGCATGAGCGTTGGCTTTCCAAGCTAAGGCCCTAC
>JAEINO010000022.1 GCA_016342345.1 Pseudodesulfovibrio sp. | reverse complement strand
GTGGCTGACAAAATGAAAGAAAACGGCGTTGGTGACGGGCGTATAGCTGAAGTGTTTTCAGCGGCCCGTCACCTGTGTGAAACATACGGCAATAGCAGTATCAGCCCGACCAATGATGTTTTTGATGTCAGGCGCGGTAGCATTGCCAACGCTAACAGCAAAGCGGTTGCCCCTGAATTCGTTCAGGGGGCAATCGACAAGCTGACAAACGAAGTCAAATATCAACATGGCCCAAGGGCAGCAGCACAGATCAGGTTACAGTATGAACTCGGATTGCGGCGGGAAGAATCTGCCAAAGTCGACCTAGTCAGCGATTGGGACCGGGAAGGCCGCAGCATCCATATACAGTATGGAACAAAAGGTGGCAGACCCCGAACGCTGCACAACCTGTCTGATCAGCAACAGGAAGCATTGAAAAAAGCAATGCCATTCGTCAGTCAATCCAACAGGCCAGGGATACATAATCTCATGCCGAGTCAAATGGGTGACAAGTGGCAGGAAAAGTTGTCCCATGCGGCCCGATTATGTGGCTTCACAAAGAAAGAAAGCGGCTGGACGCTCCACAGCAATAGGCATGAAAGGTTCCATCGTATGTACGTCAAACACACTGGCTTTCAGCCGCCCAATCAGCACGAATCCGTGGAAGTCTTTCAACATGCAGCACAGAATACAGCGGGCCCGGAATGGCCCCGCCTTGATGCTGAAGCCCGCGATGACATCGAACAGACAGCTGGACATTCTTCCGGGCGTCGCGACGTATCTGATGCCTATCTGGGATGCAGCCATTAACCAAGACCCCGCTTCGGCGGGGTTTTTCTGTGGGAACGAGGTTGCAGAGCGAGATCGACGAGTCAATCTAGCTCTGCAACCGTCATGTCTGTCTATCGTCCGCAGGCCGATAGACAGACATGATTATACGCCTGAAAAGTGGAGTCATTTGATGCCATTTTGGAATTCTTTTTTCTCAAAATACCGCCATTTCGTGCGGGATTTTCACTTTTCTTGCCTATTCCAAGCAAACATTAAAAATATCCCTTGTCTCAACCTTGCGCGTCAATCTCTTGCCGTGCCTATAATAAAACATCGGCTGAGTTTGTTGTAGTAATAACCTTAAAAATGGAGGGGAAATGGAAACGGGTACGCACAAGCGGTAGGAGGCTTTACGTTCTGTTCCTATGAGAATTATTGAAAATGTTGGAAGAAGTAAATTTGTTAACCATCGCTGAAACTGCCCGTATTTTGCGGGTCCATCGTGCAACGATTTCACGCCTGATCGGGGCTGGCGCCTTACCGCATATCCCGGTAGGCTCCAGAAGGCTGATCCTTGAAATCGATCTGCTATCGTTCATTGAAAATCAAAGAAGCTTGGCGGCGAACAGTCCGAAGGGGAAATAGCTTATGGCTACAGTCACCATCGCGACCCGTTTGCTGAAAAAAGGAAAAGCGTACGTCATTCATGTCAAGGACCCGGAAACGGGCAAGAAGGAATACCACAAGACGTACAGACGGAAAGACCTGGCGCAGGAAGAAGTCAATCGGGTACGCACCCTGATTGACAGCGGCAGAATGCCGGCCAAGGAAGCAAAGCAAACCAAGCAGCAGTCCCTGCCCACCTTTGGGCAGGCTGCGAAGCTTTGCCAGGACGAATGGGACCGGAAGCTGGGGGAAGGTAAAATAGGCGCAGAAAGTCATTCCGGATATGGCTACCTGCTTGCCCCCATCCTGAAGGAATGGAAGCGTACTTTGCTCCACGACCTCGACGAGGATACCATTCGAGATTACCGCATCTGTATCGCCAAAAAGACCAAGGCAAAGCTGATCGCCAAAGGCGAAAAAGGCAAGAACTGTAACGTGCTGGCAAACCGCCGGTTGTTTATCATCAAGCAGGTCTTCGCCCAAGCAAAGCACAACGGCCTGATCGATCATGATGTGGCAAAGCCCATCCCATACTTGTCCGAACAAGGCAGTGAAAGGAAAAACGCTCAGAAGCCCATCGAAGTCGATGCCTTGCTTGAAGCTGCCGCCCAACGCAGGGCAAAGCACTACATGGTACTGGCCATCCTGTTGGCCGTGGAACACGGATGTAGTACACAGGAAGTGCTGGCGCTAAAGTTGGCCGATGTCCATCTTGATGAAAACCGGATCACATTCCACCGCACCAAAAACGGCATGACGCGAACACATCAGATCATGCCCAGAACACGGAAAGCGCTCATTGCTCGTTTGGAGCATGTGTCGCAGTACCGGGAAAAGCGCGGCGGGAAAGTCAAAGAGGATTATGTGATCGGCCACATGAATGGCATGCCATTCATGTCCATCGACACCGCTTGGTCGAACTTAAGCAAAACCCATGGTTTTGACGACCTGCACTTCCATGACCATCGCCACACCTACTGCACGAACATGCTGCTGTCCGGCAGTACGTTGAAAGAAACGAACGTCATGATCGGCCACAAGACATTACGCATGACCGACAGGTACAGCCATCTTGAAGGTGTCATCGACAGCAGTCCGCAAGATCGCCTAGCACGGCGTTATGCCATGACTGGCACAGACAATGGCCCGTCGGAAGCAGCGGACACATAGCGGACATATTCCCAAAAACGGCCTTCAGACACGAAAAAAGGATTCCGGGTATTATCCTGGAATCCTTAACTTTCTTGTGGTGGAGCTGGAGGGAATCGAACCCACGACCTCTTGAATGCCATTCAAAAGTGCGTGGGTAGCTTCACCACAATAATATTAGTGGCTTAGAAGAGTTTTCTTCCAAGCCTTTTTAGTATGGGACTGAAATATATGATGGTGTTCCCCTGGTATAGAGTGTTCATTTTCTCTGTTTTTGGAAGGCAGATAGCGCGGCCAAAGAAAATCGTACAACATGGTTTGCTAGTTCATCCACACATTCTCCAAACGGCTTCTGCTCTGGAACGATCGCGCTTATGATAGGCCAGCCCAGGACACCGTGGAGAATCTGCGCGGTTATGCTGTATTCGCAATCTTTGATCACGGTTTCCGGGGTGTCAGGTCCAAGGAATTCTCTGAGGAGTGAGCACATGCAGTCCCGACTCGGTTTCAGGTGCCGAGCCACAATTTTACCGAGGCGTTTAAAGCTTGTGAGGCGTCGAACGATCTCAATGTTTTTCAATTCATCGCCATGAATGGCGGCACATACAAACAGGATTGGACCTTCCCAGCGTCCGTTAAAAAAGGTGCATAGACATGCAGGCTCCCTGTCTCAGATATGAATCTGGGACAGGGAGCACAATCGTGTCATGTTCACCAAGAACAACAGTCTACCTTGCAATTTCAACAGGGGCTAAGTCTCATAGTGGTTTGCATTCTAGCCGTGTTCATTTCTTTAGAGTGAGTATGGGGAAGGCCTTTACTTGCCTGTCTTCAGCTTGATCCAATAAGCATCATACAGTTTCATTGTTTCTCCCAGATCATCTTGAAATTCACCACGCTGGACCTCAGCGTCCGTGGGGTAGACAATGGGGTTGGAGCGAATGTCGATGGGAATAAGCTCCAGTGCCTTGGCATTTGGAGTGGAGTAACCCATATCCGTGCTGATGGTGGCAGCAACATCCGGACGAAGAATGTAGTTCAAGAAAGCGTGTGCCTCTTTTATGTTTTTGGCACCTTTAGGTATGCATAGCGAATCAAGCCAGAGGCTGAAACCTTCGGGCGGGTATATGTACTGTATTTCAGGGTTTTCCTGATTTGCGATAAATGCTTCGCCGTTCCACACGACACCAACAGAAACTTCGCCTGAAAGCAGAGCTTGCTTGGGTGAATCCGAATCAAAGACGCGCACCATTGGCATCAGTATTTTAAGTTTTTGATACGCTTCTTCAAGGTGTGCCGGGTCCGTTTCATTGAGCGAATATCCGAGCAGTTTGAGAGCAAGCGAGAAGGCCTCACGCGGTTCATTGGGAAGAAGAAGTCGTCCGGTCATTTCCGGTTTCCAAAGATCGGAGATGCTTTCAACTGCTGAGGAACCGAGAGTGCCGGTGTTGACCGCGATAGATGTCGATCCCCACATGTAGGGAACCGAATAGGTGTTGTCAGGATCGAATGACTGATTCACAAGTTTGGGTGAGAGGTTGCCGAAATTGGGCAACTTTGTTTTGTCCAGAGGGACAAGGAGTTTCTGTCGCCGCATAAGAGCTACGTAGTCCGAGGAAGGAACAATGAGATCGTATCCTTCACCAGTCAGCTTGATTTTGGCAAACATCGCTTCATTGCTGTCATAGTTGGACACATGGACCGTGATGCCAGTTTCTTTAGTGAAATTTTCCACCACTTCATCCGGGATGTATTCGGACCAGATGTAGAGGAACAGTTCGCCATTTCCTGCGAAGGATGGAGCGGCGCACAACATGATAAGAGCTAAAGAGATCAGTAGTTTTTTCATTTCTTCTCCTTGAGTAGCCGTCTGGACATAGTGACGGCGACTACTGTTATGATGATCATCAACACGCTGAGCGCGTTGACGTCGGGTTTAATGCCAAGACGAACCATTGAATAAATGCGTAAGGGCAGTACTTCATAGGTAGGCCCTGTTGTAAAAAAGCTGATGATGACATCGTCGAGAGAGAGTGTGAAACTGAGAAGCCAACCTGCTATGAGACCAGGCATTGCCATGGGGAGAACGATGTGTCGAAAAACTTGATATTCGCTTGCGCCAAGGTCTTTGGCTGCTTCGATGATTGAGTTGTCAAAGCCCCTGAAACGGGAATAGACCGTCGCTGCAACAAACGGTACGCAAAGGGTCACATGCGCCATCAGAAGCGTCCAAAAACCGAGAGCCATACCTGCGGCGAGAAACATGACGAGCAGAGATATGCCGATGACAATGTCAGGCGTCATCATCATGATAAATAAACTCCCAAAAACAGCCTTACGTCCTTTGAATCGGTATTGTTGGAGCATGAAAGCTGCCAAAGTACCGATGAGACAGGCAACCGTTGCAGATGTTATTGCAATGGTCAGCGAATGGATCGCGGCATCAAGTAGAGCTGTATTGGAAAGAAGTATTCCGTACCACTTGAAAGTGAATCCCTTCCAAGAAAGAGAGTATTTCGAAGCGTTGAACGAATATGCTGCCATGACCACCAGCGGCAAATAGAGAAAGATATACACCAATCCGGCATAGGCTGCTTTTATGAATTTGTTCATAACCGAACCGTCCTTCCAGACCTTCTTAAGTTCCGATAGTAAATAAGCAGCATAATCCCCATTAGCGAGGTCATGGCGATGCTTGAGGCGGCTCCCATTGGGAGATCTCGTGCTATCAGGAATTGATCGCGGACGAAGTTTCCAAGGAACATGGTTCGTGCGCCGCCAAGAATGTCCGGGATGTAAAACATGCCGAGCGCTGGCAAGAAAACCAGCATGCAACCGGAGACAATGCCGGGCATTGTAAGTGGGATGGTGATTTTTTTGAAGGTTGTCCAGCGACTGGCACCCAGGTCTCTCGAAGCTTCAAGAAGTCTGTGGTCAAGTTTTTCAATGGCTGCATACAAGGGGAGAACCATGAAAGGAAGTAGTGTATATATTAGGCCTATGAAAACAGCGGTCTGAGTGTACATAATCTTGAGGGGGGCATCGATAATGCCGAGAAAGATCAATGCTGTATTCAGGAAACCGTCAGCTTTGAGGACTGCAACCAGTGCATACGTCCGAATGAGTGTGTTGGTCCAAAATGGTATCATGACAAACAGAAGCATGGTTCGCGCATGGCATTTGTTTGCACGGGCTACGATGTATGCAAAAGGATATCCGATGAGAAGGCAGAGCAGGGTTGCCATGGTCGCCATCATGATGGACTTGAAGAGCATGGAACCGATAGCTGGGTCAGACAATCGAGCATAGCTCTCCATGCTGAAGACCGCCTCAATCAGGTCAGACGGATGGCGTTGCAGGAAGCTGACACCAGTGAGCAGAAGGACAGGAATTGCTCCAAACAGAGCAATCCAACCGAGTATGCCACTGATGACAAGGCGTCTGAATATGAGACTATCCTTCATGTGGTAATACAACCTCCCAGCCTTCGAACCAGCCTACGGCTACTCGGTCGCCCGGATTGAAATACAGAGAGTCGCTATCCTCATCAAAGAATTCCGTTACCAATATCCGCTTGCCGTCAGCGAGGGTTATGTCAACGTCGTAAGTCGCGCCTTTATAATATGTGCGATCTACAGTCCCCTTGAGAAGAGCCTTGGCGAACTTTTTTGCTAGAGTAGGAGATTCTTCCAAATCTTGCATGACTTCAACTCGAAAATCCTCGGGACGCAAAAGCAAATGAATTGGATCTCCTTCCTTGAAGTCCCGTTTGGATTTGACGACAACAGTCACGCCCTCAACTTCAGCCACGTAATTGCATTCACCACGACTTTTGATGACACCATCAAGAACATTGATTTCACCTACGAAGCTGGCAACATACAGGTTGGATGGTTCTTCATAGATTGTCCGAGGAGACCCCACTTGCACAATTCGTCCATGGTCCATGACCACAACACGGTCCGACATGGTGAATGCTTCTTCCTGATCATGAGTTACGAGGATGAAGGTGATACCCAAAGTCCGCTGAAGTTCTTTCAACTCTTTTTGCATCTGTTTGCGTAAACGATAGTCAAGAGCGGAAAGTGGTTCATCCAGAAGGAGAACACGAGGCTTGTTAACAATGGCTCGTGCTATGGCAACGCGTTGTTGCTGTCCACCGGACAACTCCCGTGGCATCTTGTGTTTAACTTTTTCAAGCCGAACGAGCTTAAGTGCTTCTTGAACTGCTTCACATATTTCGGAAGTAGATTTGCCCGCTACGTGAAGACCAAAGGCGATATTGTCATATACGTCCATATGAGGGAACAAGGCGTAGCTCTGAAAGACCGTATTCACGGCGCGTGATTCGGGTGGAACATTTGTAGCCGATTGTCCATCAATGCGGATTTCACCGCTGTCATGTTCTTCAAAGCCGCCGATGATGCGTAAAATCGTAGTTTTGCCACATCCTGAGGGGCCAAGCAGAGTCAGGAATTCCCCGTCCGCAATGGAAAGAGTGAAGCATTCAAGGGCAACTTCTCCATCAAAGGATTTGCTGATACCAGCAATATCAATAACATTATGTCCCATAATGAGCCTTATAAATTAGGCGTTACGCCTATCCCTGACCTCGGGTTTTTGTTTTGCCAGGTTTGGCATTTTTTTCAATAAAATCGATGATTTTTGCAGCGATATTCTTGCCTGTTACGTTTTCGATTCCCTCAAGGCCAGGAGAGGAATTCACTTCCATCACGACTGGGCCGTGATTGGTCCTGAGCAAGTCAACACCACAGACATTAAGGCCCATAATCTTGGCTGCCCGAACTGCTGTAGAACGTTCCTCTGGGGTTATTTTTGTGATTGAGGCAGTGCCGCCACGATGTAGATTGGAACGAAATTCTCCGGCAAGGGCTTTTCGTTGCATGGAGGCTACGATTTTACCTCCGATAACGAGGCAGCGAAGGTCTTTGCCTTTGGCTTCCTTGATGTATTCCTGAACCAGAATATTTGCTTTAACACCCTGAAATGCTTCAATGACACTTTTGGCAGCTTGAGTGTTTTCAGCTAGGACAACGCCGATGCCTTGAGTTCCTTCAAGCAGTTTGACCACAAGAGGAGCACCGCCAACCATTTTAATCAGGTCGTCAGTGAACTTGGTTGAGTTGGCGAAACCTGTTACGGGGAGGCCAATGCCTTTGCGAGAAAGAAGTTGCATGCTGCGTAATTTATCGCGAGAACGGGTGATGGCTACGGATTCGTTTAAATTGTACACGTTCATCATTTCAAACTGGCGAGCTACAGCAGTGCCATAGAACGTAATAGATGCTCCGATACGTGGTATGATTGCATCTATGTCCGACAAATCCTCACCTTTGTAATGGATAGTGGGATTGTGGGAGGCGATGTTCATGTAACAGCGCAACGGATTGATAACGCGCATGTCGTGTCCGTGGGCTTCACCTGCCTCCACGAGAGCATTGGTGGAGTACAGGTATTTTTTTCTTGAGAGTATTGCTATTTTCATGAGTTTTTTAATTCTGTGTACAATGTTTCCAGTTTGAGTTTTCCAGCCCGATATGACTGTTGGGGATCGACGATAAGACGGCCTTTCATCGCCGAGCGTCCCAAAAGCATTCGGAACTTCATTTCGTCCCGATTTGTTAGGGTCAACTCGATCTTCCAATGCTGTCCTGCAATCTCTACGGTGGTGCCTATGACATATCTTTTTTGGCTCACGCCGCCTGAATTTTTAATTTTGCGTTTGTCGATCAACTTCGCTTCACAAGGAATAGACACATCGTCGCGTCTCTGGAGTGGGTGGATGTGGAATCGAACATAGTGTTCTTCGCCTCTTTCAAAAGTTTCTATGCCGAAAGCATGAATGGCAGATGTTCTGGCCCCTGTATCAATTTTTGCTTTAATGGCTGGAACGTGAAAATCGGGCAACGAGATCCACTCCCGCCACCCGATGATTGTCTTCGGTTGTTTTGGAGTTTTAGCCATTGAATCCTTGGTGGGTAATGGGTGTGTTCCCGACTGGAACGATTTGAGTATCTTTAATGTTGCGTCGATATCTTAAAGCAAGAACAGAGGTGTATGCATCTTCGCCACAGAGATATGCCCGGAGTTGTTTTTTGGTTTCAGAATCCATGAATTCCATGAGTGGTTGATGCACATCCGTCACTTTATTCAAGGCAGAGATGATCAGTTCATCCCAAATGACATAATGCTTTTCTATGTCATCCGGCTTGAGTGATTTTCGGCATTCCGGGCATTTGCAGGAAAGTTGGATTTCATCTTCGAAATTGAACAGGCCGTAGTCATCACAGATTTCTTCACCTTTATAGATGTTTCGGATGGCAATTTCAAAGCCATAACCGGTGCTGATAGTGTTGCAATTGCATCTGTGATTAACGTATTTGGCATTATCCCAGCTAAGGATCTTGATGCCATTTTCGTCGGTGTATGAATATTTTACAGCTATGGATTTATGGTGTTCGTCCAGTGCGTTGAAGATCTTTTCGGTCAATTCAATTTCAAGGCGATCCTTGACGTATACAATGGTTCCTCGGGGGATGTCGGCTGTGGCGAAAACTCCGTAGCCGATGGACGGATTGACGAAACGCACTTCGTTTTTTGGGTGTATCACTGTAATTATCTTTTTTTTATTTGGCTTATGGTCATGACGTATGAAAAAATTGAATGTGACATCGCAACGAGGGGTTACCAGTTGTCATCGTCGATATAGTCCCATTCATCTTCAAGATTAAAATCTTTGACCTTGATGCGAAGTTCGTCCTCTTCTTCCTTGATGAGGACTTCTGCCCTGACCCATCTGTCAACGTGGTCCATAAGCAGCATGCCGTTCTTGTCTAGTTCAACGATAAGTTCTTCTTCGCCATCCACCAGGATCATAAGGCCATCAGGGGCATCATCATTCCAGTTTATTGGCAGCACTTGGCCGTATATGGTCTCTTCGTAGATTTCTGAAGACATGGTTTCCTCCATTTCCTCCTACTGACAGTTTAAGCCTTTTTCGGACTCTATCGTTCTACAATATACAATGGCATCATCCTTAGGGATGAACTGCTTGAAAAAGCGTTGTTCCATGGTGTAATTATTCGCTTCATAAAAAAGTCGAGGCGTCTCGAATAAGCGGCTGTCGCCTGTTTCAAGGAAAATGCGTTTACCACTGCGAGTGGTTACCATCCGTTCCATCTCCGCCATGAGTGCGGAGCCAATCCCCAGGCGTTGGTAGTCTGGAGTAACGGCTATACCGAACAACTCATAGTTGTGTGGCCAGTGCGGTATTTCTGCGAAGCAAAGAAAACCGATTGGCTCTTCGGTTTTCGGAGTATTGATTCTAGCTTGCAGGAAATGACACGAAGCATCGCTCCCCTGATAGGCACATCCCCATGCCAAATCTTCAGCTGCAATCATTTCTTCCGAGTTGAACAAGCCACTGGTTCCTGCCATCTCAAGAAGGCTGTCTACATCCTCTGGACAAAGCCCGGAAGTTATATGCACTTCACAGACATCACTTTCAAGAACTTCGTTTTCGATAACAGATGGTTCCATGCCGTACCTACGCTGTTTTTTTTGTGTTATGGTTGACCGGAACGATATAAGGCCGGTTTGAGTAGCACCTCAATCTGATCGTCATACAGTTCCTCCCCTGTTCGGTGGCTGAGGATGCGCAAATCCAATGTGCCAAATCGTAGGGGGATGCTTGACGCATCTGTCCAACGTAGCTTTGCGTGACCCTGGTAAGGGTATTCCGATCCTCATGGAGTCCAATGTTGTCTTCATCCGAGTCGCCACCTGGAACAATATGTATTGTGAAGACGTCGATTGTGAGTTCTCCATCCTTTTTGTTCAGGTCTCCAAATATTATACAGACCCGTCCTTCGATGCCGATATTGTCAATGCCAAGAAGCAAGTAGTCCTGCGTGCCGTCATTGACGGTTAAACCCTCGTGGGTACTCACCACCCGTCCTCTGATTTCGACAGGATTTAGTGGATGCCCCTCGGCGCAGACCTGCGATGCCAATAAGCATAACAGCAGAACCGATATGAAAAGTATGTCGAGAATTGTCTGCATACGCTTTATTCCGCTCTTATTTTGTGATGACATTGAAACTCTCAACAATAATGGATTCACCAGAATCATCTTTTGTAACGGTACCCGTGACCAGTGCCTCTTTCTGAGACAAGGATAAAATGGTCGGGAATTTATCTGGATTATCAATGCGAATTTCTCGTTCGCCTTTGCATGCGATCAATACTTCCGTCACTTGGTATTTGTTATCCCATTCTTTAGGGACAACAACGCCTCTCACGGTTTCTTTGCGATTTGATGAAGATGTACTTGGTTTTTTCATGGTTTTTTTGTTCTCATGCGGAGAATTTCCATAAAGCAGAGAGCGTGCCACAGGCGCAATGCGTTGAAATATAAGGGTAAAATTGATAGGCCTCCGGCATAACAAGAACTTTTTGTTCTTGTTATGCCGGAGGCCTATGTCTAGTCCGAGGAATCGCGTGAAAAAAAAGGTGCGTGAAATGTGATTCTATTGATAAATACTGATTTATTTTAAACTATTATGAAACAATAGGATCTTTGTGTTCTGCTTTATTTTTTGATCGGAACTCTTGGTTCTTGTTTTGTTTTTTAAAGGCTTTTTTTGTGAGGCCGTGGCGAGTCATGAGTTTGTTTAATTGCCGTGAAGTGATTCCGGCTCGCTCAGCTGATTCTTTGATGACGCCATTGCACTGCTCAAGAAGACTGCTCAAATATTGTTTCTCGAACTTGTCGACAGTGACCTTGCGGGCCTCCTTAAGGGGTAGGCTGGTTTTTACCGGTGATGTCACGACCTCTCCTTGAGTGTCCAAGAGGTCGGGGGGGAAGCTTGATGGAAGGAGTACATCGCCCGTTTCCAAGATACAGGCACGTTCAATTATGTTCTCGAGTTCTCGGACATTGCCCGGCCAGTCATATGCTTGAAATGCATCTAGAATGTCAGGATGGATGCCTTTGATCTCCGTGGTAAGCAAGCCATTAAACTGCTTAATGAAGCTTTCTGATAGTCTAGGAATATCTTCGATTCTGTCTCTTAGAGGCGGGATGCGAATTGGGAAAACGTTCAGTCTGTAAAATAAGTCACGTCTAAATCTTCCTTCATCACAGAGTTGTTGGATATCTTCATTGGTTGCGGCCATAATGCGGACATCAACAGGAATATCATTTTCCCCGCCGACCCGCTGGATGATTCGTTCTTGAATTACATTGAGAAGTTTTACTTGAACTGATTGGCTGACGGTACCAATTTCATCGAGAAAAATGGTTCCACCATGCGCTAATTCAAATTTGCCAAGTTTACGCCGTACTGCACCGGTAAACGCTCCTTTTTCATGGCCGAAAAGTTCACTTTCCACCAATGAGTCAGGAATGGCTCCACAATGAATGCTTATGAATGGCATGCCCTTGCGATCACTATGCCTATGGAGAAGCTTGGCGATAAGGCTTTTTCCGGTTCCTGTCTCTCCTGTAAGAAGCACCGTGGTTCGAGTTCCTGCAACTTGCCTGATCTTAACAAAAACATCCCGCATGGCCTGGCTTCGAGTATCTACATAATCGAGGGAGTCTTTATCCCAGAACTGTCCCCGTAGATAATCGAGTTCAGACTGCAACACATCAGATTCACGGACTTTGTCCATGACCAGATCGAGCTCGTCTTTCCCGATGGGGTGGGTGAGGTAGTCAAAAGCTCCAGCCTTAACAGCATCAACGGCAACATTGGTCTGTTCTTCATCAGCCATGACGACGATAGCCGCTGAAGGGTAGTGTGCCCACAATTCTTTAAGTGCTTTGTTGATGGATTTGCTTTTCCCAAGCAAAGATTCAACATCAACGAAAAGTGTATCAACTTCTAGGTCATCGTTTGGTGTTGAAGACTCCAAAGTCGTTTCGGTCAGGATCTCATCATCCTGATCAAGCAGATCGCTGACATCCTCGGAGCGACTTCCATCGCGTGTGATTACGAGCATTTTTCTCATGGTTTACCTCAGTAGGCCAGATTTACTTTTATTTTGGCATGAGGACAATAGTAAAAAGCACCAGTGGCGTGATCTTGTAAAGTCCCAGTATCTTATGTCCATTGCAAAGTAGAGACTTCTGTCTCAAACGAGGAGCAGGAGTTTTTCAGGCTCAGGATCATGGGGATTCATGAGTCAAAGTACGCTCTGACCGGATGAACCAAAAAAAATCACCGAAATACAGCCGACGAATAAAAAACGCCGTCCCTCGTGACTTCTGCCGAAGATGTTTCAGTGAAACGACAGTGCGTATTGCTGCAATTCCCTTGGGCCGTGCAGTTTACCTATTATACAACTGCGTTGTGTTGTGCAGCCTCTTTGAACCATTTCGCACTCAGTTTTGGTGTGCGTTTTTGAGTTTCAAAATCTACGTGCACGAGGCCGAAGCGCGTGCCAAAACCACCGGTCCATTCCAAATTGTCGAACGCGCTCCATACGAAGTTGCCTTTTACGGGGACCCCTTCGGCGGTTGCTCTTTGCAGCTGTCCCATGGCGTTGCGCAAGTACATGACGCGGTCGGTATCGTATATATTGCCGTCAGTAGATAGCTCGTCATTTGCAGCGCATCCGTTTTCAGTTATGTAAATCGCTTTCGGATTCCATATGGAGTGTGTCAGGCGTGGAGCCCAATAAAGGACTTCAGGAGAGAACGTGTGCCACGGCGAGGACATTTTCGGGTGTGATATGCTCATTGGCACTTCACTGTACCCGGATTCATTTTCAGAAGCCATTACGTACATCTTCGGGATATAAACATTGATACCAACGAAATCAATCGGTGAGGCAATGGCTTGCAATTCGTCTTCCGTGAATTTTGGAGCGTCCTTGCCTGCCTCCTTCAGATATGAATCACTGTATTTTCCGGTCAGCATGACGTCCAGAAAACGGGCGTTGAGATGACGTGTGGCTGTTTCTGCGGCTTTGACATGCTCTGGAGTGTCCATTACCGGTACCCCGCAAAACATTACTTCCGCAGGACCTACCTTGGTGTCTTTTTTCCCCATTGCGCGAATGGCCTGTACCGACAGACCGTGGGCGAGCACGGCATGATGTGCAACTTGATTCAAAGCTTGATTGTCGAGCTTAAGGCCCGGAGCCAGTTCGATTTGCACCGGTTTGCCTTGAACCACCATCTCAATACCGCGATGCCCCATATCAACAAAATTTTGAAACTCATTTAAGGTGAAAAAATGTTTCACCCTGTCGCTCAACTGTTCCGCCATGTAACCCGCATATTCCGCGAAATATTGAGATGTTTCGCGCGCCTGCCATCCCCCTTTGTCCTGGAGTGCCTGTGGGAGGTCCCAGTGATAGAGCGTGGCAAAAGGTTGAATACCAGCCTTAAGCAGCTCATCCACAAGACGGTTATAGAAATCCAGTCCCTTCGGATTTGCCACTCCCGTACCGTTGGGGAAGATGCGGGACCATGCGATGGAAAATCTGTATCCGGTTGCACCCATCTCCTTCATTATTTGTATATCTTCTTTATAACGTCGGTAATGGTCGATGGCGACGTCACCGGTATCGTTGTTTTTCATCTTTCCCGGTGTGTGCGAATACGTGTCCCATATTGATTTCCCTTTGCCCTCAACGTTGGCGGAACCCTCGATCTGGTAAGATGCTGTGGCTAGCCCCCAGCAGAAACCGTCTGGGAATTTTGGCAAGGAGGGCGCTGATGTGATGCTGTTGTCATCTTGTTGGGATGTATTTGCATCCAGGGTGTTTCTAGGGAGAACGGGATTGATAGGCATGCAATTCCCTTATTTGAATTGAGTCGATAGTGTCGTTTCTTAAGTCGAAATGTGCCAGGTCTCTGTCTGGACATTCAGTGTTGCATGTCCAGAGGCCAGAATGTCGCTAATCATGCTGCACGGCGCATCAGCACCGTGCAGCATGATTGATGATGGATTATTTTTTATGGTATATATTTTTTAACACGCCAACCATTGTTTTAGTCAATGAATTGGAAAGTCGTGCGTTATATGACGCATGATATTGAACCGGCATCTCTGCGAGTGACAAATCAATTGGCGGCTGAATAGAGGGATCTTCTTTATTATCCTGAGGGCGGCTAGGGTCCATGGATGGAATATTCGCACCTACAATATCTTTTGTGTTTTGAAAGTTGGGCAACAGTGTATTTTGTACGATTTGTTGAGTTGCAATCGCATACTTTCGTGATGTTTCAGCAGGAGTCCCTTTCTTAACTGCAGGGTCAACATTGACAACATCAATCGAGATTGTATCGTCGTCATTAAAGAATATTTCAAAGTTTCTAAACTGTTGAGGGAAATCACGAAGGGATGAAGTCTCAACCTGCCAAAAACTTCTTTCCGGCTTGGCCGCATTATCTGATTTGATTGCTTTCACAGTATTGAAATGGCGATGACCAGCTATCCACATTAAGAGGTTGGGGGTGTTCCTCAGCACACCGACAAGCTCAGAAATAGTACAGCCATTTTGTGTTTCCGTGGTCGGGTCACCAAATGGGTTGGCTTTTGTTTTACCACCTGTCCACCACTCAAGTTCGGTACCAATCCCGGCAACACAGATTGGAATATGGGCAGCAATGACCATCAATTGGTTTTTTCTTTGCCCTTCTTTCAATTCCTTTTTCAACCATTTCCATCTGAGTGGATCAAGAAAACCGTGGCCATGGATATCGCGAGAGCCGTCATCTTCTCTTTGTGTGTTATCCAATACGATTATTTTGACAGGTACTTTCAATTCGGGATTAGATTTGGACTCGGGCTGAAAGCTGTAACAGGCAAATCCATTCGGCCTTTTTTCAGGGAGTCCGAAAGATTTCTTAACCCGGTTGAAACCATGCCCTTCAGGTGTGGAAGAAGTCGTGAAAAATTCTTCTATCCACTCTGTTCTTTTGAGAGGTCGACGGTCGACATCTGGTATGATTTTATGTGTTTTTGAGCCTTTCCCGATAGGCCCATCATCGTAAACAATATCCCCGTTTTCTGTTGATCCATCAATGATGCCCCCGAAATATCGGTCTTTTCCATTTCTTTTCTGGAGTGTATTTGTATCAAAAAGAGCCGGGAATGTAGTAAGATCAGGCTTGAGAAAGTCCGTGACAGTCCAGACTTTGTTGTCGGTGAATGAATCTTCCAAACCAAGCTTTGAGTAATCTTCAAATATTGGAAATGAACCGATAAGAAAATGATCGTGGTTTCCTAATGCTTGATAAAAAGGGATATCCTTATTGAGGCCTGCTGCCTGGAAAGGCTTTTGATAGTCAATTGTATTTTCGCCCACGTGGGCGCCTGAACTCGGTCTGATTTTTTCGCCATCGAGAATATCGATGTACCACCTGAGTTCTTTATACATAGCCGTATTGCTGACATCGCCTAAAGAGATACCAAAATCATAGTTTTTCTTTTCATGAAGGGCATTGACTGTTTGAATGGCGGCATCGAAGACATGGGGGGTATACATCATCACCGGAGAATAGATGGATGTATTGTTACAGGAGGAGTCCTCTTGCTGATTGTGAATAAATTGGTTTGGAGCTTCCTTGTCCGTAAGGTGAATATCGGTCATGGCAAAAAAGTTCAGCATCGAAGTTCTCTTTTCAATATCTGGAGGAAGATAGCCAATTGGCATGATATCCGTGCGTGGAACAATAGGGAGGCCTGAACCATAACTCCAAAGCCCATAGCCTCGATCTTGGTACTCCGAAACCCTATGCAGTTCTTTCATTGCCAGCGCTTCACTCTTCCCATCAGGGGCCAGAGGGAGGTTTTTCGGGTCTTTAGGGTCTTCTGCGAGGTTCATGTTAAAGGCGATCATCCGCTCTTCCGTGGTTTGTACGACTGTATCTATCTCGTACCGTGGAAGGTCAAAATTCGCCCAATGAGTGTCTTTGGAAGCGCAGCCAACCAAAGGAATAGGTAAGATTACACCGGCCAAAAGGGCAGTGCTGTATTGTATGAATTTTCGCCGTGTTAGATCTGTATCCTGCCGGGCTTCACCGTCGACGTTGAGTGCTCTATGCTCTTCTTCGAGAGAAACCATGGGGTTTTTGTTGATATTTTTTTTGCTCATGATATTTACTCGTGGGTTAGTGGGATACAATTAATATTCAAGCTATTTGTTGGCAGTAATTCGCATAAACTTATTTATTTTACGACTGGAGCAGCGATGACAGGAGTGGAGACGGAGCTCATCGGTTTGCAATCTGTGTATGTGAAAGCACCGTGTATACTTGTCACTCCTTTGCTCTTGGAGGTAATTTCAATATCACCGGTTCCAGGGGCACCCGTTTCCGCCGTTACGGTAACGGATCTGTCGGTTTGACTGATAATGGGTGCAGCATTGCCAGCGATGGTTACGCTTGTAATATCATTCCCATTGCCCAGAACATTGCCCTTGATAGTTACTTTACCTCCGTCTTTGGAGCATGCGTTGTTAGGCGTAATGGTGAAAATAGTTTGAGATTTCAAGTTGTTGTCGGCAGGATATAAATCTGTCTGAAGTGACAAGAATCCCTGCGCCACTGATTCTGAAATTTTTGCTGCATCATCGATGTGCCGCCTTGCTTCCGCACTGATGCTTTCATCTCCTGTATAGTGAACCATCAGGGATTCGGCAAAGAGGTTTCCAAGTAGCGTGGCTTCTTTTTTATTAAAGTCTTGTTTTGAATAGACGATTTGTCCCAACTTTTGCAACCCCTCGGTTCCATAGGCTTTAGCGTATTCTTGAAACGTCGGTTTCTCTGCGTTCATGGAATTGTGACCGTCTTTTACGGGGTCAATTTTTTCAATTTTCTTCGTGGTGATGTCTAGCGAGCCATCAGCATTAATAGTGCAAATTCTGTAGGGCACAGGATATGAGGCCAAGGAACCAGTTTCAATGTCTGTCAGGCTGTAGGTATGGGTTCCGGCTTGATCGGCCCATGATTTTGTTACAATATCAGTTGCGTGAAAGTGGCCTGTGAACATTATTTCAAGACCGGCTTTGGCGAATTTCTCGGATAGGTTGTCAAAATCCTGAACAACAAAATCATTATACATCTTACTTTGACCGGAGAAATGCTCAAGGATGCCATGATGCATCATGCCGTAAACAATTTTCCCCTCTTTTTTGGCTTCGTGTATTTGGTCTATAATCCATTTTTCCGTTTTGGCAGTGATTGTTCCGCCGGTTACCGGTTTTGTAGGGTTATCTTCATCCAGAACATCAACATAGATACATGAATCAATAACGATGAGTTTTACTCCGGGAACCGGTTCACATACATACGAGAGTGAATCGAGATTTGGATCAGGTTTTTCGCCATAACCATGGTTTTCATAAATTTTAATAAATTCATCAGGCGTCACTGTTTGAACGGGGGAAGTCGATTTCCCTGTATATTTCTTGGCATCACTATTATTTATATCATGGTTGCCGGTTGTTACCCATGTGCTGATTCCAGCCTTTTTCAATTTGTCGAAATGCTCGGCCACTGAACGATGATTCATCTGTTCGCCATCTTTGGTCATATCCCCGGCAACAAGCACGAAATCGACATCGGCTGCGATGATTTCTTCAACCGCGGCTTTTATGATTGCATCGGATTCACGGAACAATTTAGGGTTGCTTATCAAGTATTTCTTGAAAGCATCTCCTTCATCAATGAGACTCGTATTGCAGTAATGCAGGTCAGACAAGATAGCGAATCGAGCCTTGGGTTTGTTGGCAAAGCTCTTGATTCGTAATGCCACGTTGTCTTGAATATTCTTATAAAACAGGGAGTAGTCGAACGAATGATAAATTCCGGCATAAGGACCGCTTGTCGGCCCAAGTATGTCAGGCTTTGCCGCAAGAACCTGAAGCCCGCTGTTCACGACTTGAGCTGTTGCGAAATTTGCATAACTCGCTGTTGAGCCGTCATCGTTGAAAAAGGTCGATTCAAGATTCAGCGAGGCTGGGGCAAATACGCTGTCGGTTTTCCATGACAGCGGGTTGACCACGTAGCTTTTCCCTCTGGTCAAACTTCCTATCTTTGACTGTTTGCCCGGGGCGATACTGTTATAGGCTATGAAGCAACCCGTTTGATCGGCCTCTTTGCATATTTTGATCGCCGGATTTTTTTCTATGTCTCCCGGTGTTACGGACCAACCGAGTGTATATGCCGCAACAAGCAGGTTATGCTTTGGAGATTTTCCCCATAGTCTTGTTGCAATCTCCACAAGGTGTTCAGATCCTTGACTGTGACCTGCCAGAATGAACGGGTGCCCATTGTTATAATTCTCAAGGTAGTATTTAAATGCGGCTTCGACATCCTGATTTGCCGTTTGATGAATGAGTGTCGTATCGCCTTGAGCGAAAAGTATTCCAATGTTCGTTTGTCGATACGCTGGAGCATAGATGTTGGCCTGCCCCTCAAAAACACTGGCCTGTGTGGTGACAGTGTGCAGCGCGGCTTGGCGCAATTCAGGATCATCAATATCCATCAACCACTGGGTGTCATTGGCCAGTACTGTGGGATATACCCAGAAGACATCAACAGGGTGCTTGTCTGGATTTTCCGGTAAAACCAACCAGTCAGTAGTTTGATCGTAGTCGGGACTACGTGGGATAACCGCATCAGCCGGATTTGTAGGAGGCGTATTTACTTTCATATTCTTTTACCTTGCTGGACGACATTGGCATGTTGATAATGCGAGAGTGGTAATATTTTCAAGGTCCTTATGCATATTCACATACTTAGAATAGAGCATTAATGTACCCAGGCTTAATTGGGGTGTACATACGCCGAATTGCGTATTTTCGAAGGGGGGAGGAGAACCCAAAGAACAATGGACGCAAGATTGTTTTATGTTGGTAAGATACTAAAGAGGAAATACTTTTGAAGATCTTTCAGAAAGTTTTCGTAACACAATTTCAGATGCTGCTCCGCGTGTTTTACACTTCAACTTACTCAAGATATGTTCCATATGCTTGCGGACTGTTCCGGCGCTAATTCTTAAGAGGTTCGCTACCTCAGCGTTTTGTTTTCCTTGAGATACCCAAAGGATGACATCCGACTCGCGTTTGGTTAGCCCCATTCGCAAAAGCATATTCCGTGGGCCTTCTACAACAGATTCATTGAGAACTATTAAATATCCCCTTGGAGTACGAAGCAAGCTCAGCGAAAGTAGACTTTCAGCAAGTCGAACAACAAGCGGTTGTCCTGCCACTCCTTTATTCGTTTCATGTCGGAACCAACGCCAAACATTATCTGGTAACTGTTGTATATCCCGTTTTCTTGTCGGGTAATATTTATTGAAAAGAGCGGCAGCAGAAGGAGAAAGTCCCTTCAGATGATTGTTTTTCGAGATCATCACCACATTTTCTGGAAGGTGATCCAGAAGCCCTTTTCTCTGGAGTTTAAATGTCGTGCGTGCGGGCGCGAGATGTGGTGCGATAAGGTTTAAGAAATTATAATAATTTTGCGCGAGTGGTTTCGTGTCGCAAAAAGCGAAACTCACACATCGGAATCCTCTGTAGAAACGCATGCTGGTGTCGTGAACCAGACCGAGTTGCTTATGCACCTCATTATAGAGCGGTGTTTTCTTCCATTCCTTTTCCGGCAACAGGTCAATTGTGCCCACCACAGGCCCTTTGCTATTCTCATAACAAACATCTCGCAGCGGATGGCTCAGCACATGCTTTTCAAGCTCGGACAGATTGGGAACAATACTCCCTCCTTGATTCCGAAGTAGTTTCATGTCGAGTTCTTTCGCTCTGATGTCGATAATGGAATAGCCGGAAACCTGAAAAGGGACATGTCCTTCCATCAAATGGAGCACCTGTTCAAAAAAGTCTGCTTCCTTGGGCATGTCATACAATTGGAGAAGCACATTGGAGAGTGCTTCACTGGTCTGTTGCTGTTTTATCATCACCAAATCAATTTTTTGTTATTCGGTACAACTAATCTTTAAATGGAATAATAAGATTGAATTTTCCGGTCTTGGGATTCATCCCAATTGAGTCCACAACTTCAACACTTGAAGATACAAAGCTATCAAGCTGTTCTTTCTTGAGAATATCCATCAGCTGTTTTTCGGCCAATTGCTTGGTGTCGCTATAGCCATCGGCAACGGTGATTCGGGCGAGTAAAAAGTTTGGTGCTGTTTGTTCAAACTGGAATTTATTTAAACCTGGTGCAAAAAAATCAACTAATTTAAATGGATGAATTGGATGTTTCTCATTTTTATCATCAATAAAAGTAAGGGCATCTGTTTCTCTACCGGCAAATGTATCAAGCGTAATAAACGGTTGGTCCGTTGTCTTGAGTGTCACGGTGTCAGACATTCGGTACCGGATGAGTGGCTGGAGCGAGCGATAGAGTGGAGTTATCAACAGAGAGCCGGGAGTCCCTTCTGGAACGACATTGTCGTTTTCATCAACAACTTCAATGTGGTGCCAATCGTTAAAGAGAAGGAATGGATCTTGAGCACTTTTTTGGATGCCCAGAAGTATGGACTCTGAACACGCATAAAGATTCACCACATCAATGTTAAATGCTTTATCAACAGTCTGCCGCATCTGGTCAGAGAGAGCTTCGCCGGACGCCTGTATCCGTTTCGGTTTTATATTTAACCGACCATCAAGCTGTGCTAATGCGAGTTGGTGAATAACTCCTGCATAGCCTGAAATAATATCCGGCTGGAATTCATTCATATCCCTTATTAAGCCTTCGGTATCTTCCGGCTTTGAGAACAGCTTTGTCTTATAGATGAATTTAGGCGCACCAGCGGTCAGTGTTGCCCCAGCAAAATGTCCGATGGTCGCTCCGATAAATGCCAACCGGAATCGGTAAAAAGGCTTAGGCATTGGGTGTTTAATTCGTGCAGTCAAAAGGGCGACAATGAAATCCCATTCCTTTTTTGAATAGACGAATATTCCAGGGACTCCTGTAGAGCCGGATGTGTGAATGATCGCATTGCCTTGAAACCGATGATTAGGGTTAAAATCATTGGTGATAAATTCTTCTACTGCTCTGCGAGTAATCGATTTGTCAGCGATTAAGGAATCAAAATTATCCATTACCATTGTTTTATCAAGTATAGGCAGGTCCGCAGGAGCAACGTCAGAAAGATCCTTGGGTTTGATGCCATGGGAACTATAGAGATCGCGGTAGAACTCAGATGAGTGGTACGTTTTTTTCAATAAGGCTGTGAATCTTTGACGAGACAGATCCTGTACTTTTTGAGAGGTAAGTTTTGAATCGTTCTTGAATTTTCGCAGTTGGGTCATCAGGGTAATTATATTCATAGAAATATCGTTTATGCTCGTAATGTGTGGAGGGGTGAAATTGAAACCATCTGTTCGAACTTCGTTAGTGCTAGGTCCTGTTTAACAGAATTGCTAGTGCGATAACATCAATATTGGTTGTCAAAATGTAATATTTGAGGGTGAAGCGCAAGTGTTAAAAATAAATGACGCGCTATAGATACACGCAAGTTTAAATGCATTGTTTTTTGATTTGAAAAATACATTTTTTGCGGCAGTAGTAGTTGAGGGTTATTAAATTTTTCTGATTATACTTGTATTTAGCGTTACGCTGTGTTTATTTTTTTTGTAATGCCTTTTTTGTTTGATTAAGGCTGAAGTCAACTTTTATCCTGAGTGAGTGAGCTATGAAAAACAGTTTCCGTATACTTGCATTTGTATTTTTGTTTATGGCTTTCCTTTCCATTCCAATCAGATCTGCAGCAGCCGAGAAACTATCCATTCCTGACGATTGTCCATGTAAAGGATCGATTACAGATCTTATTGATGCCTATAATAATGATAAGGTCTTTAAGGTGCATATTGATGAGGCTTTCAAAAATATGCAGCCCGTCCCGGAAGGATTCATGAAGGGTGGGAATCCCTGGATCGGAAAATCATTTGCCGACCTGATTCCGTTTTTTGTGGAGTGGAGTTCCTTTCTACCGGAAGTAAAGGGAAGTAGTGATAACGCACTTAAATATATCGGGCAGATGGATCTGTTTTCGTATGAAAATCCATTTGGCAGGGTGGCTTTCCAGACTTCGCCGGGAGTCGAGATCTTTGATCGTTTTGCGCGTGAACGCGGTGAATTCTTATCCAGCAGGGCTTCGACAAAGTATGTAGCCAAATGGCTCGCTGATACCCGTATTGAAAAAGAAGAATATGTTTTGCCTGATCCCGCGGCCGCTGACGGCGGGTTTAAGTCTTACAATGAATTTTTTTCCCGCAAATTTAAAGATATCAATAAGGTTCGTCCGCAGACTATGCCGGACCGGGATTATATCATTTCCTCACCGACCGATGCCACCGTGAATCCCATTCCTGCAAAAATTGTAGACGGAACCACTAAGCTTAGGACCAAAGGTACTCAGGAACTGAATATTAAGGAACTGCTGTACGGATCACGCTATTGGAATAAGTTTGTAGGTGGCACGGCTTTGTCTTGTGTCTTGATGCCTAATACTTACCACTATTACCATGCTCCGGTCGGCGGCAAGGTTATTGAAACCCGCCTTGTGGACGGAGCATTGGTGGGTATGGAAGATTTTGTTAAATTCGCTTCGACTGATGGCAATGTAGGGGGGCACGGAGCAAGTTTCGGTGCGTTTGAAAGCTATGCGCGCGGCTATTTTATCATAGATACCGGAAAATACGGCCTAGTAGGAGTTGTTCCGGTGGGGCTCAGCACAGTTGGGTCCGTTGTGTTCGAAGACAAGTTCCTCAAAGCGGAAGGTCCGGTAGCGATCAAGCGCGGCGATGAACTGGGACATTTCCTTTATGGAGGGTCTCTGGTCATTTTGGTTTTTGAACCCGGAAAATACAGTTCCGATGCGATTAAGGTTCGTCTGGGTAATCAGATCGGTATATTTGATACCAGTTCAAGTAATTAGTGTTTGAGAAAATAAAAATAAATAGAGTATACAGGACCGGAAATGATATTGTTTCCGGTCTTTATTTATGTTTTAGCAGGAAAAAACTTTGCCATGGTTTGAAGTCCTTCTCGTCGGTGAACTCCACCTTAACAACCTGTCCAAAAACCGCACCCACCTCTTCCACCTCTTTATTGTGCTCCTTCAAACTGTAAAAGTGCTTCTTTGGCCTTTAATCCATGAGCAAAACCGGTGAGTTTGCCGCTGCTGCCTATGACTCTATGGCACGGAACGATTAGTGGAATGGGGTTGAGGGAATTGGCCATGCCGACCGCGCGGGCCGCTTTATGGTTACCGATTGCTATTGCAATATCTTTGTATGTACGAACTTCTCCAAACGGGATGTTGCACAAAGCGGCCCAAACTTGTTGTTGAAATAGCGTGCCTTGCGGATTGAGGACAACGTCAAATTTTGTGCGTTTTCCTTCCATGTATTCCAATATCTGCAACTTGGTTTCATTGAAGATGGTGTCGTTGCGATGCCACGTGCCGGATATTTCAAAATGCCGTTTGCCCTCGCCTGTGACCATGTGCAAATTGGTGAGGCCGTCCTCATTTCCGACGAGAATAATTTCCCAGAGTCGAGTGGTGAATCGTGTATATTGGAGCATGCTCATCGTCCTTTTTCATTGAATTCCAGAGGCAGAGTGTGGCGTAGGTTCTGTAGGGCCGCCATTTTTCCCCTTGTTTTATGATCTCGGCAAGTGTCGGCTTCTTGTCGCCTTTCATTAACGCCTTGATGACACCAAGATCGCTGGCTGGGAAACTGTCGAGCATCCCCAGTCCGCGCATGGCTACGTAATTGACCGTCCTGTTTCCGATACCCTTGAGAGCGGAAAATTCTTTGTGAAAAGTATCAAAGGTCTGGTTCATCGTAAGATTGATCGTGTTGTCGATCACTGCCTGCGTAGTGGTATGAATTGTCTGCTGGCGCGTTTTTGTTATGCCAAGTCCGTTGAGATCCATTTCGATCAGTTCTGTCGGGATCGGGAAAAAATAGTCCAATCCTTCAGGAAATGTTGCATCGGTATGGATGTCAGCGGCTTTTGATATGCGTGCTGCCAATGTCGTTGCGGCTTTGATGGTGATTTGTTGGCCCAGGATCGCTCTGATAACGAATTCATATGGACTAAAAGCTGTGGGAAGTCTTGGTACATGCCTGTTCTCCATTCCCTTGGATAGAATTACGTCTTTAGAAAATCGTTTGTTGATGACAGTGAAATCAGTGTCCAGATCAAACATGCGGCGAACTCGATTATGGATTTCCATGAAGCATTTGATGTCATCACAAACGATTGATAACTCAAGGGATGACTCTTTGAGGTTATCTTGAACGGTGAAATAACCTTGGGTGTTTTGCGTACGGAAGGTGCGGCTGTAGCTGTCGTCCGTTACTTGCTCTACACCTTTTATGGCACGTATGCGCAGAAAATCCAGTATCTGCAAAAAAGCGAAAGGTTTCTTGTAGTTGAGCAGCAATGTCGTGCGATTCGGTTTGTTGGCTTCAGGTTGCATGTTCTTTCTCATGAAGCTTGGTGTTGTGTGAAACATCTCTTTGAACACTTCATTAAACTGTCGCACCGAGCCGAAGCCAGAGGCAAAGGCAACGTCTGTTATGGACTGGTCTGATGAAAGAAGCAGTTTTCTGGCGAAAAGTGTCTTGTGATAACGTGCTATTTTTACAGGCGAAGCACCCAGATTTTTTACGAAGAGTTGGCGTAAGTGTCTACTGGAGATGACCAGTTCATCAGCTAGTTCGCTTAATGAGTGGTAATTGAGGTAGCCGTCATGAATTTTTTTTAGTGCCGCGTTGATGGTGGACACGCCTTGAATACTGCCGTTGGTATACTCTAGTTCAATATCTGGCCTGCATCGCAGGCAGGGGCGGTACCCGTTTTCAAATGCTTCATACAAGGACTCATAATATTCGACATTGTGCTCCTTGGCGACAGGCGAGGGGCAGGACGGCTTGCACACAATGCCGGTGGTCTTGACCGCAAAATAGAATTTGCCGTCAAAGTTTTTGTCTTTTTCGATTCGAGCTCTGGAGTATTCTCTAAACATGAATCTGTTCCTTTCCTGTCATAGAGTATGAAGAACGCATTATGCGAAAAAAACGCAAGCGGTTTTCGGCGGTGACTTTATTTCATTCGCATTTAATCATGTTCAATGCTCGACTGCTGCAATGCAGAAATTCGGGTGGACCCCAAGCTTATTTGTGGCACTCCCAAGTGCATGGCTGGAGTATTCACTCAGGAGAGTTTGACAAAAATTAAAAAAGCTGAGGCTGAGTCCGAAAGGTCGGGGCAAGGCAAATATTTTGACCCTAAAGGGGATTACGACTGGACTGTTCATCCCAAGCCGAATGCATGTGAGAAATGCCAATCAATGGCAGGAAAAGAGTATATGGAAAAGCCGGAGTGGCCACACCCTAATTGCAAGTGTGAAATAATGAAGCATCCTTTGCGAAAAACAAAGCGATATATTAAAGGTTCTTTATCTAACCATGAGTGGCACATGCTTAAGGGAGGAAAGCACATCCATATCAAGCTGAAGGGGGTATGGGGTGGAGTCTTAACTGGAGTTTGGATCGAAGTGAACGGCTAGTCCAAAGAGAATGTAGCCTGTCCTCCGTAGACTGTACACATTATCAACGTTGCAGCCGATGAGGATGCACCTGTCACTTGGATGATTCGGTTGCTGGCTCACGGATTAGATAATATTCAAATCGACTACACCATAATCTATGAGGGCTGGGATGATTAACAAATTAGCTTGTTTGGCTGCTTCTTTCTTGTTCTTGCTCGTTTGCGTTATGGAAACATTTGCGTGCGATCTTTATCTTCCGTGCGAGAGAGTCGAGGGAATAGTGGTCAGTGAAGGGAGAGAGCACCTTTCTGGAGGGAAAAAGAAAACGGTCTTTGTAGCATGTGTTGATGTGGATGCTACAAAGATCAACCTGAAGGAGTTGGTTGCACGCTGTAATCATGACTCAATTGTCGTGAAAACTGGTAACACCTCTATTACGGTTCCCCAAAGTGAGTTTCCTGGTGGGGATTAGTTTTGTATTATCCGGTTGAAACCACAAGAGGCTCTGGATACAGCCATGAGCCTTTGTCCTGACAAGGTTAAATCCTATCTTTCGAAACCGTGAGTTGAATAATCTGAAGTAGTTTCGATTCTCTTCGTCTGTTAAAATCAATCATTTTTCGTTGACTCTCAGTCTCATTTAGACGTCTCCCCTGGCCGCATGGGCACCGTTGTTGAAACTGCGTGTCAACGGTCTTTTTTTGTTGACCCTGTGTATCCCAAAGCATAGTTTACACAGCGAGATTGATTCTCAATCGCAATTAATTTGTCGCAAAAAGGGAGGGGCATATGCCTTCTTGGAAAACCCTCCAGTCTGTCGGAATCATTTTTCGGGGCGAGGTAGATACTCTCACTAAAGTGAGATGGGTGCTGACTGTTCTTGTCGGCAAAGATTGAGGCATTGCCGAGAGCGTTTTTCTTGGCATGATTTGTCAATAAAAGAGAATTATTAATGAGTATTGAAGGGGGAATTATGACTCTTAATGAACTCCGGCCAGGTGCATGCTGCATTCTGACGGATATGACTGCTGAAGGGGCGCTTGGCCAGCGTCTTATGGATCTCGGTTTTTGTCCGGGTGCTGAGATCGAGATTGTGCGTAATGCTCCGCTGGTCGACCCCGTGGAACTTCAGTTGGACGGTTATCACGTCTCCATCCGCCATAATGAGGCCGAATATATCAGGGTGGAAGCGTGATGAGCTCTCGGAATTTGCTCGTCGCCTTGGCGGGTCAGCCAAACTCCGGGAAGTCCACTGTTTTTAACTTGCTCACCGGCGCACGTCAGCATGTGGCCAATTACCCTGGCGTGACAGTGGAGAAAAAGACCGGTTCCTTTGGTGTCAAGGGTACTTCTGTGAAGTTGGTGGATCTTCCCGGTACATATAGCCTCACGTCCTATTCTTTGGAGGAGCGTGTGGCGCGTGACTTCCTGCTCGGCGACAGTCCTGATGTCGTTATCGATGTTGCCGACGCTTCCAATCTCAAACGCAGTCTGTACCTTACACTTCAACTCCTTGAGATGGAGGTCCCTACTGTTCTTGGTTTGAACATGATGGATGTGGCGGAGCGTCGCGGTCAGCGGATCAATACTGATAAGCTGCAAGATATTCTCGGCATCCCGGTTGTTCCAACCAAGGCCAAGAGGGGGGAAGGTAAGGACGCCTTGAAAGAGGCAGTGTATTCCTTGGCTGGTAATGCCGGGCCGTCTTTTAAGATCGACTATGGTAAGCTTGAAGCCTATATTTCAGAATTGGAAGAATTGCTGGTCGAGGACCCTGTCCTCAGCGTGCTGTATCCGGTTCGCTGGTTTGCCATCAAGCTGCTGGAGGGAGATTCCGAGACGGCTGAATTGCTCAAGAAAACGCATCCTGATGCGCAGAGTGTTCTTGATCGTACCGACTCCTGTCGGCAGAGATTCCAGGATGAGGATGGCAACGCCTGCGAGCGGCACATAGCCTTCACCCGTCACGCCAGTTGTGCGAAGGTCACGCGTGAAACTGTAACGTTACCAACAGAAAAGAGGCGTAATCTTTCGGACCTCGCTGATAGGTACGTATGCAACCGTGTGCTTGGTCCGCTCATTCTAATAGCCATTTTGTTTGTGCTCTATGAGGTCTCAATTGTTTTCGGCAACTGGTTGGCCCTTCAGGCCTGGCCGTTGTGGGGTGCGTTGGAGAGCTTTTTTGCCGACATCCTGCCTCAAGCCGGATTCCTGAATGACCCGCTTCTGCGTTCTCTTGGTTTGTGGGTGGTTAAATCCCTTACGGCCATTCTCAACTACCTGCCCATTTTCTTTTTGTTATTCAGTCTTATCGCGGTGTTGGAGGATAGTGGATATATGCCGCGCATGGCTTTTATCCTTGATCGCCTGTTCCGTCGCTTCGGGTTGCACGGGCAGTCTACTCTTCCTTTGATTCTTGGTGGTGTGTACGTCGGCGGTTGCGCTATCCCCGGCGTCATGGCCACCAAGGCAATCCCGGACGAGCGGGCGCGTCTTGCCACCATCATGATTGTTCCAATGATGAACTGCTTGGCCAAGGTTCCGCTTTATCTCATCCTCATCGGTGCCTATTTCCCGGATGTTGCCGGGGTGGCCATGTTTTTCATCGCCACAGTAACACTCTTCATGGCTCTGCCTGTGGCAAAGATATTGTCCATAACCGTGCTGAAGAAGCGACCTAGTGCACCGTTTATAATGGAAATGCCTCCGTATCATATCCCGACCATTACCGGTGTACTCAGACGTGCGATCGAGCGAGTCTGGCTGTTCATGAAAAAAATAGTCACAGTGGTCGCTGCCGTGGCCGTGGTGGTCTTCGTGCTCATTAATTATCCGGGGCTGACCAGCAGTCGTACTGCCTATTATGAAGACATGCAGGACACGGCTGTTGCCGTTTTCATGAAAGATGTGAACAAGACCGAGTTCAAGGACGTGATTCGATCTCATGACGTGTTGCCCATTATCCTGTTTGGCGAAGCACTTAAGAATGCCAAGCGTAAGATCACTGACAAGAATATGTCTGCCGCAATCAATGAAGAATTCCAAGCGGGAAATCCGATTTATTATGCTGTCATCAAACGTGTGGGCAAGGATGCCAAGAAGCTAAATAAATCGCTCAAGAAAGTGATTCAGGTCCGCAAGAAGGTTCGTCGTGAAGCCCGTGCAGAGCGGTTCGAGACAAGTTTCCTTGGTTCCATGGGCAAGGCTCTTGAGCCTGTCACTCAATGGGCCGGATTCAACTGGCGTATCAACATCGCGCTCTTGTCCGCTTTTGCGGCCAAGGAGAATTCTGCAGCGACTCTCGGTTCCATCTATGGCATCGACGGTTCTGACCAGTCGGTTCAGGACAGCATGAAGGCAGGGGAGATCGGTTTCACTTCGCTTCATGCTTTGGCTCTCATGCTCTTCATGGCATTGTATCCACCGTGCGTGCCAACATCCATTATGGTTCGGAGTCAAACCAATTCCACTTCATGGATGTTGTTTTCCATCGGCTATCAGACTCTGCTCGGCCTCTTCGTGTCCAGTTTGGTCTTTACCGGGGCCACGGTACTTGGGCTGACGGGTTTTCAGGCCATGTGGGCCTTCTACGCACTGTGCGTTCTTGCCACGTTGGTTATGGCCATGATTCCTAACCCAGAAGAAAGGAAAGCGGCTTCTGCCGCAATTATAACCCCTTGCAAAGAAAATTGCTCTTAAGGAGGAGTAAGTGATGAAAAAAATGATGATTGTATTAACCTTGGCTGCCATGGTGGCTTTTGCCGGGCAGGCTTTTGCCCACAGCCCTCTCATGAGCTGCTTTGACAATGGTGACGGCACTATTACCTGCGAGGGAGGGTTCTCTGACGGATCTTCCGCTTCCGGGGTGAAGATGCATATTCAGGACGGCGAAGGCACGTCCATCCTCGAAACAAAGATGAACGAAGACAGCGAGTGCTCTTTTGCCAAGCCCGCCAGTGCCTATGTTGTCATCTTTGACTCTGGTGAAGGTCATACTGTCGAATTGAACGGTGCTGATATTGTTGAATAGGTCGTAATTAGGCGCAGGGTAGTGAGTAATGCTGTCCTGCGCTATTTTAGACCTTTTAAATGAGAATAATATTCAATCTCAAAGCTTGAGGAGCAACTGATGAAGAAACATTTTATTCCCCTTTTGGCTGCTATTTGCGTATTGACGGTCGTCAGTTCCGCATTTGCTCATTTCATGGTCCTGTATACTCCCGAGATCGCTTTGGACGAGGGCAGAGATCTTGACGTGCGCGTCCTGTTTTCTCATCCGGCAGAAGCCGGGCACATGATGGATATGGGTGGTGTCCAGGAATTCTATGTCGTGAAACAGCGCGGCGATGCCACGGCCAAGAAAGTGGATCTGAAAAAATACCTGAAAGAGATTACCTGGAGCAACCCCCATGCATCTGCTCCGGCATTTTCCGCCTTGATTCCGAAAAAAGAAATTCGCTCCATGGGTGACTACGTCTTCGTCATGAAGCCGGGCTACTATTTCGAGAAGGAAGAGGATCTGTATATGCAGCAGATCACCAAGTTGATCCTCAATGTGGGCGGCATCCCTGGTAATTGGGCTGATCCCGTTGGTCTGCCGTGCGAAATCGTGCCCTTGATCAAGCCCTACGGCATGTGGGTTGGTAACGTTTTCAAGGCTCAGGTCCTGTCCGATGGCAAGCCTGTTGCCGGTGCTGAAGTGGAAGTGGAATACATGAGCCACATGCCCAACTTGAATACAAACAGCATGCCTGCGAAGTCTTCAGTGGAATATCCCCATGATGCCTTTGTCACCCAGACCATTTTCTCTGACGTCAACGGCTACATCACCTTTGGCGTTCCCAAGGCCGGATGGTGGGGCTTTGCTGCTCTCGGTGTCGGTCCTGAAAAGGAATACAAAGGCAAGGAATTGGGTCAGGATGCAGTCATCTGGGTCAAAGCCGAGGACATGAAGTAACCTATAGCCTCTCAAGCTCCCTAGACGATGATAGTGAGCACTCTTAGAGGTGCGGCGGACATTTCCCTCTGTGTCCGTCGCACTAATTTTATTGCTCTCACCCCCTTTTTGTTTGGGTAAGCCTCAATAAAAACGTCCAGAAACTTTTCGAAAATGGTATGTAGTTGGTAGATAACAAAATCATAACAAAGGAGAATCTTGACGAGTCTCACAGTAATGCAATTTTTCCCCAACTGCTGTCGTTGAGACCTGGACATGTTTTTGAAGTCGTAGGAAGGCAGCATTCAAGAGCTTGAAAAGTAGGTGTTTTTACCCGATGGGTTCAGTTTTTCTCTTGTGTTTATTTGTCTGGCGGCACGGCCTTCCATGCGTGACGGAATTCGCAACCCTGATGCAAACAACTAAACCATTTCGGAATAATAATCGTCTCCAGGTCCATTTTTCCCGATGCCAATAACAAGCGGCCAGTTGAATTCTTTCAAGCCTTGCAAGATGGTTTCACCTGCCCACAAGTTCCCTTTTAAGAACAAGCTGTTCAGCCTTGATGTCAGTATGATCAAATGTTGTCTGGGAGCTTTCCCATGGGCCTCCTTCCATAAACACGCGAGGGAATCAAGCTTCACACTCTGCCTGATTATGACGGATGTATTTCCGCTCTTACAGTTGGCACCGATGTCAGGCAGCATGACACCAAATTTGCCAAAATGCTTAAATTTCCTAAGGAAGCATTGCATAATTGTCCGCTGGCTTCGTTGCTTTAAAAACCTCAAATCCTAGCGTACAGGAAGTACGCGTCGGCCTTGATGTTTTCTTGCGCCTTGCCAGCGAATAATTCTACAGCACTTCCTGAAAATTGAATTAATCAGTACTTTCCTAAAGGATTAATCGATGACTATTGTCAAAGCTAAAGTCTTCTGGAGTTATCCGGAAATCATATAACAATCCGCGTCACAGGCGCGGCATACCGCGTCCTGTGCATGACGTTGTTACAAGTTTTCCACTTCTCTTAAAAATACCCGTTGCCGTGCGAGGAGTTCCAATGGCCTGTCCACGGGGGTCATGTGGGCGCTTCCCTGTATGATGTAATACTGCGGATTATTGGCAAATCCAGACTGCCATTTAGTATAGGCTGGCGTACACAGATCGTCGCTTCCACAAGTCATAAGGATAGGAATATTCAACTTGGACAGTTGCAAGGTTACGTCGACCGTTTTTATATTTCCCGGTACATTCAATTCCGAGCCACTGGAAACCATAGTGTCGTGGATTGCGGCATTCCGTGCGGCAGACAATCTCTTCATTGCTTCAGGTAATGGCCATGTGTGCGTAACATGCTTCTTGGTGAACTCCATGCACGCTTCGTCGTAGTCGTTCTTTGCTCCTAGCCCTCTCAACTCATAATCGTCTATCACCTGTCCGCCTTTTCCGTTCAGGCATCTCAAGCCCTGCTTAAGTTCCGGGGCAACATGAGTGATATAATAGGGAAAACTCAGTATTGGGCTATGGAGAGAAATAGACAATATGCCGGTGGGGTGTTTGGCGGCAAATCCAACAGCCTGAGTGGTTCCCCATGAATGACCAATCAAATGATACTTCTTCAAGCCCAGACCATCTCGAACCGTTTTCACTTCATCAAAATATCGTTCCGCAGTCCACAAGGACGGATTGTTCGGACGCTCTGATTTCCCGCATCCCAGCTGATCGTAGAAGATTACAGGGCGTTCATCACTCAATGCCTGAAACGCTACAAGATTGTGATGATTACCTCCAGGACCGCCGTGCAGAACCAACGCAGGTGGTGCGCTGCCGGAGCCAATTCTGCCGTACCATACCTTATAGGTATGACCATCATAAGCGTAGTCGACAAAACCTTCGCTATCATATGCAGGTTCAGTTAAAATCGTGTCCACGTATGATTGCTCAGTATTCATGTTTTTTTCGTCTTGCGACATACAGCCGATCAGCATCACTATAATTAATGTAGAGAAGATGCTCCAACATAACAAACGTCTGTGATTGATTTTGTATATCATAAGTCCTTTGTCGAACGTTGCAATAAACGGTGTATCGGTTGGTGATGTCTTTGCGGATTTTCCCTTTTGGCAAAGACAGTGACATCCATAATGCGTCCAATTGAATTGCAGCGCTAGTTTGCTGCGATTGGCAAGGTTTTTAACTAAGCCGATTCGCAATGATTAAGTTGTATTTGAAACTATTCCTGTCCGGTTAAGCTTCAATAAAAAACGTCCGAAAATTTTTCAAAAAAGGTTATGAAATTGGTAGATAACAAGCACAGAACAAAGGAGAATTGTACGTGTCTCACAGTAATGCAATTTTTCCTCAACTGCTATTGTTGATACCTAGACTTGTTGTTGAAGCCGCAGAACGGCAGCATTCAAGTGCGTGAAAAGCACGTGTTTTTATTCGATGCGCTCAGTTTGTTTCTCTTGTGTTTATTCATCTGGCGGCACTGCCGTCCATGCGTGACTGGATTAGCAATCCTGATGCAAACACACGACAGCTATCCCGTCTCGGAATAAAACCCGTCTCCATATCCACTTTTCCCGATGCCAATAACAAGCGGCCAGCTGAATTCTTTCAGACCTTGCTTGGCGAAATGTACAAGCGTTGCGAGAACTTTCACCTACCCACAGGTTTCATTTCAAGAACAAACTGTTCAACCTTTATGCTAGCACAATCGAACTTTGTCTGGAAGTTTTACCATGGGCCTCCTTTCGTAAACTCGTGTGGGGGGGGTAAGTAATGTGTATTTTGCATTTGCATATAGGTTCTCTGTTGTATATCGTACAATGCCGAATGGGTTTTACAATCGTACCAAATTAAGTTACAGCGTCTTGATATCTTCAAGTGTGAAAAGTGGCCTCGTTGTACCGCAAGTCCTTTCTGAGTGTTTCAATCCGGCGCTTGTCGGCGGGCGCGTTGCGAATATGTCATGTCTTTTGGATAAAGGGACAGGGGCACCATCAATATATTCCATTTACTTTGAGTGTGTCATAATATCGGTTTTTTTAATCTTTGGCAGAAATCTGATTCTGCAAAAGTTATGTGCTGTTTTTCAGCGAAATTGAGTCGGTGAATCCAGCTTTGGCTGTGGCCCCTTGTTTGCAAGGGGGGCATTTGAAGCGAGTTCTTTTGTTTCTGTCATAATTTTCTTGTGAATTTGGATTGTAAAAAAACAGTATCAGCACTGTTCGGGAAGAGTGAATGTTTCGTCGTTGCAGGTGCGCCATGGGTATTGAGCTTTAGGGTTGATTTCCCAAAAGCCTGATGCCATTTTTCGTTGAGACTACCTGTTTTATATGTCTCAGAGAATGTCAATTGAGTGTGATTGTCGATGTGCTGGCCCTTGGTTCCCGCCGTCTGGATTGTTTGGATAATAACAGCGCAGATGACCCGGCAATCTTGATAAGGGCAGAGAAAATATGAATGGAGAAGATATGGCGAAAGACTCGTATTATACAATTGGATCTGTGGTGAAGGTGTTTTCAGTTCTTGAACAAATGACGACGCAGCATAAATGGGAACTTGCAGAATTGAGTAGAGCTGTCGGCATTCCCAAAACAACGGTTCATCGGTTCCTGCTTACGTTGCAGGACCTTGGATATGTTTCACAAAGCGATCAAGAGAGTGCTTATGCACTTACATTTAAGCTTTTTACAATGGGAAGTCAGATCGCTGAGCATGCGACCATTCAGGAAGTTGCCAGGCCATATTGCAAAAGACTGCTCAAGGCTATAGGGGAAACTGTCAATCTTTGTGTTTATTCGGGTACAGAAATGGTGGTTGTCGACAGGCAATTGACAACGAAGATGCTGCGTCAGGATTCAATTGTTGGTCATTCGTTTCCAATCTATCTTTCGGCTTCCGGGAAAGTGTGTCTCGCATTTTTGGAGCCAACGAAGGCCGGTTCTCTGTTGGAGGATATTCGGAAAGAGTCGGATGGGGCGATTGGGGCAGAGGATATGGCCAACTTTATCAAAAAGATCGAAAAAGCACGTGAAGATGTTGTTGCATATGACGATCAAGAAATTTATCAGGGCGTTTACTGCATTGCAGTACCCGTGTTTGACCACAATGACGATCTTGCCGCGACCATAGGCGTTTCCGTGCCGAGCGTGCGCTTTGTCCAGGGCATGCGCGAAATGGCTACTCAGGAATTGTCCAAGGCGGCAGAACAGCTCTCGCTGCGTTTAGGTGCCAGTAGTTACCCCCCGGTCAAGCGGACATAGTAATTCTGATTTCCAGAGATTTCGGCACACCAGCAAGAGGTTCTCGGTGTGTTGTCTTGAGATTGTTTGTGTTTCTATAGTGTTTTGTTCCGGTTGATTTTGTTGTGTGCCTTGAATTTGAAAATGGTGGCCTCGAAGAGCCCGTTCATAGTGCTTACAAACCCCACTTTTCCCGAAAGTGGGGTTTTTCATGGTTGAATTTCTTGTACGGCAGTCACGGGTTGGACTGATTAAGGCTTGTATTTTCATTGATTAGGCCATGTCCAGCTGTACTGCGTTTGTTGTGTATTGGGTTTTTCGCATTGAATCGAAGATGTCGATGAGGACTCCAAACAGGGTGCGCGTCCAATTTTTTTTGGATATTATCTGTTGTGGAAGGGTGAATATTATTCCGCTGCAAATGTAATTTAACGATATTTTACGGCTGTTTAAAGCAATGTGATTCCTTGGCCTTATTGCTGTTGGGAATACCCGTAAAGCCGTTGTGACCAAGTTTGTTGAAAAAGCACTTGACGAAATGTTTTTGCGGAATTACATTTTTCGGAACAGCGCAACACAATGTGGTACGGAGTCCATTGTGACTTGTCTCGGCAAGAATCTTTTTTGGACATAATGGTGGTACGGCGTAACGTAATACGGTACAGCCTTGCCGTTGATGAAAAAAAACGGTCGAACCTCAAAACAATTGCAAGTGAGAGTTACATGAAATCAGAGACCTTGTTCCTGAAAAACGCGCAGACATTTGCTGAGGCAATGGTGCGTTGCGGGGTGCGTTATCATTTTGCTTACCCCATCACGCCTGCAACGGAAGTCATGAAGCATACTTCTGTCATTCTTCCCCAGTACGGCGGACGTATGGTGCAGATGGAAAGTGAACTGGCCGTGGCCAACGCTCTGGCAGGTTGCGCCTGTACCGGAACGTTGGGTGCAACATCCACATCTGGCCCTGGAATGTCCCTGATGCAGGAGACTATTTCCTATATGGCTGGTGGAGAATTGCCCTGCATTATGCTCGACGCCATGCGCGTTGGGCCCGGTGATGGTGACATCGTTGGAGCACAAAGCAACTATTTTCAGGCCACACGCGGCGGCGGTCACGGCGATTACCGTGTCATCGTGCTTGCACCGGCCAGCGGTCAGGAGATCGTGGACATCATGCCTGAGGCCGTGAAGTTGGCCTATACATACCGCACTCCAGTGCTGTTTGTGATTGACGGTGTGACCTGCACCATGACGGAATCCGCCAATTTCCCCGAACCCCACGATTATGCGTCCGAATTCGACACATCTTCCTGGGCCTTCACGGGCACTGGCGATCATCCCAAACGTTATCTGCTGACAGGCAGTTACACTCACTCTCAGGGTGAGGAACTGAATAATCATCTGCTCGCCAAGTACGAGCGCATCAAGGAAGAAGAACAACGCTGGGAAGAGATTCAGGTGGACGACGCCGATGTCGTGCTGGTGGCATTCGGCATTCACGGTCGCATGGGTCAGGACCTGGTGTCCAATATGCGTGCGGATGGCAAAAAAGTCGGCCTGATTCGCCCTATTTCCCTGTGGCCTTTCCCGGACAAGGCATTCGAAAAATTGCCTGAGTCCGTGAAATCCATGCTGGTGGTGGAAATGAACCATGGTCAGATGCTTGATGACGTGCGTCTGGCAGTAAACGGTCGCCTTCCCGTTCATTTCCTTGGCAAAACCGGTGGTGACATGCCGCTGTGCACCCTTGCCGAAATGACCGCTAAAATCAACACGTTGCTGTAAGGATAGACGATATGCAAGAACTCGCGAAAATTTATGGCGAAACACTGTTGCTGGATAAGAAGTTTAGTTACTGCCCCGGCTGCGGTCACGGCATTGTAACGCGCCTTGTTGCGGAAGCCATCGAGGCCTTCGGCATTCGTAAGCGCACTGTCAGCGTTGTCGGTATCGGCTGTGGCGGTTTTTCTCATCACTATATGGAAATTGATGCCATTGAAGCCATGCATGGCCGCGCACCTGCTGTAGCTGTCGGTTACAAGATCGCGAAGCCGGAGAACATCGTTTACACATATCAGGGCGATGGCGATTGCAGTGCAATCGGACTTGCGGAGCTGTTGCACACAGCCAACCGTGGCATTCCCGTTACCTGCTTCATGATCAATAACAATCTGTTCGGCATGACAGGCGGCCAGATGTCTCCTGCAACGCTTGAAGGACAGGTCACATCCACCACGCCCAAGGGTCGTGATGTGCATCAGCATGGCTATCCTCTGCGTGTCCCGGAAATGATGGCAGACATGCGCGGTGCCAAATATGTCGCCCGTGAAGCCGTGTATGACGCCAAGAGCATTCGCAAGGCTGCCAGCAGCGTGCGCAAGGCCTTGGATTGTCAGATGAAGGGTCTCGGTTTTTCCTTTGTTGAATTTATTGTTCCCTGTCCGACGGGCCTCAGGCTCTCCGTGTCGGATTCCTACAAGTGGAATAAGGAAAAAATGGTGGAGTACTTCAAGCCACAGGTCTTCAAAAACGAGATGGAGCAGAATGATGAGAACTAATTGTACTTTTTCTGGCTCTGGAGGCCAGGGATCTGCACTGCTTGCCAAGTTGATTTGTCAGGGCGCGATGAAGCAGGGATTACAGGTCGTGATGACTCAGACATACGGTATTGAGCAGCGTGGCGGAGACTCCACCGGTTACGTTGTCGTGTCCGACTCCCGTATCGGAAATCCTCTTGTGGAAAACGATGCCGATGTGAGCGTCGCTCTTAGTCCCACCATTTATGAAGGCTGTCTTGACGGCTCGGCCGTCGGTGGCCTTGTGCTCGCCAATAGCTCCTTGATCACTGAAACACGTGAGCGCGAGGGCGTGAAACAGGTCCTGATTCCCGCTTCGGATATAGCCGTGGAACTTGGTTCCGTTAAATGCGCGAACATCGTTATGCTCGGGGCCGTATTGGAAGCAACCAAGGTCCTGGAATTTGCGACCGTGGAAGAAGTGTTGCGGGATCTCATGGGCGCCAAGAAGCCTGCCCTGCTGGAAATGAACTTGAAAGCTCTGGAAAAGGGCCGCGCCCTCTATCTCAGCGCTGCGGAGTAATAAAATGAAAGCAAAAAATAAAAAGCACGTTATTTGCGGTGAGCGCTGTAAGTCCTGCGGTTTGTGCGTCGAGGCCTGTCCCAAGAACACCCTTGCCATCGGTCAGACCCTGAATGGTCAGGGATATAATATCGTTGAGCAGATTCGTCCTGAAGACTGTGTCTTGTGCGGTCTGTGCCGCATCGTATGTCCTGATGTCGCCATCGGCGTCGTTGAGTCGGACTAACCCGAAGAGCCAAGAGGAAAACAATGTCTGAATTGAAGACTCTGTTCCGCCCTCGTAGCGTCGCACTGATAGGTGCTTCGCGCGACACAAAGAAATACGGATATTGGACGGCCAAGAGCCTGTTCGAGAATAAATATGAAGGTGATATCTATTTGATTTCCCGCTCAGGCGGAGAAATCCTTGGACACGAGACCTATCCGGACATCCTTTCCGTGGAAGGTGATGTCGATCTCGCCATTATTGCTATTGCGCCCAAGCACATCATTCCTGTTATTGAGCAGTGTGTTCAGAAGGGTGTGAAAAGTGCCATCGTGGTTTCCACCGGCTTTGGTGAAACTGGTGATGAAGGCAAGGAAATAGAACGCCAGATGCTTGAGATCGCCAGAAAAGGCGGCATGCGTATTCAGGGTCCGAACTGCATGGGTACCTACAGTGCAGCCGTGAGCATGAACGCCAGCATCATTGATCTTGCCCCTGGTCCCATGAGCCTCGTGCTGCAAAGTGGAAACTTCGGCATTGATCTGAACTTCAACGCCAAGGCGAGAAACCTGGGTTACAGTTGCTGGGCCACTATCGGCAACCAGATGGATCTTCGTTTTCACGACTTTGTGAAATATATCGAAGAGGACGAGAGCACCAAGGTCCTTCTTCTTTATATGGAAGGTCTTCGTGTTGAATCCGAGGAGGATGGCCGCAAATTCCTCGAAGTCGCTCGCGAGACCGCTGTCAAGAAACCCGTTGCTGCCATCAAGATTGGTCGTAGTGCTGCAGGCGCACGTGCGGCTGCATCGCACACCGGCTCCCTGGCCGGAAGTGAAAAAATATTTGATGCAGCCCTTAAACAGGCCGGTATCATTCGCGTTGACAGCCCCAATGAACTGTTGGACGTTGCCGAAGCCTTTTCCAAGTGCAAGCCAGCAAACGGTAAGCGTATCGCCATTCTTACTGATGGCGGTGGTCATGGCGTCATGGCTACGGACTCAGCCGAAAGCTTCAAGCTGGAAGCTCCTGTCCTTTCGGAGGCCACTCAGGAAAAGTTGAGTGCCATTCTGATGCCGCATTGCCCCATCAAGAACCCTGTAGACCTTGCGGGTACGCCTGAAGCTGACATGTGGGTGTTTGACCGCTGTCTTGAAGTGCTTTTGGACGATCCCGATGTCGATGGTGTTGTGATCGTAGGGCTCTACGGCGGTTACGCCGACCTTTCAGAAGAATTCCGGGAACTGGAAATGGATGTGGCAAAAAGCATGGTCGAACGGGTGCAGGCCTCGGACAAGCCCGTTGTCATGCATTCCATCTATGCACCACAACGTCCCGAATGCCTTGCCTATATCAGCGACAATGGAATGCCGGTCTTTGACTCCGTGAAAGCAGCCATGCGCACCATGGGCGCGCTGGTGGGCTACGGCGAAGGCCGCAAGGCTTTGCTGGAAGAGGCCGAGTCCGAAGCTCCGGTCTTGCCCGTTGATCGCAAGGAAAAGACTGCCGCCATTTTTGACGCAGTGCGCAAGAGTGGTCGCATCAATTTGGTGGAGACCGAGGCCCGCGAGGTACTGAGTGCCTATGGACTGCCGCTTGAGAAATGCCTTCTTGCACGAAATGTGGATGAAGCGGCTGAGAAATATGAGTCTCTTGGCGGCAAGGTTGTCATGAAAATCGTGTCTCCCGACATCCTGCACAAGACCGATGCTGGAGGCGTTGCACTGAGCATTGATTCGCCTCAGGCCGCACGCGAGGCATTTGCGCGGCTCGTGGACAATGGTCGTAACTATAAATCCGACGCCGATATCTTCGGTGTGATGTTGACCCCCATGTTGCCTGGCGGCGTGGAGTGCATCATCGGTGCCAGCCACGATACAACGTTCGGCCCTACAGTCATGTTTGGCCTTGGCGGAATATTCGTGGAAATTCTCAAGGACATCTCTTTCCGTGTCGCGCCGGTGAACATGCCTTCATGTCGCCAAATGGTGCGTGAAATCAAGGGCCACAAGCTGCTTGAAGGAGCTCGTGGCGCTGCCCCCTGCGATATGGAGGCACTGGCGGAGACCGTATGTGTGATCTCGCACATGGTAAATGAGTTGCGGGAAGTTGCAGAAGTAGATTTGAATCCCGTGTTTGCATGGGAGAAGGGACTGGCCGTGGCGGATGCGCGCATTGTGCTGCACCCCCAAGTCTAGTCGAGAGGACGGTGGAAAATAAGGTTCTCATGTTTTGCGCCTTGTTTTCGACTGCAACTGCAAGAACCACAGCTCTTGCAGTTGCAACACCGCCAAAACAGTGGCAACGCAGCGGTTCGGGTAGAATAGGACGAATCTGTGGCCACTGGTTGTGTTCTGGCAAAATTTATTTGTCAGCTGCCTTTTGACAGCATTCACCTGTAAATGGATGGGGGTACCATCATGCATGAAGTAAAATTATTTCCAACGACTACCGGGCAGAGCTGGCTTGAAATGTCTTCTTACAAGGATAAGTATTTCAAGTCTCCTGATGAGATGAGTGACAGTTACGACTATATTATCGTTGGTGCCGGTTACGGCGGTTATGGTGCAGCCAGCCGTCTTGCTGAACTGAACCCTGAAGCGAAGATAGCCGTCATCGAGGCCATCAAGATTGGCAACAACGACAGCGGCAAGAATGCCGGATTCATCATCGATGTACCTCATGACTTTGGTGACACCGGTAGCTCTTCTTTTGAAGACAACAAGATGTACTTTAAACTGAATACCGCCATCATCGGCAAGATGCGCGACACAATCAAGAGCACCGGCATTGATGTGGACTGGCGTGACAGCGGCAAGTACGTTTGCTGTTGCCATCCCCGCAGTTACAAAATGATCGACACGGAAGTGCACGATCTCGATAAGATGGGTGTCTCCTACAAAATCTACGAAGGCGAAGAGTTGAACCGTCGCCTTGGCACCAAATATTATACCAAGGCTCTTTACACTGCCGGATCAACGTTGGTGAACCCCGCCGATGTCCTTCGTGGTCTTTTTACCACTTTGCCTGACAATGTCGAAATCTTTGAAGAATGTCCTGTCTTGAGAATTGATGAAGGCGGCAAGGTGTCGGTGGTCTTGAAGAACGGCAGAACCATCTCCGGTGGGCATGTCATCGTGACCGGCGGTCCTTTCATTGAGCAATTTGGCATCGTCAAGAACGTCTTCTGCCCTGTGCTTTCTTACGGCGCGTTTACTCGCCAGTTGAAAGATAGGGAACTGAGAGACTTTGAAGGCGTAGAGCCCTGGGGTTGTACGGCCGGTCATCCTGCCGGAACCACGGTACGCTATACGGCTGATCAGCGCATTTACGTGCGTAACGGCTTCAGCTTCAACTCGCAACTCACCACATCGCATCAGCGCATTCAACGGTCCATTCCCAAGTTGCGCAAGGCGTTTGAAAATCGCTTCCCCAATCTTCGCGATGTGAACTTCGAGTTCGTTTATGGTGGCATGATCAACATGACCATGAACTACCGTCCGTTGATGATGCAGAAATCGTCCAACTTGTTTGCTTCCGCCTGCGGCGAAGGTGCTGGCGTGGCGAAAACATGCATGATGGGCCACTACATTGCAGAATGGATCAGCGGTGTTCAGAGTGAAGAGCTGACGTTCCTGCGTCGCATAGCCAAGCCCAGCTGGTTGCCACCGGATCCTTTCCGTACCGCTGGTGCACGCGTTCGTCTTGCTTGGGAAGAGTTCAGCGCCAAGCAGGAAATCTAATAAAAAATAGGGCTTGTGGCCGTGCCGAAATGTGATTTGTTCTAGGCGGCCACAAGCACCTTATGCATTCTGGGGATTTCTCTATGGGCGTACTTTGTGCCCCCTTTAGCAGAAGTTCTTACAGAGGCACATGTGTTTTTTCGGCGACAAGCGCATGACCTCATTCTGTTCCGGCTAGAGTTGTGCGCGTGGTGTACAGCCTTCCTGGTTCATCCAGATCGTCGTTCTTTTCGTGGCTTTATTGAAAACGTATTCGCTTGAAATTGCGGCTGTAGCCAACCTTCATCTTCAGCATGTCTTTGCTGTCGTTGGTCAGCCTCAATACCGGCATACTCATGCGGTGTGACAGTGATCAGCCGGTTGCCCCAAAAACCGAAATGCTGCACAGCGCAAAATCAGAAAAAGGAGATTTTTGTGGAATTTATTCATGCATCCAAGGCCTGTGCCTCAGTAGGTCCGTATTCTCACGCTGTGAAAGCCGGAGATACATACTACCTTTCGGGGCAAGTTCCTTTTCATCCCGTCAGTGGAACTGTTGTTGGATCAAACATTGCTGAGCAGGCTGCCCAGACGTTTGCAAATCTGAGTGCCGTGCTTGATGAAGCCGGTTTGAAGATTACCGACATCGTAAAGGCTACTGTTTTTCTTAAGAATTGGGATGATTTTGAATCTTTTAATGAAGTATACAGCCAGTTTGTGGGCGATCATCGCCCAGCTCGCGTTTGTGTGGAAGTCAGCAATATTGCCAGCGGATGCCTGATTGAAATGGATGCTATTTGCGTCAAGTTGTCAAAATAGGATTCCCAATGATTAAGAAGTCATAGAGTTCATTCCTGCTGTTGTTTGATTCTGTGATTTGGACGGGGGGGTATATGCATCGTATTGTTGTTGGTGTGACTGGAGCAAGTGGTATGCCGCTGGCTGAAAGAATCCTGCATCATTATGCCGGGATAAAGGATCTGGAAGTTCATCTTATTGTTTCGGCAGGGGCCGAAGTGGTGATGCGGTCAGAGTTTCGTGGCAGCGATTTATCACTGGCAAAGCATGTTCACACGGTCCATGCCATAAACGATATGACTGCAGGCCCCTCCAGTGGGTCATGGCAGCATGACGGCATGATCATCTGTCCTTGTTCAATGAGTTCTTTGGCTTCCATTGCCAGCGGTGCCGGAGTGAATCTCATTCACCGTGCGGCCGATGTGACGTTGAAAGAGCGCAAGAAGCTTGTGATTGTTCCAAGAGAAACCCCTCTGACAATGATTCATCTTCGAAATATGCAGACAGTAACAGAGGCTGGTGCTGTCATAGCACCCTTCAGCCCTGCATATTATGACTATAAAACGACGATTGAAGACATGATGCAGCATTTTTCAGGTCGTATTCTCGATCAGTTGCGTATTGATAATTCACTTTGCTCACGTTGGAGAGACAATCAGTAGGCATGTTTTGCGATCGTCAAAACGTTTTCTGTGGATGATATGAGCAACGATTTATTCATTGTTACAGTCCACGGGAAAGTAAGAGTTTAAGCGTTTAAAAGTTATTACATTTAGATTTATGGGGGAAGGAGGATATTAATTTTTACTCGTCTGCTTGATTGCATGCATAACAGCATCTTTGCATTGTTGGAAAAAGATGCTGCGCATGTTGAACAACCAAAAAATGTAGTTTTAATTGAGATGTTCTCTGGTGGATTTGAAATAATTTGTAATCAGGATAATTCTACAAAAGGTGATAATTATGAGTGGTAAGCAACAGCCCCAAGGTATAAGTTTTGAAGATGCTCCATCTTTTCCAATTCATCGTAAAATCGCCGCTGGTGCATTCATGGGCCAGATTACCGATGGATATATTCTCGGCGTAGTTGGTATTGCGCTTAGCTATGCAACCGTCCCTCTGGGACTGACCAGCTTCTGGCTTGGTGTTCTCGGAGCTGCTTCCCTGTTCGGAATCCTGCTTGGAAGTTTTGTTGTTGGTCCCATGGCTGACCGTTTTGGAAGAAAACCTTTTTTTGCCACCCTCATGCTTGCATCTGTATTGTTGTCCCTTGCCCAGTTCTTTGTTTCCGATCCGCAGGTGCTGGCAGCTTTGCGTTTTGTCCTTGGCATGTGTGTTGGTGCTGATTACACCGTTGGCATCGCCTTGTTGAGTGAATGGACGCCTACCAAGAAACGTTCGGGTTTTCTCGCATGGCTTCTTGTCTCTTGGACTGTAGGCTATGTTATTGCCTACGTAGTCGGATTCTTCATGGACGGACTTGGTGATGATGGCTGGCGTTGGGTGCTTTGTACCTCTGCCATTCCTGCAGGCATTACCGTGCTTCTTCGTTTTGGTGTTCCTGAATCTCCCAGTTGGCTGGCTCAGAATGGACATGTCGCTAAGGCTCTGGAAAACATTCACAAGTTTCTTGGCAAGGAATACGGCCTGCCGGTTGCCCCGAAGGAAGCTCCGTCTGCTTCCTGGTTCCGTCTGTTCAGTCCTGAACTGCGTTACAATACGATCGTATCCTGTGTCTTTTTCGCTTGTCAGGTGTTGCCGTTCTTTGCAATCAGCATTTTCCTGCCACTCGTCCTTACAAGCCTGAACATTGATAATCCGTATGCGTCCGGTGTGTTGTACAACGCTTTTACCATAGTCGGCGTACTGATCGGCACCTGGCTCATCGACAGAATCTCTCGCAGAGCTTTTCTGTTGTTCACGTTTTATGGTGCAGGCTTAATCCTGGCGATCATGACCGTTTGGTCCAATATGCCAGGCGTGCTTTCTTTGACTTTCCTTGCCGCATTTTCAACGGTGCTGGCCATTTCCATTGTTCTTGAATTTGCCTATCCGCCTGAACTGTTCCCCACGGAATTGCGTGCTTCCGGTGTTGGCCTGACCATCGCTGTAAGTCGTGTGGGTGCTGGTAGTGGCGCGTTTTTGCTTCCCATCGTCTGCGAAAAGTATGGCATTTATGCAGCCCTTGGCGCATGTATCGCGACTCTTATAGTAGGTGGCATCGTCTGTCATCTCTGGGCTCCAGAGACTTCTATTCAGTTTGGTTCCAAAAAATCAGGTGCTGTTGCTGCAACAGCCCGTTAATATAAAAACCCCTTAACCTCACCTCCGTAATTGCCCTCCCCATCACCTCGGAATGTGGGCAAAAACAAGTATGACGCCAGGCGTGCCCCGCCTGGCGTCATCGCTTTTTTGAAATCATCTTGTAGAAGCTCTAGTCTTCTTTCCGTGTTGGAGTCCAGCGCATTGACCCACCTGTTTTCTCAGTATAAATGCAGGCATGTATTTAATTCGGACAGTGTTTGTTCGACCGGAGGTTGTTTCATGTTTGCGTTTCGATCTACATTTTTCATTCTTGTTTTTTCTCTATTTTTTCTTGGTGCTAACGGTGGAAAAAACGCCATCGCATCCGATTCCTTTGGTTCGCAGACGCTGTTGCACGCCTTGTGGTTTGACGAGCAGCTCGCCGGGTCTGACAGCGATCTGGCCCGTGCAACTCTGCCTGAGCCAGATTTCAGTCCTCCTTTGCGCACCCAGCCTCTTCACTTTTTACCTCAGGTTCAGCCTGCGCGGCAGCAGATCATAACGAGGGTGGCCCCGGATGGAGATCGCAAGGTCATGGCCCTGACTTTTGATCTTTGCGAACGAGCTCCCCACTTGGCTGGTTACCAGAAGGATATCATCAATTATCTGCGAAGCCAGGGTGTCAAGGCGACCTTCTTTGCCGGAGGCAAGTGGATGCGAACCCACCCGGAGAAGGCCATGCAACTCATGGCCGATCCTCTCTTTGAAGTGGGAAATCATGCCTGGACTCACGGTAATTTTGCCTTGATGGACGAAACCGAAGTGCGAAAGCAGGTGGACTGGACCCAGGCTCAGTATGAGCTGCTGTATGAGGAAATGCAGGCGTGGGCTGAAAAGCGCGGCGTGGGTCGAGAAATGGGCAAAGTGCCTCCCTCTCTTCGGCTGGTGCGCTTGCCCTATGGTCGCAACAACGAAGACACCGGAGATATCCTGGCGTCCATGGGGCTACCCATGATTCAGTGGTCAGTGGAGGGCGAGCGGGATGAACTGGAGCGCACGGTGGATCAATTGGTGCAGTGGAATCTGGATAAGGTTCAGCCCGGAGCCATTATTTTGATGCATGCGAATGCAGTGCCACAAAAAACACACCTATTAGTGCCGCAGTTGGTGCCACAGTTGAAGGCGCGGGGATACGAATTTGTTACTGTGAGTGAGTTGCTGGCAATGGGGCCCGTGGTGACGGTGATAGATGGCTATTTCGATCAGCCTGGTGACAACCTGTATGTGGACGACCTTTTCGGTGGCAAGGGGACTTTGGGCCCGATCAAGTAACCGAGTTCCAGCCAGTGTTTTACTGGTATTCAAGAGGTTGTGAATTCAACTTGTTCAAATTGAATATGCAAAATAAAGGCTTAGAAGGTTTTCTTCTAAGCCTTTATTCGTGGGCTATACAACAGACAGATGATTGCGTGTGGATGGAAGCGTCTTTGGGGAAGGGGAATTCCAAATGTGTTTCATCAGATGCTTTTACATAACGGATGATTACGGCTGGAAAACCCGTGTCGATCATGATGCCGTAGCTGTCAGTACCACTTCCTTTTTATCGCTGAATGTCAGTGAAAACTCTTTGCCGTGCTTGTTCAGGAAGTCTTCTTCCGCGATAAAGGGCACACCGTTCACCTCAATTTGCATATCTTCATCTTCATCCGGTTCGTCCATGCTCAGACCGAGCACTATTTTCGCGTGTCAGCCTCCGCCGACATTGTATTCGCGCAGTCGGACGCAGCTTTCTTCATCCTCGTCTTCAAGCATGACCCGGAGCTTTTCAAGCATTTCTTCCGGTATAGTAACAGTGAACATAATTTCCCTCTTGGTTATGGTTTGTTCCATGACGGGGGGCAGCCCGTGTAATGATCTGCGTATCATTCAAGCAGAATCCATATATTCTTTTTCTGGGCTCATTTTCATCAATACGTTGTGCCAGACCTTAGACGATCGTGGTCTTGAAGCCGTGGGAGACAAATCGTTTTTGAACAACATCCAATTGTTTCGGTGTGTACTCACCTGACATGAGATAGTTTCGTCCCAAGGCTGCGTATTTGTTTCGACCAAAGGCGTGGCATGGCATGATTTCGATTGCATTCCGATCAAATTCCTTGAAAAAATCAGCCATTGCAGTGATGTTTTCATCGGAATCATTCATGCCCGGCATCAGCGGCATGCGGATTCGTACCTCTGTATCGGAACTGAGGGCCGCATGCATGTTGCGCAGGATCAGCGTGTTGTCAACGCCGGTCAGCTTTTTGTGCTGCTCCGGGTCCATGTGCTTGCAGTCGAAGAGGAAGAGGTCTGCCAGTTCGATGGTTGTGTCAAAACGATCCGCAGGGCAGAACCCGCACGTGTCCACTGTGACGTGGTAGCCTTCGTCGCGAACGGCCTGCGCCATGTCCAGGAAGAATTCGCCCCCGGATGTTGGTTCGCCACCGCCGAAGGTCACGCCGCCGTCCGAATTGTCGTAAAACAGTGAGTCCTTGCGTACGATGTCCATCACTTCGTCAACGGTCATGATTTTTCCGGACATCTCGCGAGCTTTGGAAGGGCAGGATTCCGCACACAGGCCGCAGTCAGTACATTTTTCAATGTCTCGACCAAACTTTTCGCCCAGTGAGATCACGGCCCCGTTCGGGCAGACATCGGCGCAGGTGCCGCAGCCGGTGCAGAGGTCCTCAAAAAGCATCATTTGTGGTGTGGTCTTTTGTGATTCAGGGTTGCTGCACCACAGACAGTGCAGCGGACATCCCTTTAGAAAAACAGTGGTGCGCAGACCTGGCCCGTCATGAATGGACATGCGCTGTATGTTGTAAATCATTCCCTGGCTCATCGTTGTCTCCGTGGGCATGTTTTTGGTTTATTCCCGCTGTGACGGGGATATTCCCGAAGGACGGTTTCAGGAAAAAGAGGGGGCGCAGGGTGAGGCTCCCCCTCTTTTTCACAAGGGCATTTTTACACCCTGCTCTATGTTCACTTATTAGGAGTCGTATTCGGTGCGTTTGATGATTTCGTTCTGCACGCCTTTGTCAAGACGGGTGAAGTAGGCACTGAAACCGGCCACGCGAACGATCAGATCTGAGTAATCCTGTGGATTATCCTGTGCATCCTTGAGGGTTTCGGAGCTGACGCAGTTGAACTGGACGTGGGAGCCGCCAAAGTCGCAGTAGGTCTTGATCAGGGCGATCAGAGTACGTGCGCCTTGCGGACCTTCCAGCACTGACGGGGAGAACTTCACGTTGAAGTGGTTTGCGCCGTAGCGGACGGTGTCGATGGCTTGCGCGCCTGACTTGATGAGGGCTGTGATGCCTTCATGGTCGGTTCCGGGCATGGCGGAGACGCTACCGTCGGTCAGGGCAACTCCAGCCTTGCGACCGTTGGGCAAGGCTCCCATGAGTGCGCCGAAGTAGTTGTGGTAGGACAGGGAGTAGGCGTCCAGCGGGGTGCGGTAGCCGAAGCAATCCGGGCCCTGTGCGTGATGAATTGAATCCATATCCCTATAGAACTGCTGCACGAAGCTCTGTTCTTCTTCCTGGTCGTTGCCGTGCTTGGGTGCTTCAAAACACATCTTGCGGATGTCTTCACGGCCTTCGAAGTTGGACTTGAGCGCGTCCAGCATCTCTTGCATGGTCAGTTTTTTGGTGTCGAAGACCAGATGCTTGATGGCAAGCAGCGAGTTGGCAGCGTCGATACCTGCGGTCATGATGGGGTTGACTTGCGGGTAGCGGGTGCCGCCAGCTTCTTCGCAAACGCCTTTTTCGATGCAACCATCGTACATTGCCGAGCGGAAAACGCTTGGAACAACCTGCAAGCGGGCCATCTGACTCAGGTCAGAGTGTTTGCGGGAGATGTTGAAGAGATGGTTGAGTTGCTTCTTGAAGGCTTCATATACTTCATCGAAGGACTCGAATTGCGCCGGGTCGCCGGACTCGATGCCAACGTTCTTCTTGGTGACGGGGCATTTGCCGTTGTTCAACATTAATTCGACGACTTTGGCGATGCAGGGCTGGTCTTCCTGAGTGATGAAGCTGCCCTTGCCGCAGACGCCGGTGGAAACACAGCCGTAGTTGCCGCAGTTGCGTGCGTCTTCAATGGTGATGCCGTCTTTGTACTGGGCAAAGCGGGCAAGTGTGCGCTGGATAACCGCGTTGTTGTTCAGGATCTGGGGCTGTCCTGAGCCGCCGCGGATGCACTCCACGACTTTCTTCAGGTAGGAATCCTTCATTTTGGGATGATAGAGCAGGGTCAGCGTGGGCTGAATGTTGTTCATCTGGATCTGGGTTTCCAGAAGCAGTTCTTCCAGCTCGGTGCTGGCGTCATTGCCGTCCTTGTCCACGCCGCCGATGGTGATGCTCTGACCGGTGTGGCCGGACAGGGTGAGGGCGTAGGAGTTGCCTTGATATTCGGCCAGTTCGAGGTGTTTGATCCACTGGAACTTGAGGAGTGTCAGCACCTGCTCGCGGGTGAGATTGCCTTCCTCGATGTCCTTTTGGAAGAAGGGGTACATGTATTGACCGTAGCGACCGGGAGAACAGGCGCAAGCCATCTGCTCAATTTCGATGGCGAGGTGGATGAACCAGAAGGACTGGATGGCTTCGCGGAAGTTGCGAGCCGGATATTCAGGGACGCGGCGGCAGATTTCGGCGATTTCCAGCAACTCGGCCTTGGCCTTGGGGTCGGTCTCTTCAAGGGCGGTCTTTTCGGCCAGGTCTGCGTAGCGATGGGAATGGGCGATGACTGCATCAAAGGTGACCAGCATGGAGCGATACAGATCGTGCTTTTCCTTGTTCTCCAGAGTCGTGGGGCAGTTCTCGAAGCGTTGTTTGACGTCGTTGATGAGCCAGCGCAAACCCTTGTTCAGGACCAGACCGTAGTCAGCGATGCCGGAACCGCTGGCAACAGAGACGTTCTCATAGTACATGCCCGCCTTGGCGAACTGCTTGGGATTGATGCCGTATTTTTCTTTGAACAGCTTGTTGTTCTGGTCGATGCAGGTGCGGCCTTTCCAAAGTTTGTAGGTTTTTTCCAGCAGTTCCTGTGTTTCGGCCGGAATTTTCATTTCGCCGAGGGAGGCCATCTTGGCCATCTGCATTTCTTCCTTGATCCAGGCGACGTTCCATTCGGGATAGGCATACACGCCTGCACGAACGCCAGTCAGGGTACCGAGGATCGGGTTGCCGTCGAGGAATATTTTTTTCTGGGTCAGAACTCGTTCAAACAGTTTGGCGCGGATATAGACAACGGATTCGCCCTGGTATTTATCATATACTTCATTCAGGAATTGCAGACGCTCGGGGTCCATCACCTGCGGGGCGGACATCAAGAAGTCCTTGAGCTCTTTGACTCGCGACTCTGCGGTATCCCAGTTAATGCCATAGCCCTTGGTGACAGCACCCTGGGTTTCGGATTCTTTTGTCGTAGAAAGGGTCGTCATTTCTATCTCCTGTTCTTGTGAGAATTTTATGCTGAAGGTAGATTAAGAGTTGTGTTCGTTCGCTTGTTCTTTTCGTCACTAGCACAGGGTGTGCCAGATTTTTTTTTGGAGTGGATTGCTGTTGTATTTATATGGAATTATTACTTTTTATGTTTAGACCGTGCGGCGCGACTGAGGGGGTGTCAGAAGAGTAAAAATTTTTAATTGCGAAAGAAATTTTTCCTTTGCTAAAAAAAACTTTTCAGTCTATCTGCGAAGAAGGTCACTTGCCGTGAGGGATACAGGCTGTTCGTGACCCGCAAACATTGAGGTTGTGAAATTTGTATTTTACCAAGGATAAGTTTTTCAATGTCAGTCGTAAAAGCGTGCTGGCTCCAGAAATGACTGCTATCTGGGACGATATGGGCGTTGGCGTTGCCGTGGTGAATGCCGAAGGTATCTGTGAATACATGAATCCGATTCAGCGTCGCGCCGATGGTTTCAGCCGTATACATGTAGAAGGGCAACACATTACCAAGTTGTATGTACCGTATGAATTGACGTGCATCCCGACCATCGAATGCCTGCGGAAAAGTGAACCGATTCTGAAAAAATCCTATTTCTACATGACGACAAACAACTATCTTGCCAGTACGGTAACTGATTTTTTCCCGCTGTACGATCACGGCAAAAAAGATGGTGTTATCGCCTTTATTATCTGGACCGGATCATCTCCCCTCAAGGACAGCAAACCCCGTTCAAGGAAGCCTGTATCCACCGTGAACAAGTCTTCCGGGTATTATACGTTCGACAGTCTTGTGGGTGATGATGAATCCCTGCTTGAGGTGTTGAGCGAGGCCCGTATTGCTGCCAAGTCGCCTTCGCACGTGATGATCTGGGGAGAAAGCGGCACCGGCAAGGAGATGTTCGCTCAAGCCATTCATGCCGAAAGTGACAGGGACAACAAGCCTTTTATCGCTGAAAATTGTGCTGCCATTCCTGAGAATCTGTTGGAAGCAATCCTGTTTGGCACGACCAAGGGGGCTTACACCGATGCGCCTGACAAACCGGGGCTTTTTGAGGAGGCCGATGGTGGCACGCTGCTTTTGGACGAACTCAATTCCATGCCGCTGGGACTTCAGGCGAAGTTGTTGCGCGTCCTTCAGGAAAAGCGGGTGCGTCGTCTTGGTTCACTCAAGGAAATCCCCATTGACGTCCGGGTCATCAGTATCCTGAATGAAGCACCTCTCAATGCCGTTGGGCTGGGGCTTCTCCGAAGCGACCTATTCTATCGTCTTGCCGTGGTGGGGCTTGCCGTGCCGCCTTTGCGCGAGCGCAAAAAGGATATTCCGGTGTTGGCGAGTTCTTTTATCGAGTCTTCCGTTCAGAATAAGGATTCCAGACCGGTGGACATCGATCCTGATGTTATTCAGATGTTTTCCGAGTACCACTGGCCGGGCAATGTCCGTGAATTGCTGCATGTTATCGAGGGTAGCCTTGCTTTGCTCGGTGATCGATCCTCTATTGATCGTACCTGTCTGCCGCGTCATTTTCGTGAATCCTTCGAGGCTGGCATTTCCCGTCAGGTCAGCTCGACGGAGGTATCACAACAGGAAGCCCTGGAGAGTTCCCTGCTGGGGCAGAATTATTTTGATTATCGGATGGTGAAAAGAAATAGCGTGGTGCCACTCAAAACCTGTGTGCAGAAATATGAAGCTGACTGCATCCGCAACGTAGTGCGCTTGACAGGCGGCAACGTGGCCAAGGCTGCCCGAATTTTGCAGATTACCGGTGCCGGGTTACGATACAAGATCAAGCAGCTTGGGATTGAAGATGAGTAAGCATTGCGGGCTCAGTGTGTTTCATGGCTGTTGGCGTAGTTGTGGAATGGTGATTGTTTTTTTGTATTTTTAAGTTGCTGATATGTTAAAATTGATTGTTTTATGTAAGGCGGCACGGCCGACGTATTATTGAAATGTGTCGGACGTGCCGTTGTTTTTGAATTTGGATTTCGTGACTGTAGGAGCCAAAGATTTTTGTGTCGAATTACAGTGCAGAACGTCCCAGACACATAAGCCCGGCCAGTGCGATGATAACCAGCAGCACGCGTTGAAACATGTCCTGATTGATGTGTTTGACAACGGGAAATGCGCAGAGGGTTCCCAGCATGGTGGCGGGTATGCCGTACAACGCATAATCGAGCACTGCCGGGGTGTAGAGTCCTGCACCGGCCTGAAGGGCGCAGGTCATGCTACCCCGGATCACGAAGAAGACGCCGAGGGTCCCCAGAAAGACGCGGGGGGACCAGCCGACATACAGACCATATGCGCCGACAGGTGGTCCATCAAAGGAGATGGCTGTCCCCAGAAGACCTGCGCCGAATCCGGCTGCGCTGCCGTGCGACCATGATTCATTGTGTTTCTCTTTGACGCGAAACGTGCGCTGCCAATAGATGTAGTAGAGCAGGAGTGCTCCAACACCACCTTGCAGCACGGCCCCGGAGACGAATTGAAGGATATACAGGCCGACAAGCGCGCCGGGCAGGGAACCTGCGAGCATTGGCCAGAGAGCAGACACTTGGCAGTGGCGGAAATGCATGCAGGCGATGCAGCCGTCCATGACAACATTCAGGATGCAACTGAGCGGGATGAGTTCGTGCATGGGGATGAACAGGGCTGCGATTGGAACTGCGACCATGGCACCGCCAATGCCGCTGACACCGGAGACGAATCCGCCGACAAGCCACAAACAGAAAACAAAAAAATGAGTCGATTCAAGCATGGGTCAAGTACCTTTTGGCGTGACTAGTGAGCCGTCAGGTTGGCTTCGCAGTGTGCAAGGGATTCATGGCCCAGCTTTCGCATCAGTAATTCGTACCGTTCCCGTACGAGGTTGCGATGTTCCTGCTGCGCGGCTTT
>JAEINO010000124.1 GCA_016342345.1 Pseudodesulfovibrio sp. | reverse complement strand
TGCCTTATGGCGTGGACGGAAGGGTGTTGGGCCGGTGATGATTATGAAATGGCCATAATGGAGATCGAAGCTACCCAGGCTCTCAATCAGAGGACCAGGAAGGCCAAGACTTATCACATGATGATTTCCTTCCGACCGGAAGACGAGGACAAGCTGACGGATGATGTCCTGAAGGAAATCGAGAAGGAGTTTGCCAAGGCTTTGGGGTTCGAGGAGCACCAGCGGCATTGCGGAGTCCACAAGAACACCAACAACATTCACATGCATGTTGCCTACAACATGATTCATCCGGAGCGACTGACCAGGCATGAGCCGTTTCGGGACTACTGGAAACGCGATAAAGTGTGTCGGGAACTGGAAAGGAAGTACGGACTGGCCATAGACAATGGCCGGGAGATTCAACAGGACATCGAACCCAAGCGGGATAATGATCGGGCTGACACCTACGAAGCGCATTCTGGCCAGCAATCCCTTGATTCGTATGTGAAGGAGCGGAAGGATCTGATCACCACGGCTTTGCAGCGTGCCGGCGATTGGCAGAAATTTCAGGAGATCCTGGCCGAGATAGGGCTTGAAGTGAGCACGCGTGGCAATGGGTGTGTGTTCAAGGATCGGCATGGCCGCCATGCGGTCAAGGCAAGTGGCCTTGGGCGGGAATTTTCAAAAAGTGCGCTTGAAAAGAAGCTTGGCAAGTATTGTCAGCCTGTGAATCTGGACAAGATAGTCGTGCGGGATAGGTACGACAGAAAGCCCCTTCAGCACCATTCCAAGACAGACGCCTTGTTTGTGGAATTCACCACCGCCATGAACGCGCCTCGCGTCACAGACAAGGCCACGACAAACTGGAATACGTTTCTCCGGCAGCGGGCAGCAGGAGGGGATAAAGACGCCCTTGACGTGCTCCAGTCGAAACCATTGGTCGGCGGTATCATGCAGACTTGGCAGACGTCACTCCCACAGTTTGCACTCGAAAAGCCGGACTACAACGATCCGCTTGTCATTGAGAAATTTTTGCAAACGGCCCTGGATGAAATCACGGGGCGGTTGGGACTCTTTGAAAAGTCCGTGCTGCATAAGGAAATAAGTACCTATGCCCTGTTGAGGGAAGTTCCTTTGAAGGCAAATGCCATCACTGTTTTCATGAACCGGCCCGATGTGGCCATACGGCTTGTGGTTGTTCCTGGAAGCGATCCGGTGAGGCCGGTTCATACAACGAAGGCCCTGTTGCAGGCCGAGGTGGATAATCGAATCTATCTTGCCCAAGGCCGGGGCCGTTTCTCCCTTCAGGCGAAAGCAGCGATAGCAAAAGAGCTGGACGCAAAGGCCAGTGAATTGTTCGATTTTGCATTTGTCGGTGAACAGCGAACTGCCGCCTTTGGTATCCTGACATCTGAGGACTTTATTACATGCGTCCAGGGCGACCCCGGAACTGGCAAGACGACCATGCTGAAGGCGGTTGTGGCCACTCATGGCATGAGCCATGTTGTTGGCCTTTCCACGGCTGGAATTGCCGCCAAGAAGCTTGGTGATGAAACCGGGGTCTTGTCTATGACCATTGCCCGGTTCTGCATAGATTATGAACGCCGTCAGCTCGCTCTGGAATCAGATATGAATGAGCAGGTTCTACTGGATACTGCCTACATCGAAACTGCCTTTGCCGATAACCGGGGAATGTTGCTGGTAGACGAGGCCTCGATGACAAGCAGCATGGACGCCAATAGGCTATGCCGGATTGCCGCTCGTGAAAAAGCCAGGATCGTGCTTGTGGGTGATACAAGGCAGTTGCCCGGCGTAGGCGCGGGCAAGCCTTTTGAACGCTGGCAGGAGCAGGGCGCAGCCACTTTGAGATTGTCGCAAATACGGAGGCAGCAGAGTAATCAGGAGCGCACTGCCGTTGAAGCCGTGACCTTGCGCGACAGCGTGACGGAGGCCCTTGGCCTTTTGGAGGCTGCGCCAGACTCTCAGGTCGTTACTGTTCCCAAAAAAGACGAAAGGGTAGGGAGCATAATAACGGAGTACATGCACCATTTCGACAGGACTGGCCAACCGCCTTTGCTCATCACTTCGTTGAACAAGGATCGGTTGATTTTCAATGAGCATATTCGGGCGCAGCTCAAGACTAGAGGGCTTGTGACCACTCAGGATTATGAGCAGACCATTGAGCTTCCGACCGGCGAAAAGCAGATCCGTGCGATGGCTGAAGGCGATGAGATCTTCTTTATGCGGAAGCTGCCGCAGGCGGATATTGTCAACGGCACCAGGGCGCGGATCACGAAGCTGGAGGGGGCCGACTACACCGTGGAGCTGGCAGACGGAACTACCGCACAATTCAATGGTGAAAACTTCCGGCATTTCGATCATGCCTACAGCCTGTCTACATACAAGGCGCAGGGCCAGAGTGCTGACACGCACGTTATCTATCATGCCCCGTCATACTCGCCGCTTCTGACTCGCAACGAGTTCCTGGTTGGAATCTCGCGTAACAAGCACCATGTTTCCATCTATACTGATTCACGCGAGGACATGCTCAAAAAGGCGCGTGAGTTGGCGGTCAAGGACACGGCTCTTGAAATTTTTGAGCGTGGAAAACTTCGGGCCAAGGGGTCGGAGTATCTGAAGGCTTTGGGCAACATCGCTGGTGAATACACTTCCGCTATTGAGCGGACTGGTGAAGAGCGAAAGACGGCCATTAAGGACTCCAAGGAGTGGCGCATGGTCTCTGATATTGAGCGCAAGCGAATCAATGCAATGTATCAGGTCGCACGGGATGGTTTTTTCAATGGGTTGAGGCAGGCTGAAGAACTCTCCCCAGGGGAGAACAGCCTGGAAGACGAGGCGAGGCTGAAGCACCACGAGTTCATGGAGCGCATCCTGAAGCTCGATGTTGTTCAGGGAGAGGGATGGAGCAAGGCCCAGGCCGAGAAACGTGGTGCCGAATACGCATTTGCTCAGGATATTGATCGTAATTATGCGCCCGGTGGGATTAAGACCCGGTGGGAACCCCAACGGGAGGATGGGGATATATTTGAACGTGACGATGTGGTCACACCGGAGAAGAGGGAGCTTTTCAAGGAGTACCGCCAAGCGGCCACGGAGCGCAAGGCCGCTTTTGATAGAATCCGGACTGAGCAGGAAAAACGCTACGCGGAGCTGCGCCGGAAGTGGCGCGTCAAACGAGCGAGGTGGAAACAGGATGCAAAGCTTTTGCCCCGCGACACCATGAAGCTGATTTCATCATCCAAGGCCCGGCAGCTTGCCGAAGAGGAAAAAGTTCGGTCGGAGTTTACGGTGCAGCGCAACACGTTGCGTGGAGAAGCACCGTTCATCGGCTGGGCTGGGTTCGTGCATCATAAGGCGAAGCATGGCAACACCGCGGCAATGAATATATGGAGCACCATGGGTGACATGATGCCCCGATCCATGGACATGGAAGCCGACCCTGAACGCATCATGGATAGCCTAGACCGCCGCGTGGATAACCGTGGCAACGTGCTTTACACCCTGCCAAGCGGCGGCATGGTCAAGGACAATGGCGGTAAAATTCATTTCAGTCGGGACACCCGCAGCCGCGAGGTAGCAACACGCTTGGCCCACCGAAAATATGGCTCCCATTTTATCCAACAAGGAACCGGCACAATGCTTGCCGGAAGACGGCAGAATGACAACACCGTATACACCCTCGCCCCCGGAGTGCATATCCGCGAGACGGAAAACGCTATATCCTTCACAGCGGGACACAACGCCGCGAAACAAGCCGCTCTGGGCCTGGCCGGTCGTAAATTTGAGGGCCGGGAAGTCAAGGTTACAGGAAAAGGGATTATCGTTGGGATTGAGAGAGAGGTTGAGCTGGAACGTGGGTGTGAATGACATTGCTAACCAACAACAAACCGGGGGGGGCAAGCAATGTCGTGTTTTTGGCTGGCGATACTTTTGTTGCGCATAGCTTCCTCTAGAGCTTATAGCTAGTGCGTCTCTGACTATCCTCACAAAGGAATATATATGATTGTTACCCCATCCGATTGCTTTCTCCAGTTTTCGATCCGTAGAAACCTCGAATACTTTGATTCAGAAGACGCCGTAATGGAGGCAGAGGGAAAGATATACTACGCCAAAGATGATGGTACTTCTGAGTTAATCGGGGTGGTGGAAGGTGTTGTTTTCGGGGCAAGTGCGGGATGGTCCAGATGGGATATGTATGATGCCATTGGGCATACTTTTGAATACTATGAGGGGTATGTCGCGCCATACATTGAAAGCGATGAACATGATGGCGCTATGAAGCTGGAAGGGGTTGATAAATGGATTGAGGTTCCCATGAACCCAAATGTTTGTGCTGTAACATTCATGGGGATCGCACCTAATTGGCGCGGTAGCGGCCTTGGCTTATCAGTGATCAAAGAATTCTTGCTTACATTTGGTGCCGACAAATGTGGTGCTGCCATTCTAAAGCCTTGTCCTCAAACTTTTGACTTCGACCGTCTGAAGAAAGGGGACTATCCTAGTTTTTCTGATCTATTTAAGACAGAGAACGGTGGAGATACAAAACGCCTCGCCGCATATTACAGCAAGCTAGGGTTTAGGAAAATAGTAGGCACCGAGCTGATGTTCCTGAATTTGGAGTATCGACGAGATTGGTAGATATCGGTAGTTACAGTAGC
>JAEINO010000123.1 GCA_016342345.1 Pseudodesulfovibrio sp. | reverse complement strand
TGAAAAGGAGATAATCACGCTTAACACCGAGCTTGAGCAGCGCATTCAGGAGCGCACCACCCAACTTGAATCTGCCAATAAGGAACTGGAAGCTTTTTCGTATTCAGTGTCGCACGACCTGCGCGCCCCGCTGCGCGGCATCGACGGTTGGAGCCTGGCTTTGATGGAAGATTACGGCAGCCAGCTGAATGGACAGGCAAAAACCTACCTCGAACGTGTTCGCTCTGAGACACAGCGCATGGGGCAGCTGATTGACGATCTTTTGCAACTATCGCGCCTGACAAGATCCGAGATGACTTTAGGAAGGGTAAACCTGAGCGCAATGGCGGGGACTATTATCGCACAATTGCAGGAAACACAACCAGAGCGGCAGGTGGAGATCATCATCCAACCAGGATTGATTGCAAAGGGCGACCCGCGATTGCTCGAGATCGCTCTCACAAACCTGCTGAATAACGCCTTCAAATTCACTGGCAAGACTCAGCAGGCGCGCATCGAGTTCGGACGAACCAAGATGGATGGTCAACCCACATTCTTTGTGCGCGACAACGGGGCAGGTTTCAACATGGCTCAGGCAAAAAAACTATTCGGAGCCTTTCAACGCATGCACAAAACTTCCGATTTCCCCGGTACAGGGGTTGGACTTACGACAGTCCAGCGCATCGTACACCGTCACGGCGGTCGCATTTGGGTAGAGGCGGCTATTAACCAGGGAGCCACCTTCTACTTTACCCTTGAGGAGATCACATGAAACCTAAAATCATCCTTTTGGTCGAAGACAATCCCAGCGACATTGCACTGACCCAACGCGCACTTTCCAAAAGCCGGGTCGCCAATGAGCTGGTAGTGGCAGAAGATGGGCAGGAAGCGCTGGATTACTTGTTTGCCAATGGAAAATACACAGATCGGGATGTGAACGACATCCCTGCACTGGTGTTGTTAGATCTCAAATTGCCTTATATAGATGGGCTGGAAGTCTTGCGCCAGATCCGCCTTGACCCACGCACCAGTCGCCTGCCGGTAGTGATCCTAACTACCTCTAAAGAAGAACAGGATGTGTCGCAAAGTTATGACCTGGGTGCCAACAGCTACATCCGTAAACCCGTGGATTTCACTCAATTTGCCAAGGCTATAGAGCATCTTGAATTGTACTGGCTGGTGTTGAATGAGCCTGCCCCGCTCCGTAAAAGTACCGGGACTGCCTCCTCCAAAGGGATATGAGCATGGATAAACCACTGGCTGTTTTAATCGCTGAAGATGCCGAAAGCGATGCACAGTTAATTGTACGTATGTTGGAAAAAGCGGGCTACGCCCTTACGTATGAACAGGTTGAAACCCCCTCACAAATGCGCCGCGCCCTGGAGAAGCAACCCTGGGATATCGTTATCTCAGATTTCAGCATGCCAGAGATGGATGGCTATGCCACTCTCAAGCTTTTGCAGGAAACAAAACAAGACATCCCATTTATTGTTGTGTCGGGAACAATGGGCGAAGAAACTGCTGTGGCCATGATGAAAGCTGGCGCACATGATTATGTGATGAAGGATAAATTGGCGCGCCTGGTCCCGGCCGTGGAACGTGAACTCATTCAGGCCGAAGAACGACGGGAGCGAAAGCGGGCGGAGAAACAAATTCAACTAAACCACACAGCAACCCTGAACCTACTTCAGGATTTAGGAAAAGAGAACGAAGCCAGAAAGAAAAGCGAAAATGCACTCAGGGAGAGCGAGGTCAAACTCAAACAAGCCCAGCGGGTGGCTAAGGTGGGCTCCTGGGTTTGGCATGTCATGTCCAACCATATAGAATGGTCAGACGAGATGTATCATATCTTTGGCATCCAAAAGGAGAATTTCTGCGGTGACCTGACCGAGGTGATCAAAAGAGCCATTCACCCTGATGACCTGGCTTCATTCGAAGTGGCAAACCAATCTGCTGTCCAGGAGCATAAGCTTATCTCACTGGAATATCGGGTTATCTGGCCCGATGCAACTATCCACGTAGTGTGGTCCGAAATAGGTGAAGTAACTCTGGACGAGGCAGGTAACTCTGCAACCATTTCAGGGATCGTACAGGACATCAGCGAGCGTAAGCGTACAGAAGAGTCATTGCTTCTTCAGAGTACAGCCCTCAACGCAGCAGCCAACGCCATTATGATCACAAATATTGACGGGGCTATTGAGTGGACCAACCCGGCTTATTCCACGCTCACAGGCTATTCCACCCAAGAGGTCATCGGCAAGAATCCACGCGAATTGGTCAAGTCTAGCAAACACGATCAAGCTTTTTATAAACACATGTGGGATACGATCCTGGAAGGAAAAATCTGGTTCAACACTCTCATCAATCGCCGCAAGGATGGAAGTCTTTACACAGAAGAACAGACCATCACTCCACTAAAAAATCCGGATGGCATAATTTCTCATTTTATTGCCATTAAACAGGATGTCACAGAACGTATAAAGTGGGAAGAAGAAATCCAATCTCGTAACAAAGAGCTCTCTGAACTTTACAAATTATCACGCCTCCTGGCGGAATCTGAGGATCTTGAGGATGTGATTGCGGTTGTGGTTCGCCAGGCAGTGGAGAGTATCCACATCACCTTTGCCTGCATCGCTCTGATTTCGGATGGAAAACTGGTTTCACAGGCTATCTACCCTGTCCGGAATATGGAGCTTGATTTTTCTGTGAGCAATTCACAGTCGATCAGTGCTTTACCCGTCTTAAAAGGCATTCTGGAAAAGAACGAGCCGGTTATCCTGCATGCCAGCAACAATGAGATCAGCAGTATTGAACGCACCACTCTCCAACTGGATTCTGCTCAATCAGTCTGTCTGGTACCTATGAAGGCTGGTGATCTCCTGCAAAGTTCAACTCCAGCGCTGGGTTTGCTCATCCTGGGCGAAGCCCGAGGTAATGAACGTTCCCCGTTCACACTCGAAAAAATAAACCTGGCTCGCAACATCGGAGACCAGGCAGCTATTGCCATCCGCCGCATGCTGGTGAGTGAACAGGCCAGGCATCGTTTGGAGCACATCACCTCTTTGAGAGAGATCGATAATGCCACCTCTAAATCTTTCGATCTGCGCCTCAGCCTGAATGTGATCCTTAAGCATGTCTGCGAGCAATTGAACGTGGATGCTGCCGATGTGCTGGTGGTAAACGCCAGCATGCAGACCATGGAATTTATAGCCGGGCGCGGTTTTCGAACCCGGGTAAGAGAACACACGACACTACGGTTTGGCGAGAGCCTGGCTGGTCAGGCTGCCCTTGAGCAGCGCATGGTCCAGATCCCGGATATGGCTTCCAGTGGATCCGTCTTCGCCCGGCCTGAACTGCTGAAAGATGATCAGATCGCGGCTTATTTCGCCGTGCCGCTGATCATAAAAGGACAGGTTAAGGGAGTTCTGGAGATATTCCATCGCAACCCGCTCGATCCTGACGAAGAGTGGCTAGATTTCCTCAATACTCTGGCCGGGCAAGCTGCCGTCGCCATTGATAATAACCAACTGTTTTATGAACTGCAGCGCTCCAACATCGAACTGGGCCTGGCCTACGACGCCACCATCGAAGGCTGGTCGCATGCCCTTGACTTGCGTGATAAAGAGACCGAAGGTCATACACTACGGGTGACTGAAATGACGGTCAAATTAGCAGAGTTCTTTAATGTATCCAACGATGCTTTAAAGCAGATCCGCTGGGGTTCACTCTTGCACGACATCGGCAAGATGGGCGTCCCGGATGCCATCCTGCTCAAACCCGGTCCATTGACGGACGATGAGTGGGTGGTGATGAAGAAACATCCAACCTTTGCTTACGAGATGATTTCGCCCATTCATTATTTGAAAGATGCACTTGACATTCCTTACTGTCATCATGAGAAATGGGATGGCAGCGGTTACCCGCGTGCTTTGAAAGGCGAGCAGATCCCTCTGGCAGCGCGCATCTTTGCCGTGGTGGATGTCTGGGATGCCTTGATCTCTGACCGCCCCTACCGCAAAGCCTGGACAAAGGAAAAAGCACTTGAACACATCCGCTCGGAGTCTGGAACTCATTTTGACCCGCATGTGGTGAAATTATTCCTGCAGGAACAGGGATAAAAAAGGAGACCTGTGGAGCATCCCATTACGATTCTGAATAAGCTTTATGGGCGCGAACGAGAAATTAGAGCCATGCTTAAATCATTTGAGCACATAAGCAGTGGACACGGCCAAGTTTTGTTGGTTCCGGGCTCTTCCGGGGTGGGAAAGACAGCGTTGATACAAGAACTTCAAAAACCTGTCCAGGATAGAAACGGTTTTTTTGTAAGGGGCAAGTTCGAGCAATACCAACAGAATGTCCCCTACCTGGCTTTTCGACAGGCGCTGGTTGAGCTTTACAGGGAATTGCAGACTGATGATTCGAAACAACGGAACCGATTAAAAGTTGATATCCTTCAGGCAATTGGCAACCTGGGCCAGGTGTTGGTTGATCTGGTCCCGGAATCTGAATTATTTCTTGGAACACAACCACCACTGGAGGATGTCAGCCCTCAGGAAGCGAGGCACCGCCTGGCTGATGTTTTCCGAAATTTTCTCAAGGTAATCTGCAGGCCCGAACACCCCCTGGTACTATTCATGGATGATTGGCAATGGGCAGACAGTGCTTCAATTGATTTGCTCAAGCAGATCCAGATAGGGATAGCG
>JAEINO010000122.1 GCA_016342345.1 Pseudodesulfovibrio sp. | reverse complement strand
AAAAGACTTCTGGCCTATTCGAGTATTGAGAATATGGGCATTATTGCATTTGGCACCGGCATCGGCGGCATCGGTGTTTACGGTGCCATGATCTGTCTGATTCATCACAGCCTGATCAAATCCTCCCTGTTTTTAACCTCGGGCAATATTCTTCTGGGTTACAGGTGCAAGATTATTCAAAATATCGGGGGGCTTGTTTACCGCATGCCAAGGACCTTTGTCGCGTTTTTTGCAGGCTTTATCGCTATTTCAGGGTTCCCTCCCTTTGGAATGTTCATTGGAGAAATGTTCATTGTAATGGGGGCCTTCCGAAACGGTCACCATGTGGGGGCAATTATTTTCATGGGGACCATCTGTGTTATTTTTGCGGGTCTGGCAAACCAGATCATGAGCATCTCCTTTGAAGATTCAAAAAGAAAGCATCGAATGCATATGGTAAACAAAATGCTCTGGCCCCAGTATGTTCTTCTTCTGACATCCGTGGTTTTTTCTTTCTGGATGCCGGAGACCCTGTACTTGACGATCGTGGAAGCGATTATGTCCATCGGTGGAGGTGTTTAATGAAAACAGATTTTCTGCAGATTTCAAACGGGGAAGCAATAAAAAGAGAAAAGATTCCCCATCTTTCCTTTGATGCATTTTATCGGGACGCTTTGAGTATCGTCCGGGTCGGAGGAAAGGTCGTACACTATTTTGCCTATTCCGACAAAGGCGCAACAAAACTGATGGCGGTTTTAAGGAAAGATAAACTCAAGGTGGCCTCCTGCGACGCCCCGGATGTTTATCCTTCAATGACCAGTCAGTGCGAGCCGTTCCACATGTTTGAACGGGAGATTGCCGAGCAGTATGCCATCCGTCCGGAAGGCCATCCCTGGCTTAAAATGGTTCGATACCACGCCAATTTCCTGAACCGGCCGGATGTCTTCGGCAATGACTATACCCAAGATATTCCAGGGAATATTGATTACTATGGCGTGGATGGTGAAGAGATCCATGAAGTGGCTGTGGGCCCGGTTCATGCGGGGGTTATCGAGCCCGGGCATTTCCGGTTTAACTGTATTGGTGAACGGGTGCTGAATCTGGAAATTCAACTGGGATACCAGCATCGGGGCGTGGAAAAAATGCTGCCGGGTGTGGATCCAAAACGCCTGCCCGTGATTGTCGAAGGCATTGCCGGAGATACTGCTGTCGGTTATGGCCTGTGCATGTCCCAGGCGGTTGAGGCGCTGTCATCCCTTCAGGTTGATGAAGGGGCACAGATCATCCGGACCATTGCGCTGGAACTTGAACGTATCGCCAACCACGTCGGCGACCTGGGTGCTTTAAGCGGTGATGTTGCCTTTCTGCCGCCTGCAAATTACTTCGGCCGCATGAGGGGCGATTTTCTTAACATGACGCTTCTGATTTGTGGAAACCGGTTCGGCAAGGGCCTGGTCCGGCCAGGGGGAACCCGGTTTGCCCTGACCGAGGGTGTCCGAAAGACACTGAACGACCGCATTTTTGAACTGACCCCCCAGGTCAAGCACGTGATTAATCTTTTACTGACCAACGCCAGTGTCCAATCCCGTTTTGATGACTGTGGCGCTGTGACCCAGGCGGACGCAGAAAAACTTGGACTGGTTGGCCCTGCAGGCCGCGCCAGCGGACTGCCCTACGATGTGAGGCGCTGTTTTCCAACCGGGCATTATGGTCAACTGAATATCCCTGGGAATGCAAAACGAACCGGAGATGTGCATGCACGGGCAACCGTGAGGGGGGAAGAAATTCTCCAGTCCCTTGATATCATCACGACCCTCCTGGGGGATCCTGTTGAAACCCGCTCCATTGAAAACAGAAAAGTTTCTCTGGCGCCGTCTTCTTTTGTTGTCACCCTGAACGAAGCCTGGCGGGGCGAGCTGTCCCATTGCATCCTTACCGATGCGGATGGTGCCATCCTTCGGTATAAGGTTAAAGATCCGTCTTTTCACAACTGGAACGGCCTGTCCATGGCGTTGAGGGATACGGAAATTTCAGATTTTCCCCTTAACAACAAGAGTTTTAATTTGTCCTATTGCGGGGTTGATCTCTAAGCAAAACGGTTTAAGCGTCAATGGCTGACAGGATCGCAACATTAATAGAGACACTTTCAACACAAAATTTTGAGAGATAATAATGTTCAACATATTAAAAAACAGACTCGATCAGGGATACAAAACAACAGGCTACCCAAATGAAAAGATCCAACTGCCGCCACGTTACCGGGGGCGGCCCCGGATAAACCGACAGGCCCCCGCTGAAGTGATCGCAGAATGCGCCGCAGCCTGCCCCCAGGATGCCATTGATGTTTCCGGAACATTGATCGACATGGGTCGGTGTGTCTTCTGTGGCACCTGTGAGCGCATCTCAAAAGGAAGATTCATCTCCTTTACACAGGATTTTGAAATCTCCGTATCTGAAAAAGAGCACCTGGTGACCGATGGCGGGCTACCGGCCCTGGCTGACCATTCAAGGCAGCATTTTAAAAAGCTGTTCGGCAGGTCCCTTCAACTCCGGCAGGTATCGGCCGGCGGATGTAACGCCTGCGAAGCGGATTTGAATGTTCTGGCCACCCCTTTTTTCGACCTTGCCCGTTTTGGTATCAATTTTGTGGCATCCCCCCGGCATGCCGACGGGATTGTTGTGACAGGCCCTGTTTCAAACAACATGAAAACCGCGCTGCTCAAGACATTCGAGGCCACCGCCTCTCCTAAAGTGGTGATTGCCGTTGGCAGCTGCGCCCTGACCGGCGGCCCGTTCCGGGGAAGCCCCGAAATTGCCGAAGGCCTGGACAGCATTTTACCGGTGGATCTCTTTATCCCCGGGTGTCCGCCCCATCCCCTGACCAATTTACATGCCCTGTTGACCTTTTTTAAATAACCCTAGTGTGAAACCCGGGGCAAAGCCGTTTGGCTCTGCCCCGGGTTTCTATGTTTCAAGATTGTCCACCATGTTCAGGAGCCTGTTCCGGCGACAAAGGTATCTGTTTCACTCAGGACCACGACCCTAATTTTCATTCTGCTATAATTAAGGTTTATTATTTTCATCCGATGTTGCATATTTACAACATTAGACTGTTAAATAGTACAACAAAATTTAATTTCCAATCTTTATATATACGCAATCATAGCTTCTTTATCGGTTCTGCTATGGCACAATCAAAAACATATGATCTTGATGTATATCACCCCCGCAACCCCAAGGTTAGCGAATATTATAAATGTGTTGAAAATCACTTTGAAGAACTGGAACAGAAATGGGACGACAGGTATGCATCCCGCTATGGTTTTTGGCGCCGATATATTATGACCGTTATTTTTAAATATCTTGACTGTGGCGATCTGCATTTTGGATTTGCACGAGTCCGATGTGAAGATTGCGGACATGAGTATCTTTTAGCCTTTTCCTGCAAACGAAGACAGTTTTGTCCGTCCTGTCATCAAAAAAGAGTGGTTGAATATGGAGAATGGCTGCTCACGAATGTATTAAAAGATGTTTCCCACCGGCAATGGGTTTTCAGTATTCCCAAAAGATTACGAATTTATTTTTTATATGACCGCAAATTATTGGGCAAGCTTAGTATATGTGCCTGGAAGGTGATCAACGCATATCTAAAATCTGCAGTCCCATATGATAATGCTGTCCCTGGTGCCAGCATAGCAGTTCAGACCTACGGTGATTTTCAAAATTTCAATCCCCATCTCCATGCTATAGTTTCAGATGGCTGTTTTCTGGATGACGGCAGTTTTAAAATGGCGCCCGGGTTTATGGTAGAAGACCTTGAAGAGGCCTTCCAATATGAAGTTTTAAAAATGCTTAAAAAAGAGGGGAAAATAAATGATGCTATTATCGAAAACATGCTTTCCTGGTATCATACGGGGTTTCATGTTTATATCGGGGACAGAATCTATCCCGATGATAAAACAGGTCTTGGTAATTTGGCCAGATATATTATCCGTGCATGTTTCTCTCAGGAAAGGATGGTCTATGTCCCGGCAAAAGAATCAACTGACGGTATTGCCAAGGTGGTTTATACCTCTAAAGACAGAACTTCCCGGAAAACATTCAATGCCCTGGACTGGTTGGCCAGGCTGGTAACTCACATCCCCGGCAGATATGAGCAGACTGTAAGATACTACGGTTATTATTCAAACAAATCCAGAGGGTTGAGGAAAAAAGCCAATATTGACAATGAAATACCTGCTATCATAACCAATGAGATGTCTTCCAAAGAATTCAGGCAGAATTGGGCTCGGTTAATTCAGAAAGTGTATGAGGTAAATCCCTTGATATGTCCAAAATGTCAGGGGCCAATGAAAGTCATCAGCTTTATCGAAGAAATTGAAATCATAGAGATGATTTTGCAACATCTGGGGCTTTGGGATATACACAATCATGATCCTCCAGCACCTGATTCAGTTCATATCCCTGAATTGGTTTATGATCATTCAGACTCCCAGATTCCGGCCTTTGATTATTGAAATTGATGTTTTTCCAAAAGGAACTTTGGAATCGTCAGTGAGCCATGTTTAAAATCCGCCTTAAATCAGTATAATCTCAATATTTTTAAAAATTCAGAATTATTTAGACTCTGTCAGTCTGGTGCCTGTTTTTCATTTCAGCGATATTTTGACCAAGCCCGGCACGGACACAGCATGTTGTGTCCGTGCCGGGCTTGGTGCATATTTCAGCGGTTGGAATTTTTTTTATACTTTTGTTGACAAAAAGCAAGTTCCTATCCTT
>JAEINO010000121.1 GCA_016342345.1 Pseudodesulfovibrio sp. | reverse complement strand
ATAGCAAATTCCTGGAATCGATGGCAGGCAAGCAACCGTTCATAAAACGGATGTTTACTGTTTTCATTTCACAGGAACCCAAACGCATTCAAGAAATCAAGGACGCTCTCAAGCTCCAGGATGTGGAACGCTTGCGTCATCTGGCCCACGCCCTCAAGGGCGGAGCGGCAACCATGGGTGTCGAACGCGTGCGCGAATGTTGCCTGTTGCTTGAAAAAGCATCCAAGGCCCAGGACATGACTGCAGCCATGACCCACCTTGACACGCTTGAAACCGAAATGCGCCATGCCTACGCTTTCATGTTCAACTATCTCGCAGAACACTAAAACACATCACAGCCTGTCAAACAGCTTCCCCTTGATTCAGTTCTCAAAAGAATGATCCTCTTTGTTGCTATGTAAAAAGAACAAGCGGCAGGCTCCTACCGTTTGCCATCAACATGATGAATTTTGGATCTGGTCTTTTCAGGATTCTTTTGCAGATGTACGTATTTTTTTAAAGCTATTTGAGTAAAGTCATTAATAATATTAGATAAATCAGATTCACCCCATGCGCTTTTGAACAATGGACGATCTCTCAGGGTCTCGACAACAACATAGCCATCAGATGAGGACGGGCTCAACGACACATCCTCGTATCTGACGGATTCGTCTCTTCCCAAAATCTTGTTGAGCATTGACTGCATTGTATCTGCATAAAACTTTTTCACGTCTTCCGTAGACTCGGCCTGATTCATTTTCTCCCTGAACTCATGCATTGTCTCATTACGAATCTTGGAAAAAGACACCTGTCTGGTCATTACAGCCTCCTTTATCTCCTCAAATAATAAATACCACCTTTATTCTCACCATACATAGGCATGAAGACAGAACAAGAAGGAAGTATTTTTATAACAAGAAGAAAGCCAGGATGTGCATTTCAACGTTGATGAAGAACTCGATTCTAGGGAAGTACTGATTAATTCAATTTTCAGGAAGTGCTGTAGAATTATTCGCTGGCAAGGCGCAAGAAAACATCAAGGCCGACGCGTACTTCCTGTACGCTAGGATTTGAGGTTTTTAAAGCAACGAAGCCAGCGGACAATTATACAGCGCTTCCCTAGAGGAACTCAGACTCGCCGTCCAAGCGGAGCAACCCCGATACCGGGCCAGATGCGTACCAGTCCGAACCCAGCCCGAATAAACATCCAAAGTGTCGTCGCAAGCCAGATAAAAACAAGAATATGAGGTGGATGCACCAAACCGATTATCCATACCCCCACTCCACAGACAATGGATGCCACAATCATGACATTACGAAGATAACAATAATCCCCGGTTCCCCAATGTATACCGTCGGTAGCAAAGGACAATGAACCAATTGGCTGCATGAACGCAGCGGTCAGCCATGCCGGACCAAAAACCGCATATGCCGATGTTGGCACCAAAAGCCATGCTATGAAATTTTCACCCAACACCATGGAAATGCACATGACAACACCTGTACCAACACTCCAGAAACAGACCAGCCGGGCAACTCGACGAGCCTGAAGGATATCCCGGCTTCCCAGAAAAAATCCGACAAGGCTTTGCCCTGTAATGGCAAAAGCATCGAGAAAAAGTGCAGTAAATATGAAAAATTGGCGTATGGCCTGATAGGCAGCACCTTCATCCGCCCCCACCCTATTGGCGACACGAGTGCATAAAACGAGAAAAATCAGCACCATTCCAGTCCTGATAAAAATGTCACCACCAATCTTCAAAAGCTTGACGATTCCTGCACCACGCATGTTCCACGTCAGCCCAAGCCGATACCAGATTGCCGCAAGACACCAGAATGCGCCTACCCACTGACTAACTGTGCTCGCAATGGCAGCCCCGGCAACGCCCATAGGTAAAATGGGGCCATACCCAAAAATCAGCAACCAATCGAGCAGGACATTGATCACATTGATGCCCACGGCCACATAAAACGGTGTCCGCATATCCTGCACCCCACGCAAGGCACCAAAACATGCGAGAGATACGAGAACAGCCGGAGCACCGAGAAGCCTGAAGAAAATATATTCGCAAGCCAACTCCGTCACAGTCCCCTGAGATCCAAGGAGCGTGGCCAGGAATTCGAGAAAAGGTATTGCTCCAAGCATGAGAACAACGCCGATAACGGCAGCAACAGCTGATGCCAGCGATGCAATTTTCAAGGCATGCTTTTTGTCATTCCGCCCCAGAGATTGTGCAACTTCGGTCTGTGTAGCAACACCAAGAAAAGTAAATGCCCAAAAGATCGAAGTAAAAGCCACAGTCCCGATACCAAGTGCTGCCACAGGTTCGGAACCGGGCAAACGGGCAATAAAGGCAGTATCTGCGAGGCCGGTCAACGGTTCTGCCACCAAAGAAAACAGCACAGGTAAAGCCATCCGGACCAATGTCCGATTGGGCGTACTCACAAAAGAATGACGGCTGGAACTTTTCATTTGCGTATCAGGTATGCTGGTTTTCATTGTCACTGCGATGTCTCATCACATTTCGGCTCCCCAAGCAATACAACATATTTCATTTTTATAAATTTTCTGCTAACTTGAATAGCATGGAATCCATGGAAACATCTTTTCTCATCGGCCTTTTCAGCCTGTTCTACACAACGGTTGAAATCGGAGCCATCATTACCGCCATAGTGGCTATCCGCGAAACCCGGACACCACAGGGGGCAATTGCATGGGCCATTTCGCTGGTAACCTTCCCATTCCTTGCTCTGCCCATGTACTGGATATTCGGGCGTACCAAATTTCTCGGTTACGTAGACGCCATGCGCGCCGGAAAAACTGAATTCGACACACTTTTCAGCAGCAAACATGATGTTCCCACGGTCAAGAGCATATCCGAACGAAAAAGACCGCATGCACCCCGATGCGTCTTTGAAACACTCTCGAAAATCCCCTTTCTCGGCGGAAACGAAATCGAACTGTTGATTGACGGGAATGCCACTTTTGACGCCATCTGCTCGGGCATTGAAAAAGCCGACAAATACGTCCTTGTACAATTTTATATTGTCCACGACGATTCCCTTGGCAAAAGATTGCAGACACTCCTCATCAAAAAAGCCAATCAGAGTGTTCGCATCAGCTTCCTTTATGACGAAGTGGGATGCCACACCACCCCGGAAACATATTGGGAAGCCTTACGTAATGCTGGTGTCAACGCCCGCCCCTTCCACACGACCAATGGCCGCGGCAACCGCTTTCAACTCAACTTCAGGAATCACCGGAAAATAGTTGTCGTAGACGGCCACACTGCATATGTCGGCGGCCACAACGTCGGGGATGAATATCTTGGAATTACTAAGAATTTCAAGGGATGGAGAGACACACACGTCAGGATATCCGGTCCGGCAGTGCTGGGAGTTCAGGTCAGCTTCGGCAAAGATTGGTACTGGGCAGCCCAAGAGATCCTCGACCTCGATCTTTCCATGCCCAGCCATGCCGGAACCGCTGAAATCATGGCTCTTGGCACTGGTCCCGAAGATGAGCTGGAATCCTGCACCCTCATGTTCATCCGGGCCATCAATGCCGCCCATAAACGTTTCTGGATCGCAAGCCCCTACTTCGTGCCAGACACCTCCGTGATGAAAGCCCTGCAACTGGCTGCCATGCGCGGAGTGGATGTCCGCATCATGCTCCCCATGAAACCTGACCACAAACTGGTCTATCTAGCCAGCTTCGCCTGCCTTAAGGAACTCGCGCAACTCGGCATCCGAGTGTTCCGCTATAATGAAGGCTTCCTGCATCAAAAAGTCTTTCTCGTTGATGACAATCTGTCTGGAGTCGGCACAGCCAATCTCGACAACCGTTCATTCAGACTCAATTTTGAAATAACCATGCTCGTCGAAAATGAGCCGTTCTGCCAGAAAATAAAACAGATGTTCATCGACGATTTCGCCCGATGCATTGAAACCGGAACAAATGAATACAACGATAAGAATGTATTTTATCAAACCCTTATCAGATTCGCGCGTCTCTTTTCACCGATTCTCTAGTCGACTGTAATCCACAAAAAAAGGGGAATTCTCTCACAAGAAATCCCCTTTTTTATCGTATTGAACAATTCTAGAAAATATCTGCCATGGAATACAGCTTGCCAGGTTTCTGCCGCTCCAGCCACTTGGCTGCACGCAATGCACCGGAAGCAAACGTTTCGCGAGAATGAGCCCGATGTGTCACTTCAATCCGTTCGCCAGGACCGAAGAAATACATGGTGTGATCCCCAACCACGTCTCCACCGCGCAAAGTTTGTACGCCAATTTCATTGTGAGGACGCTCACCAATGATTCCATCCCGACAATGCTTCTTGACGTCATCATATTCCCACCCGCGAGCTTCTGCCAGACATTGAGCCAGCTTGAGGGCTGTGCCGCTGGGAGAATCCTTTTTCATCTTGTGGTGTGTCTCAACCATTTCCATGTCATAATCAGAACCGAGGGCCTTGACCAACTCGGGAAGAATCTTGAGAAGCATATTGACGCCAACAGACATGTTGGGAGCCCAAAAAACCGGTGTTTTTATGGCAAATTCACCAAGAACAGTCTGCTGTTCCTTGTCGAGACCGGTGGTACCTATGACGACAGGGTTGCCATATTTGGCGGCAATCTCGACCATAGACACCGATGAATTCGGAGACGTAAAATCAACAATCACCGCACCAGGGACTTTCGGCAAAAGATCTTCCAGACAATCGGAGGAAATACAGGATTCATAATCCAATCCGCCAGCATTCCCTTCACGCTCACAAACACCCACAAGATTCAGTCCCTCATCAGCCAGGGCCATGTTAACCAAGGTGTCGCCCATACGGCCCTTGGCACCCAGAATGACAACATTGGTAGCCATGCCAATCTCCTTCTATCGTGTTGAAATTTATGTGCGCCTTTGGATTAATTCCAGAAAGGCCTCGAAGTCAATGATTTC
>JAEINO010000120.1 GCA_016342345.1 Pseudodesulfovibrio sp. | reverse complement strand
GTGCCTGAGGCAAGGCATGCCTCAAAATATGAAAGGCCCTTGAAGGCTCTCAGGTATTCAATGGCGTCCCCGGATTTGTCACAGCCACGGCACCACCACCGGCCTTTTTCGGGCCAAACGCGGAAACGATCCGAGCCACCACAAGCCGGGCAGGGGGATGAATATTCCCCGTGGGCTTCCTTTTTCAAGGTGATCCCCTCTTGCTCGATCAGGCCCAAAAGACCTTGCTCGTGTGCAACGGGTGTAAGGGTGTATGGTTTTACGGTAACTTTCATATGTTCATTTTTACCTTCCCTAGGGGGAGTTTTGGGAAAACCTTGCACTCTTGCACCATATGCACCACCTCATATGTTTGCCTTTTACGACTCATTTAGACATAACCCAATGTAAACATAGCCTTTTTTGTCCCTATACCGGTCAAACCTTTCTTGTAGCTGCCCGGCAAATTTGACATTGCTCAGGCTTCGGATTCCGTTTTCCTCTGCCCAAGAACGGTATTCCCGGTACAAGTCGCCCGCTGAAACCTCGGATAGTGTGCTGACCGTGCAACGCTCCTCTGTGAACTGAGAGACAAGGTCCTCACCTGCCTGATATTCCTTCGTGGCGCTCCGGATAATTTGGGGCGGGTTCAATCCATCTGACTGCCATGCAAGGCAACCACGAACCAGCCAGGCCAGGATGCCGGATGCTTCCGCCTTCAATTTTTCTGGAAGGTCAGGGTCTGCCTTTCGCTCGTTCGACTTTTCAGGATCCGGGTTCGTCACAAAAGCCATGCTGAATGGAATCAAGTGCAATCGTTGCCACAGGGCATAGTCACCGGCTGGCGCGTGGGGCTTTTCGTTGGTCATCAAAAGCAAAAGGTGCGTGGGTTTGAATTCCACGGCGTACCGGGCATAGACTCCACGGGCGTTCAATGTGTCGCCGCCCGAAAGTTCTTTCAGCTTGCCCGCGTTCATCCTGCGGCCTTCGTTGGTTTCCGATGCCCATACAATCCGTTTCCCCCTCAATGCCAGGGTGTCCGCGTCCGCCGATCCGCTGGCCTTCGGTCCCTGGTCAAGCAGGGTTTCGGCTTTTGTTTTGAAGGCCAGGTCCCCAAGAACATGCTTGACGGTTTCGAGCAGGGTTCCCTTGCCATTGCGGCCTTTGCCGTAAAAAATCGGGTGAACGTGGTCGCGTGTGCTGCCGGTGATTCCGTACCCCAAGAGGCGGCCCATATAGGCGACAAGTTCCGAATCATCCTGAAAGGTCGCGGCAAGGAATTTTTCCCAGGCAGGCGCGGGCGTATCCAGGCCGGTGAAGGGTGTCGGGCACGGGGTCTTGATCCGGTCCGAAGGTTTGCCCCGTCTGAGTTTGCCGGTCCGAAGGTCTATAACCCCGTTTGAGCAAGCCACTAGCCACGGGTCCGCGTCCCATGCCCGCCCAGGATCGCCCAGGGAGTCTTTGCCGGATCGGGCCAAGATTAGGACGGCCTGTTTCCTACGGATAGTGTGCAGGTCGCGGCAACGCCTGAGAAGGGCCTCTTCCTTGGCTCCGTGCGCCTTGCCCCTGTCGCTCTGTCCGGCGCTTTCCGCTTTGTGCTTTAACCAGGACTGCCGTTGCGCCTCTGCCCGATAGACAGAAATCACGGCCTCAACGCTGGCTATGGCTTCGTCTATCAAGTCGGGCTGCCAGTAGTGCCCGGCCCATCCGTACCACTGCCCGGCGCTGTGATCGTGCAAAAGGCGGTCCCGATGCAGGCCCACGAACAAGGCCGCATCCCCGTCCTCACCCTGGCTAAGGGCTCCCATGATTTCCTGTTCGGAAAACTGCCCCTTGAGCCCTCGGGGTTCGTCCTGCGCGGTTCCGTGTGCGGCCTGCTCCTGGCAAACCCTGGCTTGCACAAGCTCCCGGATGCGGTCGGGGTCTGTCATGGTTGGTGCCTGGATCATTCGTCCCCCATTTCCGCCCTGACAAGAAGCCGGTCAAGCAGGCGGCTTGTGGCATTGCAATAGGGCAAGCTGGTAAGAACCATTCCCGACAAGTAAAATAAGCGCGCCCAAAGCCATTTCTTGAAAGATTTCATGGTCGCCCCCTTATGCTGCTTGGCTCACAGGGCCGGGGTCGCTGGTGCTTTTGCGGATTTGGGAATCCACATAGCTTTGCAGGTCTACGGGCCGATACATTGCCCGGCGTCCGATTTTACAGAATCGGGGGCCTGTGCCTTCCCAACGCCATTTTTCCAGGGTTCGGGGTGAAATGTTTAAAAACTGCGCGGTTTGTTCTTGGTTTAACAGGGCTGCTTCGTTCAAGGTGTCTTCTCCTTTTCGCATGATTCATAATCAGGCAAATTTGCCCGTGCTATGGAGAATACAGTATCCTAAGATGGGGGTGCTGTCAAACATAACTATCTGTAATAATTGATAAAATATACAATTAGGGTCGACTGAAAAGACCCTGATTGTATATTTTGACAAATAGGGTTTAAAGGGATACCCCTAAATGTAGGGTTGATAATTGTGGGTGGTGTTGGAGCGGGTTATTCTTGCCAGGGGGTGCTTATAGGAAAAGAATGGAATCGCTCTATTATACTTCTTTTTAGAGATTCGTGGTCCAGCGTTTTCATCCTTTGAATACAATCCCTTATAGTCGAATTGGAAGGTGGATCTTTTTCTATAAACGTAAATGATTTTTTTACGTACTCGGTCAACGTTGTTATTGAATTAACCTTAAAATCTGCAATGATAAAAAAACATACCAAATATTTAACCGTATTTGTTGCAGGATTATTTCCTGTAACTTGCAACCTGCCCGTACGCATGTCAGTTACATCTGACAATATGCCATATTCCAAGCTATGCTCCCATGATGCTGCTGGTGTTTCTGGTTTCACTTCATTGGCAAGGCCGTCAATGATCTCAAATGCGTCGCTTAGAACATCCCATAAAGACGATTCTTTCTGGATATGGGGCTTGAAAATGTTTTTAATTTTTGTTTTCACCTTTTCGAGGTCAGAGTCAAATTTTTCCCAATTTGTGTTTTTCTCTCGGATTGCAGTGGCGGCAACCTCCCTTTTAATTTGGGTTATTCTGAGAAAGAATTCTGATATTGCCAAAATTTCCAAATAAGTTACCGCCCATTTTTTTCCGCGTGGTCCGCCTGATATTTTATTGAAAACAATTCCTAATGCGTTCATTTGGCCTGCTTTTTCAACCATAACCAATAGTTTGCATACATAAGAAAGTAATGATAGTTCCCTTTCGGTATAGATAGCCCGCAATTCTTCGTCCGATAGTTTGCCCTGTGCGATTTCAACTTTGTGCTTTTCCTCCAAATCACAAGTTGTTTTTTTGAAAATATGATTTGGGTCACCAAGAATAGAATCGAGGTCAGTCCTATTATACCTTGTTTCAAGATAGGATCGCCCAGGCTCTTTAGTCCAAACACCTCCATTATGTCCGGCCTTTCCCTGTCTCCATTGGGATTGATCCTTAATTTGAGTCTTGAACACGTTTGATAATGATTTCGCAACGTCTTTCATTTGTACCCCCCCACGTTATTGATCGGATTTTTTTCTCATTTGAACAACATTGCCGGACACCACCGGCATTCCCATGGCTTCCTGGATTTTCCGGGAAATCATATCCGCCGCCGCTGAAAGGGGGTCCGTGGATAGGTGGCTGTATTTTGCCGTGGTCTGAGGGCGCGTGTGCCCCAGGAGCGCCCCAACAATGGGTAGCCCGATATTGTGCGCCGTCGCCATGGATGCAAAGCCATGCCTTAAATCGTGAATCCTCACGTCCGTGATTTCCGCCGCCGTCCGGATGCGCTGCCAAATTTTGGCAAGACCGATCAGGTGCCCGCCCTGTTTCTCTCCGTGGCAGACATAAGGGTTCCATTGCAACCTGGGCGCCGATTTCAAAAGGTCCAGGGCAGGGCCTCCCAAGGGAACGATCTTTTTGCCTGTTTTCGAGTCGGGAAGGTTCAAGAGTCCTCGTTCAAGGTCCACGTGCTCCCACTGCAAGGAAAGGATCTCATTCTTGCGGCAACCTGTAAAAAGCAAAAGACGTATTGCCAGGATGGCGGAAGGGTGTTCCGGGTTCGGTCGCTGCTCTGCCTGGGCCAGGGCCGCTCCCAGGCGGGCCAGCTCCGGGCCGGAAAGATAACGCTCCTTGGACACCTCGCGGAATTTTTGAACGTGCCTGCATGGGTTCGAGCCGTCCGGGCGTATCCCCCACGTCTCTGCAAGGGAGAACATTTTGGAAAGCAAGGCGCGGGTCCGGTTCGCCGCAACCGGGGTTTCCCGTAAGGAGTGGATCAGGCGGGCCGCGTCGGTTTTTGTGATTGCCTTGGCTGGCATGTGTCCCATGCGCGGAAGGATATAATCCCGGATCATCTGTTCATCCTGGGCTATGCTGGCGGGCTTTTTGTGCGGGCGGGCGTGTTCGAGAAGGTAGCGTTCCGCCAGTTCCGCCATGGTAATGGCCTTCCGGGCCTGCTGCTTTTGCTCAACCGGGTCTCCCCCATGGGCGACGGCGCTTAAGTGGTCCTGGGCCATTTGGCGGGCTTGCTCGCACGTCAAATGGCCGTATTGTCCCAGGGTAAGGCGTCTGGATCGCCCGGCCTCATTGCGGAATTGAACGAAAAACGATTTCACGCCGGACGGCTTCACACGGACACCGAAACCAGACAATTGGGAATCCCAATGGAATTTATCCGATTCACCGGCCTTGATCGCGTCTACGAGTTTTTTGGTTATTTTTGCCATGGTTCCTCCATTTTCGGGTAAGCACCGGGTAAGCATGGGGTAAGCACCGGGTAAGCAATTTGAGGGTATTTTACAGTAGACCGTAGAAGTATGTCAAGCTATAAGTTACTGTTTTTTAGGGAAAGATAGGATTTGGTAAAAGTAGGAAGAAATTGAAATCTATGACTGGCAGTCATGGGGTCAGGGGTTCAAGTCCCCTCAGCTCCACCAAGGAAATCAAGGGGTTA
>JAEINO010000119.1 GCA_016342345.1 Pseudodesulfovibrio sp. | reverse complement strand
TACGAGGCGTAACCGTCACAGCGGGGGCTTCGGTCGGGGATAAGGTGGGCTTTTGACCGGGCAAGACCCTTCAAGGCCGGCATGAATGCCCACACGGCCTGTCTCAAAGTGCTGGCGGAGACCGAGAAGGTCCTCAATCTGGTTCTCACCGGCAAGATGGATAACCCCGAGGAATACCGTGGGGACAGCATAAACCTGGTGGGCTGGCCTGCTATGGCTACATGGCCGCAGGGCCAGCCCACACAACCGATGCGGAGGTGCGATTTTGAACCGGATGATGGCTTCATGGATGATGAGCCGTTTGACGATGACCCTTTTCAAGATGATGGCTTTGGCGACACGCAGCCCGACGATCCGGCTGGTCTGGATTGGCAAGACGTTGCGTTTCTGGGTGGCATGGCCGAGGAGATTGGCGATGAAAAGCGTCGGCAGGCGCGGAAAGAGCGTGAGATGGTTGAACATTCCAAGCGGGATGATGGCATCGAAAATCCGTGAAGAAAAAAATTGTTGACAAAGATTCCGACGGTGGTATTTTGGGTGGACAATTTGTGAGTGCTGAATGACGTCAGTGCGTGAGTCGCACGAAAAGACGCCAGTGCGATTAGCACTGAAAGACGCCACCGGGCTTCGTAAGATACCAAAGGCAGTCGAAGAGTAGTGACACCCCTTTTCGGGTAGGGGTGTTCATGAAAATTGGCTGCCTTTTTTTATTGGCAAAACCAACAGCAGCAGAAAGGGGGTGCTCGATAGTAGTATAAATATATGTTTTATTACTATTTAATTACGCTATGACCACTTTGGAAAAGAAGAAAAATGACTGGCTCAAAGATGCGGTTCCTTTGACAGCGGTGCGGTGCTCATCAGTGCGGTTGAGGCTTCTGGCCGACGCCCTGTTTCGCATAATCGCGCCGTTGATAAAGGTTTCCAGCAAGTCCCGGCAGAAAGAGGCCCTGAAAACGGTTCTGATAAACCTGCTCCATGCCTGGTACCTCGATGTGCCGGTCAGGTACTCGCGGGATAAGAATCGGTACATTCGGGACCGGCGCTATCGGCAATTGTTCTTCAATTACAAACGCCTCATCCCTGTAATCGACGCGCTGTTGAGGCTGGGCTACATCGAGCAGAGTTCTTTCTATAACGACCCCAAGGCTACGGGGCACGGCCTACAAACACGCATGTGGGGCACAGACAGGCTCTGGGCGCTCTGCCATAAGTATCTGGTGTTCAGCAGTATCCCGCTGGTCCCCGAACTGGACGAGGACGAAGAGATAATCGTCTTGCGCAACAAAGCGAAGCAGGACACCGGGTATAGGGAGACCCGACAGACCCGACAGATGCGTGAAGACCTGGAGCGGTACAACGGATATACCGGCAAGCATCGAATCAGCGTGTGTCTATATGGTGATGCGGTCGTAGACAACCGGTTTCTGGTTGAGAATCTCTATGGGAATATCAAGGCGGGTAAGGTCTGGATTGAAGCAGTCGAGTTGAACAGCAAGCACCCCAAGTTCAAGTTCAAACCGCCGATACCAACCCTCACTGACCTCGGGAAGCCGTTCCATACCAATCCGGCTACCGGAATCCGTTCCCTACTGGATAGGATACCAGCAGACAGCCCTCTCTCCATTACTCAGGCCGAATGGCGCATACCCTTACTGCGCAAGGTTTTGCGGCATTCATGGTCAGCGGGGAATCACCTCGTTCAAGACCTCGAAAAGCGGAGTCAAAAATTCAGCACGCTACCGAAGAAACGGAAAAAGCGTGTCATGAAAAAGCAGTATCGGCTCCGGGACCTCGGGGTTGATAAAGTGGTGTTTGTTCTGGGCTATGAGCACTCACGTCGCATCTTCAATCGTGGTTCATGGGAATTTGGCGGGCGGGCGTACGGCCCTCTTCACCAAAGCATGCTCCGCAAGTACATGCGCAAAGACATCCTGATTGATGGTCAGCCGACCGTCGAAATCGACTTCTCGGCCTTTCACATTCTGATGCTCTACCACCGGGAGGGCATTGAATATCAGGGTGACCCGTACACCGCCTGTGAGGGTCCAGAATTGCGCCAAATCTACAAGGCCGTAGGGTTGATAGCCATCAATGCCGAAAGCGAGAGGAAGGCGCGTGGGGCCATACAGAGCGAATTGCGCGACCGGGGATTACGGGCACCACGGCGGCATGAGCCCATAAAAACACTTGTAATGAAGTTCAGAGAGGCGCACCCGGCCATCGCTCACCATCTGTTTTCAGACGTCGGGGTGACCCTCCAAAACATCGACTCGGAAATCATGAATGCCATCCTTGTCTGGTTGATGGACAAGGGCATTCTGGGGCTGTCCGTTCACGACAGCGTAATTGTAGCCAAACAGCACGCAGCATTCACAAAGGAGGTGATGACAAAGGAATACTGGAAGGTGACGGGCTTCGAGCCCAGATTTTAAAGCCATCCGCAACGTACCGAGGCCAACTCGTAAATCTGGCAAAACGCCGCCGTACTCCTTGGGCGGCACAAGGCCCCAATTCCGGGGTCCAGCCCCAATTCCGGGGCACTTAAAACAAGGAGGTAGTAAAGATGAATGGCAAAAAACGAGGAACGAAAGAATGGGCAAAGCACAGTGTGAATTTCTGTACGGGATGTTCCAACAACTGCTGGTACTGCTATGCGAGAGACATGGCGGTACGGTTCGGTCGTTTGGAGCCGGAGCAATGGCCGGAGGAACATATCCGTGAGAAGGATGTCAACAAGCGCCATAAAAGGTACGACGGCAGGGTGATGATTCCGTCATCGCACGACATCACCCCGAACAACCTTGGCGCAGGCATTCAGGTTATTGGAAATCTGCTGGATGCGGGCAACGAGCTTCTCATTGTATCCAAGCCCCGGATTCAATGTATCGGGGTGCTTTGTCATCGGTTCATCAGTGCGCGGGACAACATTTTGTTCCGATTCACCATTGGGGCCATGGATGATGAAGTCCTGTCCTTTTGGGAGCCTGGTGCGCCGACATTCGCTGAAAGGCTGTCTGCGCTGCGTTTGGCCCATCATTTGGGCTTTGGCACGTCGGTCAGCATCGAACCCATGCTGGACATCGAACGGGTCGGAGAGTTGGTGGCCAGCCTCGAAGACTTTGTCAACGATTCCATATGGATAGGCAAGATGAATCATACTCGCAGGAATGCCCGGATGTTGGATGATGAAACCCGAAAGGCATTCGCAGACATCGAGGCCCGTCAGTGCGACGACAGGGTCATTGAGGTGTACCAGCAGTTTAAGGACCATCCGAAAATCAAGTGGAAGGAAGGCATTAAAAAGATAGTGGGGATTGAGCAGGCGCCCGAGGACGGCATGGACGTTTAGCCCGTATCCCGAGCAGCGGTAAGTTGAAAAAACAAAAATCAGTGGATACCGGAGCCCTTTCCATAGGGGCCGAGGTATCCACAAGCGAGAAGCCAAGCGCCTCTCGCTCTGCTGGTAGGCCTGAAAGGGCCGCATGGATGCCATCCCGGCATCCGGGCTTGTCATGGGCGGGCTACCCCCGTCCTCTGGAATCGCCCAGCACAGGGCAAGCCAAGCCAGTATAGGGGGTGTATATGAATGGAAAAAGAATTATGGGGAAAAGAGTTATGGACACAAAGCGAAGTAGCCGAGTATTTTAGAGTCGTACCGGCCACGATAAAGAACTGGCGGGACCAAGGGCTGCTTTCCTACTGGCAAGCCCCTGGTTCATCGAGGGTTCTATTCTATCGTGATGAAGTCATAAATTTTCGAGATAAGCATACGATTGGAAAGAAAGGGGGTGAAAAACCGAAGGCCGAAATCAAGAGGGTGAAGCCATACGTATCGCCTGCCAAGAAGGCATGGAGGATATGACATGGCCAAGAATCTAAACCACCACATGTACAAGGACAAAGCCACTGGGATCTGGTACTTCCAGAAAAAGGTTCGTGGGCAGCCAAAGGCCTACAAGCTTTCACTGGAAACCAAAGCGGTGGGCGAAGCCAGGAAAAGGCGCGATGAATATTTGGACCAGATTCGACGCAACGGCTACATCAATCAGCCCACGCCGCACGAGGCGATGCCGCTGGCCGATGAGGTCGTCTTCGGCGAGGTGGCCAAGCAGTGGTCTGAAATCGTCAAGACGCGGATAGAAAAGACCACCTTCTATAACTACCAGAAGGTGACGAACAACCGCATTTTGCCGTATTTTGGAAACAGGCCCATCGCTTCGATTACGAGCCTGGAAATTGAAGTCTTCATCAGCAAGATGACCTGTGGCAGCAAGACCAAGATGAATGTACTCACACCGATGCGGATGGTAATGAAGTTCGCCAAGAAGCACAAGATTATCCAGGTCAATCCTTTTGTGGATGTGGAGCCGATTAAAAGGACCAAGGGTAAGCCGGCGGTGGCGTTGAATCTGGACGAAGTCAGGCGGTTTCTGGATGCCTTGGATGATTACTGGAAACCTCTGTTCGTGGTCCTGTTCTTTTCCGGGCTTCGAATCGCCGAGGCGGCCGGATTGAAATGGAAACGAGTGGACCTGGCCCAGGGCATCATAAAAGTTCAGCGGAATGTTGTTTTCGTCAGAAACGAGCCCATTTACAAGACGCCGAAGACCGAAAGTTCCATCCGGGATGTCAAGGTGCCTGGATTTGTGGTCGAGGCACTACGGGAGCAACGGAAACGGACTTGGAAAGGCGATGGGGAAAACTTCGTGTTCGTGAATACGGAAGGTCGGTTGATTCATCGGCATACGTTGAACCACATCGTGATTCAGCCAGCCCTGGAAAAGGCCGACATCGACATCCGCATTAGCGTCAAGGACACACGGGCTTCGTTCATCACCAATGCTCTGGATGAGAACGAGCGCCTATCCTACATTCAGAAACAGGTCGGACATGCCACGACACGGATGATTGTGGACCATTATTACCGGCATGTACCAGCCCCGGATGATGGCGGAAGATTGGAAAAGGCGTGGAAATCTACCAGTATTCCACCAGTGCAGGATGAGGCAGATTTACAAGTTGTTGAAAACAAAGGATAAAAATGGTGGAGGCGGCGGGAGTTGAACCCGC
>JAEINO010000118.1 GCA_016342345.1 Pseudodesulfovibrio sp. | reverse complement strand
TGGGTAGCTTCGATCTCCATTATGGCCATTTCATAATCATCACCGGCCCAACACCCTTCCGTCCACGCCATAAGGCATTTCTCACCCTCATGGCTGGCGTCAGCGATGTACTTGGCCAGTCCACGGTAATTATCGTTACCAGGCTTCCTAGAAATGACCTTGCTTATCATAACTTGGCCACCGTCTGCCTCAACTCGGCCTGACACTCCTTAACCTGGTCAAGCAGCTCCCGCACGTCCTGGGCGTACTCATCATCATTGATCAGCCACATTTTCAAAAGGCCACCGAGTCGCCCAAGGTTACCGCCTACTCTGGCCACTTCCCTGATAGCTTCCTGATCGATCATGCTTTTCACGGGATAGCCAAGGCAAACCCGTTTCCCAAACTCAGACACGGACAAACCGCACTGACAGGCCTTGGTAATAATCCCCGTGTGTTCGTCTCCGGACACATACAATTTCACTGCTGATTTCTTGGTGGGCATCCGCCCTCTCCTGATTCTTATTTCCTACGTTGAGCCGAAGGCGAATAAGTCACCCCGGCCCAATGGCTGGGGCAGGCCGTAAGGCAGTCACACCGGAGGTGGGCCTACCTTACCTGTCCTGCCTTCGGACTCCATGAAAATGTAGCACACCGTAGGCAATAATGTCATATTCTTTCGACATTATAGTATCTTGTACTATGTTTAAGGAAAGGTTTACTAAGATATATTATCGTAATGCGTGGGTGTATGAAAATTGTGTATGGTTGCAGAAGATGTCTTATTTTTGCTTTGCGAAAGCTAGAGGAGACTATTGGGGACTGCCTCCGGCATGGGATACAGATTCGTAATCAGTAGGTCGTCGGTTCAATTCCGATTTCTGGCTCCAAGGATATTAGGTGGTTACAGTAACAAAGCTGTGACCACCTTTTCTTTTTTTCATAAACAGTGTCAGTTTTGGTGTCAGTTAAATAAAACTGCTTTCGCTCCCGCCATTTAAAAGTTTTGTCAGTAACTGCCAACCAGCTTCTCGGTAATTTTCTCCTCACGAAACCTAGCAATGACGCTGGCTTTCAAGCCATAGGAGTTCATATGAACCCGATTATTGAGGAGCTTCGCTCCACAACCTCTCCCGTTTTCGACGGGGCCTACCTTGAAGAAAAGTTTGGTGGGGCCTTCCGCTGGTCTTACATCCGCAAACTGAAAAGTCTGGGGGAAATCCCTGCCAAGTGTTTCGTTACTTCTGGAAGACGACTCCTTGTCGTACGTGATCCGTTTCTGGACTGGTGGGCCTCCAGACTCAACGTCTGCGAAGGGGGTAAATAATGTCTAATGAACATCTTAACCTCATTCGGCAAAGGACCGCAGGCAACGACGACATCATCAAAGAACTTCTTCCGGCCGGCCAACTCACGGACACGGAATGCCGTTGCGCCAATGAAGATGGCGTAGACAAAGGACGCTCGTTCAGGCTCGACCGTGAAACTGGCCTTTGCATCGACCATGAGAACGGTAGCGGTACAGACATTATTCATGTCTATGCGAACAGGCACAGCATGAGCTACGGCGAAGCCGTCACTGCACTTGAAAACAGGCTTGGCATCGAAGGACAAACCAACGAAAAGGCGAAGCCCAAAAAGAAAGGGCCAACCCCGATCGTTCCCATCCCCGACGATGTGCCCACTCCGACTTTCAAAGGGCGGCACGGGGACCCCTTAGCGATCTGGGTATACAAGGACAAAGAAGGCAAACGGGTTGGGTTTGTTGTTCGATATCCGGAAGATGCCGAGGGGAAAAAGGTCATCCGTCCGAAGGCTTGGTGCCTTCTTGCCGATGGACGCATGGGGTGGCGTGAAAAGGCTATGCCCGCTCCTCGCCCCTTGTACCGTCTCCCGGAACTGCTCGACAACAAAGTGCTTCCGATCATGATAACGGAAGGTGAAAAAGCCGCTGATGCCGCCAACAAAATCGGCGCAGGCTGTTTCTTTGCCACAACATGGGCAGGGGGAGCATCCGCAGTCAAACACACAGACTGGTCCCATCTCAAAGGCAAGCTGGTCTTCATCTGGCCTGACAAGGACAATGCGGGGGCCAAAGCCGCACTTGATGTGGCCGAAGCTCTGAAGCAGGCCGGTGCTGAGCTTGCAGGGATAATTCTTCCCGATGCCGCTTGGCCCGACAAAGCGGACGCGGCTGATTTCATCGACTGGACTAACGAACAGTTCCGGAAAGAAATATACAGCCGGATAGTCAGCCTCGAAGACTTCATCAAGGAAGCCAAAGAAAGGTATGGCAGCGACGCGGATAGTGACAAGAGCAGTGACACCCCCTTCTACGATGACGAAGGAACGCCGCCCGACTACAAGGTCAAAGAAACTGGGCTCTTTTTTGTGGAAAAAGACAAGGACGGCAATCGGATTAGACACAAGGTCAGTTCGCCCATCAAAGTGACTGCCATGTCCCGTAGCCTCGGACAGATGAACTGGGGACGTGAAATCGTGCTCCTGACTCCCGACGATTTCATTCACACGCTCCACCTCCCGACAAATGCCTTTTCCAAGGGGGCAGCTGATTGCTATGCTCTGCTCGCTCATTACGGACTGACGACAGGAAGTCACAAGTTCTCTAAATCCCGCCTCCAGAGATACCTCGAAGCCGCACAGCCTACCAGAAGGGTTGTGAGCGTTGGTCGTATTGGTTGGCACGGGGACACCTACGTACTGCCTGACCGCTCTTACAGCCCCGATGGGATTGAATATGAAGTCGTTCTTCAGACCACTTCCACCACAAGAAACGCTTTCAACACGAGGGGAACCCTCGAAGGATGGCAGGAACCGGCGAAGATGTGCATCGGAAATAGCCGGTTGGTGTGCCCGCTCTGCGCAGCCTTCGCCGCCCCCCTTCTTGAACTGATCGGTGAGGAGTCCGGTGGGATCCACCTTGTAGGCATTTCCAGCATCGGAAAGACGACCATTCTCAACGTTGCTTCCAGCCCTTGCGGTGGTAGCACCAGTGAGGCGGTCAAAGGATATACCAACCAGTGGCTGGCCACGGAAAATGCCATCGAAGGGCTTGCCGTGATGAGGTGTGATGCTCTGCTCTGTTTGGATGAAATGGGACAGGTTGATGGGAAGATTGTTGCGCTCATCATATACAAGATATCTAACAATCAGGGCAAAGCCAGATTCTCCGTGGCCCTTGTGACGATGGAACCTCACGAATGGCGGACCTTCTTTCTCAGCACTGGTGAAGTGACCTTGGAACAGAAGATGTTCGAAGATTCGGGCAAAAGACCCAAAGGCGGAGTCGGCATTCGAAGCATCGACCTCCCAGCTGATGCTGAAAAGGGTATGGGGGCTTTTGAATACATTCACGGCTACTCCACCCCTGCGGCTTTTGCCCAAGCCCTCTCCAAGTTATGCAAGGAACAATATGGCACGGCGTTTAGGGCTTTCATCGAATACCTTGTCAAAAACAAGGCCGACGTCACGGATCGACTTCAGAAGTATATTCAGGAGTTCGTCGACAAACATCTCCCAAAGGGATCGGAAGGCCAGTTCATGCGGGTGTGCAGGCGCTTTGCTCTTCTCGCCGCCGCCGGGCGGATTGCCATTGAAGCGGGTATCCTGCCTTGGCCCATTGATGAACCGGAAAAGGCGGCTGTCACCTGCATGAAAGCTCATCTCAAAATGCGGGGTGGTGCTGGGGCATCTGAAATCCGTAACGGGCTCAAGCAGATCGTGGAATTCTTCCAGTCCAACCCCGCCAAGTTTGAGCGGATGGACAAGGATGCTCGGGAAAAAGTCATTGACCGCTTCGGGTACATCAAGTCCACCCCCAACGGGCCGGATATCTTCTGCGTCTTCCCCATCAAAATGCCGAAAATATGCGAAGGCTTCAGCTTCGATAGCCTTGAACCTGCCTTGCGCAAAAAAGGGTGGCTCATACCGGGGAAAGACGGCAAGGCCGCGGCAACGACTTGGGTACCGCAGGAAGGGAAGTCAAGGCGCCTCGTCAACATCCCGTCGAGCATCCTCGATGGCTTGGATGAAATAGACGACATGGACGAAGACGAATAGCCACCCCGCAGTTTACAGGGTAATCAGGGTATGGCGGGTAAGACCCGCCTGCCCTGCGGCCTCCCGGCCTTTTGGCGAAGGTAAGGCATAGGTAAGGGCGGGTATGGACAGACGTTCCATACCTGCCCTTACCTATGCCTTACACAATGGGAATAGCCTATGAATGGCGTGGTTACGGGGTCTTACCCTGCTGACCCGGCTTACCCACCTTTTATGCGAACTTATCTATGATCTGCTGTTCAGCGTTCCGTCCAGCGTCATCCACTTCTACAGCCATCAGATACAGGCATGTGCCGTTCGACTTGCTCTCCCAGAGCTCACCGACACAGTTCTTTTCCTTACTGTTATCATTCGTCTTGTATGGCTTACCTTTGTATTCAATGGCGAACATTCGCCCATCCTCAAGCATACCCACAAAGTCAGGATAGAACCGTTTTCCAGATGCCCTAGGCAACCAGAAGGATGTATCAATCTGCTTGGGCAGATTGCGGACCCAGAACTTGACCTTGGGGTGTCTCTCAATGATCTGGGCGCACGAAAATCTTCTCCGTTTGCCTTCATGTCTCGAATCACAGAGAAGAATTATTTCTCGTATACGGCATGTCCGTTGCATGGAAGAGTTTTCTCCACATAGGCCCCCCCTTGAAAGTGAAAACATATAACAGAATACACCCCGAAACACCTCAATGGCATTTCGGGGCATCAATTCAGTTGAAGGACAGAAGAACTGCCCAACTAGCGCGCGCACGCCATAATAATTCCCCACATGAAAGTTGACGGTTGATTTTCATAAATCTCGCTCAACATGTTATCTTCAGGAATGTCTTTATTGATTTCATGACCGTCGGTACCAACACCTGAAAGATGAAAACCGTCGAACATCACACTGAAACTATCATCATTCTTCGATATTGCGAATTGTACAACGTATTCTATTTTTAATCTTTCTCTCTTTATTTTGGCTTTCTGATATACTTCAGAAGTTAAACTAATGCCAGAAATACTTGTATTACCTAAATCGAGCGGAGGGTCCTCGTTGAAATCTCCTCGGCAAAAAACTGGGGGAGTTGGGCTCCAAAGATGGTGC
>JAEINO010000117.1 GCA_016342345.1 Pseudodesulfovibrio sp. | reverse complement strand
TGCTTTTCCTTACTCAGACGACTTTTTCGCATTGCCATACTGATAACCCAGAGGAGTTATCTGGTACAGCCCCTTTTATAAATTGCACAGAGCGTGAGGTTCAAATGTCGGATAAGGTTGTTGTCATAGGTGGTTCCGGATTTCTGGGAAGTCATTTGGCGGACGAATTGACTGTTCGTGGTTATGAAGTTGTGGTCTATGACAGAACACAGTCGGCATGGTTGCGTGATGATCAGAGCATGGTCATCGGATCACTGAGTGATACGGAACTCTTGAATGAGACCATTGCAGGTTCCCGTTATGTTTACCATCTGGCTGGTATTGCCGACATCAAGGAAGCGGGAACAAAACCCGTGGAAGTGATCAAGGACAATATACTCGGCAGCGCGAATGTCGTGGAGGCATGCCTTGCGGATGGGAATATAGAGCGCTTCGTCTTTGCCTCCAGCGTCTATGTCTATAGCGATCAGGGGTCTTTCTACCGGGTCAGTAAGCAGGCTGTGGAGTCATTGCTTGAGACTTATCACAGTGAATGTGGTCTGCCATATACGGTGTTGCGATATGGTTCTCTTTACGGACCTCGCAGTCAGGATTGGAACGGTTTGAAGGTTCGCATCCGCCAGGCGGTCAACGAAGGTAAGATCGAGTATCCGGGGACCGGCAAGGAACTGCGCGAATATATTCATATCAAGGATGCGGCCCGAATGAGTGTTGATGCTCTCGGGTTGGAGTTTGCCAATGCCTGTTTCACGTTGACTGGGACGCAGGTTTTAAGCTCAAAGGAACTGCTTGATCTTATCAATGAAATCATGGGCGGCCAATTAGAGATTAGTTTTACGGACAGCGTTGCTTCGGCTGGACATTACGGGATGACTCCGTATCGTTATACTCCCAAGAAGGCGCGTAAAATGGTGCCTACAACGTTTTATGACATTGGTCAGGGAGTGTTGGAGTTGATTGAAGAGGTCCATCAGGCCATGGAGGAAGGGCTGGATTAGATATGAATGAGACTGATATCCGACCGACCGTTTTGTTTCAGACATTTCTGGACCTGTGTGCCAAAGATGCCGAGGTGCTGTTTTCAGACTGTTCGCGTAAAGATGTTCCTTGCCCGGGGTGTGGGCATGACCACACCACGGCAGAGTTCATTCGGTGGGGGTTTGCCTTTGCTTCCTGCGATAGGTGTGGATCTCTTTTTCAGACCCCGCGGCCAGAACAGCAGCTGTTTTTTGATTTTTACCAGAAGGGTGAATCTGCCCATTACTGGAGTACGGTCTTTCTGCCTGCTGTTCAGGAGGAACGACGCAAACATCTTTTTGTCCCGAAAGCTCTTGAGTTGAAGCAGTTGTGTGATGCTGATGGGTTTACCCCTCAAACGGTCGTGGATGTCGGAGCTGGTTCCGGTCTGCTTTTGGATGAATGGCAAAAGCTTAATCCCGATGGTGAAGGCATAGCATTGGAACCGAATCATGACATGGCGTTGGCATGTCGTGACAAGGGACTGAAGGTGGTGGAAGCATTTGCCGAGACCGGCTGATGAGCTTTTCGAGCAGGCCGACCTTGTAACGTCGTTCGAGGTACTTGAGCATACATATTCCCCTCTGGACTTTTGCACGTCTGTCAGGAGGTTGCTAAAGCCTGGTGGCAAGGCACTCTTCACCACATTGACCTCTTCCGGTTTTGATATTCAGATACTTGGCGAACATTCCAAGGCAATTTGTCCTCCTCAGCATATCAATTTCCTGTCTGTGGAAGGACTTGAGATTCTCATGAAACGAGCAGGCTTTCGCAATATTTCTGTCTTCACTCCGGGGAAACTGGATGTGGATATTGTTGCCAATGCTCTCCAGGATAATGAAAATCTGTTCGAATCCCAGAAGTTTGTGCTGGAGTTGCTTAAAACCAAAGAGCGGCGAACGGCTTTTCAGCAGTTTCTGCGGGAACAAAAAATGAGTTCTCACTGCTGGGTTTGGGCTGAGCGGTAATCGGCTGACAGTCCCAGTACTCTGGTTGATGGGGACGCTTTACCAAGATCAGGAATCGTGGCGTGATATTTAATTCATATATTTTTATTTTCCTTTTTTTGCCGTTCACCGTGATGGCTTACTTTGCCATTGGCCTGTCGAGTTCCGGGGACTTTCGGCAAAAGGTTTTTCTCGCATGCGCTTCTTTCTTTTTTTATGGATACTGGAATGTCCTGTATGTGCCCTTGCTGGCTGGTTCAATATTGGTCAATTTCGGTATTGCCCGCCAATTGGCAGCCAGTGACAGGCAGAAAAATTTTGGCAGGATATGGCTGGTTTTCGGGGTTATATTCAATATAGGCCTGTTGTGCTATTTCAAGTATATGGATTTCCTCATAGAAAGTATTAATTATGTGAGTGGGAGTTCGATTCCTGTCATGCATATTGTGCTGCCTTTGGCCATCAGCTTTTTCACATTCCAGCAAATTGCCTATCTTGTGGACAGTCGCAGAGGGATTGTCAAAAGTTCACACTTTTGGGACTACCTCGTGTTTGTGACTTTTTTTCCTCAGTTGATAGCTGGTCCCATTGTTCACCATGTCGAGATGATGCCCCAATTCATGGATGCAATGAAAAAACATATCGACTGGAACAACATGAGCATGGGTGTTTATTTGTTCAGCATCGGCCTGTTCAAGAAGGTTATGATCGCTGACAGATTGTCAGTTTGGGTCAATGCCGGATATTCCGACATTGGCAGCCTGAACCTCATTTCGTCGTGGGCTGTGACGCTTGCATACACCTTTCAGATTTATTTTGATTTCAGTGGATATATGGACATGGCCCATGGGTGTGCCCGGATGTTCAACATCACGCTGCCGAATAATTTTGATTCACCATACAAGAGCCTTGGCATTCAGGATTTCTGGCGTCGTTGGCATATTACATTGGGTCGGTTCCTGCGGGATTATCTTTATATCCCTCTTGGCGGCGGGCGCGGGTCTTCTGTAAAGACCATTCGCAATGTGTTGATAACCTTTTTCCTTGGAGGCATTTGGCATGGTGCCGGATGGACCTTTGTCATTGGGGGTAGTCTTCATGGCATAGGGTTGGTTGTGCAGCGGTTGTGGCGCATGGCAGGAGTCTCCATACCCAAATATCTTTCGTGGTTTATGACCTTTCTCTTTGTGCATTTTGCTTGGGTGTTTTTTCGGGCTGTAGAAGTCGGGGATGCCTAGTCGATAGTCAGAACCATGTTCGGCCTGGAAGACGTGGTGTCGCCATTCGTTGCCAATCCACTTGCGGGGGTCGGGGGAATTGATGTTCTTTGTACACTCTTGGTATGTTTTGTCCTTGTGTTGTTCTTTGGCAATTCTCACAAAATGGGTGATTCCTTTGTCGCAGAGCCCAAGCGGCTGGTATATTCAGCAGGAATTTTTACTGTGTCGTTGTTGCATTTGAATACAGTGACTGAATTTATTTATTTTCAGTTTTAGCCATGCAATCAGAGAAAAAATTCTTTATTCTTTTCATAGCCATAGCGGCTTTTTTTTATGCTTTTGACGGGTGTGGTCAATGGATTCGTTGATCCCTTGGGTAAAGTGCATGATCCTTTGTTCGGATTGTACTATTCATCCGAGCGTGAACAGAAGTCCCGTGCAGTGAAATATTTTCCTCATAATGCATTGTTGATTGGTTCAAGCAGGGTGGCATCCATTAATCCCGATGATGTCGATTGTCCGGGTTTAACGTTTTTCAATGCGGCTTTCAGTAGTGCCCAGCCCGAGGAAATCTACAATTTCCTGGATCTGTATGCTAACGATGTAGATATGGTGGTCATAGGGCTTGATGTTTTCATGTTTAATGAAAAGCACTACGAGTACAGTCCAAGGACCTTTCGGGAGAACGGTTTTGACGACCTGGGGTATTTTTTTTCGGCAAATACTCTTGGTTATTCTGTGGGGGCTTTTAAAAAATGGATGCGGGGAAAGGAACCGAATTGCAAAAGCAACGGACAGCGCAACATGTCAGACAAGGATCAGCGTGATCGAGGCATGGAGCATGTTGATTACGTTGAAACGTTGGCACAACTTGCCAAGGATCATTATGCCAATGTGCACTTTTCGCAAAGACGGATTGAGATTTTAAGTGATATCGAGCGATTGATGCAGGATCGCGGCATCAGGGTCGTTTTTTTCTGGAATCCAATTAATAATGCGATTCTTGAAATGGTGCGCTCTGATCGGCAAATGGATGAATTTTATGAAAAAACAAAGAGAGATGTCAGGCAGGCCATTCCTGCCATAGCGGACTATAGTGGACCGGAATTCAGCGGTTCTGAAAGTTTTTATAAATTTGATCCTGTCCATTACTATTCCGCTGTGGGTGCGCAAGTAGTGAAACAGCTTTTGGCTGATTCTGGTTCATGTGACCAGAAACAATAGCTGTCGTTGTGACACCTGTAGTTCTACTTTGTGCAGCCGCCATGGAGCGTAGCCCATCCCCGAAGGGGCAGCCCATAGGACTGAGGGCGGAGCGAAGCGATAGCCGATCTCGCCATCGTGAAAACCTGCCAACCGTACGAAATCGAGTCATTGGTATGCTTCGACCATTTCCCCGTTGCGATATTTCATTTCACGTTGGCCGTTTTCGTCGTGCGTGAACTCGAAGACACTATTGTTGTCAGTTTTTTTTACTTCGAGAAGACGGTAATCCGGTGCATATTCATAGAGCGTGTACTTGCCTTTGGAGTTTCACATGGATCGAAATCCTTGCTTGTCGTGGATGTATCCGTTGTTCCCAGCCTGTTGCAGTCAATTGTCCATGCGATACTGTAGTTGCGCATCTGGCTCCCATGTGTTCGGGGGAAGTAGTCTTGCTGACGGTGTCCTTGCCTACCGTCTGACATTGGCAAACGAGTTGGCCATCCAAATGGGCTTCAAATAGCCGCCCTTCATTGTCATAGGAGTAAGTCCATTTTATGGACTTACCATTAACGGTTTCGGTTTTTTTGATAATGCGACCATTCTGGTCGTGCCTCAGTTTAAAGATATATGGGCTTCCCATATGTCCTCCTGCGTTTCGCTCTCAAAGACCATCTTTGAGAATTGCAACGAGTATAACTTCGGTTTTTGGCGAAAAGCGTACAAGGGCACGAATGGCACATAAAAGACCGAGAAAGGCATAACTTTTC
>JAEINO010000116.1 GCA_016342345.1 Pseudodesulfovibrio sp. | reverse complement strand
TACTCCATGTGCGCCAAGCTGGCAGGCGTGGAATATCGTGAAGTGGAGCGTGGCGACGACTACGAATTGCCCTTGGATAAAATGGCCGAGGCTGCTGACGAAAATACCGCCATGGTCATTGTCACCAGCCCGGATAATCCCACTGGCCTGGCTGCAAGCGTGGAAGATCTGTCTGTTCTGGCTGGTGTGCTGCCCGAGGACTGTCTGCTGGTGGTGGACGAGGCATACATAGATTTTGTCTGGCCACCCGAATCCTATACGCCGCTTCAGGCCTATGATAAATTCGATAATCTGGTGGTGCTCAGGACTTTTTCCAAGGCTTACGGACTGGCTGGTTTGCGAGTCGGCTTTGGCGTCCTGCCTCCCACCCTCCTCACATATTTGAAGAACGCACGCATACCGTTTACTGTAAACCTGCTGGCCGAGGAAGCTGCGATTGCGGCTCTGGGCGACGAGGTCTTTTATAACGAGACTCTTGCCTTGGTCATGCGTGGGCGTGAATATTTTCTGGACGAGCTGCCCAAGCTCGGGTGCAAGGTCTGGCCGAGTCAGGCAAATTTTGTCATGTTCCAGCCGACCAAGTCTGCACAGCATGTGTTCAAGGCTTTGCTTAAAAAAGGCATCATTGTTCGACCATTGGGAAGTTTCGGTCTTGGCAAGCTTATCCGTGTCAATGTCGGCACTGATGCCGAGAACAAGCAGTTCATCGAAACGCTGACGGAGGTTCTGGGTGCCTGATTTGCTTATTGTTACCATTGACGGTCCTGCGGGGGTGGGCAAGTCTACCATGGCCAAGCAGCTTGCCCGGGAACTCGGTATTCCCTATCTCGATACCGGAGCCATGTTCCGGGCCATTGCCTGGAAGCTGGGCAACGGTTCGTGGGATTGGGATGAGGCCCGATTGCAGACCTCTCTCGACACTTTTGATTTTGCCTTGTCAGGCATGGGTGATACTTCTGTCCTGTCGGTCAATGGCACACCTATAGGTGATGAAATTCGTACTGAGCAGGTAGCTATGTGGGCATCCAATGTTGCCACCCTGCCAGTGGTTCGCACTTTCCTGAAAACAGCGCAGCAGGCCCTTGGAGCGAAGTTTTCTCTGGTGGCCGAAGGCCGTGACATGGGAACGGTCGTGTTCCCGGATGCGCCGTACAAGTTCTTTCTGGATGCCTCGGTCGAGGAACGTGCCAGTCGGCGGTTCCTGCAACTCGGTGATCTTGGCAAACCAGCCGACCTGAAAGAATTGAAGGCCCAGATTGCCAAACGGGATGATCAGGATCGAAATCGTCCGGTTGCACCGCTCAAGGCTGCCGCCGATGCGATAACCGTCGACACCACGACCATGACCCGGGCGCAAGTTTTTGCGGCACTGAAAAAGGGCGTGCGTGGGCAGCCTGTTTAACGGGAAAATGTTCGGGTAGTGTTTTATCCGTGCATTTTGGTACACGAAGAGAAATTGGAAAAGGCCGGGACGTCAATGTGTCCCGGCCTTTTTTTTGGCGAGTGCAGGCAAATCCTATTCGGATTCCACCTTTTCGAGGCCACCCATGTAAGGCTTGAGGGCTTCGGGGATGACGAGTGAGCCATCGGCCTGCTGGTAATTTTCGATGACAGCCACCAGACAGCGGCCCACGGCCAGGCCGGAACCGTTCAGGGTATGCACGAACTGTTTTTTCTTGGAATCGGCCGGCTGGAATTTGATGTTGGCGCGGCGCGCCTGGAAATCGCCGCAGTTGGAGCACGACGAGATTTCGCGGTATGCATCCTGACCCGGCAGCCAGACTTCGATATCGTAGGTCTTGGCTGCACCGAACCCCATGTCGCCGGTACACAGCGCGATGACCCTGTAGTGGATGTTCAGGAGTTGCAGTATTTTTTCGGCAGCCGCGGTCATGTTTTCAAGGGCTTCATAGGACTTGTCGGGATGGGCGAAGTTGACCATCTCCACCTTGTGGAACTGGTGCTGGCGAATGAGTCCTTTGGTGTCCTTGCCATAAGACCCTGCTTCGGAACGGAAGCACGGAGTGTGGGCGCAGAACTTGATGGGCAGACGGGCTTCGTCAACAACCTCGTCCGCATAGATGTTGGTCAGCGGGACCTCGGCGGTGGGGATGAGAAAATAGTCGGTACCGTCAAGCTTGAACAGGTCTTCCTCGAACTTGGGCAACTGGCCCGTGCCGGTCATGGACTTGCGGTTGACCATGAACGGAGGCACGACCTCGGTGTAGCCGTGCATGGACGTCTGGGTGTCGAGCATGAGTTGGGCCAGGGCGCGTTCAAGACGGGCGCACCATCCATAGCTGACGGAAAAGCGTGAACCGGTCAGTTTGGCCGCACATTCAAAGTCCAGACCACCCAGTGCCGTGCCGATTTCCCAATGTTCCTTGGGGGCGAAATTTAGTTCAGGCTTTTCACCCCAGTAGCGCAGGACCGGGTTGTCGTCTTCGGACGCACCCACGGGTACGGACTCGTGCGGGATGTTCGGGACGGTCATCATCCAGTTATTCTGGGCTGCTTCGATTTTGGAAAGTTCGGTATCAAGCAGCTTGGTGCGCTGAGACACTTCGCCCATTTTTTCCAGTAGGTCGGAGGCGTCCTTACCGGCTTTCTTGCGTTTGGCGATTTCAGGACCCACGGCGTTTTTTTCGGCTTTGAGAGCCTCGACCTCGGCGATCAGCTTTCTGCGCGTGTCGTCTAGATCGGTAAATTCCTGTACATCTATCTTGGAGCCTCGTTTCTTCAGGCTCTCCCGGACGATTTCCGGGTTTTTCTGCATCAATTTGAGATCAAGCATCGAATAACTCCTCGTTCAATTCGTTCCCCGTAGTACAGCAAGTCACGGCGGATTAAAAGCCCCTGCGTCTTTCCTGGCCCTTTGTGGGTTATTGGATGGGGAAGTTGAAGAATGTTGACGGGTACGGTTCATTCTTCAATGTGAAATGCCACCATTCTTCCTTCAGGGGATTGAAGCCCTGATGGGCCATGACGCTTCGCAACAAAGCCCGATTGGCCCGGATCTGTGGAGACATGGTCTTGTTGTCGGGCCAGGATTTCAGGCCGAAGTAGTCAAATGATGTGCCCATGTCCAATTCTGTGCCGGTATCGACGCTGACAAGGGTCAGGTCCACGGTGGAGCCTCGCGTGTGGCTGGATTTTTCGGCAATGAATCCATCCCGGAACAGGTTTTTCTTGTCCACATTCGGGTAAAAGGATGCTTTCATGCGTGTATTCGCAATATCCTTGGCCCATCGCACGAAGTGATCAACAGCCTGTTGCGGGCGATAGCCGTCGAAAATCTTGATGCCCAGTCCAAAGGGGCGGAGTTGGTCCTGGACTTGCGCCAGAGCTTTTGCCGCCTGGGTTGTGAGGATGACACGCGGTGCATGATATCCGTCGATTCTTTCGCCGATGAAATTGTTGTCCGTGTAGTACCTGACCTCGTACAATGCGTCCGGTATCACGGTTTCCACATGGACAAATCCTTTTGGCATGGCATCGGGTTGAGCCTGAACCGATCCGGCCAGAAAAGCGATTCCCATCACTAGTGACAGCAGGATTTTTTGCGTGAAGTTTCGGCATGTGGTCATGGTGTGAGTTCCTTGTTTAACTGCAGTCTACTGTGTTGTTGCGTTTTAGGTGCATCTACTGTCTGGGTATCACTGAAAAGTATTGAAACCAAGTTTGCACATGGTGTTGCATGCACATGAGCTAAACCAGCCCGGACAAGTCGTAGATGTCTGTTTTCTCGATGTTCACTTCCACGATGGAACCTGGTTTCAGTTCGATTTCCGGTGGCGCGCTCACATAGGTCACGCCGTCCACTTCGGGAGCCTGGAACCAGGTCCGCCCCACATACAGCCCTGGCCATTCCGGGGAAGGCTTTTCGATAAGAACGGGCAGCGTTTCCCCGACATATTCGGTCAGAATTTCCCTGCTGATCTCTTTCTGGAGTTCCATGAGCGCGTCGCGACGGGAGTTCTTGATTTCGTCGGAAATTTGATTGTCCATGACTGCTGCGGGTGTGCCTTCTTCGGGCCAGTACGGGAAGACACCGAGATGGTGGAAGCGCGTTCTTTCCGCAAAGTCCATGAGGCATTGAAAATGTTCTTCGGTTTCGCCGGGGTATCCCACGATGAAGGTGGTCCGCAGTGCCGCGTCCGGGAAATGTTTTCGTACTCGTTCAATGACTTTTTCCGGGTTGCGGGCAAAGGGACGGCCCATGCCGGAAAGCACATCCGGGTGGGCGTGCTGGAGCGGAATGTCGAAATAGGGCAGGAACGGCTTGCCGATATCCTTGAGAAAGGCGAGCAGGTTTTCGGTTAGCCCGGCGGGATAGAGATACATGATGCGCAGCCATTCCAGGCCGGAAAGTCTGGAAAGTCCCTGAATCAGTTGGCGGATGTCGTCGCCTGAGTCGAGGTCCGATCCGTAGGCCGTGGAATCCTGGCCGACCACGATGATTTCCGGCACTTGCTTGACGAGTTGCTCGGCTTCCTTGACCAGATAGTCCACGGACCAGCTCTTGTGTGGGCCCCTGATGGAGGGGATGGTGCAGAACCGGCAATTATGGGAGCACCCTTCGGAAATCTTGAGATAGGCGTGTCCGGGGCCGGTGGACAGGCGGCGAGGCGCATCACCATCCATGGATGTGGACAGGGCATCGGCGGCCATGGCAGGCCAAAGGTCGATTTCTTCGGTGGAAAGCCATATGTCGACTTCCGGGAGTTCATCCTTGAGATCCTGTCCAAAGCGGCTGACAAGGCATCCGGCCACGGCAATGAGCGGTTTTTTGCCCGCGGTTTTGGCACAGTCGGCGGCATCCTGCACGGCTTCCAGAATGGTGTTTATGGACTCTTCAATGGCTGGTTGGATGAACCCGCAGGTGTTGATGAGAGCCAGATTGGCCTCGGCTACAGTTTCAACAGGGATCATGGAAGGCCCCAGCATGCCGAGGAGTCGTTCCGTGTCCACGCGGTTCTTTGGGCAGCCCAGGCTGACGGTATATACTTTTACATTGGGGTCTGTTTTTTGGGTCATGTCATTTCCTTTGAAATGGGCGTCTAAATGAGATAATGTCGGAGGTGCCCTCTTACTATACCGATGAGACGAGTGTGCAACATGCCCGGACAGGAGGTCAACTTGCAGCCTGAATTCAAGATTGAAGACAAACGATACGTCATTGGCGTCATCGGAGACATACCGGCTCTACTGACATTTTGGCAGATGTTCAAGGAGCAGAGCAA
>JAEINO010000021.1 GCA_016342345.1 Pseudodesulfovibrio sp. | reverse complement strand
TGTCGAGGACAAAGTGCTTTTGGGCCATAAATCCCCCGTCCGGTGTTGTGGTGTTGTTCTCCTGGTCTTTACACGCTTTTGTACCCGTTTCAGGGCGTCACCGAATGTATTTCATTGGCACCTCCATGAAGGTTCCCTACTCTTAAGGCAAAGCATGACCAGTTTTCGAGAAAAAGTCTAGAGACAAGTTGACGAGTCTGGACGATTTTTTCATGTCAGGCAGGTGAAGATTTAGCGGGTGAAGGGTGGCAATGATGTCTTTGCATTGGTGGCATTGTCAGAATGAAGATCTTTGGAACTGGTTTTATGTGAGGGAGAGACCCGGATTGCTACGGATCAATCATTCCCGAAAGCATCCCGGAAGGGTCGCGGGTTTTGAGAGCCTTGTCGAATATAGTTTCCTGACCTTGTCTTCTGGCCATGTCGCGGGCAAGTTGCAGTTCTTCAAGGCCGGATTTCAATCGGTAGGATTTGAGGTTTGCCAGGGCTATTTCAAAGGCAAGCCGCCAATCATTGCGTTCATGCAGGGTCAGGATGGAAAGAAATCCCATGCGGAGCAGTTCCAAACCGGGGATTGGTCGCAGGATGGTGTCAAGAAGTCGCAATGTGGGCAGGTCTTCCGGTTCACTTTCCAGAACAGCCATCAAACATTCTGCGGCTGTCGCTGGCAGGTGACGTGTTGCATCAAATGGAAATCCTGCACGTATCAAATGGTCCCTTTGCTTGAGGTTTTTGGCCCATAAGGTGAGCAATTCCTTTGCATTCCGTGGTGGGCTTGTTTCCCTGGCATCGGTTGTTTTCAGGTGGCGATACCAGAAAGCCTTGGCTCCGTCCCAGTGATTTACGCGCAGAGACGCCATGGACCCGGCAAGATTCAAGGCTGGTGAATCGGCATGGAAATTGTTGCCGAGGATGGTATTGATGTTGTCTTCCAGGACGCGCAAAGAACCGGTCATGGCCTGTATGCGCACTGTTGCGGCTGTCAGATCGGCATCCTGTGGAAGGTCGTTCAGTCTCTTGAGCAGATCCGCGGACGGAATGTGTAAAACATCAGCTTCCCACATGGCACAGGCTGCCAGGGTGGTCCACTTGGCAGCGTCTGTGCCCGTTGCACGGTTTCTGGTCGCGCTCCTGGCGTATTCGACAATGCGCTCCATTCTGTGAACGGGCAGATGTTCGGCTTGTATCCGTGCATGAGCGGCCCGTCCCATTGTCTGGGTGAGGCGGTCATTTTTCAGATAGAGAGAGAGCTTCTCCCCAAAATCAGCCACATTTGAATATGTGGCGAACTCCCGGCCTGGTTCAAAAAGTTCTTCCTGCTCCTTGCCGAGATCCTGACAGAGAGCCATGCAGCCACACGAAGCTGCCTCGAACAGACGGAAGTTTATTTCGCCGAAAATGGATTCGTTGGGGATGATCTTTGATTCCTGATAGAGTTGCATCATCGCACTGTGGGTAAGATCGTGTCGAATGGCCGGATTGAATGGTGCTCCCTTGTTCTTGAGAATTTCAATCATCCATTTTCTGGCTGGACGCTGCTCGGTGACGCGACCTACAAAAGTCAGCCCGTGAGGGCGTTTGTCCCATGCTGTCCGGGCCATGTCCCGACCATACCACGGCAGCCAGCGGACATCGGAAGCCCCCTGCTGTCTGATCTTCGGTATCCAGGCCCGTTGAGTGCTGCCTGTCAGGTCGAACAGTCTGGCATATGCGCTGTGCCAATGTGCATTGAGATGCGGGTCAACACACCAGAACATGAGAGGGCAGTCCAACTGGTCCAGTCCTGTGAGGATGCTCCGTGCACCGATGTGTTCGTTTTGCAAGACAAGGTCCGGGATAAAAGCGTGCTTATCAAGGGTGGTGGGAAGATCGAAAAAAGGCTGTGGCGTTGCCTGAATGCGCAGGACCGAATATCCGGCTTTTACAAATTCCGTTGCAATGGTGTGCGAAATGTCGATGAGACAGATGTTTCGGATGTCGGACGGCATGGCCGGTCTATACACTGTTTACCGAGTGTTTGTCATGGTCCTCCATGGCGTCGGAATCGGATGATTGTCATGTCTGATGGATATGCTCAATGGTTACGGAATGTTGTGTGGCTGGCGTACTGGCTTGAATTGTCGAGAAAAAAGATATTGATGAAAAGACAGGCCATGCCCTAAGCAATCCCGGCCACATGACCGATAAGAGGTTCAACCGCGATTATATGTATCAGGCAAGAGCCTGTTTCGCATGCATCCATGGTTGTGGGAGAAGTTGGCCGCAGGGACGCGGACAGAGGCTGTCACAACGGATGAGGGGAGACTTAGGGAAGGATTGGGAGATCCTTCCCCTTGGCTTCAATAACCCAGGGAGGGGTTAATGAAGGGTTATAATGATAGCCGTGTGAATTGCACGGCCAATATCGAGACTGAGCAGGTGTTCGAGGAATTCGACGCCACAGAGTCTAATCGACCTTGTAAAGAAGGTTTGGACGAACGCGCTCTGAAGATTGCCCGGCTCAAGTCCGAGATCAAGTCCGGAAGCTATGAGGCGGATGTGATGGACATTGCGAGGTTATTGACTTCGGCGATGGACCCGACTCTGTAAGGTGAGACTCATCTTGCGGAAAAGTCGGGCCGGGGATTGAATTCCTGGCCCGACTTTTTTTGTCGTGTTGAGGGACAGAGCCCCGGTCTCCCCGAAGGGGGCGAGTCAATTATGATTGCATGCGGCTGATCAATTGTTTCAGGGCAGCTGCCAATGACGAGAGGTCTCCGAGGGCGGTTCTTGACTCGTTCATGGCTCTGGCTGTTTCGGACGAGATGGTGTTGATTTCATCTGTGGCCCGATTGACCTGTTCGGATGTGGCGGACTGCTCCTCGGCGGCTGTGGCAATGGAGCGTACTTGATCCGCGGCCAGGGTAACGGTTTCCCGAATATTTTGCATGGCATCGCCAGCCTTGATTGCAAGCTTGGTGCTCCCCTGAATGGAAGTCACGGCTGTTTCGGTGGCAACCACGTTCTGGCGTGCTCCGGTCCGAATGTTTCCGATGGCATGCCCCACTTCTTTGGTGGCGGTCATGGTTTTTTCGGCAAGCTTGCGGACTTCATCTGCGACAACGGCGAAACCGCGTCCGGCCTCGCCCGCCCGGGCTGCCTCGATGGCGGCGTTGAGAGCAAGCAGATTGGTCTGGTCAGCGATGTCATCAATAACCTGAAGAATGCTTCCAATGTCCTTGGTCTGGATATCCAGGCTAGCCATGGATTCCTTGAGTTGTTCGGATTGGGTTGCGACTTCCTGAATGGCTTCTACGACCTGATGGACGAGTGTGACACCTTCCGTGGCCAAGTCGTTCATCTGGTCGGCGTTGGTGGAGGCATCAGCGGCGTTTCGTGCGACTTCCAGAACCGTGATGTTCATTTCTTCCATGGCCGTCGCAGTCTCTCTGGCCCGGTCACGCTGAATATCAGATCCCTTGCTGGCTTCATCCACTTGACCGGACAGAATTTCGGATGCCGAGGCAAGCTGGTCGGAAATGGTTTCCGCTTCCTTGGCAATATCAATAATCCTTTCGTGCTGTTCCCTTGCGGCTTTTTCGCTTTCCTTGATCTCGGTTGTTTCGGTAAGGAGTGTGAAAGCTCCGATGATATTACCGTCCAGATCCTTGATGGGGGAAATGTCCACCAAGAGATGGTAGGGGCGACCTTTGCGGCCCTGACCAGCCGTTTCCTGATTGACTATAACCTTGCCGTCGCGCATACAGTCGCCAAGCAGCGTCGGTCTATTCCGGTCTCCGTAGACAAATTCGGACATATGCATGCCGATGAATTTTTCGATGGGGTCGTCGATTTGCAGAAGGTCAAGTTCCTGCTGATTGAGGAAGGTAATGATTTCGTCCGAATCCACAACCACACACGGCTGGGTAAGACCCGTGAGCAGTCCCTGAGCCATGCCCAGTTTTTGCTTGAGTTCCCCTGTCATGTAATGAACCGCATCAATGGTTTCACCGATGGTATCCTTGGCTCCGTAGTCGAGGACGCCATCATAGTTGCCATTTGCCACTTCGTGGGTATAGGCGGACACGGCTTTCAGGGGCTTGATGACTTCGCGGACAAGGCCCATGGCCATGAATATTGCAAGCAAGATGGCCAGGAGAGCTACGACAATGCTTGTGAGGACAACTTTTTTGTCAACGCCGTGAGCCATGTCGGAAGTGGACATGGAAAATCCGTAATGCCAATTCCACGGCTTGAAGTGTCGGACAAACACGGCCTTTTCTGAACCTTTGTAATCATAGCTGATCAATCCGTCCCGAACACCATTGAAATGCTTCCAGAGGGGTAGACTGTCGAGCCTGTCGCCCTCGATGGACGGATGCAGAACGAGCGTACTGGTCTGATTGTAGATAAAACCATACCCGCGCCCGCCTATCTTGGCGGCTTCGATGGCCTTTCTGAATTCCGGGGTCAGAATTTTTCGTCCCACATAGACCACGCAGACCACTTTGCCTTCACTGTTCTTGAGAGGCCGATAGGCGGTCTGGTACCATGCGTTGACCACGTAAGCGATTCCGTAAAACGTCTTGCCCTTCATGACGGCCTTGTAAACCGGGCTTGAATCGGGAATATAGGTGCCGACTGCACGCTTTCCGTTAAGTTTCTTGACGTTGGTCGATACTCTGAGCAGCTTGCCGGGCAGCACTTCGAAGATGGTTGACGTTCCCCCTGCCTTGCTTTGAACGTCGTCCACAAGGGAATAGTCGTTGTTCATTGCCTTGTCGCCAAAGACCAGGCTGGGAATAGTCATTTCTTGTTTGGCTTTGGTGACCTGATTGACAATGGTCATGGTGACGGACTGGTTTTCATCGAGCCTTGGTTCGCCAAGAGCCGAAATTTCGCGATCCATTATGGACAAGTCGGATTTGACCTTGTCGGCCAGCAGCGAGTGCTGCATCTCCATCATTGAATAGACGGATTCGGCAAAGGATTCCATGGACTTCTCGCCCAACTCGTGGAGAGAGGATTTGACCTGCCACAACAAGACAGCGGTGAGCAGAAGGACGGATATCATGACCGTACCGACTACGCCGATCAACATCTTGTAGCGAAATGGAACCTTCCTGGGATCAAACATTCTTCCTAACCTTTGGTTTTCTGAGTCATTGTTGCCTTACATCAAAATGGCAACGGCCATTAGTCTAGAGATATGGTAGAGTCTTTACGAAGTCGCGTCGATTCTGTCAACCAGTCGCGCCGCAAATAAAGACAACAGCAATAGATAAAAACATTTAACCACCAGAACCAGACCCTGGCAGCCCGAAGCCTGTGTTGAACAAAAACAGCCTGCCTGATAGACAACCGGGAACACCTGAACAAAACGGAGCCGTCGACATGATTACATCGGACAAGCCATACACACTGGACAGCGTTGTTCGCCTGGTTCTTGGCGCAGTCTTTTTCATCGGAATGATATGGCTTCTGGGATTTCTTTCCAGTGCGCTGGTTCCTTTTGTGTCCGCATTGCTCCTGGCCTACTTGCTCAATCCGCTTGCCAGTCTCATTGAACGAGGGGTGAAAAGCCGGGGAATGGCCGTGTTTGCAACCATCCTCGGATTGATTTTCCTTTTTATTGGAATGCTGGTGATCGTCGTTCCCATGATCGCTTCCGAATTCTCCCACATGGGCCGGGTCTTGTCCGAACTGGCAAACAATGCCAATTTTGCCGACAAGGTTGCCAGCCATCTGCCGCATGAAGTTTGGGCATGGCTCAAGAATGTGGCTGACAATCCCGAAATCCGCGATCTTTTCACAAGTGACGGTGCGACCAACGCTGCCGGGTCTGTCATGGATACGATTTTGCCCGGCATCAAGGGGTTTGCCAAAGGCTCCGCAAATGTGCTTGGTGGGTTCATCAGTCTGGGTGTCATCATTCTGTACGTGGTTTTTTTGCTGGCCGACTTTGGCAAGATCAAGGAAAACTGGCAGGAATATCTCCCCATACAGTACCGCGCGAAGGTAAGCGGGTTTCTCGGTGAATTTGAAGAAACCATGAGTCTTTATTTTCGGGGGCAGATAACCATCGCCTTGATCGTCGGAGTGCTTTTGTCCCTGGGGTTTGTCATCATAGGTCTGCCGTTGGGCATTGTGCTTGGTATGTTCATCGGCCTGTTGAACATTGCTCCGTATCTCGGGACAATCGGCGTTATCCCGGCCTTGCTGCTGGCTGCACTTGATTCTCTTGAAGCAGGCGAGTCTGTCTGGGTTGGTATTGGTCTGGTGATAGCGGTTTTTGCCGTGGTTCAGGTCATACAGGAGATCGTGCTGGTCCCGAAGATTCAGGGGAAAAGCCTTGGTCTGTCTCCATGGATGATCATTTTGTCCCTGTCGATATGGGGACAACTGCTCGGCTTTCTCGGATTGCTGATTGCCCTTCCCATGACGTGTCTGAGCCTTTCCTTTTATCGCAGGATGCTGGCGGACCAGGAATTGGAAAGAGTCGAGTAATTGCTACCGGTTTTCCCGCAAATCCTTTTCCTGCTCAAAAGGTAGGATGAAATAGAATTCATTGCTGTGGTCGGAATGGCTGTAGCCCACTTGACCTTCATGGAGCTCCACAACCTGCCGCACAAAGTAGAGTCCTCGGCCCGTGCCGATTTCTCTCTCCACATTGTCCGCCCTGAAGCCCGGTTTGAAGACATCCATGGGATTTTTCAGATCCAGCGGCCTGCCAGTCGAGGCCACCCACATCTTGATACCGGGAAGACCGGTTGCGAAGTAATCCTTGATGACCTGCCAGCCGTAGGACAGAAATTTGCCAAAGCGACCATCGGGAAGAGTGACTTCCTCGGTGTACTTGATGGCATTTGAAAAAAAGTTGGAATAGACCTGTGAGATCAGGCCTCTGTCCAGAATCAGCCGAATCATTTGGTCCGGTGCGCCACCCATTCCGAGATTGATCTGGATGCCACGTTCCTCCATTCGTTTGCGATGCAACTCCAGCTGTGGTTCCACCACGGAGGTACGCAAATTGACCTCCCGCTTTTCCAACACGTATCGGCCTTCCTCGAAGTGCCTGCGCCGAAGCAGGGTCTCCAGGAACATGGAGGTCGTTTCATAGTGGCTGTAGATTTCCTGATACTGGGCCTCGATGCTCGCCGCAGTTCGGGCCAGTTGGTTGCCCTCCCGGATGCAGTCCGGCTCCCCGCATTTTGCCATCATGGTCAGCACTTTTTCAGTGGTGACATGCAGTTCCTCTATTTGCCTTTTGAGTCTGTTGAAATAGAGCTTGAAGTACATGTTGGGCACGATGACATTGTGCCCGATGTCCTGAACCATGGATTTGATGAACTGGATGTGCTCCCGATTACGGGATCGAATGATTCTGTGGTGCAGTTGGAAACCGATGCGGTTGACATATTTCTCCAGGAAAAGTTGCACATGGCCGGGAATATCAACGCAGGGCCACATCTGAAAGCTGCCTATGATGTTGTGCGGCGGCTCAAAGGGCAGGAGATCGGCGTATTCCGGATTGCACGGGATGGGGATGAACAGTCGATCTTCGGAAACGACGGGGCGGTTGGTAAATTCCTTGTCCCATGTCCTGATGGATTCCATGTTGCATCGGCCTGTTGAACAACCGGCCAGGGAAAAGGTCTCTTCGTCTTCAAGAATATAGATGCTGCTTTCAAGATTGAAGAGCACACGCGGAATCATCATGCTCACGGCATAGAACATGTCCCGACCCCGAAGCTCCTGAGACAGTTCAAAGAAAATGTTCAACGCACGCACCTGCCGCATGGAAAAATCGTAGCCCTCGTAATCGTCGAGCTTTTCCTCTATGCGCTTTTCAGCGTAATCGAACCGTTCTTCGTCAATGAGAAAATAGTGGCCAGTAGCATCGTGTTGCGGCTTTGATTGCGGGTCGTCAGAATTGTTCATGTCCCCCCGTCCTGTCCGGTGTCGAAGTCTATCTTTTGCCTGATGGTTACAGACACCATACCCGGCTGAACGGTTTATGACAAGAAGGGGGGTAAAACTCTTGTTTGACTAGGGAAGTACTGATTAATTCAATTTTCAGGAAGTGCTGTAGAATTATTCGCTGGCAAGGCGCAAGAAAACATCAAGGCCGACGCGTACTTCCTGTACGCTAGGATTTGAGGTTTTTAAAGCAACGAAGCCAGCGGACAAGTATGCAGTGCTTCCCTAGAGGATTGCGTTGAACAGGTATCCCACCAGCAGGATTCCGAGGCCGACCACGCCGATGAAGGTGGCGATGAGTCTCGGTTTGAGCACTTTCTTGAGAATCAGCATTTCAGGCAGGGACAAGGCGATGACCGACATCATGAAGGCCAGGGCCGTTCCCAGGGCGGCACCCTTGCCAATGAGCGCATGAATGACCGGAACAACACCTGCCGCGTTTGTGTACATGGGAATGCCCATGACCACGGCAAGGGGTACGGACCACCATGCATCCCGGCCCATGACCGAAGCCATGAAATCCTGGGGTACATAGCCATGGATGACTGCTCCGGCTGCAATACCGACAATCACATAGGGCCAGACCTTGCCCACGATGTCCTTGATGGATGCGACTCCGGCGTTGATGCGATTTGACCATGTCAGTGACTTTTGCGGTGCACCACCACCCATGAAGAGCTGATTGCGAACCCAGTCCTGAAGGTACTTTTCCATGTTCAGTTTGCCAATGACCCAGCCTGCGACCACAGCCACTCCGAGTCCGGTCCCCATGTACAGGGCGGCCACTTTCCAGCCGAACAGCCCATAGAGAAGGACCAGCGCGACTTCATTGACCATGGGCGCGGCAATGAGGAAGGAAAAGGTCACGCCCAGTGGAACGCCGGCAGTCACGAAGCCCACGAACAGGGGGACAGCTGAACAGGAACAGAACGGTGTGGCCACGCCAAGCAGTGCAGCCAGTCCGTTGCCTGCTATTTCCTTTTTCCCGGCGAGCAGTTTGCGGGTGGCTTCCGGGGTGAAGAAAGAGCGCAGTACTCCCACGAAAAAGACGATCAGGATCAGAAGGAGCAACACCTTGGGCGTGTCGTAAAGGAAAAAACGGACCGCTTCACCCAGGTGAGAAGAGAGGTCAAGCCCGAAGACTTCGCCGGTCAGCCATTTGGCAAGGGGCAGAAGCTGCGAGTAGATCGCACCCCATAGAGCGATACCTAATACGCCAAGTCCCACCTGAGATGCAATGGATCGCTGTTTCCCTGGTTTTGGCTCAACAGGGGATTGCGACTGGCAGGCGCACGGCTCGGGAGGAGCCATTTTGAAATCATTCATATTCGTCTCCAATCAGGAATTAATTGTTCAGGCTGTCCAGAAAACCATCCAGGCAGCCAAGGAAGTTGTCGAGGCAACTCAGTTCCAGCGAATACCAGACCCAGTTCCCTTGTTTTCGGCCGGATACAATCCCGGCAGCTTTCAGCACCGACAAATGTTTGGACACGGTGGACATATCAAGATTAACCAGATCGCGTAGGTCACACACGCACTTCTCTCCGGTCCGCAGTGCATCCACCATGATCAGTCGCGCCGGATGTCCCAGAGCTTTGAAAACGGAAGCCCGGGCCTTGTTTCGTCTTTCGGGAACAAGTATGATTGTCGCCATGAGCACTCTCCATTGTTTTGCTATTTGGCAAAATAGCCAAATGGCATAGCGGTGTCAAGCGGAGAAATGCAGACAGGGGCAAGTCGCGATCACAAGGGGAGAGCTTTAAAGAGCCTCATGGGTCTGGTTCACGAAGTCATGCCATTGGCGTCCAGATACTCTACCACCATGGAGACCTGCGACCATGCAAGCGTTCCGCCCAGGGATATGGCCACGGTACAGGTTTCCAGCACTTCTTCGGTGGTGGCTCCTTCCTGTATGGCCATATCCAGCTGGCCGAGCGTGCATCCCGTGCAGCCTGACACGATTCCGCCACACAAAGCCATGAGCCGCTTGGTTTTGGTGTCCATGGCCCCGGGCTTGTAGCTTTCGTCATAGTATTGAAAGAAACTGTCCTTGAGAGACGGGGTCAAATCCAAAAAACGTTTGGCATTTTTTCTGATGGATTCGAATTCCTCAAGTTTACCCATAACTTTCTCCTGCTATTCACGATACGTGTATAAAAATCATTCTTCGTTCGGCTCGAAATGTCCGTGCATGGCATGCAAACCAGACATGGCAGCTCACTGTTCTTCAGTCCTTTTGAAAAGCGTTTGATATCTTATGCCATTAATGCTGTTTCAACCAGAACATGTGGGTATCCTGTCGGCAACAGAATCCACGCCATAGTATACGATGAGGATATCCCGCAGGGAGAAGTGTGCTAAAGGAACCGTTTTCGCAGGAAATAGTAAAGCATGGCAATGGCCGTAACCCCCATGATGCCCAGGACAATGAAATATCCGTAGCGCCATTTCAATTCCGGCATGAACTCGAAATTCATGCCATAAACCCCGGCAATGAAGGTCAGCGGAATGAAAATGGTCGCAATGATGGTCAGGAACTGCATCACCCGGTTGGTATGCATGCCAATCAGGGACACCTGATAGTCGATCATGGACTTCAGGATGTCGTGCAGAGCGGTAACACCATCCACGGCCTGTTCGTGGTGACCAGCCGTATCCCGCAGGTATGGTAACACCGAATCCGGAATTTCGGCATCCTCACGCATGAGTCCCTTGAATATCTCACGGATCGGTATCAGCAGGTTTCGCAACAGGATGACTTCCCGTTTGAGTTCGTAGAGTTGTCCGAGCAGGACATCGGTGGTTTTGCGGTCCAGTTTCGTCTCGATGGTTTCGGCCAGTTCGCTGAACCGGGCAAGCGTGACCATGTTGCGGTCCACCAGGGAGTCAAGAATGGCGGACAGAAGATACGTGCTTCCTCCGTTTCGGATGCGCCCTCTGCCTTTTCTGATGCGGGCAAGCACTCCATCCAGGAATTCGCTTTCCGTTTCCATGAAAACCACGACCAGATTGTCCCGCCAGAAAAGGCTGACCTGTTCGCTGGCAAGGCTCCCCTCTCGGGCATCCACATTTCGCATGACAATGAACCCTGTCTCGTCGTCTGCCCAGACAAATTTGGGCCGCTGCCCGGTATTCATGACGTCCTCAAGGGCAAGATTCGGAAAATCCATTGTTGCCCCGATGGCCTTGATCGTCTCGGAATCATGAATTCCGACGACACGAATGAAATTGACGTGTCCGTCCGCAAGAGTGATCGCTTCTCCGGGATCAAGCCGCTTCTCCGTTGTGTTCTGCTCGTTATATGTGCAGAGGGTTACATGAGGAACAAATTCGCGTTTGGCTCCAGCATAGACGAGGGACCCTGGTGCGCTGTCGTGTTTGACGTGTATCCAACGCAGAAATTCAAACATTCATGGCTTCCTTGAGTTGACAGATGATTTATCTTGCTTACCACTTGAATTACACCGACGATGAAGTTGTTGTCACGTGATTCATTAATGGAGACAAGAATGCCTGACCTGTTAAATAATGTATATATTCTCAAAACGGTGCAAAGCCTTGCTTTGGCTTTGGTCATGATTGTCATGGCCAAGATCATTCAAATGGCTGCAACCAATCACCACAAACACTCTCCCGAAATATCCTATGCCATTAAATATGCGACGATATTTATCTTTACCATCGTAACTCTCTTCATCTGGCTGGAAGGATTCGAGCGGGTTCTGACTGCCCTTACCATTGTGGCCGCTGCTTTGACTATCGTGGCCAAAGAGGTAATCCTGAATTTTCTGGGGTCGTTTATCATTTTCTGGCGCGAACTCTTTGCCATTGGCGACCGGGTGCAGGTTGGAGATCATTCCGGTGATGTCATAGACAAAGGTATTCTTTTTTTTACATTGCTTGAAACTGGCCGCAAGGATTCGACCGGTCATAGTACGGGAAGGCTGGTCAAGATTCCCAACGCCCAGGTCCTGACACTTGCCGTGATCAACGCGACCCGTGGTGCCGGTTATGTCTGGAACGAACTTTGCCTGACGCTCTCCAGGGGAAGTGACTGGGAAAAAGCCCGGCAATTACTTCTCGACAGTTCCGAGGAATATCGAAAGAAGGAGTCAATCGATCTGGAGAGAGTGAAACAATCCTTTGAACGGAAAAAAGTTTTCTTCAAGAAACTTGATCCCATAGTGTACGTAGCCATCGCAACTGGCGGCCTAGATCTGACCCTTCGCTATTTGTGCCGATCTCGAATGATCCGGGAAAGCGAGGATTTCATCTGCACTCGTTTCCTGAATTCTCTGGAACCCGGAAGCCTGGAGCTTGCTGTGGAACAGACGCGGTGTCATCACAGTTCCTGAGCCGTACCCATGTCATTTACTGCCAGGGAATTTTGTGCGAGAGTCCCGCGTGAGTTTCGCAAGGGAGAGCCGTTGATGGAAAAGATCATTCTGATACATGTGACGGGTGGAGACCGGCCCGGATTGACGGCTGAATTGTCTGCCGTGCTGGCTGGTTATGATGTTGATGTTCTGGATATAGGCCAGGTGGTCATTCACAATTTCCTGACGCTGGGCATCCTTATCCGGCTGCCGGCCGACTCTCAACCCGTGCTCAAGGATCTTCTGTTCAAGGCCCACGAACTGGGTGTGACCATGAAACTCCATCCTCTTGCCGAAGATGAATATTCCTCATGGGTGGGCGAGGCACACAAGGCCCGCTATATTATTACGCTGCTGGCGCGGTCCATTTCCGCCGAACAGATCGCGGCCATTACCAAAGTGATCACGGAATCCGGGCTGAACATTGATACGATCTATCGTTTGTCGGGGCGCGTGCCGATCAATTGCAACGACTATGAATGTTCCCGTGCCAGCGTGGAATTCACCGTGCGTGGTACCCCGAAAAATATCGAAGAAATCCGTTCAAGGTTCCTGGATATTTCCTCTGAACTCGTTGCGGACATAGCCTTTCAGGAAGACAATATCTTCCGTCGCAACAGACGACTTGTGGCCTTTGACATGGACTCCACTCTGATCCAGGCTGAAGTCATCGACGAATTGGCCAAGGAAGCGGGCGTCGGCGATCAGGTCGCTGCCATAACCGAAGCGGCCATGCGTGGTGAACTTGATTTCAAGCAGAGCCTGCGCAAGCGTCTTTCCCTGCTCAAGGGGCTGGATGAGTCCGTGCTCAAGGACGTGGCAGCGCGTCTGCCTCTTGCCGAGGGTGCGGAAAGACTTATCTCCAATCTCAAGAAGGTTGGTTACAAGATTGCCATTCTGTCCGGCGGATTCACATATTTCGGGAATGTTCTCAAGGAAAGACTGGGCATCGATTATGTTTATGCCAATGAACTGGAGATTGTCGACGGCAAACTGACCGGCAAGGCCGTGGGTTCCATCGTGGACGCCGCCAAAAAGGCCGAATTGCTTCAGGAAATCGCGGACAAGGAAGGTATTTCACTGCAACAGGTTATTGCGGTGGGCGACGGAGCAAATGATCTGCCCATGCTCAATCTGGCAGGACTTGGCATAGCTTTCCACGCCAAGCCAAAAGTCAAGAAAGGGGCACGGCAGGCCATCTCCAACCTCGGCCTTGACTCCATCCTCTACCTCATTGGCGTGCGTGATCGCGAAATATTGTAGGGCCATCCCAGGCTACGCAGGGTACAATCCAGAGCGGAATATCCATAAATAAGGAAGTATTTGAAATTAAAGTTGCTCATTTTGCAAAATATAGCTTGACTTTCCAGAAACAATGATGACATATACTGTAAATACACCAGCCGCACCCGTGGAGGCGCGGTCGAAATCAGACCAGCCTGGTTGTAATTGAATCAAGTAAATCGAGGAGCCTTGTACGCATCTTGTACACGGCTCCTTTTTTAATGGCGCACGGGCGCTATATCACCATCACTTTTTAGGAGAATTTGAATGTCTAAAAAACTTTATGTCGGCAACCTGTCCTGGACCTCTACTGAAGACGAAGTACGTGCAGCTTTTGCAGCTTATGGCGAAGTAACCTCTGTCAACCTGATTGAAGACCGTGAGACCGGCCGCCCCCGTGGTTTCGGTTTCGTGGAAATGGATGACAACGGTGCTCGCGAAGCAATCGCAAACCTGGACGGCAAAGAATTCGGTGGACGTAACATCAAGGTCAACGAAGCCAAAGCTCGCGAAGAACGCCCGCGTTGGTAGTCTTCCACTTTATGCATTAGACCTGCATATGGTGCCCGTCTTTCTTTGGAAAGGCGGGCACCTTTTTTTATGGCTCATCCGGCTAAAGCGTACTTTCGACAAAACAAGTGGACATGGCGATCACATGATAATCATACCTGATTTTATCAGGGCCAATCGAAACCACAAACAACAAAATTAAAATTCTGAAACGGCAGGCATGCGGATACCGGGACAAGGCGTTTTTTAAACTTAGAATTATGTGCATTCATGAATTAAAGTACGCTCTGACCGGATGAACCGAAAAAATAGTATTGTGTCCTCAGATTTCCGTGTCCAAAACTCACATCAATCTCTTACTTAAATACTGTTAACTCATTCCATTATTTAGCTACTGAATAGCCTCAAGTCTTTTTCTTGCACTTTCTCCCCCCAAGAGACTCGCCTTTTGATAATAATCTCTTGCTTTTGCAGGGTCTCTCTCTAACATTTCACCAACCTCATACAAATACCCAATAAAAGTTAAAGCATTTATCTCGCTCTTATTTGCTGCTTTCATAACCCACTTAAGAGCTTTATCTTTGTCAGTCTTAACCCCCTTTCCATTATATAGCAGAACCCCAACATTATATTGAGAAGCTGTATTTCCCGCAATTGCTGATTCTAAAAAATATCTATATGCTTTATTTGCATCAGGTTTAGTCCCATATCCATTTGAATATGCAACACCAAGGACATATCCAGCGTCTGGAATATGATTCTTATAATCTGATTCCATCAGCCTAATTCCTTTTTTTCTATCTCTATCTATACCAATTCCCCAAAATAGCATTTGACCCGTTTCAAAATCACTAGCCACTCCACTTCCAACATATAGTTGATAATACTTTTTTTCCAATTCAATATTTATATTGACGCATTGACCTTGAGAATACAAAACCGCAAGTGTTTTATATACATGTTTATTCCCAGCTCTTGCAGCTCTTTCAAGATAATCAATTCCTTTTCTACAATCTATTTCAACTGACATTCCATTTACATAGAATGAACCAAGTGCAGCTAATGCTAAATCCTCACCTAATTTTGCAGATTTCTCATACCAATTAAAAGCCACTTGAACATCTTGTTCAGTTCCAACACCATTAAAGTACATCCAACCAACATGATACTGTGCTCTGGCATGTCCATTGCCAGCAAGGGCAATCATTTTTTTATATGCTTCATCATATTTCGCATCTTCAATGCAAGAAATGGCCTCTTCGTATGCAGCATCATGACCTACAGTTGCTTGTTTACATCCTACAATTACAATCAGGACTAAACAGATTAATACTATTTTTTTTATCATCTAAACATTTCCACAATTATTTCAGAACAAAATACGCGTACTATGATTTTAATCTAAATCGGAATGTACACAATGACACCATGCATATCGAATGACATTCCTTACCACTCAACCACAGCCATCCCGCTACCATCCGGCGCAGGCTGGAGCATCTTGACCTTCTGTTCTTTGAATACGTTTTCGCGAAGTTCCTTAAGGATAAACTCACCTCCGCCGAACGGCACGCACAGATCGATAAGCCACAGGTTCTCGCCCGAACGCCAGTCCACCGGATCGAGCTCGAATATGTGTGAGGAGAAATGGAGCAATGACGACACTCCAATCGGCAACCCGGCCGTTTCGAAACGAGACCCGTAGGTTTTCCGCCCCCACCTCGCGATGGATTTGGCTTTATAGAAAAACTTCAAAAAATCTTACGGTTAGGATTCCACCTCAAGAATCACCCTCTGGAGAAACTTTTTTTAACAAACAAATAAAAAACAGACAACCGAATAAAGGGCAACAGCGTGTTGTCCAGTTAAGCGATTGAATTCACCTACAATACCAACACGAGTTGTAAATAGTTGGTTCATTCGGCCCAAGCGTATTTTTGACAAAATAAAGGGACATGGCGACCAATCAGTAATCATACCTGATTTGATCAGGGCTCTGTCTATAAGATAAAACGCCGGATATACGTTTGCATCCGATTCATGTTGTCGCTGAATTATCCTCTTGACTTAAGGGTGGGGCTATATACCGAAGAGCCTTTTTTGTTTTTCGCCTGACCCGTATCCGAAATGGTTTTTTGTTTTCATCAATTCATGTCTGCACGCTGTAAAAATCCATCCCCAAAGTCGATTCAATACAAAATGAACATTTCTTGCGTACTTGTGCGCAATTTTTTTCATCACGCCCAATAATTCCCTTTAGTTAACCCAAGAAAATCAATAATTTCAAGCTTGGAACCTTTGGCATGTCCGTTGCTTATGATGAACAATGACCACAAGGCCATCATCGGCCACAAAGGAGGTTCTCATGAAGACCATACTGGCTCTTATCCTGACTCTTTCGCTGCTGACTGCCTGCCAGACCACGTCAGGCCAGAATTCGGCAGCCCTTGGCACACTGGCCGGAGCCACCCTTGGCGCATTGACTTTCAAGAATAAGGTTTCTGGTGCAGCCATTGGCGGTGGGGCGGGTCTGTTGGTGGGCTATATCATTGGCAACGAAATGGACAAATATGATCAGACGCAGGTTTCCAATGCCTTGGAAAGCACTCCCTCGGGTTACAGTTCCACATGGACCAATCCTGATACTCGGACTCGGTATGAAGCCATCCCGGAACCACCACGTCAATACGGGAATGGTCGCATCGAACGCGATGTGACGCTTAAGGCCCGAATGGCGAATGGCGAATACGAGACCGTTTATGCCAAGGCATACCGACAACCGGACGGATCATGGCAATTGGTTCAGTAACAAAAAAAATCGCCCAGTCGGGCGATTTTTTTGTGTAAACAATGAAGCAAGGCGAAAGCCATGAGAATCAGCCGTGCCAACCTTGCAGAGAAAACAACTGTGCAAGGCGACGAGGTACAATGTCTGTGGCTCGTCGTATCCAGTACATCACAAGACATGCTCCAAGCATCAGTATATCGCGAATGATCGACTCCCACAGGCTGCCGGACCCGGTTTCGCCAGGCTCTTCAAGGCCGAAGCATCCGCAATCAACGTCCAACCCCAAGTGGATGGCGTACAGTAAAATGGCCATGAATCCCAACAACTGTGCGACAATCACCCCCAATGAACCGCGAATGTCGATAACAAGCGCCAAACCCGTGGCAATTTCAAATATGGGCAGACCATAGGCAAGCTTCTTGGCCAGACTCCACGAAACCAATCCGTAACCATCAATGATCTGGGCAAACAGGCCAGGGTCGGTCAATTTGCTGGCCCCGGCATAAATGAACATCAGACCAAGGGTAACCCGTAGTACAAAGTACAGTGTCTTTGCTGTGAAAAGTTTTCTCATTTTCGTTTTGTCCTTTTCAGTAAACAATCACAAACCAAACGATAAAACCATTATTGGTTATTTTCAACGTTCCCAATAGGCAGTTTTCGTTATTATGACCAGCCTTGTTGCTATCACTTGTAATCCCAAGGTTGCTATAGAATGTCTAGAAAAACTTAAGAATATCAGCGACAACGATTGTCTTTTACTGACCGCAACTATAAAAATTCTTTAAAATAAGCATGATGGAGCAATATTTTCCTTGAGATGAACGGTTTTATTCGGTACTCCAATGAAGAACAACAAGGTGTGCAATAAATCGGAGGGAGTGGGATATGACTGGCAAGAAAGTGCTTTCCGTGGCTGAAATCGCCCGCGAATTGGAACTGCCCGAATCAACGGTTCACTATTGGAAGAATCGATTCGCTCAGCATCTTCCCAGCGTTGGACGAGGACGCCAGAAACGCTTCAAGCCTGAAGCTATTGAAATTTTTGCCACTATTTCCAGACTCCTGAAGGAAGGGCATACTGCCCGCGATGTCATGGACCAGTTGGCCCAGTCGTATCCGTTTCAGGCCGATGCCATGCCCGAAACCAGTCACATGCCTGTGGTCATGAACGGCAATGCCATGGAGCCCGCCATGAAGATGGCAGCCGCAATCGGTCTTGAGATCGCGAAATCAGTTGGCGAAGGCATCCGCAGTGTCATGGCGCATGGCTCTGATGGTGGTCTTGATATCTCCGAGGTCAAACAGGGACTTGAAGATGCGGCCCTGCGTATTTCCTCTCAAGCGTTGGAAACCGAAGCTCTCAAGGCGGAAAATGAAATCCTGAAGGAAAAGCTCAAGGTCATGGAAGCCGAAATGGTTCGTATCAGAAAAGACCGCCGCGAGATGGAAAAGTACCTTCTTGACAAGATCAAATACGTGACTACTTAACCCGCGTGACGCGGGAAACACCTTCCCTCCCACATTCTCACATTCAAATCAGGCCCGCCTGGTGAAGAAATCACCTGGCGGGTACTCATTTCATTTAATTGGAGGAAAGAAATAATGTCCAAAAAGACCACGCACAAATTTAAGGCTGAAGTCAGCCAACTGCTCGATATCCTGGTCCACTCCCTGTATACCAACAAGGAAGTTTTCCTGCGTGAGCTCGTTTCCAATGCGTCCGATGCCTTGGAAAAGGTCCGCTTCCAGGCTACATCCGAAGATGGCAAAGACGAAATCCCCTTGCAAATCACCATCGCATCCGACAAGGACGCCGGAACCATTACCATTACCGATACGGGCATCGGCATGACCCGCGACGAACTGATGAAAAATATCGGTACCATCGCCCACTCCGGCACCGCCGAGCTGACTCGTATGGCCACGGAAGGCAAGGAATCTCTTGATGCTCTCATCGGTCGATTCGGCGTTGGTTTCTATTCCGTTTACATGGTTGCCGACGAAGTCACAGTAACCACCCGTTCCGCAGAAGCAAACGCCAAGCCTATCCTCTGGACTTCTGACGGCAAGACCGAATACAAGCTTCAGGAACTCGACGAAGATATGCCGCGCGGCACCCGTATCGACGTGAAGCTCAAGGAGGACATTGCCTCGCAGTTCACCAACGATGCGCACCTCAAGATGATCGTTAACAAGCATTCCAACTTTATCAATTTTCCGATCCTCATCGGTGGCGAGCAGGTGAACACGGTCTCGGCCTTGTGGCGCGAACCCAAGTTCCAGATCTCTGCCGAGCAGTACGCCGAATTCTACAAGTTCCTCACCTACGATGCCGAGGACCCCTTTGACACCCTGCACACATCGGTGGATGCGCCCGTCCAGTTCAATGCTCTTATGTTCACACCGAAAAATGACAATGATCCGTTTGGAATGGGACGCGAAAACCGGGGGCTTGACCTCTACGTTCGCCGTGTGCTCATCGAAAAACAGAACAAGGATCTGCTTCCCGAATACCTTGGTTTCATGAAAGGCGTTGTGGATACCGAAGACCTGCCGCTCAACATTTCTCGTGAAACGTTGCAGGACAACATCCTCATGCGTAAGATCAGCTCCACACTGGTCAAGCAGGTGCTCGGCAACCTGGAAAAAATCGCCAAGGACAATGCCGAACGCTACGCCGAATTCTGGCATGCTCACGGCAATCTGTTCAAGGCCGGGTACATGGACTTCCTGAACAAGGACAAGTTCAGTCATCTCGTGCGCTTCAACACCTCCAGCAGCGAAGACAGCAAGGGACTGACCTCCTTTGCCGAATACATCGCCCGCACCCAGGAAGATCAAAAGGAAATATACTACGCATACGGTCCCAGTCGTGAAGCTCTCGGCCTGTCGCCGCATCTTGAAGTCTTTCGCAAGAAAGGTATCGAGGTTCTCTATCTCTATGAAGCCATTGACGAATTTGTCATGGATGCCCTGCGTGATTATGACGGCTACACCATCGTCTCTGCCGAGCACGCGGATGTCTCCAAGCTTGACGTTTTTGAGGCACTCGAAAAGGAAGACAAGGCCGAACAACTTTCCGAGGATCAGAAAACCACTCTCGACAAGATGCTTGCCCGCATCAAGGATGTGCTCGGTGATTCCGTGTCCGAGGTCAAAGCCTCCCAGCGGTTGTCCGACTCGCCTGTGTGCCTCGCCAATCCCGATGGACATACCACCAGTTCCATGGACAAGATCATGCGTGTCATGAGCAAGGATACTTCCATCCCCACCAAGGTGCTGGAAGTGAACCCGGATCACGCATTGGTCCGCAATATGCTGACAATCTACAAAAAAGATGAAAACGACCCGTTTATCGAACAGGCCGCCCGTCATCTGTTCGAGTCCGCGTTGCTGCTGGAAGGATACCTGACAGACCCTCACGCCCTTGTGGGCCGGGTTCAGGACCTGCTGACCAAGTCCAGTGGCTGGTACGTTGAGACAACCAAGTAGTCTTCTCCCTCTTTGGTCAGACCAGACTTAATTCTGTCTCGGCCGGGAATGTTGTAAAATAAAAAAAACGCTGTGTTTTTACACAGCGTTTTTTATTTTATGAAAAGGGCACTCTGAGCCGCCTTGTCAGGGGGGCTTTCATTACAAATACTCAGGGTAATCCGTACACAACAGATGAACCGGCAGCTCATCTTCTTCGATCTTCGGGAATCGCGCCTGCGGCTCATGAAACCGATTGTCGGTGTTGTCGTCGTTCACTGATGAAACTTCTCCCACCAGTACTTTGCCCTTGCCAGACTCTCCATAGAATCGATGATACATGCCTTGTACCAGAAAAATGGATTCGCCCGGCGTGAGAGTGATTTTCCCGCCGGGTTCGACCGTGCGCGGCATGCCATCCACGGACACGGTAACAGGGGCGTTTCCTAGCCCTTCTTCCGGGGTGGAACCATACAGGTCGATGACAAGGTTGCCCCCGCCTCGATTGATGATGTCCTCAGTCTTGGCCCAATGGAAATGCATGGGGCAAATCTGGTCTTCACGGACTATCATGATTTTTTCCGCATACTTTTTCGGATGTCCGATGGCCTGATTTCCGTTGCGGATGGTGAAAAGGATGAGGCCGCGCTTTTCAAAGTCGCCTGCGCCGTAGTCGGTCAGATCCCATCCAAGCTGGTTCTGCACTACTTCGGTATGGCCCATGCCCTTCCAGTCCTCCGGGTTCCAGAAGGCCCACGGCGGCAGCTTGAATTGGAATGAGTCAAAAAATGATTTGGCATCGACAATGAGTTGGTTGATTTCGCTTCGTTTCATGGCGTCTCTCTATGAGAGGAAAAGTGGTGCGTCAAGGCAAGGTTACTTGACAGGTCGGACCAGGATGATCACCCGTCGGTTTTTGGACTGGTTGGTCGGGATTGGCTCGCCTTTCTTGTCGGTATTGGGAGCAAGGGGGCGGGTGTCGGCCAATCCCATGACCTGAATGTCGTTTTTTGGGAAGCCTTGTGCAATGAAATATCGGGCCACTGATGAGGCTCTGGCTGAGGACAGTTCCCAGTTGGACGGAAATTGTGTCGAGTGGATTGCGAGGTTGTCGGAATGGCCTTCGATGGTCAGTGTGTAGTGCGCATCGGTCAGGGGGCGGGCGAGTTTGTCAAGAATGGTGAGAGCCTCGCCGGTCAGGTCCGCACTGCCGAGTTTGAAGAAAACGCCGCCTTTGAGGTTGATGGCGACTGCATCAGGGCGCAGTTTGAGGTTGACGGCCCTGGACTCCTTGCCGATGAGTTTGGCAAGCTCCAGTTGCAGTTCGAAGAGATTCCTGGATTTCTTTTTTAGCGGTATTTGGGCCTGTTCCGCAGTTCGCTTGCTTGGGGCGGCCTTTCCCTTCATGGCTTCGGCTAGGATGTCTGACATGGCTTCGTATCTGTGTTGGTCAACTTTGGCCACTGAAAGCATGAGTACGAAAAAGCACAGAAGCAGGGTCATCATGTCGGCCAGGGTCAAACTCCAACCGGTGCTGATGGGAGTTGGCTTTTTCCTGGGGATGAAGTTTCCTGAAATCTGCATGAGCTTTCCGTTCTGCTAGGACGTTGCGATGGAGGACCATTTGCGCGGCGGCAGGTAGCCCTTGAGCTTGTCCAGAACAATGGGGGCGGGCGTCTTGTCCTTGATGAACAGGATGCCATCCCGAATGACGCACATGAGAATGGTGCGCTCTTCCACTCGCCGTTCAACTTTTGTTGCGATGGGCATGTAGATCATGTTGGCAAACAGTGCGCCGTACAGTGTCGTGGTCAGGGCCGTGGCCATGGCCGGGCCGATGCGGGTGATGTCGTCGCCCATGGTCTGCATCATGGCAATCAGGCCGATGAGTGTCCCGATGATGCCAAAGGCTGGCGACAGGGCTGCCATGGTTCTGTAAATGCCGGCTGCATTGGACTCCTGATCATGATATTGTTGAATACGGTTATTGAGAATTTCTTCAAGTTCCTTTTTTGAATAACCGTCAATGAGCATTTGCAGGCCGTCCCGCAGAAACTCGTTTTCCATGTTCTTGAGGGATTTTTCCAGGTGCTCTTCGCCTTTGGAGGCGACGTTCTTGGAAATTTTGACAATATCCTTGATGTAGTCGCCGATGGGCAGTTCCTCGGCAGTGAAGGCGGTCACGAATAATCCCATGACACGCATGACTTCGCGTAAAGGGTAGCAGATGAAGGTGGCTGCAATGGTTCCACCCAGCACGATGGCCAACCCCGGTCCATTGATGAAAACCTGTGCCGAATCCGTGGCTGAATAGGTGGCGGCGCAAAGTACGAAGATACCCGCGACTATGCCGAAAATGGTGGCGATATTCACTAGATGGATACCCCTTTGGTGGCTTTGATCAGTTCAATGAGTTCATCTGAGACGTCTTCGGCTTCAGCCGGGCTGGCTGGCCCGCGTGTCTCGGCTTCGTCCTGGACGATCTTGGCGATTTTTTTGGCGAGGTTGCCGAGAATTTTCTTTTTGGATTCCTCGTCGGCAATCGAAAGCAGTACGCCAAGCTTGTAGTACCCGAGTTTGGCAAAGACTTCCTTGCACGTGGAGTTGTCCACGAAGATTATGTCGTTGACGTCTTCCAGTTCCGTGATTTTTTTCTTTTTGCGTTTGACCCGTTTGAAGAAATCCTCTTCCTGGTTTTCTGCCCAGCTCAGGGCTGAATTCCTGTGGAAGAAAAAGAGCGTTTCCGGAATCTCCAGATTTGCCATTTTTTTGTAGAGGACGTCAGTCTGCGCTTCCACTTCCTCGGCGAAATCGTGGATGTCGATGTATTCGAGTTCCGGTTCCAGAGCACTGCTCTTGGAGAGTTCCTTGTGAAGGTTGGAGGCAACCTGGAAAAATGTTTCCAGATCTTTGACCTGAACATACCGTTCGGCAAAGGCTTTCCCGGGGCCGTGGGTGTCTATGGTGATGATCTTGAGGGCGGCAAGTTGATTCAAGGTGTTGTCGATCTCAAGTTGGGATACGAGCAGGATGTCCTTGACCTGTTTTGAAAACTCCGAGGCCGTGATGCCCTGCTTGTGGTTGGGGATGCGTTTGGCATCCCCAGGTTTCATGGAAATATGGCATTTGTAGAATAGTTCCAGCACCCGGCAGATGCTCAGGAAGGAGTTCTTGTGTGTCTTTTGCGGGTTGACGTCATTGGCCTTGCGCAATCGGCGGATGAAAAGTTTGGTCAGATGCTGGATGGTTTTGGGGCAGCGGGAAAGTAGCGTCTGGATGACCTGCTCGGTGAGAACCATGAGCTCGCAGTATTCAGCGGCTTCGGCGCTGTTGGCGCGCGGAGAGCTGCTGAGAGCGCCCATTTCTCCGAATATTTCGCCACGTCCCAAACGGTCGAGCATGATTTTCTTGCCGTTGGCGGTGCGGAAGATGTTTACTGATCCCTTTTGGATCATGTATGCGACAGTGCCTTTCTGACCCTCTTTATATATGGGCTGGTCTTTGTAGAAGGACTTGATGTTCTGGACTTTCTGCGTTGACATGGTCTTCCTTTTCCAGTGAATGACTGCTCGGAGTCGGGCCCGGTAAATATTTATATAAAGAGCGTAGCCGCTTTCTTTAAAAAAGTACAACAGACTACATGTGTTGAACAATTAGAAATTCATGGATAAAGAGTTTTTTTGAATGGGACTTATGATCTGTCAGAGTACATTCTGCCGGCATTCGTGCGTGAAAAACATGTGGCGTTTAGATTTTGGTGGGGGTATAGGAAAATTCTGTATGCGCCGATATGGCGGGTTCAAAGGGCGGATAAGCCGCCTCTTTCAAGATTACGAGGTGCTTTTCATGGGCATGTTCAAGAAGAAGACAACTGATAATTCCGAGTTTAACGCCTTTTTGGGCGTTGGTACCGAATACAGGGGCAAACTCGATTTTGTCGGTATGGTTCGCATAGACGGCCAGTTTGAAGGTGAGATTTCCACTGAAGGCGATCTCATCTTGGGCCGCAAAGCCTGCGTAAAGGGAATAGTCAGGGTCGGCAGGCTTACTTCCTGCGGACGCATAGAGGGCGATGTGGTTGTCAAGGAACAGGCAATCCTGGAGGCGACATCCGTGTTGACCGGTAGTTTGAATACTCCGGTCCTTGTCGTGGAAAAGGGTGCGGTTATCGAGGGCAACATCGTGATGGCCAAGCAGGGAAATTCTGCAAAGCCACGGATCGTGACAGCTGATTTTGGTGGCAATGCGGCTCAGTCCTCCACTGTGGAGGAAACGGTCGCCAAGACCGGGTCTGATGATTCAAGTGTATAGAAAGGTATTGAAAGATGTATGAATTGATTATTGATAATAATGGTGTGGAGTACGTTGCCTTTTCGGCTGAAAGAGAACGTGAGGTCGAGTTGATGCGTCAGCGTCACCTTCGTTCTTTGACCGATGGTACTGCAATCATCCGCAAGGTTGAGAAGAAAGCTGAAAAATAATTTCTGGCCGGGGAAACCCGGTTGTCAGTATGTCTTTTAAAGACGCCATGGAAAAGGGCCGCTTGCGCGGCCCTTTTCGTTTTAGAGGTCCTAGAGATGAGGAGGGGTTGGATTTGAAACTGTTGTTTCAAGGGGTATGGTATATGCTTGAGACCCTATCGCTTGATCCTTACGGTGCGGGCGTGATGGGGGCTATCCGTCCGAACACGCGCAGGGACCAGGGTCGTAAAGCCATCGTCTCTCTCATCAACCCGAACGTCGTGATTGACGTCCGGGTCGGAGAGGAGTGACCACCGCAATAAAGCGGTGGTCAGGATGATGAAAATGATTGTAACTGCATCGTTCATGGATTAGATGTAGCATTAGGTGTGCCAGGTTAGAATATTCTATTATATTAGCATGTTACCAAAAATGTGTATCCGGTTAATATGTGCAATGTGCTGTTGTGTGCACAAGATTTATGCACACTTGTGCAGCGTTGTGCTGTGTACGGTCAGGACCAGGACAGGAGGGCATAGCCCGTGCCGACAAGGGCAATGCTGACCGCCCTGAGCACCTGATTGTAGGCGATGAGTTTTACGGCCATGCGTGGCTTGAATATGCCTGCATAATAGGGAAGTTGATGGCGCACAGCCCTCATGGGTGATGAGAGGACATTGCCAAGCATGAGGGCAAGGATTAATTGCGTTTCGGTCAGCCCGGAGTCCATGATCAAGGCTCCGGCAGCGGCCAGTCCTGCTGTGAATTCTGCGGCCATGTGGAAGGCGACAATGCCGAGTGCCTCTGGAGGCAGAAACGAGAACAGACCAGCGTTTCCAGCCATGGAGTCCTGGAGCCATTCGAACAGTCCCACTCGCTTGAGTACGAAGAAGGTTGTGTAAATGGGGGCGGTCAGATAGATGATTTTCGGCAGTCTTTTCTTGAATCGTTTCCAGGTCTTTTCCAACGCGGATTTTCGGTCGCGTTTTTTTTCCATCTCGTCCAACTGGCAGGGCAGGCAACCTTCCGGAGCGGGTGGCAACATGAACCTTCCCAATAGGACAATGGCGAGAGTGCGCAGGATCGCGGCAAAGGCAGTCAATCCTACATAGACTGTTGCGGCACTGCCGATGAATGGGGCTGCGATGAAAAAGATCGTGGGCAGGTGCAGGAAGTAGGTTGGCAGGCTGTTGAACAGGTTGGATAAAACCAGTTCCCGGTCGCTTATTGTTCCATCGGCGTGTGCCTCGGATAGCATGGTGTTGGCAGCGACACCGGAAAAAAAGGCCATGGAAAAGCTTGCTGCGGACACGTCCCGGAGTCGTGCCCGCCGGGCCAGGGGGGCGGCGAGTTTGGCTGCGTATCTGGTCCATTGTAACGACTCGATCAGGTTGCCCACGAGCAACCCTATCGAGATGAAGAATGTCAGCCTGATGAGCGGCCAGAACAACCCGTTCCAGAGAACGGGCCAACTCAGATCAAGTATCATCAGTTATTTCTTGTTCCGGTTTTTTATCTTAATTTTCTTTACTTGTGCAATCTGGTCTTCAGGCATGTAAAGAGTGTTCTTGTTGCCGGGAAAACGTTCGCGTCGGACGTCATCGCAATAGCTTTCAAGAGCTGCAAGGGATGCTTTGCCGAGTTCGGCATACTTGCGCACGAATTTTGGTGTGAAGCGATCAAACAGGCCCAGTACATCGTGATAGACGAGGATTTGTCCATCAGTCACATTGCCTGCGCCAATGCCGATGGTCGGGATGCTCACGGCATTGGTGATCAGTTCTGAGGCCTCAACGGGGATAGCTTCCAGCACTACGCAGAATGCTCCTGCCTCTTCGACTGCCAGGGCATCATCAATAAGGGCTTTGGTTGCTTCGGCAGATTTTCCCTGGGCTTTGAAGCCACCAAATTTGGCTACGTGCTGCGGGGTCAGTCCAATATGAGCCATGACAGGGATGCCCGCGTCAGTAAGGGCTTTTATTTGCGGGACAACGGGAATGCCCCCTTCCAACTTGACCGCCTTGGCGTGGCCTTCAGAGATGAACCGGCCTGCGTTTTTCAGGGCGCGATTAACGGTGCAGGCCGACATGAACGGCATGTCTGCGACGAGCAAGGCCCGCTTGACGCCTCGACTGGTGGCTCGGGTGTGGTGGACCATTTCGTCCATGGTTACGGACAAGGTATTTTCGTGGCCGAGCACGACCATGGCCAAGGAGTCCCCGACCAGAATGAGGTCCATGCCTGATTCATCCGCAATCATTCCGGACGAGTAATCATAGGCAGTCATGCAGCAGATTTTGTGTGTGTTCTTGGCTGCCTGAATGGAAGGTGCGGTCATGACCACGGCTTTGTCTGTCGTTGGATTTTTTTTATTGGTACTCATGTGATGAACAGTATGAAGGGTGGGCCTTCGAGTCAAGGATTGGACGTGAATTGTTTTCAGTGAAGAACGACCCGATTCCTGCCAGAGTCCTTGGCAGTGTAAAGATTTTCGTCTGCGGCCTTGAGCATGGTCTGTACATTGCTTTTTTCCATGCAGACACCGCAACTGACCCTGATAGTAATCGATTCACCATCAATATCAATGGTATCCGCTTCGATTTTACGTCGCAGTCGATCATATCGGGCAAAGATGTCCTCTTCGTGATCGTGAGAAGTCAGGATACAGAATTCCTCGCCGCCAAATCTGGCGACGATACCGTTCTCGGCAAAAGCTTTTTCGATGGTGCCAGCCACTTTTTGCAAGACCATGTCACCAGCAGTGTGTCCATAGGTGTCATTGACTCGTTTGAAGTGGTCAATGTCGATCATGGCCACGGTCAGGATGCGGTCCTTGTTTTTTGCGGCGAACTGCTCACAATGTTCAAAGAAATATCGTCGGTTGAAGAGTTTGGTCAGGGGGTCCTTGTTGGACAGGTCCCGGATGGTCTCAATGCGGCTGAGCATCTCCAGGTTGTGGTCCACTCTGCAATAGAGTTCTTCCTTCAAAAAAGGCTTGTGCAGGAAATCGTTGGCTCCGTTATTTATGAATTTCACTGATACCTGGGAATTGGTTTTTGCCGAAATGCCGATGACCGCCAGCTCTTCCTTTGTGAAATTGCGGCGAATCTCCTTGATCAGGCTGAATCCATCCATCTTCGGCATTTCGTTGTCCGTGATTACCAGCTTGACCCCAGTGTTTTTTTTCAAGAGTTCCAGGGCTTCGATCCCGTCCCCGGCTTCAAGTAATCTGTAGCAACGATTTTTGAGAAAACGCATCAGGGCAGCTCGCATGGATCGGGAATCGTCCACCACGAGAATGGTTTCCTTGCAGTTCCGGGCGAGATTTCCCACGGATTTACCGATGGAAATCGGCAATGTATTGGCTGGTCCGACGATCATGTCCGCTATGCCCACGGTCATGAGTTTTTGTTGGAGGGCTTCGGAGGTGTCAGCGGAATAGGCTACGACTGGAATGGAGCGGCGTGCCAGCTTCTCAAGTAAAACGTTTGTTTCTGCTGCGGCAAATTCGACCATGGCGGCAAAAATGGAATCGGGATGGTCAAGTATGAAGGAGATGGCTTCGGATACCGTGTTGACAGTGACGGGGGTTATTTGTGTCGCGCCACACACAGCCATGGATATTTGTTGTGCCATTCCCTTGTCTGGTTCAAAGACGAGAATCTTTTTTGCTTCGGTCATACATGATATGGATGGTGTCTGATTTTCCATAACTAAGACATACACCATTTTTTCGGATAAGTGGATGGGGTTATAACAACGAAAATGGGTTGAAGTTTGGGCTTCTTTTGTCGGTATTTTTTTGTGGTTTTTAAAGGAACTGTTTGAAATTGGATTTCCAGATGGCATGCGGGAAAAGAGCAAAGCCGATCGGGGTTTCCCGATCGGCTTTGCATGTGAATGTATTGTTGTATTACAGGGTCGCGAGGCTTTGCAAAACCCATATGACCCGGCCAACGGTGCGGGCATTCATTTCTGAAGCCGGAATCGTGAGGTCGGAATACTTGTCATTTTCGGCCTTGAGAAGGAATGTATCTCCTTGCATGAAGACGCGTCGGATGGTCAGTCCTTGATGAGGGAAATGAACGGCACAGAGGTCTCCGTCAGGATGCTCTTTCTGGTCTCTGTCCACTCCAACGAAGGCTCCCCGGCCAATGACGGGTTCCATGCCTGTGGAGTCGATTTTCACCACCTGGAGCTTGGGGCGGCAAAATGATTCGGGGACAGAAAGCTCTTCAATGGGGTTGGGTTCCCATGTGGCGGCTTCCTTGTCAGCCCCGGCCATGGTGGAAACAGGTACTACCCGACCACGTGAATTCATCCTGCCATAAGGAGCAGGGGTCTCGCGTAGCAGGGTGTCAGCAGGAATCTTTGCCTTGCTGGCGTTGATGTAAACAGGCTCAACGCCTTCTGACAGCCAGTCAGGGTCGAGTCCATGGCTGCGGTACAGCTTCAGAAACCAGTCGGACGGGATGGAGCAGCGTCGTTTGGCATCTGATATGCTTGACTGACGCACGTCGAGAACTTCTGCCAACTGCACCTGGGTGCGGGCTCCGGTGGCTTTCTTGATGCGTTCAAGAGCTTCCTCAAACCATTTCAATTGTGCTTCGTCGCACTGTCTTTTTTTCTTGGGCATAAGAGGCTCCTTCTCATGCTACGGCTATTGTTGTGTCGCCATTACGCAACAGGATATACAAAATAATCCATGCATTGGGTTGTATTGGGATAAACAAGGGGAGTTTGCCCTACCCATCAATATAGACAGGCAACCATTTTCTCGTCAATCGGGAAAATCTCCTGCGCAGACTGGGAGAATTTCCCGTGATTGTCAAGCCCATTTGTTAATGTTCCCATACCTACCAATATCACAAAATACGGCCCACAGTGAGTGGACCGTATTATTATTATCAATTTCTGAAAGGAGCGTTTACCGCATGTGCCTCAGGAAGGGGCTCTGCGGTGTAAGGATAAACCTGGAATTGTTGGCGAATCCTTTGCGGTAAGCATCCATGCTTCTGGTGAACGCGTAGAATTCAGGAGACTGTCCCAATGCATCGGCGTAGATTTTTGTGGCCAAGGCATCGCCTTCGCCTCGGGTTATCTCAGCCTGTTTGTTGGCATCAGCCAGGAGAATGGTTCTTTCCTTGTCCGCTGTTGCCTTGATTTTGGCGGAGGCCTCACGACCTTCGGAGCGGTACTGCTTGGCCTGGCGTTCTCGTTCTGCCTTCATGCGTCCGAAGATTGAACGGGCGTTCTCGGCAGGAAGATCTGTGCGTTTGATGCGCACATCAATGACTTCAATGCCATAAGGGGCAAGCAGTTCCCGTGACCTGAGTGTGACTGAGTCCATGATTTCCTGACGTTTGTGAGAGACCACTTCAATCAGGGTATAGCGACCCAGAGCAACGCGTAACTGGGACCGGACGATGTCGTCCAACCGAGCTCGTGCACCCTGAACTGTGCGAACCTTGGTAAAAAACTTCAAGGGGTTCGTGATCCTCCATTTTGTATAGGAGTCCACGTTCATGTATTTTTTGTCCGTGGTGGTGATTTCCTCGGGCTGGGCATCGAAGTCCAGGATGCGGGCGTCGAAGAATACAACGGTCTGGATCATGGGGAGCTTGAAGTGCAGGCCAGGGCCAAGAGCCTTGCCACCTACGGGTTTACCCAGTTGAATGACAATGGCAGTCTGCGTCTGGTCCACCGTGAAAGCGGTCTGGACCAGAATGAATGCGCCTAGTACGATGAGTACGATGAGTGCGATGGTTGTAGATTTCATATGCACCTGCCTTATTGTTTTTCCCTGGGTGCGACTGCTGTGGGCAGTTTTTCCAGGGGCAGGTAAGGTACGGATTTCTTGAGGGCGTCGTCGGACATTATCAGCTTTTCTGTTTCAGGGTTTGACAGAATTTCTTCCATGGTTTCCAGATACATACGTTCGCGAGTAATGTCTTTTGCCTTTTTGTACTCTGTAAGTACAGACAGGAATCTGGCGGCGTTACCTTGGGATTTGCGGAGCTTGGCTTCCTTGTATGCCTGGGCGGACGTAACAAGGCGTGCTGCCTCGCCTCGTGCTTTGGGCAGGATGTCGCGCTGGTAGGCCTCGGCTTCGTTGATGAAGCGACTCTTGTCTTCGCGTGCGCTGGCAACGTCCTTGAATGCGGCAACCACCTGTTCCGGCGGATGGACATTTTGCATTTGTACCGCCACAACCCGAAGGCCGGTCTTGTACAAATCCAGTATGTGTTGCATCAGTTTGCGGGTTTCAGCCTGAATTTCCTGTTTTCCGGTGGTCAGGGCATCGTCAATCTTGCCCTTGCCGATGATCTCGCGCATGGCGGCTTCACCTGCGTGAGCAAGTGTTTTTTCCGGATCATTGACATTGAAAAGGTAATTTTCGGCATCCTGAATCATGTACTGAACGATGAACTGCACCGAGACGATGTTCTCGTCACCGGTGAGCATCAGCGATTCTTCTTTCACTTCACGGCTGGCATTTTGCTGTGCATTCAGAGTTCTGGTGCGACCAGAAGTCCTGAAGCCGAACTCAATGCGACGGATTTGCGTGACTTTCGGAGTCTCTACACTTTCCACCGGGTACGGAATATGGTAATTCGGCCCCGCTGCGGTGAGAGCATTGAATGCTCCGAAGAGTTTTACCACACCGACTTCGTCCGGTTCTACAATGTAGAATCCTGAAGCTAGCCAAAGTATGATGATAATTGGTACGATGAATTTCCATCCGGGCAGTTTGAAATTTTTGAATTTGTCAAACTGATCCTGGAAATCATCGAAGCTCGGCGGTTTACCGCCGGGGCGCCCCTGTTGTTGTTTTTGTAGTTTTTCCCAATCCCAATTCATAATACGTTAGGAATAGGTGGATTAAATGATTAGGTCAAGGCGGGAAAGGGTATAAAAATGGTGTATTTTAAAATAACAGTAAATTCTTTGCAGAGAATCGGATTGAGTGATGAAGAAAATAAATAAACAGATTTTTCGGGCCTATGACATTCGTGGTATTGTTGGCGAGGATTTTGATGCCGAATGGGTCAGGGAACTTGGTCGGGCCTGTGGGACATATTTCAGGGAAAAATGTTGGGACAGGGCCCTGTTGGGGCATGATTGTCGGGCAAGTTCCCCGGAGTACCAGCAGGTCATGGCAGAAGGAATGGCCGAGGTTGGTGTGGATGTTGTCTGCCTGGATCAGCTTTCCTCGCCTGTCTTTTATTTTGCTGCAAAGTACCTTGGATACTTTGCTGGCGTCATGATTACTGCCAGCCATAATCCCAGCGAATATAATGGGTTCAAGGTGTGGGGCGGCGAGTCCACGATTTATGGGGACGAAGTGCAGAAGATCTACGAGATCATGGCAGCCGGGGAGTATCCTTCGGGAAATGGTTTGATATCAAAGCATGATATCCTTCCCACCTACAAGGAAGATCTGCTTTCCCGTGTTTCTTTTTCCCGTGCCGTCAAAGTTGTAGTGGATGGAGGGAACGGTGCTGCAGGCGATTTGACGGCAGACCTTCTGGAGGCAGCCGGGGCCGAGGTGGTCCGTCTTTATTGCGAGCCTGATGGTACTTTCCCCAATCATCATCCTGATCCCGTGGTGGAGGAGTATGTTGAAGACCTCAAAGCCATGGTGGTCGAGGTCGGGGCCGAAGTAGGCATCGGGCTTGATGGCGATGGCGACCGTATCGGCGCAGTGGATGAGACGGGTCGCCTCATGTTCGGCGATCAGCTTCTGGCCATTTATGCACGCGATCTACTCAAGGAGTTGCCGGGCGCATCCGTGGTGGCGGATGTCAAGTGCAGTCATCTCCTGTTCAAGGACATCGAGGACCACGGAGGAAAATCCGAGATGTGCATTACCGGTCATTCTATTGTCAAGGGCCGCATGATTGAGATTGGGGCAGCCATTGGCGGAGAAATGAGCGGTCACATGTTTTTCTTTCACGGCTATCATGGTTTTGATGACGCAACCTTTGGCGCACTCAAGCTGGTCGAACTCCTGAGCCGGTCTGATCAGCCTCTGTCCACGTACCTTTCAGACTGGCCCAAAACATATAACACCCCCGAGATTCGTATGGACTGTCCTGAATCCATCAAGTTTGATGTGGTCAGCCGTGCCCAGGAGCATTTCAAGAAACATTTTGATGTTATTGACATGGACGGAGCGCGTGTGCTTTTTGACGATGGATGGGGGTTGGTTCGTGCCTCAAATACACAGGGCGCGCTGGTTCTCCGGTTCGAGTCCGAATCCGAAGTCCGTCTTGCCGAGATTCGGGAGATTATGGAAACCCCCATCAAGAGGTGGATCGAGGAGTTGGGAGGCTGATACGTGTTTTCATTGCGGTACTTCACCGGGTTGTTTCGTCGCTTTCGCTCTCGGGTGTTGCGTCGTGAGGTGGAGATTATCGGCCAGTGCAAGCTGTGCGGCCGGTGCTGTCAGGACATCCTGCTCGGAGAGTGCGGCAAATGGCTGACCAGCAAGCGTAAGTTCAGTGAGATTTGCGAACGGGATTCCAGATATAACCGATTCAGGATTACCGGGCGTGATGAAGCGGGCCGTCTGGTCTTTTCCTGTTCAGAGATGGGTGAGGATAATTTTTGCACATGCTATGAAACCAGATTGCCTTTGTGTAAGAGTTATCCAGCAAAGTCGCTTTATTATCAGGGAGGCTCTTTGAGACCTGATTGTGGTTTTTCATTTAAGGCCATGACATTTCGTGATATTTACATGCGACGCAAGCGGGGCAGGATTTCACCGTTTTCCGAAGTGTTACGTCAAGAACAGGAACAAGCAGGAAAAAAGTAGCAAGCTCCATGAAAAAACTCATATTCATTCTTATAGCAGTACTCCTGACTGGCGGTGGCATCTGGTATTTTACCGGCGGACAATCTTCGGGAAAAATCAAGGTCATCAAGACTGCAACCGTTGAAATGGGTACTGTGACCAAGGTCCTGGAAGCCACTGGCATAGTCAAGGCCCAGGTTGGTGCTCAGGTCAAGATCGGTGCCCAGGCTACCGGTGTTCTCGACTCCGTGCCCGTCAAGGTTGGCGATCTTGTCAAGAAAGGTGCGCTCATAGCCCAGATTGACAGTCGTGAACTGCGCGCCCGTATAGCCGAATCGGCAGCCAACCTCAGTCTGGCTCAGGCCAAGCTCGACTACATGGAAAAGACTCTTCCGCGCAAGCAATCCCTGGTAAAACAGGAGCTTGAGGCGCAGGATTCCCTGGATGTCGCCTATCAGGATGCCGAGATGGCTCGCCACGGTGTGGCTGCGGCGCGTGCCAAGCTTCAGACTCTTCGGGTTCAACTCTCCTATACCAGGATATTCAGCCCCATTGATGGCGTGGTCAGCCAGGTTGCGGCCCAGGAGGGCGAAACCATAGTTTCCGGCTTGTCTGTTTCCAATCTCATCACAGTGCTTGACCCGGCGCGTCTTGAAATGTGGATTTACATTGACGAAACAGATGTGGGGCGTGTGTCCATAGGTCTTCCCGTGAAATATACAGTGGACGCATTTCGTGATCGAGTTTTTGATGGCATCGTGAATCGTATTTATCCCGAGCCGGAGATTCGCGACAATATCGTGTATTATCGAACTCTTGTCACGGTCACAAAGGAACAGGCGCACTGGCTTCGTCCTGAAATGACCACTCAGTGCAAGATTATCGTTGAAATCAGGGATAACGTTCTGGCCGTCCCCAACATGGCCCTCAAGTGGGTTATGAATCGTCAGGTCTGTTTCGTGGTTGACGATCCCGAACTGGAGCCTCGCGAGATTACCCCCAAGCTGGGGTTGGTCGGTCTGGAATCGAGTGAAGTTGTTTCCGGGCTCAAGGAAGGCGACATTGTTGCCACTCAACTTGTGCTGCCCGGTTCCAAGGTCAAGAAGAAGGGAGACTAAGATGTCCTTCCCGGCTATCCATCTGTCCGGCATTACCAAGAGTTATTCCCATCTTGCCGAGAAAAAAAATGGCGATGACATTCCTGATATCGAGGTGCTTAAAGGAATTACCCTTGATATAGGGCAGGGGGAATTCATTGCCTTGCAGGGGACCTCCGGGTCCGGCAAATCAACCTTGTTGCATATCATAGGGTTGCTTGATCGACCTACTGCTGGCGTATATGAAGTTCTTGGTCAGGATACCTCGATACTTGACGATGATCGCCAGTCCGACTTGCGCAATCAGTCGCTTGGCTTCATCTTTCAGTCATTTTATCTGATTCCGTATGCCACGGCCCTTGAAAACGTCATTCTTCCCGGACTCTATTCCGGCAAACCTCGTTCCGAACTTCAGGCCCGTGCCGAGTTTCTGCTCGAACAGGTTGGCCTGTCCGACCGTCTGGACTTCAAGCCGTCCCGACTCTCTGGTGGTCAGCAGCAGCGTGTTGCCATGGCTCGCGCCCTGCTCAATGAACCCGACATCATCCTTGCCGACGAGCCGACCGGGCAGCTTGATTCATCCACTTCCTCAGAAATCATAAAGCTTTTCCACGTGGTTCATGAAATGGGCCGGACCATTGTACTGGTCACCCATGATGAAGAAGTGGCCAGCGCGGCTGATCGGATCATCAAGCTGCATGACGGGTTGATCGCCGAGGACATACTGAAAGGGTAGTTTGCCGTGACAGGCTCGGAATGGTGCCGCAGGTGCGAAGCCCCGGCGTTTGAACCAGAATGATTCGGATTTCGGAGGCAACTGGACAATGATTGGACCACGGTTGGGATCACGAATTGCGGGCATGGGGTTGGGGGCTATCTGGGCCTTCAAGCTCAGGTCTTTTTTTGTGGTTCTGGGTGTGGCGTTCGGTATAGCGAGCTTGACGTTGATCGTCACGGCAGTGGATGGCGCGAATAGAAAGGCCATGGAAATGGTCGAAATGTTTGGTCCGGATGCCGCACTGGTTTTCGGTGGCAACTTCATGAAGCGTGCGGTGAACATGCGGACGTTGACCCTGAGTAGGGAAGACGCTCGAAGGATCAAGGAATCGCTGCCTGGAACGTATCAGGTCATACCCATGCGTGCCAGAGGCGGCCAGACAATCAAGGCGGGCAACAAGAATTATCAGGATGTCCTGATTATCGGGGCCACTGCGAATTATGCAGAGGCGTGGAATTGGCCGTTGGTTGAAGGTCGTGACATCACGGACGATGACGACGAGCTTGGTGCCAAGGTCGCTCTTCTTGGCGACAAGCCTGCGCGGGAATTGTTCGGAGACGAATCCCCGGTGGGCAGAGTCATTTATATTACGAATATCCCGTTCCAGGTGGTGGGCAGATTGTCGTATCGTGGGTTTAGCGGCGGCGGTGGGAGCGACATTGACAATCGCATCATCATCCCGCTGAGTACGCTTTTGCAGCGATACAATCTGGACAGAAAATATTTTCGGGCACTTCGGGTGAAGTTTCATGAACCTGATTACATGGACGCTCACACCGATAACCTGCGTTCTCTGTTGCGGCATCTTCACAACCTGCAACCGGAAGAGGATGACGACTTCACCATTCTGACGGCTGACGAGATTCTCAAGTTCCTGGCCATGTTCAAAGGCGGGTTGACCATCTTCCTGGGCGTAACCGCTACCATTGCCTTGCTGGTGGGCGGGTTTGTCCTGGCCAATCTCTTTTCCATCAGCGTTAGTGAGCGGGCCGAGGAAATCGGTTTGAAAAAAGCATTGGGTGCACATAATTCAGCCATCCTGTTTCAGTTTCTCGTGGAAGCGTGTGCCCTGACATTGCTTGGTGGCGTGCTTGGTCTTTTCCTTGGTCTTGGTCTTGGTCAGTTCCTGTCCCGACTGGATATTCTCGTTATTCAATTTTCATGGAAGGCCTTTTTTATGGCCTTGGCCGGTTCTCAGGCAGTGGGTCTCATATTTGGCCTCAAGCCGGCCAAACTGGCAGCCGATCTGGACCCGATCCAGGCTCTCAGAGGCGAGGGGTAGTCCTGTGATTTTCGTTTTTTCTGCCATTGAAGGGGAAATAGGTCTGTCGGGATTCTGATATGCCGCAAGAATCAAGGGTGTTTTCATTTCAGGTGAATATGACGTCTGTATTCCTTGTGTCTTTCCGGTCCGCAACTATCCAGACTTGCGTGAAATCCTCCTGCAATGTACATGATGGATCGAACCAGCCGAGTGGTCTTGATTTCACTTGGTCAAGGAATAAGGATACGTTCATGAAGCTTTCGATACTCAAGGTGCAGGGCGATTCGTCCAAGGAAAGAATCATCCGTTCCATTGCTTTGGTGCTGATATTTGCTGCCGTGATTTGGGCATTCATGAAGAACAATGAGCGGGTGGTTGATGTCCTTAATCGGGAAAGCGCGGTCTATGACGAAACCGGTACATTGGACAAGGAGCAGCGTAAGTTCATTGTTTCGTTTACCCGTTCGCTGAGGGATGAATACGGTCTGGGTAGCAAAATTCAGGTTTTTGGCGGAGATTTCACGGTTCCCGATCTTGATTCCAAGACCATGTATATTGGAATTGCCCCGTCCATCGACAAGGTTGAACTTCGATTTCCGGTCATGATGCGTCAGTCGTTGGGACCGGAGTTCATCGAATCCCTCAAGGTCGAACACCTCCTGCCTTCGTTCAGCGAAGATGATTGGCCCTCGGCAATACAAATTGTTTTGGTTGAAATATTCAATAAACTTGATGAATTGCAAAAAGGTAGAACATCCAGTGAGTGAGCGCGTTACAATTTATACAGATGGTTCCTGTCTTGGTAATCCCGGTCCAGGCGGCTATGGAGCTGTCTTGATTTATGGCGAGTACAAGGGGGAAAATGCCAATAATTACAAGGAATTTTCTCAGGGATACATGGAGACCACCAACAATCGCATGGAGCTTCGGGCAGTCCTAGTCGGGCTTGGTTCCCTGACCCGTTCCTGTCCCGTGGATGTGTGGACTGATTCAAAATACGTGCAGCAGGCAATTACCAAGAAATGGCTTGCGAATTGGCAGAAAAACGGGTGGAAGACTTCAGCCAAGAAACCGGTCAAGAATCAGGACCTTTGGCGACAGCTTATCCCGTTGGTTGAAAAGCACGATGTGGATTTTCATTGGGTCAAGGGTCACAGCGGTCATATGTTCAATGAGCGATGCGATATTCTGGCTCGTACTGCCGCCTCAGGTCCCAATCGTCTCGACGATTCCGAAGAATAGTTTTTTTTAGCCTTGGCAGGGGAATTTCTTGCTTTCTAGGCCAGATCTTTCTGGTGCCAGTCCCATGCGGTACGGATGATTTCGCGAATGTCCCCGAGTCGTGGTTCCCATCCGAGGGTTTCGCGTGCGGCAATGGAAGAGCTGACCAGAGCAGGGGAGTCGCCCGGCCTGCGGGCAGCCTCGGCCACAACAATATCTTTGCCCGTGATTTCGCGGGCCACATCAATGATCTCACGCACGGAAAAACCGTTGCCGTTGCCCAGGTTGAAGGCCCCGGAGTCGCCGCCTGATCCCAGATAGTCCAAAGCGCGAACATGTGCATCTGCCAGATCGGTCACATGGATGTAATCCCTGAGACAGGTGCCGTCCGGCGTGGGATAGTCTGTGCCAAATATGGTGATATTGTCCCTGAGTCCCAGAGCGGCATGGAGTATGAGTGGGATGAGGTGTGTTTCCGGCTGGTGCCGTTCGCCGACTTCGTTGTTTGGGTCGGCACCGGCTGCGTTGAAATAGCGCAGGCAGATGTGCTTAAGTCCGTATGCTTTGCCATAGTCGGCAAGAATCTGCTCGATCATGCGTTTGGACCATGCATAGGGAGACAGCGGCGAGAGCGGGTGATTCTCTGCAATGACGCTGGTTACCGGTTCGCCATAGACGGCGGCTGTGGAGGAAAAGACCATGCGCTTGACCCCGGCTTCCATCATGGCGTCAAGAAGATTGAGGGTGTTGCGAACATTATTGCCATAATACATGCCCGGCTTTTCAACAGATTCTCCCACGGCGATGAACGCGGCAAAATGCAGAACTTCGGAAATATCGTGCCTGGCAAAGACATCCTTGAGAAATGCGGTGTCGGCGAGGTCGCCCTCTTCAAACTCTCCCCATTTGAGAAAATCCCGGTGTCCGGCAACCAGACTGTCGAGAATAACGACTTCGCGGTCAAGTGATGCGAGGGCCTTGGCCGCATGGGACCCGATATATCCGGCTCCGCCTGTGATCAGTGTTTTTGTCATGGGAAATGATACCTCACGCTGTGGATGGGGGCAATGCTGTCGACGTTGTTTCAGTCGGTGTCAAAGGCCAGTCGTCTGATGATGACATTGGAAACGAGCATGCCGTTTTTGGTCAGGCGCAACCGGCCCTGGTTGATGCGGATCAGGTGTTCCCTGTGCAGGGCGGTGATAAGCTGTTGCTGCCGTTTGATGAGATCGAAACCGGCTCGTTTGCGATATTCCTTGAGGTCGAGGCCCTTGGAGGTCCGTAGGGAGAGCATGACCATTTCCTTGAGCAGGTTGTCATCGGTGAGCAGTTCATGGTCTTCGCCCACCAGTCCTCCTCGCACATAAGCATCGTATTCATCCATGTAGCGGGGTGTTGTGAACCGGCGTCTGCCAATGGTGGAGACGGCCGACGGTCCCAGTCCCAGATAGTCGGAACCATCCCAGTAACCGGAGTTGTGTGCGGAAGTGAAGCCCATGCGCGCAAAGTTTGACACTTCGTAGTGCATGTAGCCCATGGATTCCAGATATTCCGCTCCGTAGATGAACATGCGGCCCTGTTCCTGCTCGGGGGGCAGAGTCAAATCCTCTTGCTCGTCACACAGTTTTGCCATGACGGTATTGGGTTCGATGGTCAGGTTGTAAGCGGAAATGTGTTCCGGTCGCATTCTGGATACAGCTTCGAGTTGGGCGGTCCATGCCTTGAGTCGCTGGTTGGGTAATCCCCATATGAGGTCCACGCTGATGTTGCCGAACCCGGCTTTGCGGGCGGACTCGAATGACTGCATTGCCATGGCTGCCGAATGCGGCCTGCCCATGAGGTGCAATTCCATGTCGTTCAGGCTTTGGATTCCCAGCGAGAGCCTGTTGAAGCCCATGGTCAGCAGGGCGCGGAAGTAGCTTATGTCCGTGGCCGAGTCCGGGTTTGCCTCAATGGTCACTTCCATGTCGGAACCAAAGGTGAACGCCTTGTCCAGCGCCTTCATGATCTGGTTGAGCTGGTGCAGCGGGATCAGGCTGGGAGTACCACCTCCGAAATAGATGGTCCTGAGTAGTGGTTTTTTCAGCCGTTTTCCCCAGAGTTCTATCTCCTGAAGCATCAGTTTGAAATACCATGCAAAGGTGACCTGATTGAAGGCCTGAGAGTGAAAATTGCAGTAATGGCAGCGGGACTTGCAGAAGGGCACGTGGATATAGAGCAGCAATCCTTTGCCGCTGGTGCCTGATACGCCTTTTTTTTGGGCACGAGCCATGGGGAAGGCCGGTTTGACCTGAACGTCTTCGCCGTAGATTTTACCCATGGTATTTTATCTGCACTTATGCCGACTCTGGAAGATGATGAGCGCACCACCCACGATATAGCCGGATATTGCCAGAGTCAGCAGGTCCGAAACAGGGGCGTGCACAGGAGTCGTTGCCAGACTTTTCAGGGAATCCGAGAGAGGGCCGATGCCTTCAAAGAGCATGACAATGGCGAGAGCCCAGGTCGAGATGACCTGCCGCGTGTAGGTGAACCAGGCCAGCACGGAATAGATCAGTATCGCCAGTATGCCGATCCCCCAGGCTTCGACGGAGTTGACGGTCGTGCCGGTAATGATTGTGTCGATTGTCTTTGCAAGCAGGAAGACGATGATGATGGTCTTGCGCCGCAACAGAAAGCGGAGTCGGCTCTTGTTTGGCTCAGGCATACCCTATTTCTCCAACTCTCTTTGGTATCGCTCATTTTCGCTGTACAGACAGCCACAATACTGCTGGCGATAGATGCCCCAATCCTTGGAGATCTGGATGCCATCCTGCCATCCTTCACGGAAATCATGATAGAAGAACCGTGTCTTTTCCGATTCCATGTCCCTGCCCAGTGTCGTGATGTCGTCGTGCTTCTGGTATTTCGAGTAGAGCAGGGTGGTGGTAAAGAAGTCGAATCCGCCTTTTTTTGCGATTTGGGCGGTGCGTTCCAGTCGGCCAGCATAGCAGTGGAAGCAGCGGTTGTCCTCGCGGAAGGCCACATTGCGGAACCATTGTTGCGGTCGGTATTCAGAGTCCTTGACAATAACCTTGATGCCGAGCCTGTCGGCAACTTCAAGGCAACCATCGCGGCGTTTTACGTATTCGGTCAAGGGGTGAATGTTCGGGTTGAAGAACAACCCGGTGACTTCATGTCCCTGATCAAGGAGCGTTTTGAGCGTCGTGATGGAGCACGGCCCGCAGCATATGTGCAAGAGGATTCGTTTGTTCATGGTTCACTCCGCTCTTTCCGTAAGAGAAAGGCAGAACACAGTTTGAGCGCATTTGCTTCGGTTTGTAAAGTCAAACGCCACCCCTGGGTCGGCTTGGGGTGGCGTTAAAATTGTCGGGAGCTGGCAACCTGCCTATTCGTCGTATTCGTATTCGATATCCACATGGATGGTTTTGCCGTACCGTTTTTCCATGTCGGCCAGGGTGCTGCGTTTGTTGTTGAGTAGGTAAACGGCAAGTTCTTCTTCACAGTTGTGTTCCACCCGGTCGCCGCCGGTTTTGCGCATTTCGCGGTGGATTTCCTTCAATGCCTGCAATGCCTGCCATTCCATGTTGCGCCGGATACCGGTGCCCTTGCAGCAGGGACATGGTTCCGTTGATATGGCAATGGCCGAGGACCCCAGGCGCTGGCGAACCAGTTCCATGAGGCCAAATGGCGAGATACGACTGACATCGGTGCGCGCGCGATCATATTTCATTTCGCTGCGCATGACTTTTTCCACTTCGCGGCAGTCCTTGGGGTTCTTCATCTCGATGAAGTCGATGACAACCTGACCGCCAATGTCCCGCAACCGGAGCTGGCGTGCGATTTCACGGGCCGCTTCGACATTGGTTTTCAGTGCCATTTTCTGGAAATTCCGTTCGCCTCCGATCTTTCCGGAGTTGATGTCCACGGCAGTCAGGGCCTCGGTGGCATCGAAAACAAGGCGTCCGCCCGAGGGCATGGAGGCCTCGCGGGAGTATATTTCCTCAACCTGGCGGACCAGATTGAATCTTTCCAACAGACTCAGATCCGGGTCTTCGTGCAGTTTGACCAGATTGTTCTTGCGCGGGAAGGCGAGCTTCACGAACTGCGTGATCTGTTTGAAGGTTTCCGGATCATCCACCCATACTTCGGTGACGTCGCTTGTCAGGTAATCGCGAACCGATCGGGCAGCCAGACCCAGTTCTCTGGAGACGATGGCCGGGGCTTTTTCCTTCTGGGCATTGCTGCGGATGTCTGTCCACAATCTGCTCAGGTATTTGTAGTCGCGTTCCAGAGCGGCCTTGGACTGGCCCACGGCTGCGGTTCTGGCGATGAGGCCAACGCCTTCGGTTGTCTCAAAGGCTTCAAGAATTTTTTTCAGGCGCAGCCGTTCCTTTTCGTTTTCGATCTTGCGGGAGACACCCATCTGGCTGCGGCCCACGGTATAGACAAAACTGCGACCAGGAAGGGAAAGATAGGATGTCAGGAACGCGCCTTTTTTGCCCGTGGGTTCCTTGACCACTTGCACCAGAACCTCTTGTCCAGCCTTGAGAACCTTTTGCATGAGCGGATACCGTGCTCCCTTGTTCATGGGGGTGTCGCTCATGTAGTATTCGGGGTGGACTTCGTCGATTTGCAGGAAGCCGTTTCGTTCGGCTCCGTAGTTTATGAATGCGGCCTGCAGTCCGTTGTCTATGTTGTGAATGTAGCCTTTGTAGATGTTTCCCTTGGTCTTGGCCTGGTGTACCATCTCGACATAGTACTCGTTGACTTTGCCTTCTTCTGCAATGACGACCTCGACCTGTTCTTCCGGCAGGATGGAGATAAACATCTTCTGTCGTTTTTTCTTGTTGTCCATGAAAATCCTCGTGTCAAAAATATTAAAAAATGTTTCGAGACACTTGAGGCGAGATGAAAAGTCATCATTTGCCTCATTGTTGAGAGAAGTCCGATTTTTTGCGTTTTTCAATACGCGTCAATCAAGGAGTTCTCTTGCACCTCGAATCTGGCACTTTTTGAGCAGCCTGTGTGGCGGGCTGATTCAAAGTTGGCGAAACTACTCTTCGATTCTGTGACCAATGCCGTGGTAGAATGTTTTACCCTCGGCTGTGCATGCGACAATGTCGCCAGCCCTTTCGAGAGTTTCAACGGCCAATCGAACAGTTTCCGGTTTCGCGTTCAGGGCTTCGGCCAACTGTAGAACAGTTTGCGGTCTGCGTGCAAGGGAGGCTTCGATTAAAGCGGTTGCCCGTTCCATGGAAAAGTCTTCCTTCCTGAGTGTTTTCCGGTCGTCTGCGCGGGATTTTCCCGCATTGAGTGCCTTGCGCCATCGACTTACAACCTCCCCATCAACGGGGTGGACGTTCTTGAGCGTGCCGGGACGGGTCAGCGTGACCACATCCACTCGGTCAGGAACAAGTCGTTTGCAAAAAATCTTCAGCTTTCCCAGGTTCTCGTCGGAATCATTGATCCCCTTGGCAAGCAAAATCTCCAAAAATATCTTTCCCTTGAAAACTTTTCTGAAATCAAGGAGCCCGGCGGCTATAGCCGCCGGCGTCATCCCTTTGCAGGGGCGGTTCACCGTGTTGAATTCGTCGTCTACCAGCGAATCCAGACTGGGCAGGATTATGTCAGCCAGAGTCAGTTCCTGCCGGACAAGTTCATCGGTCATCAGGCTTGCATTGGTCAGCACTGCGATGTCCGTGTCCGGGAAAAGTTCTCTGGCCCCAATGATGATCCGGGCCATTTCGGAGTTCAGGGTTGGTTCCCCCAATCCTCCGAGAGTGATCGCATCCGGCGTGGTAACCATGGTGGCTTTCCATTTGGCAAGTTCGTCCAGAATGTCCTTGGCCGGGACATACGGCTTGCGTTCGACCGTAAGATTTCTTGTTGCGCCAACTTCACAGTATACGCAGTCCATGGAACACACGCGTCCGCCGAGCAGATCCAGTCCCAGGGAACGACCCAGTCGTCCACTCATGACGGGACCGAAGATATATTTGAATGTCATGGTTGCATATTCTCCAAAGCGAAGGAATAAAAAAATCTTTAATGTTTATTAAGGACTGAAGCGCAACTGTCAAGGGTGGGCAGATGAACTGGTACAGGCCAAAGGCTGCGCTGGCAAGGTGATATTGGCGAGACCGGAAGCATAATAATGTCAGAAATGTTTGTTTCAGATATGGTTCAAGAATAATCTCATGGAGGATATTGCATGCTTGATATCGTGCTTGAATCAGCAAATGCCCTGATATTGATGGTTATATTTACATACTTCCTGCTGGTTGACAGGACTATTGAATATGGCCGCCAAGGTTGGGCGTTTGTCAAGCTCGGTCTTTTGTTCATAATATTCGGTTCGATAATGGATATTGCTGATAATTTTGATGTCATCGATAAAATATTATTTATAGGTGATACGTCGATCCAGGTGGTTCTTGAAAAGTTTATAGGGTATTTCTGCGGCCTCGTGTTTTTGACTATCGGCTTTTGGCTCTGGCTTCCCACTATTCATCAAATGGGGGAAGTCCAAAGGAAGCTTGCTGAGTCCAAGCGGAATCTCGAGTACAAGATCATGGAGAGGACCAAGGTTCTGCAAGAGGAGGTGGAAAGTCGGCGCAGGGTGGAAATGGCCTTGCGTCATGCAGAAGAACGGCGGCAGGTGCTGTATGAAAATGCCCCAATTGCCATTGTCCATGGCCTTATTGCCGGGCCTATGGTTGAAAGGAACATGGCTTTTGCTCATATGCTCGGATACGATTTGCCCGAGGACTTGTCAGAAAACGCCGATCCTCTGCATTATTGGTATGATCGTGAATCTTTTGATCCCTTGAGTAAAAGATTGAAAAGCGAAAAGCATATTCGGGATTTTGAAACAAGACTCCGGCACAAGGATGGCTCGGTTGTGTGGGTTCGGTATAATTTTACCACCTTGGCAGATCGGGAAGGCGAGAATTATTATTTTTACGGTTTTGCCAATGACATCACCGAAAGCAAGCGAGTAGTTGATGCCTTGGCCGAGAATGAACAGAGACTCAAGACCATAATGAATTCCCTGCCTGTGGGAATGTCTCTTATTGACACAGCTACACAGGAGATTGTTGACGTCAATTCGGCGGCCTTGATCATGACCGGTTACAGGCGCGAAGATCTGGTGGGCAAGCATTGCTGCCAAAGTCTCTGTTCCACGAAAAATGGAGGCTGCCTTCTTCCGGACAAGGATAATTTGCTGGAGAACAGCGAAATTGCGATTCAGATGAAGAGCGGAGCCGAATTGCCGATTCTCAAGACCATGGCTGATTTGACCATGGATGGTCGAAAGTATCTTTTGGAGATTTTTGTGGATATTTCAGAGCAGAAGCGTCTGGAGAGCCTCAAGGAAGATGTGGATCGGATTGTGCGTCACGATTTGAAATCGCCGATTATAGGCATGATCAATGCCTGCACCGTGCTGCTCATGGACAATAACGCGGTTCAGGGCGAGGTTCGCGACATGCTGGAAGTCATATTGCAGCAGGGTAAAAAGGTTTTGCGCATGATCGGGATGTCCCTGACCATGTACAAGATGGAATCCGGAACTTACAAGTATGTGCCCGAACGAGTTGATTTCATGGGTGTGGTCCGGCGTGTATTGACCGAACTTGACGATATGGCAAACAGCAAGGATTCTCCCGTGGATGTTCTGTTGAACGGAAAGAAGCCCGAAGAGGGGGTCGTGCTTCTCGTCATGGGTGATGATTTGCTTTATGATTCCATGCTCGCGAATTTGCTCAAGAATGCCATTGAGGCATCGCCTTTTGGCAAATCGGTGGAGCTTTCTCTGGAAAGCGGAAAGCCTCCGCTTGTCACCATTGTCAATTCAGGGGTGGTTCCCGAAGATATTCGTGATGGGTTTTTCAATAAATACGTGACTTCTGGCAAGCGCGCTGGAACCGGATTGGGAACCTATTCGGCCAACCTCATCGCTCGGACTCTGGGGGCAACCATAGAAATGGACACATCCGATGATCTGGACCGCACGACCGTGATCATCCATTTGCCTGACGCGTCTGTGTGACCTGTTTTCCTTGACTTTCAAGCCTTCCCGCCGTACCTCATGTCCATATTTTATCAGGAGGTCGATCTCAATGATTGAACCCGGACAGCTCATATTGCTCATCAGCCACAAAGGCAAACGATACCTGCGGAAGATCGAGGCAGGTGGTGAAGTACATACCCATGATGGCAAGTTGCTCATGGACGATATCGCCGAGGCCGGATTCGGTCAGTATGTCAAGACTCATCTGGACAGGGCGTATCTTGTTCTTAAGCCGACACTTCATGACCTGATCAAGGGCGTGAAGCGGCAGACCCAGATCATGTATCCCAAGGAAATCGGATATCTGATGATGAAATTGGGCATCGGTCCTGGTTCCACTGTCATCGAGTCCGGTACCGGTTCAGGAGGCCTGACCACGGCTCTGGCCTGGTTCGTGGGAGACACGGGTAAGGTCTTTACCTATGAACGCCGTGCCGAGTTTTTCAAGCTGGCCGGAAAGAATCTGGAACGCGTTGGCTTGGCCCATCGAGTGGAACAGGTCAATCAGAATATCGAGGACGGTTTCCTGCATTCTGGCGCAGATGCCCTGTTTCTGGATGTTCGTACTCCATGGGAATATCTCCCCTCGGTTCCCTGTACAGTCATCCCTGGTGCCATGTGTGGTTTCCTGTTGCCAACGGTAAATCAGGTTTCCGAGCTTTTGCGCGGTCTTGAAGACGGTCCCTTTGCCGATCTGGAAGTTCTGGAGATTCTCATTCGCCACTGGAAACCGGTTCCTGATCGGTTGCGTCCGGACGATCGTATGGTGGCTCACACCGGATTTCTGGTGTTTGCCCGCTATATGGAACAACCCAAGGCCACCCCCAAACCGGTAGTCGAGGCGTCGGTCGAAACTGAATCCGTACCTGAGACTGAGCCTGAATCCGAAATACAACAACTTGAAGAAGAGTAGATTCCTTCAATAGAGCTAAATTCTTTTTCCCCCATAATAATAGCTACATGAAACGAAAAGAACGTGTTCCCGTAAAGGGAACACGTTCTTTTCGTTTCATGTACCGCCGGAGGCAAAAAGGGGTCAAGGGGCTTGCCCCTTGCAGGTCCAGGACAGCGTCCTGGTCACCACGAAGTGGCCACAGGCCCTCCATTTCCCCTCCCCTTATTTCCCGAATGGGCACTTCGGGAACGAGCAGGTCTTGCAGTTCATGCAGAACCCGCCTTCGCCGAGTTTGGCGAGGTCCTTTCTTGTCAGGGTTTGTCCGGCCAGGAGTCGGGGAAGGACGATGTCAAAGGCCGTGGTCTTGTAGAAGAGTGCGCAGGCCGGGACACCTATGATCTGGGCGTTTCTGATGGTGCCCACAAGGGTCATGGTGCCGGGCAGCATGGGGACGCCGTAGAGATCGTTTTTCAGGCCCGCATCGACCAATGCGGCTCGGGTGACATCATCCGGGTCCACGGACATGCCAGCGGTGGTGATGATGAGGTCGCACCCTGCATCGAGCATGGCCGTGGCGCTTTTGGTGATCATGTCCCTTGTGTCGGGAACTATGTCGGTTCTGGTCACTTCGCAGTCGAGCTTGATTACTTTGGAGGAGATAATGGGAATGAATTTGTCTTCGATAAGTCCCTGAAAGACTTCGGTGCCGGTAACGAGAATGCCCACTTTGGCTTTGCGCAGGGGTTGAATCTCGAGAATCGGGCCTTGACCCAGAGCGGTCAGTGCGCGGCTGAATCTGTCGCGTGAGATATAGAGCGGGATGGAGCGTGTGCCTGCCACGCCCTTGCCCTTGGGCATGAGCGATCCATCGTGCCGGGTGGCGAGCATGACATCCGGGGAGAGATTGAACCGGGAAAGGGCTTCGAGATCGATGGAGAGCATCCCGGTCCTGTCTGCATAAAAATTGATTTTGCCTTCTTCGGGGTCGGGATCGTAGGTGATGCCATCACCGGCCATGCGCTTGGCAAAGGTTTTGACCGCATCATTCTCGTGCACCCATTCGTCGCCCGGGGCGTTGTCTTTGACAAAGATATTATATTTTCCGATGCGTTGCAGACGGCAGACATCGCCTATATCGAGAGTTTGATCCGCCTTGGAGACTGGTCCCTTTGATTCGCCGGGTACAATGCCTGTCATGTCGTGCAGAGCCTGTTTGCCCACGGACTTCTCGACCGGGACGGATACGAGTTGGGGGGCATCGTCCGTACAGATGGCATTTTCAATGGAGGCGTAGGGCGCTTCGCCCTGACAGCCGCGGCAGATGGCCCCATCGCTTGAGGGGTAGGCTTCGGCGCAGACCGGGCAGACATCGATGGCCGACATGTGTCCGTGTCCGAGATATCTCTTGTCGATGGTGATGGGCCGGATGGAGCAGATGGTGTCTCCGGCTGCCTCTATTTCGGCGAACAACTTGTCTGTGTCCTGTTCGGCCTTGGGTTTGAGTTTCATGAACCAACCATAAATTTCAGGCCATTTTTCGAGCTTTTTTTGGTCAATGGCGACACGGAATCCCTGGCCGGTGAATTTGTCGTACAGGGAGACGGCATATCGACCAAGCAACTTGATTTTCATCCAGTTGTTGCCAACGCTGCACAGGGTCAGGATCTGGACGGCATCGGGTAGGCATTTGCCGGATTCGACCATGGCTTCGATCAGTGCGTCCTCGGGAAAACGGGCCTTGGCTGCTTCAACCATGTATCCGCCAATGAGCAGGCCAGGGGCTGGGTAGCCGTGGAATTCCTTGGCCTTTTGCTTGAATTCTTCAAAGGTGTACTGGCCGATATTCATGTGCGCCTCGTGTTACATGAAACGTGTGGTTCCCTGTGCAGGAACAATTGTATCGTATCTCGTCAAGTCCGACCCTGACGTGTGCACTTGAAACATGCCACGGTCAGGGGCGGGACGCAATTTTTTTTGGTGTTCGACCTGTCGCTCGTAGCGCAAGATAGTGGCGAAGCAGAAGCAGTAAAGGTCTGCCCCCGAGAAGGGGCAGACCTTTAAGGAAGCGCTGATTAATTCAATCTTTAGGAAGTGCTGTAGAATTGTTCGCTGGCAAGGCGCGCAAAAAAGTCAAGGTCGACGCGTACTTCCTGTACGCTAGAATTTGACTTTTTTGCAGCAACGCAGCCTGCGGGCAATTATGCAGTGCTTCCTTAAAATAAAGCCTTATCGTTCATTGGGCCGGAATTGCGATGGGGCTGGCCACGGCCGGTAATGCTGGTATTCTCGTGATATACCGGCATCACTCGCTGGAGACCAGGACGTGCTATAGCCGTAAGGCATGCCGTATTCGACGGTGGTGACCGTGCATGCCGGGAGCAGAAGTGCAAGGATGCACAGGAGTATGGCGGTAAGGAGGATCTGTTTGTAGTGTGTCATAGTCTTTACCTATCGGAGTTGCTGAACGCCGAAGACCGCGCCAGTCGGGTCGGCAATAATGGCCACATGGCCTTCCTTGACGCTCATGTCGGGCGGGAGAAGCACGGAGCCTCCGAGTTTCTGGGCCTTGGTCACGGTTTCTAGGATATTTTTTACTGCGATGTACGGAACCCATTCAGGCTTGACGTCATCCCACCGTATTTCGACCACTCCTCCGCGCTGTTTACCCTTTTGGGTCAACAGTCTGTATTGCATCGTTTCATGCACATCAACCAGACTCACATCATAGCCCGCCAGCTTTTGGTAGAAGTTGACGGCATCATTCACGTTGCGGGTCCATAGTTCGGATTCAAGCCAGCGGTTACTGACGAATGCACTGTCGCCGGGGTCACCTGTTGATGAGGTCAACAAGGCGACAGCGGCTTTTTGTGGGTCCAGTATAACGGCGATTCTGCCTCGGTTGGGTAGTTCGCGAGCGGGCCTGTATACTGAGCCACCGTTGTTCAGGGCGATCTGGATGGCGGCGTCCACGTCTTCCACGGACATGTAGGACAACCATTGGGAATTACCGGGTTCTCCATTGCGTCCGATCATGGTGGCAATGGGGCTGCCTTTGTGGAAAATGGTTTTTACGGCGGGATTGTCTTCGTTGGTTCGTTCGAAATCCCAGTTAAAGAGGGCGTCATAGAAATTGGAGGCTGCCGTCATGTCTGTGGTGAACAGATCAAACCACACGAACTTGCCGGGAAGATGAATTCCTGCGGCGCTATTGGTGACGGGTGGGACGATGATTTTCTGTGAAGCGCATCCGGTCAGGCTGGCTGCGATGAGAAGAATCAGTATGAGTGCATTTGTGGATACACGATGATTGAATCGACTGTTTTTGTTGGGTTTTGTCATTTGGTAAATCCGAGGTTGTGCTGTTTTTTTGTGGCAGAAATTATTGAAAGAACCTTAACATGAAGGCAGGGAAAGATCGATTGGAATTATGCGTGAGTCAGAAATGCATAAAAAGAGAACCCCGCTCCATTTGGAGCGGGGTTCTTGTATCAGCCTTGTAACCTAGCGAGGTGACGTTACGTGACTAGGCTTTGAGCTTTTGCCTTGATCAACCTAGGCTTCTGCTTCTGCTTCTGCCTTGGCAGCGCAATCGCAGAAGTCTTCCGTGGAACAGCCACAGGGCAGGGATTGAGACTGTTCCATTTCTTCCTTCACGCCAGTGGCGATCTTGAAGAGGACAGTCACGACCAGTGCGCCAATGGCGTAAACCATCATGGAGACGAGCAGTTCCTTACCGGTAGGCCAGTAAGGAGTAATCGTATTGAACGGGGTGGGGGTGAATCCACCGATTACCAGGCCGAGGCCCTTGTCCAACCATGTGGCGATCACAAGGATGGCGAGGGTCCAAGGCAGTAGCTTTTGGTTTTCGCGCAGCTTGGGCGTCACCAGGAGGGTGATGCTCAGGAAAGCGAAACCGATGAAGGTCCACATGTATGGAACCAGCTCGCTGTGGCCGTGGGCACCAGCGAACAGGAACACGATGGGATGCATGTGACCTGGTAGGTTGGAGTAGAAGGAGGTGAAAACTTCTAGCATGAAGAAGAACATGTTGATGCACATGGCGTACATGATGATCTTCACGAGGGTTCTCACGGCGTCCCTGGGCATCTGGAAAGTGGTGACTTTCTCTGTGATCTTCAGGACCAGCAGCAGGATCGCGGGACCGGCGCAGAACGCACTTGCCAGGAAGCGGGCAGCCAGGATGGCGGTGAGCCAGTAATGGCGGCCGGGAAGGCCCTGGTAGAGGAACGCTGTGACGGTGTGAATGGAGAAAGCCCAGATAATGGATGTGTAGATGAAGGGCTTCAGCCATTTAGGATGAGGCAGCCGTTGACGATCTGCTTCCAGACATGTCCAGCCAACCAGCAGGTTCAGTCCGAGATAGCCGCACAAGACGATCATATCCCAGAACAGAATGGAGTTGGGGGTGGCGTGCAGGATGACGTTCATCATACGAGTGGGCTGGCCGACATCAACGGCAATGAACAGAACGCACATGATACAGGCGGCGATTGCCATGAATTCGCCGAAGATGACCAAGTGAGTGTTCTTCTTATAGTTATGGAAGTAACGGGGCAGCACGATCATGACGCCGGAGGCGGCAAGACCGACCAGGTACGTGAACTGGGCGATGTAGAATCCCCAGGAGACGTCTCTGTTCATGCCTGTTGTCTTCAGACCGACCATGATCTGGTTGAGATAGGCCATGGACCCGATGCCGATGAGCACCAGGAGGAAGGCTATCCAGCCATAGTATCTTTTGGAACCTTTCAAGGCTATTTCGAGCATTCTGATTCCCCCTAGATGATGTAGTAAACACCGGGCTCGGTGCCGGCAGTGGGTTTACGACGAATGGTGAACCGCTCGCGAAGAACCTTGCGGACATCGGAATCCGGATCCGACAGATCACCGAAGACGATGGCACCCTCGGAGGCTTCCACACAAGCGGGCAGCTTGCCCACGGCGAGACGTTCGACGCAGAAGTTGCACTTCTCGACGACTCCACGCATGCGGGTGGGGAACTCGGGGTTCAGTTTTGCCAGGTCCAGCCCTTCACGAGGTTCTCCCCAGTTGAAGGAGCGGGAGCCGTATGGGCAACCGGCCATGCAGTAGCGGCAACCGATGCAGCGATGGTAGTCCATGGCCACGATGCCGTCAGCGCGTTTGTAGGTAGCCTTGGTGGGGCAGACACGCACGCAGGGCGGGTTTTCGCAATGATTGCACAGCAGAGCGTATTCACGATGATGAACCTCGTCGCTCATGTGCGGATTTTCCTGTTCGGGGAATGCCTGGCCGTATGGTGCCGACCACAGCCATTTTACTTCCCTTTTGCCCTCGATGTGCGGGACATTGTGGATGGCGTGGCAGATATCAGCCAGCTTGGCGATGTCTTCCTTGGTATTAAGCCTGGTCGTATCGATGACCATGGCCCAGCGCTTGGCATCGATGCCAGCCGGGTTTTTCTTCACCGGCGAGTGACCACCACTGGAAGCCATGGCCTTGGGAGCCAGGGCCAGACCCGCTGCGGCAATACCGGCAAGCTTGATGAAGTTTCTTCTGTTATTCTTCATTATTTCAAACCCTCCGGCTGAATGTGGCAATCCCAGCAGTAGGGAGTGACAGCAGCGTCGTTATGACACTTGTCGCAGAAGTCGGCCTTGTTGTTATGGCACTTCATGCAGGTGTTCTGCAGGCTGATGGTGAATTCCTTGCCAGCGTGGTTGGTATATATCCTTTTGCCATCGCGCAGGGCCCAATCGCGCCAGTCGTTCAGGAGCTGCATGTGCTGTTCGCGCATGAATTCCTTGGACTCGACACAGTTTTTCTCATTGGCCGGGAGCTTGAGTTCTGGCTCCTTGTAGGTGCCTGTCACTGCTGTGCCCACCAGAAACGGCGTGCAGAGTGCTCCGATGAAGAGAAGCAGGCCGACGATGATCGGGAAGCCGTTTTGCATTCTCATTTATGCATCCTCCTTGTTCGGGGGAGTCCAATCGTCCTCTTCGTCCTCGAAGCCGGGCAGTGGCTCCAGACGCATGTCCAAGGTGCGCTTTTCGCCCTCTTCAAAGACCAGGGCGTTGGCAACCATTTCGTGAACACCGGTGATGATGACGCCCGGTGCCCAGTAGTCGGCCAGCGGGATCAGGGTGGCGCGGTCGATGGCGCAGATGCAGGCCATGGTGTTCACATCGTGCTTGTCCTGAACATACTTGAGGGCGTTGCCGCGTGGCAGGCCGCCACGAAGACGAATCTCAAGGATTTCTTCGGTGTTGAGGCCAGCTCCACCTGCACAGCAGAAGGTCTGCTCGCGGATGGTGGATTCGGGCATCTCGAAGAAGTTGTTGCAGACAGATCTGATGACGTGGCGCGGCTCTTCCAGCAGTCCCATGCCTCGGGCCGGGTTGCAGGAATCATGGAATGTGACGCGCAGATGATCGTTGCGACTCGGATCAAGCTTCAGCTTGTTGTGCTTGATAAGATCCGAGGTGAACTCGGTGATGTGCAGCATCTTGGTGGCTGCCGAGGTATCGAACACGGTACCGGTGATCGGGGACGTCGGGGTCGTCATTTGAGGACCCTGGGTGTCGCCGTTCATGGTGTCCATGTACTGGTGGACAACACGCCACATGTGGCCGCACTCGCCGCCCAGAATCCACTTGCAACCGAGACGATTGGCTTCGTGGTACATCTTGGCGTTGAGCTTCTTCATGACTTCGTTATTGGTGAACGAGCCGAAGTTGCCGCCCTCTGATGCATAGGTGGACAGGGTGTAGTCAAGGTCAAGGTAATCGAACAGCATCAGATAACCCATGAAGGTATAGATGCCGGGATCGGCGAAAACGTCGCCGGACGGGGTTATGAACAGGATGTCATGGCCGTGCTCGTTGAGCGGAGCCTTGACCCTGCGACCGGTGATTTCCTCGATATCGTCAACCATGAAATCCACGATATCCTTGAAGGCGTGGGGCTGGATGCCGAGGTGATTGCCGGTGATGTTGCAGTTGGCAACGGGTTCCATGATCCAGTTGGTGTTCAGGCCGACCAGGTGCATGAGTTCGCGTGCCATCATGGTCATTTCCGCGGTGTCAATGCCGTAGGGGCAGAACAGGGAACAGCGGCGGCATTGCGTACACTGGTAGAAGTAGATGAACCATTCTTTCAGGACATCTTCTTCCATGACGCGGGAGCCGGTCAGCTTGCTCATGATCTTGCCTGCCAGGGTGAATTCACCGCGGTAGACGGAACGCATGAGTTCGGCACGCAGGACGGGCATGTTCTTGGGATCACCTGAGCCGATGAAGAAGTGACATTTGTCGGCGCATGCGCCACAGCGGACACAGATGTCCATGAACACTTTCAGGCTCCGGAATTTGTCCAGCCTTTCGCGGAAGCCGTTGACCACGGTTTCCTTCCAGTTGGCAGGCAATTTCCAATCAAGGTCTCCCGGGCTCCACTCGCGGGCTTTGCCCCACAGGCCTGGAAGTTTGGAATCCATGTACTCCATTTTTTCCGGCTTGGCAGGATAACACCAGTTGCCCGGTGAGAAGTCCACCGGGGTCTCCATCCAACCTGTGATTGGTGGAGCGTAATCTATGCTCGTGAAGAGCTCGTCAGCTTTGGGGATGTCGGACATATTTCTTCTCTCCTAAATAGAAGTGTCACCGTGAAGTGTGAACCCTAAGCCTCTTCTTCCGGGGCCTTCCCGTTTTCGGGATTGTCCAGAGGCAGACCTGCTTCGGCCATGGGGACGCCGAATTCTTTTTCGTAGTCTGCATAGGCATGGGCCTTGATGTTGGGGTCATTCCAGGGGTTCACGTGGTGCTTGGCGCGTGTATCGTTGGGCAAGTTGCGAGTCGGAGACAGGAAGATTCCGGGCATGTGCATCAACTTGCTGAACGGGAAGTACGCCATGAGTATACTGACCAGGAAGACGTGGATGAAGAAGGAGACGCCGATGGTTTCCGGGACATGATAATTGAATGTCACCAGACCCATGGTCAGGTCCTTGATCGCGATAACGTCGACCTTGGCGTAGTAACGCATGTAAATGCCCGACAGGGCAACAGCCAAGATCAGGACTAGTGGGAAGTAGTCGGAAGCATACGAGATGTAGTTGATCTTGGGGTCAATCAGCCTGCGTCCCAGAAGAAGCACCACGCCAGCGATCAGACAGACATCTGTCAGATACATGGTGGGTGTGCCTATCTGCAGAAGCCCGTCAACGAATTCCATGCCTTTTAAGAAGAACGGGATGGGTTCGAGGAACAGGCGAAGGTGGCGCAGGGCTACGATGAAAAAGGAATAGTGGAACAGGATGGCGAAAAGCCAAAGCCATTTGCTCGATTTGTAGGCGACCACATGGCCGTCTTTTGTTTCGTGCAGGGATGCCGCAGTGTTCCGGAACAAGGAGCGGAAGGCAAAGACTTCCAGGACCATGCGCACAAAGGTCTGTGCTCCGGTCTGAGGACAGTCATACTTGTTCTGTTTGAACATTTTGGGATCATAGGACAGGAATTGGCCGCCGGTTGTGGGGATGCGGAACGGAACATCACTCCGACCCCAGTTGATGACTTTATATATAAAGCCAATAAGGAAGATGATGAACGCCGTCACGGGGATGCAGATACCAAAGAATGTTCTCAGGTGTGCTGCGTCAACGCCGAATAACGGGATCAACACCAGGAGAAAGACGAACAGAAGTGAGTAAAGAGCATTCATCTACCGTCACCTCGCTTGAGGGTTGGACCTGCCGGGGTTGTCCCGGTAGGCCTGCCATTGTGGTTGAGTTTCGGAGTGTGCGTCATGGGATGAGAAAACCGTTAGAACGCTGAATGTAGGAAACGTGTCGCGGCCTAAGCCCCGACTGCGATTCCGTACAACATCCGCGATTCCGTATTACCCCTCAGCACCAACACCACCCCCAAAACTCATTCCTAATCAGTCGATTCCTCGACCGTAACGTCTACAATCATCTTTGCTTTCTTGAGCAAATTGTGTTGGGCGCGTTTCACTTCATCCACGCGCATCCGATATATCAGTTCACGACTTTTTGAATAGATGTCGAAGGCCATCATGGCCAGGTTATCGATCTTGGCCTCGAACCGGAGCAGGTCCTCCAGAGTCCCTTCCTTTTTCATGGGCTTGAAGAACTCGTCGCGAAGGAGTTTCTTCAGCAGGAAAACGAAGCTGATAGCCTGTGATGGCGAAAAGTCCTGCACGGCCCGGATGCGTATGAGCTTGTCCAGGCTTTTGGAAATCTTCTCTGCGTCATCCCATTCGAGCAAGCTTGGGAAGAGTTCCCGGGTTGCCTCAATGATGGTGACTCCCACCGGGTTATCGAATCGATCCTTTTGTCGGCCCCATATTTTTTGGGTTTCTCTGGGATAGGTCTGGAGAACCAGACCGGCCCATTTTTCCGACAATTCTGCGGTGCGCTCTGCCAGGATGGATTCAAACGTCATTATGTACTCGTAGTACTTGACAAAATGATTAAATTCCTCCAGCCCCCACGGTGTTGGAAAATCGTCATTTTACAAGTCTGTTTTAGTTAGTTGTGAAAAATGTCACGTAAAACTTAGAACCATATTCCAAACCCCTCGGAAAACGTCAAGGTTTTTTCAATGAAAAACCAGTCTGTGAGGGACCCTCAAAGGTGGGAAATCGGGAGGAAAACGCCTGAATGAAACGGATTGATGAACTAAGACTCAATTGTGTCGAGAAAACTGGAATTGATTGCTCATGCGTGTTCGACTCGGTTCCTGCCCATTCTCTTGGCTTTGTAAAGGGCTTCGTCCGAGCGGTTGATAATTTCTTCGATACTTTGATCGTGATCGCGGGCCAGGGCAACGCCGATGCTGACCGTGAACGTGACATCCGAGTTGTTTGAATGAACTTTGAGCTTGGAAAAACCTTTGCGCAGGCGTTCAGCGACTTGCAGGCCTGATTCCATGCCGGTTTCCGGGAGCACGGCAGCAAATTCCTCGCCGCCGATTCTGCCGAAGATGTCTGTTTCGCGCAGAGTGGCAATGGACATGGCTGTCAGTGCCTTGAGCACCACATCTCCGGTTTGATGCCCATGGGTATCGTTGATGGATTTGAAATAGTCGATGTCGAGCATGAGCACTGTCAGGGGATGATCGTACCGCTTGGCTCGCGTGAGTTCCTTGGCGGCGCGGAGAAAGAATTGATGGCGGTTGTCGGCACCTGTCAACGTGTCGGTGGTGGCGAGTCGTTTCATCTTGCGTTCCAGGCGGATACGCTTGGTGATGTCGTGAATCACGGAATATAACAATTGGCTGCCATGAACCATGATCGGGCCGGAATACACCTCGACATCACGCGTCTTGCCATTTGCCAGTTTGTGTTTGAATATGAAGTAGGCCCGCTTTTGTTGTGTCGCCCTGACCATTTCCTGGTATATCTTCTTTTCACTTTGGGCGTTTATATCCTTGATGTGCATGGTGCGCATCCGTTTGCGTGAATGCCCGTAGAATAAACAGGCTGCAGGGTTGGCATCCACGATGCTTCCGGTTTTCGGGTCCACCAGCAACATTATGGCATGGTTGTTCTCAAAGAAAGAGCGGTAGAGCTTTTCTTTTTCGCGGAGAATCTTTTCGGCTTCGATGCGTGCGGTTATGTCCCTGAATGTTCCCTCCATCGCTATGGGAATGCCTGCTTCATCGTGCAGTATGTGGGCGTTTGTCTCCACGATGACTTTTGATCTGTTCTTGTGCGAAGCTGTCAACTGAAAGCCGCGTACATTCCCATCGGCTGCGAGCACGGACCTGAAGTGCTTGCGCTCATCTTTACTGGAATAGAGTACTTCCATGTTTGCTCCGATGAGGTCCGACTCCTTGTATCCGAGCAGTGCGCAGGTGGCCGGGTTTACCATGGTTATCGTACCTTCCAAATCCGTGGTGATGTAGCTTTCCTCAATGGTTTCAAATATGCGTCTGAATTTCTCCTCACTCTGTTCGAGTATCTGTTCGGCTTTGCGTTGTTCCGTGACATCGGTACCTGAGCTCAGAATGCCGATGGGAATATTCTCCTTGTTCCTGAGCAGTCGGTTTTTCCAGTTGATAAGGCGGTTCTCTCCCCTTTTTGTGGTGACATGATTTACATGTTCTTCATCTCCCATGAAATTGCCGGAAAACGTCTGGTGCAGCACTTCGTACACCTCGTCTTTTTGTTCAGGCGGAACAACAAGGCTGATCCAGTTCTGTCCAAGCAATTCAGTTTCCGTGTAGCCCAGAGTGCGACAACCGGCCCTGTTGATGAGTGTGATGTTTGCGGACGCGTCCAGGACAACGATGATCGAACCGACGATGTCAAGATAGTGGGTGGCTCGATTGCGCTCTCGTGCCAATTGCCTTTCCATTTCAATTCGGGATGTGATGTCGTCCAGAACCACTGTGAATCCGGTGAATTTGTCGGAGGTGTCCGATATGTCGGAGATGGTGATATTGAAATGTTTCATGCCGAGGACTGTGGGGGTGGAGATGTCGAATTGATGATCGCGCAGGCCGTTTTTTATGTTCAGTGCGTGGGCCAGGGCTTTTCCCAGCCACGGAACCACATCCTTGAGCGGGGTCAATTTTGCAAGCTCGTCGGTCAGGCCCAGAAACTCGGTGGCAGAGAAATTCATGGCTTCGATATGGAAATTTTCATCAAGCAGAAAGGCTGGCGTGGACAGGCTCTCGAACAGAATCAGATATTTGTTTTTCTTGGTGGATATGGTCTGGTTCCGAACTTTCAATTCGGTCAGGTTGTCCTGTTCGCATGCCATGGCCCAGTCCCTGCACAGCGTGAGCTCCATTCCTTCAAAAAAGCGAATTACGAATGAGTGGTCATGTTCCTGGGCGTCCTTTTCGGAATGTTCAAGGACACAATCAAGATATGCCTGCCGATAGGACTTGAGAAGTCCCATGGGCGTGGACAGGCTGTTTCCCTGTTTGCGATGGTTGCTGGATTCTTCGATTGCAAGTGAGAAAAGGTGGTTGGTTTCATCCGTGACATTGAGCATGGATTTCGGTTTGGCATTTTCGAAGACGTCCATGCACTTTATCAGGGCGGCAGTATATTGGGCGATTGAGAGGTGTTGTGTTTGGGGAGAAGATGGGATGAATTTGGCATGACCCAGCTTCTTCGCGTTGGCGCGGGTGTGTTCAACGAGTTGGTTCTCGTGTGATATGAGAAGATTCTTGAGCCGTTTCATTGTATGCCCGGGTTGAACGTATATTTCTCAACTTAGTAATAAATAACAAAACCAAGGAGAAGGAGACAGTATAATATCGATCGGTTTTTGAATTTGAGAACAAGATAGGTGCCTCGCCCCAGTGCCATGGTGTGCAGTGGATGGCGTAAAATAGTGGCGACTCATGACCGCAGCGTGCACAAGTTGCGAAAAAACTGCGTCTTGATGAGTCTTTGGCATTGAACAGGCCGTTGCGACAGCCTATTATACTATATATAGATGCGTTCCAACAGTTTCGGTCACAGCCAGACAAGGACATGGTCGTTTTCGTACCGATTGGATAGTCTGGGATGAGGCGTTGAGGACCAGGCCTTTTCGGTCAAGGACTTTACTCACGCGCCAAAGCCCGGTCTTCTGGCTGGATACGACACAAGGGAGGGCTTGGTCCCTAAAAGTGGCGTTTGAGTGAGCTTGGTTACAGTCTCTGCAACACTATGGATAATAGAATGAAATAAGTGTTGACGGGAATGTGTGAAATGAATAGTTTGCTCTTCCTGCCTGAGAGCAGGGTCAACCTACCAGCCGACTGAAAAGAAAGTTGAAAAAAGTGTTGACGGGGGCGAGCGAAATGAATAGTTTCCCCTTCCTGCCTGAGAGCAGGGTCAACCCACCAGCCGACTGAAAAGAAAGTTGAAAAAAGTGTTGACGGGGGCGAGCGAAACGAATAGTTTGCCTTTCCTGCCTGACGGCGGGACGTTCTTTGAGAAACAAGACGTACTGGTCTTTGACAATTAAATAGCGAGTTGAGCAAATTAAGATCACAAG
>JAEINO010000020.1 GCA_016342345.1 Pseudodesulfovibrio sp. | reverse complement strand
TAATCCACAAAGCCAGTTTAAACAGCTGAAACAGTGGGTTAAAAAACATATGGGCTAGTTATCTGGTACAGCCCCTTGTTTTTTTTCTTCTTTTTGCGATATAGGGTTTCACCAGCAATTCTGGCCGATGCCCTCAAGCAAGATGTAGACATTGAGGAATTGGGAAGACTGTTTGCCTTGGGGACGTCATCGTTGAAGATCGGAAAGATATTCAAGACAACTGGCTTGGAGCGTACCAACATGGCCGATGACCTGCTCTTGAAGATAGCGCAGGAGAAGTCGAAGCCGTCTCTGATGGAGATTGGGGTTTCGGACGGGAGTTCGGCCCTTGGGCTTTTGATTCGTTCCGATGTGTTTGGGCGGGTTGTCTTGACGGATCGATTCAGCCGGTTTTATGTGCGAAAAATTCCTTTTGGGAAAGTCTTTTTGGATGCTGAAGAGCGGCTGTATGGTGTTAAATTACTGTGCTTTTTTGTTTTCCTGTCGCCAAGAACAGTAAGCAATGTATCGGAGTATGTCGTTATTGAGGTGGTCAATCCCATACTCCGGGAGAAGTATGGTATCAAGGCCATAACCCGTTTCAACATGTTCGAGGATGTGCTTGACGAGCCGGTGGACATTATCAAGTGTGCAAATATTTTGAATAAAGCATATTTCTCTGATGAGGAGATTCATGCTGCCGTGAAAAACATCTGTCGAAGCTTGAATGACGGTGGGAGTATTGTAGTTACTCAGAATAATGAGCAATATGTTGACGGTGAAGCTGGTTTCATTTTGCGGAAAGAGGGCGATGGTGTCATTCTTAAGGAAGCATTTAACGAGCATTATTTGGTGAATTTATTTAGTAAATGTGATGGATAAATTGGCTTGATGAATACCTCGCAAAAAATATTATTGCTCACCCCCTCGTTGGAGGTAGGAGGAGCTGAGCGGCAATTAGTTTCTCTGGCCGGATGCCTGCAAGGGCGAGGACACGATGTTCATGTGGCTCTTTTTCGAAGGCAGGGAGCACTGCTAGAAGACCTGCCAGAAGAGGTTTGGACGCATGACTTGGAAAAGCAAGGGCGGCTTGATTTCTTCGGTTTCATGTTGCGACTGCGGAAACTGGTTCAGAATGTCAGACCTGATGTCATCTATTCATTTTTGGGTGTCCCCAATCTTGCCACGGTATTGTTGAAGATGTCGGGTGTCCATGTTCCGATCGTGTGGTCAGTGCGTGCTTCTGATGTTGATTTGAGCCATTACGGTTGGCTGCCTCGTGCCTGTTGCGCGGTGGAAGCTCTATTGTCCCGATTCGCTGATCATATAGTGGTCAATTCCAACGCCGGACGGGAGCACTCGATAGGACAGGGCTTTTCTCACAAGGTAATGTCAGTTGTTTTCAATGGTATTGATACGAACCGCTTCAAGCCGAACTCTGCCAGTGGGGCTTTATTGCGTGAACAATGGCGTCCGGACCGGACCGGAATTCTTGTGGGAATCGTTGCCCGCCTTGATCCCCTGAAAGACCATCCGACTTTTCTGCGGGCTGCCAAACTGGCCCTGCATCAGAATCCTGATCTCTGTTTTGTTTGCATCGGGGATGGCCCGCTTGGTGACCAGCTAAAAGAGTTGGCCGATCAGTTTGGCCTTTCAGAGAATCTTGTTTGGGCCGGGGTACATTCGGACATGCCTGCAGTTTACAACGCTCTTGATTTCCTGTGCCTGTCGTCGATTACGGAAGGTTTTCCAAATGTGCTGGGAGAAGCCATGAGCTGTGGTGTGCCCTGTGTGACCACGGACGTGGGCGATGCTGCTTATGAAGTCGGCGGCACTGGGCTTGTCGTCCCCAAAAGCAATCCTGAAGCTATGGCTGAGGCGATATTGGCAATGGCGGAACGTGTTCGAAATGGTGAAATTCCTGACACCCGGGCCAGGATAGAGGAATATTTTTCCTTGGAGCGGATGGTGAGGGATACGGAAAAAATCCTGTTCGAGGTTCTTTTATGAAACTGAGGCAGGTTTCCGTTTGGAGTATTGGTTTTTTGTGCTCCTGTCTGTTTATCTGGATGGTGTCGGCTGTCTTCAGTAACGGGATTGCTCCAGTCGAGTGGGATGATGAGCTCGGTGTGTTCGTCCGATCTGAAGGTTCGGTTGTTCGGTTTCGCAGTGAAGGATGGTCTGACACGCGAATTGGCAGACACGGTTTGACTGTTGCTGGCGAGGCGGCATTGAAGAGCTCCCTCCCCAAATTCATCCTGTGGGGCGATTCGTTTGCAGAAGGCCTTCAAATAGATGACTCGCTCCGGGCTGCGAATCTGTATAATGCTATGTCTGATTCCATGAAAGCCTTCACCGTTGCTGGTGGCGGCCTTGGCGTTGCGGATTATTATTTCAATATTCCCCGTTATGAAAATCTAGCTGGGAATATTGATGGACATGCCATTCTTCTTGTTGGAATGGATGACATCATGCCAGAACAACATGTTGCATGTCACAGTCGTTTTATGGCTGATCCGTGGCGGTTCGAGGAATCGGCATGTGAACCATCCGATTTTGCTATCAGATACGCTTCTTTTGCCAGCACATGGCGTTTGGAACCCATTTATACGTTGTACCGCTTCATGAAGGAGCATCAGTTTCGTTTTGCTCCAGGGCATGTGGGGGGCAACGAGAGAAACAAGACTGCTACTCTTCATAAAAATCTGAAGCAGGCATGGGGGTTCCTTGTGGCTGGTCTCAAGGCACAGACATCAGGGTTCATAGTTTTTGTTTATGTGCCGCCGGTTCCTGTCTTGAAGGATGGCCGAATAGTCACGCTTAACCCAGAAGAAGCTCAGAAGGAGCAGTTCCGAAAAATCTGTAAGACTCATGGGTTGGGGTTTGTCGATTTGAGTCAGCCCTTTTTTGATTTATATGCTGGGCACAGGCTGCTCTCACGTGGCTTTTTCAATTCGCCTCCCGGTGGGCATCTCAATGAAGACGGGCAACGTCTCATTGCTGAAGCATTGTATGCGTATTCCAAGGGGAAGAAATAATGATTTTTTCTTCCATCGAATTCATAATTTTTTTTGGCGTAGTCCTGCTTGGGTTGATCCTGCTTCGAAACAGAAATAATGCGCGAAAAACTCTGCTTTTGGCTGCAAGCTGGTACTTCTATGCCTATTGGGATTGGCGTTTTCTAAGCTTGATTCTGCTTTCCACCCTCGTTGATTTCTGGATAGGTCGTCAATTGGGGAGCACAGATGATTCGCGCTTTCGCAAGCGTCTGTTGGTAGGGAGCCTGGCTGTTAACCTCGGTCTACTGGGGTTTTTCAAGCATTTCAACTTCTTCATCGATTCATTTCGTCCTTTGGTCGAGGCCCTTGGACTGCATGCCGGGACTCTGGATATCATCCTGCCTGTCGGCATCTCTTTCTACACCTTCCAGACTCTTAGTTATACTATCGATATCTATCGCGGAAACATAGAACCTCATGAAAGTTTGCTGGACTTTGCACTGTTTGTAGGCTTTTTCCCGCAGCTTGTGGCTGGCCCCATTGTTCGTGCTTCCCATTTTCTCCCTCAATTGAATGAATACAAGCCGCTGACCGGAGCCAATTTCTATGCTGGATTTCAACGGTTTACTTACGGACTGTTCAAGAAGGTCTTCATAGCGGATCGGCTTGCTTTGTTTTCGGATCATGTTTTCGCCAATGCCGGGGCCTATGACTGTACGACGACATGGCTGGCTGCCATTGCCTACTCCCTTCAGATCTACTTCGATTTTTCGGGGTATTCGGACATGGCAATCGGTGTGGCCCGTATCATGGGCTATGATCTGGGCGAGAATTTTAATTTTCCGTATCTTTCAAAGAGTCCGCGTGAGTTCTGGCGGCGTTGGCATATTTCTCTGTCCACTTGGGTCAGGGACTATATCTACATACCGTTGGGCGGGAGTTGGAAAGGAACGTTGCGGACCTATTTTAACGTGGTCCTGACAATGCTGCTCTGCGGGCTGTGGCACGGCCCTGCTTGGACTTTTGTGGCCTGGGGCGGATTGCACGGTGTCGCCATGGCAGGAAATCGCTTGTTCATGCGCTCCGGCGATGAACCTGCTAACAGTTTGCAGGCTCTCTTTGGTTGGGTTTCCACCATGGTTTTCGTCGTTCTCGGGTGGGTGCTCTTCCGATCAGAGGGGTTCGGCAAGGCGTCTTTGATGCTTCGTCAGATGTTTTTGCCGGAACCGGGCCTCAACTGGTATTTCCCCTTTGTGCCGTTCGTTTTGGTTGGAGTCGTAGTGGTGCATGCGATCAAGTCTAAGGGGTATTTTGGAGCATGGTTCCTACCCCATTCGGCTCGCGCATACTCTCCGGTCTTTTTGTTCAGCCTGTTGTGGTTGTCCATCATATTTCAGCCAACCGGCTTTAATCCGTTCATATATTTTCAATTTTAGCTCGATATCGCGTCAGGACAGAGTGAAAGCATATACCTGCCATCAACGCATTATAGACAGAGTTAAGCATATATGCTCTTTTGCTTTTGCGCTTGAGAGGTCTTTTTTGTTGTATTTGGAAAAATTGAAGACCTTCGCAGGAAAAGTGGTAATTCAATAAAACGATGATTCCGTAGGGGGGGCTTCCCTCCCGAACTGGCGAGTCATTCCAGATAGGTTTGAATATGAATCGAGTACTTGTTTTGGGTGGTAGCATCCGTGCAAAAACTGGCAATCGAGAAATGGTTCTTGAGATGGCTTCAAAAGTTACTGACGTTGTCGAGTATCAGGAAGTTATCGGAAACGTCCTGTCCACTTCCTCTTTGTGCAACTCCGAAATAATTGCAGGTGCCGCTCTAGCTGGTGCTCGAATGTCCGGGGCTGAGGTTGAATACTTTCCACTTTGTCATCTCTTTCCCCAAAAGGATCGGCGAGTGTTCGATTTGATGGCGGAGGGCGATGACTCTTCTCTTTCCAGCTTGGACACCCTTGATATTGATGAAGACGCCTTGGAAGAATTGCTGGCAGCTCTTGATAAGAGCCAAGGCATTGTCTTGGCGACACCTGTGTACTTTGGTGATCGTTCGTCTGTGGCCAACAAGTTCCTGCAATTAGCGACTGTCAGGGAACGTGTCCGCAACAAGATTTATGGTGTTGTCTCGGTGGGCGCAAAAAGAAATGGCGGTCAGGAGACCTGCAATATTTTCAGTCTGTATGAGATGCTTCACCAAGGAACTTTCGGTGTGGGCAACGGGATGCCTACATCTCAATATGGGGGGACCGCTGTTGGTGGCGACCTTGGAAAGGTTGTCGAAGACGAATGGGGGCTGGCTACCGCATTCGGGACGGGAGAGCGTGTTGCCCAAGTCTCTCGCATGGTCGCAAAAGGCTTGCAGAACCCAGTGAAGGCAAAAACGAACATTGTTTTTCTGCTTGCAATGGATACCAAAAACGGGAAGCTCAAAGCCCATATAAATAGTCTCGTCACAGAAGCCAGTTCAAAATTGAATGGCGTTGAGTTCTCTGTAATCAATCTGGTCGAACATGATATTTATCGTTGCCTTGGTTGCAAGTCGTGTCCCAAGGATGGTGATGTTCAGTGCGAGCATCCGCAATGCATTATCCGGAATCCGGATGATTATCTAGAAACGGCCCGTGGAAAACTGGTGGGTGCTGACGGGGTTATCGTTTGTGGAATTAATCCATCAGATATCGGTGATCTTGTTACTCGGTACCAGGTTTTTACGGAACGGATGCGTTCCGTGAGACGCAACAATTATGAATTGAGCAACACGCTTTTTGCCGGACTTTGTTATCATGATTTTGGTGCGACCATTAACCCCATCCATTCTCTCAAGGTCATGGTTTCCTATATTAGACACAACACCGTCGTGCACAAGCCAATTGAGATTTTCGAGTATAATGGCGAGATCATGGATTCAGGGGCTAAAGGGGTTGCTGCTTTTTGTGAAGCGGCCTCGATTCTGGCTGCAGGAAAAGCGCAAGTGGACATCCCGAAGGCTACTTATAATGCGTATGGTGAAGGGGGCGGTTATGCCCAAGGCGAAAGCAGTCAGGGTAAGTAAGTCCTAGTTTTCCTAACCTTTTTAGTGAATGTTCCTTGTGCTGAAAGAAATATACAAATCGGCGATAACAATTAGAGCCTATCCTTTGGTCGTTGGATTAATTCTGGCGACTGTGATTGCGTCTGGCCTTATCTTTTTTCCTTCTTCGATAATCAAGCATTTGCCAGAGTCGTTTTTCGGGAACACCCACACCCGTATTCAGTGGGGTGTTTTCAATATTGATAATGAAATGCCCCCAGCCCATCGCGTGTATGTATTTGGCGGTTCGCAGGTTATTCAAGGCTTTCCTCCAGCCGACCAACTTCAAGAGCTTGCAGATAAAGAGGTTGGCCAAGTCCGGATATTCGAAGCAGCTTTCTCAGGGCAATCTCTGTTTGATTCATTCGTTCTCTTGTCAAATCTTCCCATTGATGGTCAAACGGTTGTCTTTCTTCAGATCAGTCCTTCTCGATTCAAGGAGAAAGCTCGTCTAATAAGCTCTTCTCGTTTGATGCTTGATTCGTCTGAGGTTCTGAATGAAATGCGTGAGGCGGGATTCGATCTTGCCGATACGGACAGGACTTCTAGAATATGCCGGGAATTGATCATTTTGGCGACTCGGGCCTTCAGGCCGTATGACAAGCTGGCAACTGAAGCCAAATATGTAGATGATCCTGCCCAGTTTGTTGCTCGCCTTATGCCTAACCCGGCGGAGCTGAACAAGGCTGGGGGTCAAGCTGAAGCGAAAGCCCAAGAAGCTTTGATCTCGGATATGGATGTCCTTTGTGTCATTCAGAAATACATTCTCGGACGAGGTGGGCAATTGTATCTTTTCGAGATGCCGCATAACGTGGATTTTCCAAAAGGGATGCCCGGTTGGGCCCTTCAGGAGCATGAGGATCAAGCTGTGAAGGGGTGGTTAAATCGCCTTCATGGCAACTCCCAGAAAGACCAGGCAGAATCAACTCGTTTCAATCAGGATTTTTATCAAAAGGTGAAAGAGAGCGGAGTTCCGTTTATTTCTTTTCATTCACCTGCGTTTTATGCTGCGCACAACTATTATGACTCCGTCCACCTCCGTTCAAGCGGTCGTGATATCTTTTTGCCGAACTTTTTTGACGCACTGAAATCGATTTTTAAAACTTCGCAACCAACGGCTCTGGAGAAAACACAATGACAGCGAATGAAACAGCGATCACGCAACTGCTATCCGATGAGTTCGGATTGGCCGATATGGAACTGGATGCTCCAATCTTTTCAGCGAAGGTGTTGGACTCGATGGATGTCCTGAGATTGATGATACTTCTGGAGCAGGAATTCGGGACCAAAATTCCGGTTTTTGAAGTCTCTTTGGAAATGTTTGATACAGTCCGTTCTATTGCTGTGATTGTGGAACAATACAGCTAGGGCTCTGGCTATTGCCAATGTCTTTTTTGCAGCGAATCAATTCCAGTCAGTATGCCATAGGGGTTACCTGTGCTTTGCTGATCGCTTTGGGTGTGGTTCTCGCTTTGGTTCCGAAGCCGGACATTGTCTCCCTCGAAGTATCGTCACAATTCCCTGCCAGGATTACCGCCGATGCACCTCTTGAACTGAGTATGCAATCCCAAGGGATATGGCCGAAAGTCAGACTGAAGATAGCAAGCGATAAACCGATACGATTCGAAACGAACGGCAAACTCTTTCACATCGGGCCGGGTGTCATCACTGCCGGAAACAGCCTTGCCTATCGCAGCGAACAGACCTCTGAGGGTCTGGTCAGTCAAATCATTCTGACCCTGCGGGGGGGTGCCAGCGTTGTTCGGATTTATCCCCAAGGAACCACGGCAACAGTCCAGGCGGTTAGCCTTGATGTTGTCAAGTACAAGCAGGTCACCACCCTGTCGCTTCTTTCTCCCAATCAGGTGAATCTGGTTATTGGTGCAGGGATATTGCTCCTGTTGTTCTGTCTGGTAGCTCATACGAGAAGCCCGCGCAGTTCTCAATGGGCCTGTACGCTCTTTTCCATCGGCTTCCTTGTCATGAACGAGGTTTTCTTTACCCTCACCATACTTGCCTTGCTCAGTGCGATGTACCTGTTGCGCCGGCAAGTGAATGACGGAAAGGGGTCAATCTACAGGTTGTTCCTCTTCATCCTGACAGCCATAACCGTTATGGTCCTTTTCAAGTATCTGAAGATCTACCTGTTTGCAGGCATCGGCAATATCACGGGAATGAGCATCCTGATGCCCCTTGGCGTGTCTTATTTCGTGATCCGGCTCATTGATATTCAGCTTCGTTGGTTCAGAGGGCAAAGCTTTGATTTTACCTACCGGGAGTTTCTGTTTTACATGTTTTTCCCTGGCACACTTCTGGCCGGGCCGATTGAGGGTGTACAGGATTTTTTCGATAAGCGAATAATGCATTTGAGTTTTGATGATTACGCGTATGGTGTTGGAAGGGTATCCATCGGGATATTCAAGAAGCTCATAATTGCCGACACCATCCTGTTCCCGGCAATTCATGGAGAGGGCGCTGCCAGATTGTTGCATTTCAACAACGGTTCCTCCGTGAACAAGTTGATTCTCGATCCATCCGGGGCTTCGGGGAGTGAAATACTGATTTTCAGCCTGACGGGATTGTTTTTTGCGTATGTCGATTTCTCCGCTTATTCCGATATCGCCATCGGTGGATCAAGGCTTCTGGGACATCGGATCAGGGAGAATTTCAACTTTCCGCTATTGTCCAGGAATATACGCGAATTCTGGCAGCGTTGGCATATGTCTCTTTCTGAATGGTCTTTCCGCAACGCCTACTTCCCTCTTCTGATAAAGACCCGTAATTCGTATCTCCCCCTTTACGTGACCATGATGGTGATCGGGCTGTGGCACGCTCCCAACCTGTCATGGTTCTCATGGGCCATTCATCATGCCACAGGCATGTCAGTGGTTGCCATGCTTCCCAAAATGCGCGGTGTCCCCAAATGGGTGGCAATTGCCATGACTCCCGTACGGATAGTCATGACGGTCGTTTTTGTCGCAATCGGGTTCATTTTCGTCTATTTCAACGACTACACCATAGGCCTGCAACTGTACGGCAAGGTGTGGTGGTGGCTGCTTACATTTGGAGTGTCATAAAATGACTTCAGCTTTCGCAAATATATCAGAACAGGTCTTCGACATCTGGAGCAAGAAACCGGACGGGCTGGTCTTTGATGACGGGATGATCCGGCTGTCTGGCCTACAATTCATGAAAAAAGTAGGTAGTAGGCAGGGGGTGCTGGCCGAGGCTATTCAGCCGGGAGACCGTGTGGTTATCCAGGCCGGTAGAGGTGTTGAATATTTCGTGGACATGTTGGCTGTCTGGAGACTGGGTGGTGTGGTCGTCCCTCTGGCCGCTGATGCTGATACGAAATACATAGATCATGTCCTGGGAATATCCGGGGCGAGCCTGATTCTTGATGGTAAGAGCGAAGGTGAACCAATAAGCTTGGAATATGTTTCGCAGTCATGTGCTGCCACCAAGCCGGATGATTTAGCTGCACTGCTTTTTACTTCGGGTTCTACCGGTGCTCCCAAAGGGGTTATGCTTTCTCACGAAGTATTGCTGAGGAACTGTCTGGGCATTCTTGATGTGCTGAAAATGGATCGCGACCGACTGTTTATCAACATTCCATTCAATTTTACTTCCGGCATCTGCCACTTTCTTGCCTGTGTGTTCTCCAATTCCACGTTGATCGGTGTTGAAAACAAGCTCTTCCTCGCTGATTTGCCCAGGACCATGGACAGGCTGAAAGCCACTGCCTTTGGCGGTGCTCCAATCCAACTCCGATGGCTCGCCGAGACCTTTAAAGGTCTTGCTGATTCAGGACAATCCCTTGGCTCTCCCTTGCGTTTTGTCATGTCATCGGGCGATCATCTACCCACTGATGTCATAGATCTTCTCAGGCAGGTTTCCTCGACAACCAATATATTCACCGTATACGGCCTCACGGAACTCGGCGGACGTTTCTGCATTCTGGATTCTTCCGATATCGCAGACCATGCCGGAAGTGTTGGCAAGCCGATCTCCGGCCTGGGCGTCACCATCGTTGACTTTGATAACAACCGCGAGCTTGGTGCCGGGGTTGAGGGAGAGATTGTGGCCAAGGGAGAACTTCTCTGCCAAGGGTACTACAGAGATGAAAAGAGAACCACAGCACTTTTCAGCCAATGGGGTCTGCGAACCGGAGACATCGGATATCTGGACGCACACGGCTTTTTGCATCTGACAGGTCGTTCTGACGATGTTTTCAAAGTGAACGGCCAGAAAGTTGCCGCAACGGTCATTAATAATGCCATGATGCGACTTGCCCCTTTTGCCGATGCGGCGACAATTTCCATGGAAATTGCCTTGCTTGGCACAGTGCCGGTAGTGGCTTATACTCTCAAAGAAGGTGCGGAGTTCAAAAAAGGGGAGATATTGGGAGCTTTGCGGAAAATTCTTCCTTCGAATCACATCCCTCACCAGTTCGTCGAGGTTGGTGAAATCCCCCGTACCGGTTCTGGAAAAGTAGAGCGGCATACCCTTCGTCTTTTGTTGGAGAAGTAAAAGGCATGAAAAAGATTAAAATTGCCCAGTTCTTGGGAGCCACGATTCAAACCATGTTCTGGACAGGCCTGTACTTGGGCCTGTTCGCCTATCTGATGAGTCAGACCGCATCAGTGAACATGTTTCGCTATGCCACATTCTAGTGGTTCTTCCGTGACCCTGTTAGTGTCAAACAGCTCTTTTTGTTATATGTTAAGGGCTTACTCCTCTGAAATAACGTAGGCAAGAGACTCCCGGCCTTGTCTTTTTGTCTCGTTGTCATGTAACTGATCCCTTGAAAAATTCATCGAGCGATGGCAAGATTAATTGCATGTTCAGGAATTTCTTTTTCACGATAGTTGCGCTTTTTTCTGCGAGTTTTGTGGCGGGCAAGTTGTTTGGTGATTCTGATGATCTGGGCGTATTGGGTCTTGCGGGGTTTTTGCTCGTGGGTTTTGTTGTTTTTTTCATTATCTTTATTCCTTTCACCGGAACGCCGCGCAAGTGAAATTTGCTGTTTTTTCGGTCGCATATGGGCCTGAATATTCCTTATGGTTTGTTTTTTCGGCATATGGAGAGGAATATATGCCAGCAAAACAAGGCGTTGAGGAAAACGGAAGAGCTATACAACTAGCTACTTGACCGCAGCCTCACTATGTTCTAACGATGAACGTGGTACGACATATCGACGTTTGTGCAGGGGCGCGGTCCCTCAATTTGAGAATCCGCGCGATCTGCATCTTTTTTTATAGAACTGGAACAAGATGAGGATTTGAAAAATGGACCGTATTCCGATTTCACAAGAAGGCTTTGATAAAATCAAGTTGGAGTTGGAAACCCTCAAGGCCCAACGCCCAGCCATCATTCAGGCCATCAAGGAAGCACGCGAGGAAGGCGATCTGAGCGAAAACGCCGGGTACGATGCTGCCCGTGAACGCCAGGGAATGCTTGAGGCGCGCATCACGTATATCAATTCGCGCATGCCTCTTTTTGATGTGCTTGATCTGAATACCCTGGGCGGTGAGCGGGCCATTTTCGGCTCCACTGTCGAGGTCGAGGACATGGATACCGCAGAGGTCAAGCGTTACACATTGCTTGGCCCTGACGATGCGGATCACAAGAACGGCTCAATTTCCGTGCTGTCCCCCATGGGGTTGGCCATTATTGGTAAGGAAGAGGGCGACGAGGTTCTGGTTGATGCTCCGCGTGGCAGGATCGAGTACGAGATCATGTCCATCAAGTTCCTGGGTTCTGATGGACTGAAGATCAAATAATATAATGCCTTGTCCTCACACAGAGACTGTGTACAATCGCCCCATCGTTCAGCGGTGGGGCTTTTTATTATGATAATGGAATCAGCAGAACTTTCGGGGACGATTGATTCCCGTATCGTTTACAAGGGCGAATGTTCCCGTTGCGGACATGAGCATGGACTGGCTGTCGGGTGTGCGCAGGAACATGCTATTGCTCTTCTGCGTACTCTGGACGAAATGAATCGCATTGATTTTGCTGTACCAGAGGCCGAGGCTGACCCTCGATTTTCCATCGAGTACCTTCATGGTGATGCCAGGGGGCAGATGTTCGGCGTGCTGGTCTGTCAGGACGAGCAGGGCGGGACGCATGTTCTCAAGGCTTTTTCCGGCCAGTACAATTCCGTATGGTGTGTGCCGGGCTGGGTTCCGCCGTTGGTGGACATCGATGCCTTGAATCGTATCAGCTTTGATGTGGAACGTGCCATCAAGCGCATGGGGCGCATGATTGACGAGTTGCCTGTGGACTCTCTCGAAAGGGAGGATCTGGTGAATGAGCGCAAGGCTGTTTCTCGGGAACTCATGAAGGATATTCACAGGTTGTATCAGATACCGAATTTTCGTGGCGAATTGGTGTCGTTGCCGGATGCCGTGTTTGGCAACGGTGGCATTCCTTCAGGCACGGGCGATTGTTGTGCTCCGAAACTGCTCGGCCATGCCGCTCTGCATGGATTGATTCCAATGGGCCTGATTGAATTCTATGTTGGCAGAGATAATAGGTCAGGAACAAGAAAGCATGGCAGGGTCTATTCTTCCTGCGCTGACAAGTGCGGGCGCATTCTCGGATTCATGCTGTGCGGGCTAGGTGACAAGTGACTCAAATAAAGGGCGATATGCTCATCATTCATGAAGATCCGTTGTTCGTGGTCGTTGACAAGCCGAGTGGCTTGCTCTCCGTGCCCGGACTCGGACCGGAGAATCAGGATTGCGTGGTCAATCGGGTCAGGGCCCTTTATCCCGGTTGCATGGAATTCCCATCGGTTCATCGACTTGATCAGGATACGTCCGGGTTGCTCGTTCTGGCTCTGACCGCCGAGGCCCAGCGCAATTTGTCGGTTCAGTTCATGGAAAAACTGGTTGGGAAGCGGTACATCGCCATTGTTGACGGGGTGGTCAAGGATATGAACGGGGTGATCGAGCTTTCCTTCCGTCTGGACCCCGACAATCGGCCATATCAGGTTTACGACCCGGAGCGCGGCAAGAAAGGGATTACCCGTTGGCGCAATCTGGGCATTGAGGATGGAAAGACCAGGATTGAATTCATGCCGCAGACAGGGCGCACTCACCAATTGCGTCTGCATTCGGCCCACGAGAAGGGGCTTGGCTTTCCCATTGTTGGCGATCGTCTTTACGGAACCGGCACTGAACCGGGGCAGTTGAAGCTGCATGCGTCGGTGTTGCGCTTCCGTCATCCGAAGACCAGGGAGTCCATGGAATTCCTGTCTCCTGCTCCTTTCTGAGTTCCCTGAGAGTGGTTTTCGGGAGAGGGGCCTCGGAGAGCGTGTTGAAACAGTCCTGGTAATGGCAAAAGTGTTTAAATTCCCTTTCGTAGCATCGGTACGTGAGATTTCCCCCAGCCCTTTTTTCGGTCTTCTCATTTATGTGATAGAATAAATCAATACTTGCAGATAGTTATAAAAAAGTGATTATTTTTTTACAAAAATGTAACTATAATTGCGTAAAAAGCCGACTGAAAGTACAATTTCGTCGTTTCTGTCTATTCGTGAAGATGGATAAAAATTGTATCTGTCTGGCATAACAAGTTTTTTGTTGTTTGGCATGGTACTTGGTATACGGCGGGTTAGATAACAACGGGCAGGCTGCTCTTTGGTTGAGCATGTGCCAGAAACCCTTCCAATAAATTCCTGAAGGAGCATTTGAATGAGTGGATATCAGACTCGTCAAACCGCAATTGCGGCGGTGACCAATTACAAGCCGACAACGAAACCTCTGAATTTTTCCGAGACTTCACCTGCGGATATCTTTGGTTCCAACGTCTTCACCGACAAGGTCATGAAGAACATGCTTCCCCAAGACGTGTTCAAGTCCCTGATGAAGACTAAAACATCTGGCGAGAAGCTGGACCCTTCCATTGCCGGTCCGATCGCTGCAGCCATGAAGGCGTGGGCTTTGTCCAAGGGGGCAACTCATTACACGCATGTCTTTTATCCGCTGACCGGTCTGACCGCAGAAAAGCATGACGGATTTCTTTCACCTGACGGAGAGGGCGGTGCCATTGCCGAATTTGATCCCAAGCTGCTTATTCAGGGTGAACCCGATGCCTCCAGTTTTCCGTCCGGTGGTCTTCGTGCCACTTTTGAAGCCCGTGGCTACACTGCCTGGGACGTGACCAACCCGGCCTATATTCTGGAGAATCCCAACGGCACCTTCCTGTGCATCCCCACGGCGTTCATTTCCTGGAAGGGGCATGCCCTTGACAAGAAGACCCCGCTGTTGCGTGCCAATCAGGTCATCAACAAATCCGCCAGCCGTTTTCTGGGCCTTTTTGGCAATGATAATGGTGAAATGGTCGTTTCAAACGCCGGTCCCGAACAGGAATATTTTCTGGTTGATCGCAATTTCTATTTTGCCCGGCCTGATCTCATGGTTTGCGGGCGCACGTTGTTCGGTGCCAAGCCTGCCAAGGGGCAGGAGTTGGACGATCACTATTTTGGCGCAATTCCTCGTCGCGTGCTGGCCTACATGCTGGAAGTCGAGCGGGAACTCTACAAGCTCGGTGTGCCTGTCAAGACTCGTCACAACGAGGTGGCACCCGGCCAGTTCGAGCTTGCGCCCCTCTTTGAGCAGTCCAACCTGGCCACTGATCACAACCAGATGATCATGACCACCCTCAAGTCCGTTGCCAAACGGTACGGCATGGCCTGTCTGCTGCATGAAAAACCCTTTGCGGGCATCAACGGTTCCGGCAAGCATGTGAACTATTCGCTTTCCACGCCATCTCAGGGCTCCTTGTACAGTCCCGGTGAAACGCCGCATGAAAACATGCAGTTCCTGGTTATTGTCGCAGCTACCATCCGGGCTGTTGAAAAACACGGTAGCCTGCTTCGCGCCGTGGTTGCCAGTGCCGGTAACGATCACCGACTGGGTGCCAATGAAGCTCCCCCGGCTGTCATGTCCATTTTCCTGGGCGAGCAGTTGTCGGATATTTTCGAGCAGATCAAGGCCGGCGATCTCAAGAGATGCAAGACCAAGGGTTGTCTGGAAGTGGGGGTTGATACCCTGCCTTCGTTGCCAGCAGACGCAGGCGACCGTAACCGTACCAGCCCCTTTGCCTTTACCGGCAACCGTTTCGAGTTCCGCGCCGTGGGTTCCAACCAGTCCATAGCTGGTGCTCAGGTTGCCTTGAATACCATGATGGCTGAGTCTCTGGATTTCGTTTGTGACGAGATCGAAAAGATTGCCAAGGGTGATTCCTCGAAACTCAGGGATGCCTGTCAGAAAGTGATTCAGGCTATCATGAAGAAGCATGGCCACATAGTCTTTAACGGCGACGGATATGCTGATGCATGGCAGAAGGAATCTGCCAAGCGTGGCTTGCCCAATCTGAAGACCACTGCCGACTGTTTGCCGGTTCTCACTGACAAGAATATTATCGAGATGTTTGACAAGTATGGCGTGCTTTCTCCCGAGGAGCTGCATTCTCGTCAGGAAATCTATTACGAGCAGTACAGTCAGGCCATTCTGACCGAGGCACTGATGACCGTGAAGATAGCAAAAACCATCATTTTGCCCGCAGCCATACGGTATCAGGGTGAACTGGCTGCCACTGCCGCCAGCCTGAAGGCCGCAGGCATTGAACCTACACTTGGCACTCTGAAGGACATCACCGCCAAACTGCGTAATCTCCAGAAGAATACCGCTGCATTGGAAAAACTGATGAACAAGGTTGTGTTCAAGTCCGTCGAGGACGAGGCTGCCTACAGAACCGATGAAATTCTACCGGCGATGCTGGCTGTTCGAGGAGTCGTTGATGCTTTGGAAGACTGTGTGGCTGACGATCTGTGGCCCTTGCCCAGCTATCAGGAGATGCTTTTCATCAAGTAGCGTTTCTTTGTCATGAAAATTCGGAAAGCCCCGCCAGAAGGTGGGGCTTTCCTGTTTGCGGCATCAAAAAAGCCCCGCCATGAGACGGGGATTTTTGTGCTGATGTTGTGAAACGCAAGCAGCGGTTTTATTATGAATGATTAATAAACACCTTTCGGTTGAAAAAACAGTAAAATGAATTGTCTTGCCCGCAGGATTGTGGGTACTTGCTGGAAAATTTTTTCAAACTTTGGTAAGCGCAAACTTTTTGACCTCTTCCAAGCTTCCACATCCTGTTATCATACCAACTTTTCGGCGGCAAGATACTGCGGCAACAAGCTTCGTCTCTCGTCATCGGACTTCATACCCGGTAGTCTTTCAAAAAGGAAATGCAGATACCGTAGCGGTTCCAGCCCATTGGCCTTCGCCGTCTCTACCAGGCTGTACAAGGCCGCGCTTGCCGCAGCGCCTCTGGGAGAACCTGAAAAGAGCCAGTTCTTCCGACCGACCGCAAAGGGGCGGATGGCATTCTCGGCCAAATTGTTATCCGGCAGCAAGATGCCGTCTTCAAGATACGCTTCAACCCGCTCCCACTGCCCCAAGGCGTAGGAGATGGCGCGACCGAGCAGGCTTTTCGGCGGCGTGGTCTGTCCCCGTTCCAGAAGCAAAGCCTTAATGGTATCCATGATCTGACTGGACTGGTTCTGACGCATGGCTAGGATGCGATCCGCATCAAAGCCCGCTTGCCGGGCCTGTTTTTCCAGGCCATAGAGTTGAGCAATGAGGTCGACCACCTCCTGAGCCGTGCCGCGTTTCTTTGTCCCAGCCTTGAGCACATCCATGAACTTACGCCGCACGTGCGCCATACAGCCCAGATGAATAATGCCCTCTCGCTCCCCAAGAGCGTTATATCCCGCATACCCATCGGTTTGCAGGTAGCCAGAAAAGTCACGCACCAGCTCCTCGGCAATCTTGCCGGAACGCGAGGGGGAATAATGAAAGAGTACGCCGGGTTTTCCAGGAGGTCCGCCTCGGGCGAGCCACATATACGATTTGCTCGTGTTCTTCCGGCCAGGTTCTTTCAACACCTGCACCGTGGTCTCATCCAAATTCAGGACCGGCCCAGACAAAATCTCTTCGTGTAGAAGCTCCATGATCGGCTCGCAAGCCTCGGCAGCCTGCAGAGCCCAGCCGCACATGGTGCTCCGGGAGACATCCAGGCCCAATCTGGCAAACATGCGTTCCTGACGATAGAACGGCAGTCCGTCAACAAACTTGGACGCCAGGACATAGGCCAGGAGGCCGGATGTGGCGATGCCCTTGGGAATGATCTGCGGCGGCACAGGGGCCATCGTCCTCCACTCCCTCGCAATTTCGACAGGCGTACTTGGGACGGACGTGGCGCACTACCTGAATCTTTGCCGGAATGAAGTCCACCTTTTCGCTGACTTCTTCACCGATGCGGGTCAAAGGAGAGCCGCAAGGGCACGTCTTGTCCTCTTCGGGCAGGTCGTGAACAACTTCCACACGGGGAAAAGTTGGCGGGATGGGACGCCGACCTCGCTTCCTGCGGGTATGACAGGGTACGGAGACGCTGCTGTCGTCGGTTTTCAAGAACTCCGCAGCAACAGCCTCGGCCTCGTCAAACAACGAATACTGCCGTTCATTGGCCGTAGGTTTGGCTCGGCGCTCGGAAGACGCCGCATGAATGACGGCTTTGAGCCACCGGACCTGCTCCTGCAACTCGGAAATGTATTCGTCCCGGTCGGCAAGGATGGCCTTTAATGCCTTGGGATCATTTGGAAGAACTGCGTTGCTCATGAAGATTTTTTACGCATAATGTGTTGAAATGTAAAGATAATAGTCAAAAAATCGTCGAATATTTCAGACTCGGATGGCCCTGCATCTGCATGGGGTCGAGTCCTTCAAGGAGCCACGAAAGCTCACGCGATCCAAGCTCCAAAGCCTGCTCCCTGGACTCGGGCCAAAAGAAGCGATGCTTCTCCAACCGCTTCTGCCACAGGCAAAATCCGTTGCGATCCCAGTAGAGGATTTTGATGAGCGTCCGGCTTTTGTTGCAAAAGACGAACAGTTGTCCGCTGAAAACATCCATCTCTGGAAGACCGGCGGCAAGGAGAGACAGACCGTTGACGGCCTTGCGTAAATCCGTTGAGCCCAGCACGAGGTATACTTGCGTGATCGAAGGCAGGATCATGCGAACCGGCCAAGGGTTTCAAGGAGTTTGACCAGGGTGCCCTGGCAAAAGTCGCCTGACAGTTCTATCTGGTAGCCAGACGCATGCAGAATGATCGGCTGCTGAACTTCCTTGACTGTGATCTGTTGCACCGGAATCGCAACGATGTTCGGCGTGTTGTCGGAAACATCTTCTCCGTGACTCAGAAAGCGGCGCTTCCAGTGATAGAACGCTCCTGCCGAAAGCTTATGTCTGCGGCAGTATTCGGCTTGCGTCAGCCTGCTCGCACGCCAGCCATCGACATGCTTACGCCAAAATTCGGCTGAACGGGGTTTCTTCTGTTTTCGGGATGTCTTGGCCATGGTTGCTCCTCCTTGATCTGAAGGGCATCATGGCATTGATGAGGTGTTGCTGTAAGAAGGGGTTTATCGTGCGCTTACAAACTTTGCCTGAGTTTTGATGTTTTCCAGGGAATCCGGTTGGCTATGTTTATGCAAAGGGAATAGACAAATCCAATCAGCAGAAAGATCATAGTGCTTTCCGCGAAGAGCAATTCTTCGTTCATTCCAAAACTTCCTTTTTTACAGTGTGTAGGGTGTGAGCATCAGTCCTTTTGCACCGTTGTCACGGGGACAGTTTGTCTGAGCACCCACTAGGATACGCTGAAAGTTGGTTGCGTCAATCGGTCTTGAAAATCTTATTTTTCACAAGTCAGCGAGTGGTAAATGGCGCAAAGGAGGGGAATCGTGACGTGGAGCCTGTTAAAGGCAGGGGCTTGGCAATATTCGTGGTCTCGAAAGGAAGAAGTCTGTGTAGGATTGCACAAGCGGGGAAAAGACGGTTTTGCCAGAAGGTGGTTTTTTTCTGTTTGGATGTGTTTTAATTTTTCATGTTCCTTGGTAGTGGAGCACTGAAATATCGTGAGGTTTTCGATGCATATGAAAAAATGGTTTCCGTTCGGGCTGGCTCTGGCCTTGTTGCTTCTTGCCCAACCTGTCTGGAGTTTTGATCTGACGTTGTTGCATGTCAATGACTCCCACTCCTATCTTGATGCTACCTCGGACAAGCTCAAGCCCGGTGGAGAGTCCACCTATGTGAAGTTGGGAGCCTGGGCTCGTCTTAAAACGGCTGTGGACGCTGTCCGTAGCGAGAAAAAGAACGTGGTCTTACTTCATGCTGGCGATGTTGTGCAGGGTGATCTGTACTTCATGAAATATGGTGGTAGACCTGAGATGGAGTTTTTGGACCGTCTTGGTTTTGATGCCATGACCTTGGGCAACCATGAATTCGACAAGGGGCCTGACTTTCTGGCCGATTTTCTGGATTACGCACGAGTGCCGGTACTCGGCGCGAATGTTGATGCTGTTGGTATCCCGAAATTGGCTGCACGGGTGAAGCCCTACTGTATTTTTTCATACGGTGAGGAAAAGGTGGGTGTCATAGGCCTGACTACCGGTGATACGGCACGTATATCCAAATCCGGGCCTGGCGTGTCCTTTGGTGATGAGGCCGAGGCTGCCCGGAAATACGTCCGGGAACTGGAAGCGCAAGGTATCAACAAGATCGTCTTGTTGACTCATGTCGGTCTTGATCGCGACAAGGAACTTGCCGCTGTTGTTCCCGGTGTTGATGTCATAGTTGGTGGACATTCCCATACCCTTCTTGGTGATGCTGCGACCATGAATACCATGGGCAAAACCGTGGAAGGCCCATATCCCGTAGTGGTTAAGGGGGCGGACGGTAATGATGTCTATGTGGTCACGGCCTGGAAATGGAGCCGTGTTCTGGGCCATCTGGACGTGATTTTTGATGATGAGGGACATGTCATTGCTGCCAGAGGCAAGCCGATCATGCTGTTGGCGGACGACTTCAAGCGCAAGAATGAAGCCGGCGACAAGATTGAGCTGACAGGGGCTGCCCGAAAAGCGGTGCTCAAGGATATTGCCGACAACCCCATGACCGAAGTGGTGGCAGAAAGCACTGAGTCAGTTGCTTTTCTAAAACCATATAACAAGGGCGTGGAAGGCATGCGCCAGGATGTTATTGGGGTAGCAACAGGACCTTTGCCGCATATCAGGGTGCCTGGCGTTACCGATTCAGGGGTTCCCCTGCCCCACGGCAGTCTGATGGCCCCTATCGTCTGTCAGTCAATGCTCGATAAGGTTGATTCCACAGGAGAATCTGTCACCATTGCATTTATGAATGCTGGTGGAGTGCGTGTGGGGCTGGAACAGGGAAATATCACCGTGGGATCGGCTTATGTCCTTCTGCCTTTCAACAATACGCTTCATGTCCTGAGAATAACCGGAAGGCAGATACGGGTTGCGCTGGAACACGGTGTGACCATTGGAGACGGTGCATTCCCCTGCGTGGCCGGTGCCCGCTACACGGCGGACATGACCAGACCTGAAGGAAGCAGAGTGACGCGCGTTGATGTTTTGGGTCGGGACGGAAAGTGGGAATCGCTTGATGCTGCAAAAAAATATAACATGGTCGTCAGTGCGTTTCTTGCCAGTGGCGGGGATGGATATGAAGTCCTGAAGCAGGTTGCTGATCGCTATGATACAGGTTTTGGAGATGTTCAGGCGTTCATCGAATATGTCAAGAAGCGTAAGGATATTGCTCCGCCGAAGTCCACTGGCGTGACATATATCCCTGCCAGATAGGGACGTCGAGAATAGCAGAAAAAGAAGACGCGGCAGCGTTTTTCCAGAGTGCTGACATGGTCATGGTCAATCTGCAAGGCTTAGCAGATTGACCATGTACCTTTTTTCGCGCTTTCCAGCAGGGTCTCGATGGTGTGCATGTTGGCCCATGCATCAATGAGTGGCGTTGGTACCGGCGTGTTGTCCAGAATGGCCTTGGCAAAAAGGTCACCTTGGATGGTGTATTGGTCGCTGACTCCAAAGGTGATGGTTCGCAATGAGTCTTCTGCCTTGTCGTCCTGCTGGATGATGATCTGGCAAGGTGCATCTGGCGGTGCGTTGAACGGGATCAATATTTCGATGCGTCCCTTGGTGCCGAGAACGTTTACCCGTTGGTAGTTTGCAAGCTGGGTTGAACAGGTGAAGGTCGCCACTTTGCCCGCGAAATCCATCATGCCGGAAAAGAGTCTGTCCGTGCCAAATGCAGGGTCCAGGTCCATGACCCCGCAGACGCGGTTCGGTTCGGTGTTGAAGAGGAAGCGCGAGAGCGAAATGCAGTAACAGCCGATATCCATCAGGCTGCCTCCTCCGGCATCGGGCTTGTTGCGGATGTTGTCCGGGTCGGCATTGAAGTAGGAGAAAAATGACTGGATGGTGATCAATTCGCCTATTTCGCCGGAGTCAACCAAGCGCTTTGTCTCGACCCACTGAGGGTGGTGGCGGTACATGAATCCTTCCATGATCTTCAGGTCGGGATAGCGACTGGTGGCGTCGATGAGGCGGTTGGCTTCCTCTGTATCGATGCCGATGGGCTTTTCGCATAAAACGTGCTTGCCTGTTCTGAGTGCGTTTATGGACCAGTTCACGTGCAGATTGTTTGGCAAGGGGATGTACACGGCATCGATGTCCGGGGCAGAGAGAAGTTCCTCGTAGCTGCCATACGCCTTGGGAATGCCGAGGGTTTCGGCAACCTGTCGGGCGGCGGCTTCAGAGCGCGAAGCTATGGCCTTGACCTCACAGTATTTTCCTTTTTGCAATGCCGGGATGACTTTTTTTATGCCGACCTTGGCCGTGCTGAGTATGCCGAAGCGAACTTTTTTCATGCTTTGTCCTTTTGGGATTTCGGGAAAGGATACAGCAAAACGTGCTGGAATTCCAAGCTCGCTTTTATTTTTCCCAACAGGGGACCAGATGCGTCTACAATCTTTTTTGAAAATATGATCGGGAAGGCGTTTCAGATCTGTTCAGATCCGGGATGAAAAGGCCCTGAAAAAGGGGATCTGCCGGAATTCTGTCTGCCGTTGTTTCTATTCATGACACTTCATGTACCAACCAAAAGTCTGGCTGCTTCTTGACAGAACAAGTGCTGTATGATTCTGTGCAAGGGTCTTCTGCAAACGTTTGCGGTACGATTTTTAAAGCTTGGAATTTTGGCTGGTCAGGGTTGTTCTGACCTCTGGAACGGATGAGTTGGCGGGGGGATTATCCATGTATTTCGATGACAATCCGCATCGTCGGTTTAACCAGCTTACGGGCGAATGGGTGCTGGTTTCGCCTCACAGGACCAAGCGGCCCTGGCAGGGGCAGCAGGAAGATCCTGACCTCGCACTGCTGCCCGAATTTGATGACCAGTGCTATCTTTGTCCCGGCAACGTCCGGGCTGGTGGAGAGGTCAATCCCGACTATGCCGATACCTTTGTCTTTACCAATGACTTTGCCTCACTCAGGCCGGATATGATCGGAGAGGTTCCGCCTTCCGATGATTTTCTTGTGGCCGAAGCCGAGACCGGTATCTGCCGGGTCATCTGCTATTCCCCCCGACACGATCTGTCCATGGCCCGACTTGGTGTCGAGTGTGCCGAAAAGGTGGTGGACGTCTGGTGTTCAGAGTTCGCGGAATTGTCCAGGCGCGATGATATCAAATACGTTCAGATTTTTGAGAATCGCGGTTTGATCATGGGATGCTCGAATCCTCATCCTCATGGGCAGATATGGGCGACCAGAAGTGTTCCCATGTATCCATCCATGGAAAACACCCGTCAGGCCATTCACCATGCAGAGCGGGGCGAATGTCTGCTTTGCCGTTATCTGGAACGCGAGCTGGACGCTGGCGAACGAGTTGTTTTCGAGAATGATTCCTTTGTGGTGCTGGTGCCGTTCTGGGCTGTGTGGCCCTTTGAAACCATGATTCTGCCCAGGTCCCATATGGATTCCATCCTTTCGATGAACAGGAAGCAGCGGGCTGACCTTGCTGATGCCATGGTACGGCTCGGTATCAGATATGATAATCTTTTCCAGACTTCTTTTCCCTATTCCATGGGTATCCACCAGAGTCCTTCGGACGGTGGAGACCATTCCCCTTGGCATTTTCATCTTCATTACTATCCGCCGTTGCTGCGGTCTCGGTCGGTCAAGAAGTTCATGGTCGGTTTCGAGATGATGGCCATGTCCCAACGCGACCTCACTGCCGAGGCTGCCGCTGCCCGTCTGCGTGAGCTGTCCGAAGTGCATTATCTGGAGAGCGAGTAGTGGTAACCCTGGCCGGATATATTGATTCAGCCGCAAGCGGTGGGCTGGATGCATCCTTGATCACGCTGTACGGAAGGCAGGCCCTGCCAGCGCAAGTTCAGCGATGCATGAATTTGTTCAGGCGCATGGAATCGTGGTCGGTCGGGACGAGGGCTGTTCTGGTCAGCGCACCTGGGCGGACCGAACTGGGGGGCAATCACACGGATCACAACAATGGTGTCGTGCTTGCTGCTGCCGTGCATCTGGACTGTCTGGCCGTGGCATCCCCCACTGATGGCAATGGTATTCGCATTCGGTCCGAAGGTTTTGCCGAGAGCATCGAGATAGAGCTTGATGATCTGTCGCCTCGCAAGGGGGAAGAAGGTACTTCTGCCGCTCTTGTTCGCGGAGTTGCCCATGGATTCAGAGAGGCAGGCCACGGGATTGCGCCCTTTGATGCCTGTCTTGCGGGTGATGTTCCCATGGGGTCCGGGCTGAGTTCCTCGGCTGCTTTTGAGGTGTGCATCGGGCAGATATTCAATCAGCTTTTCAACGATGGGAGAGTCCTTCCCATTGAACTGGCCCGCATAGGGCGCATGGCCGAGAATGTTTATTTCGGAAAGCCGTGCGGCTTCATGGATCAGATCACCTGTGCGATGCAAGGTGTGTTGTCCATCGACTTTCAAGATCAGTCCGAGCCTCTGGTGCAGGAAATTGAGTTTGATTTTGCTGATTCGGGCTATCAGCTTGCCGTGGTGGACACAGGTGGCAGTCATGCTGACCTGACCCCTGAATATGCGGCTATCCCGGACGAGATGAAGCGTGCATCCCGTCTTTTTGGGCAGGAGATGGCAAGAGGCCTGACCCTTCAGCAGGTGCTTGATAAGGCTTCGGAGATTCGGCGTGAAGTTGGTGACCGTCCCCTGCTCCGGCTTATTCATTTCATTGAGGAGAACGAACGGGCCATTCATCAGGCGGCCGCACTTCGATCCGGTGATATGGAACAGTATCTCGACATGGTCAACGCATCAGGAGAGTCCTCGTGGCGGTTGCTGCAAAACTGTATAAGCACGACAAATTTCATGGAGCAGGGCATCCCTCTGGCCCTGACTCTGACCGAGCGGTTTCTTCAGGGAAAGGGAGCCTGGCGCATACAGGGCGGTGGCTTTGCCGGAACCATCCAGGCATATGTTCCCAATGACCGTTTCGAGGCTTACCAGACGTTCATGGATGGTCTGTTCGGTCCTGGTTCGGTGTTGCCGCTTCAGGTGCGCAAGCCCGGTAACGATTGTATCTGTCCCGGTGGAACGGACGGGAGGCGCGGGTAATCGCCATGGGACAGTTCACGATCAAGGACCTTGCGAAAAAACTTGATGTGGCACCATCCACTGTGTCTCGTGCCTTGCGGGATCACCCGGATATCAGCGAGGCCACCAAGAAGCGGGTTGCCGTGGCTGCCGAGAAATATAATTATCAACCCAACCAGCTTGCCCAGTCTCTTCAGAAGAAGTGCAGCAACACCATCGGCGTCATTGTTCCGGAAATACGGCATGATTTCTTTTCCACGGTTATCAGCGGCATCGAGGAAGTTGCCTACGAGTTCGGCTATACGATCATGGTCTGTCAGAGCAACGAGACCCTTGCCCGCGAAATTATCAATACCCAGGCCCTTGTTTCCAACAGGGTGGCAGGGTTGCTCATTGCCATTTCTTCCGAGACCACCAGCTATGAACATCTTTCCGGTGTGCTCAGGCAAGGTGTCCCTTTGGTCCAGTTTGATCGGGTGGTGGAGGAATTGCCTACCAGCAAAGTGGTCGTGGACGATTATGGGGCCGCTTACGAGGCCGTGGTTCATCTTATCGAGTCCGGGTATCGGCGCATCGGTCATCTGGCCGGGCAGGAAGGCATTGCCCTGAATCGGCGCAGATATGAAGGATACCGCGATGCCATGCGGGACAATGGTCTTGAGGTCGAGAAAAAGTTTCATCTGCATGGCGGGTATCGCGAGGAAGACGGGTACAAGGGTGCCGGGAAGTATCTTGCTCTGGACGAGTTGCCCGAAGCCATTCTCGCAATCAACGACCCTGTGGCCGTGGGCGTGTTTACCCGGTTCAAGGAAGCTGGAGTCCGTATTCCTGATGATGTGGCTCTGGTCGGTTTTTCCGACACCCCTGCTGCCGCGCTCATCGATCCTCCGTTGACCACCGTGTATCAGCCCGCTTTCGAGATTGGACGGACTGCCGTGACCCTGCTCCTGAAGCAGCTTGAGGCTGAAGGGGAGTTCGTGCCGGAAACCAGGACCCTTGAGACCAGGCTTCTGGTTCGTGGTTCATCTCGGCCAAAGGTGGACTGATGGGAATCAGGAAACAACAATGGGGCATCCTGTCCGATGGAACGCAGATCGAGCTCTTTACGATGGTGAATGGGCGAGGCATGGAAGCATCCATTGCCACGTACGGAGGCATCGTGACCCGTTTGACTGTGCCGGATCGAAACGGGATCATGGCTGACGTGGTGCTGGGTTACGATACCCTTGAGGAGTATTGTAACGACTGCTGTTATTTGGGGTGCATTGTGGGGCGTGTTGCCAATCGTATTTCCGGTGCGCGTTTCACTCTTGACGGCACGGATTACGGGTTGGATGAGAATCTGGAGAAACACCATATTCATGGTGGGGTCAGGGGATTTCATGCTCGCGTCTGGACCGCTGAAGAGCGGGAGACTGCCGATGGTCCGGCTCTTGTCATGCGTTACGTCAGCGCGGACGGAGAGCAGGGATACCCCGGCACATTGGATGTTTCGGTTGTCTATACCCTGATCGAAGACGGGCTTCGCATGGACTACCGGGCCGTTACCGACAAGCCTACAATGGCGAATCTGACCAATCACGCATATTTTAATTTGAGCGGTGCTTCCCGGAGTGATATCCTCGACCATGTCTTGACCATTTCAGGGAGCCGGTATCTTGCGATGGATACGGATCAGATACCAACCGGACAGGTGGAAAATGTTTTTGGGACGCCGCTTGATTTTACCAGCCCGTTGCCAATCGGCAACCGCATTGACGAGGAATGTGATGTCCTTGCCGTTGGGCAGGGGTATGATCATTTTTTTACGGCGGAGAATGCAACGGATTCCTTCAGGCTGGTGGCCCGTGTTTCGGAGTTGCAGTCTGGTCGGACTTTGGAAGTTTGTACGACTCAGCCCGGCGTGCAGTTCTATTCCGGCAATTCCATGCCTTCTCAATTGCGCGGCAAGCAGGGCGCGATTTATGGCCGACATTCAGGCTTTTGCCTGGAAACGCAGGGATATACGGATGCGCCCAATTGTTCGGAGTTTCCGAGCGTGGTGCTCAGGCCTGGAGAGGTCTATGAACATGTAACCGAATACCGTTTCTCTGTGACAGAGAAGAACGGAAAATGAATTGATACAGGTGAGCAGAACATGGCAAATGTCGAGTTGAAACAAGTCTTTAAACGGTATGGCGATGTGGAAGTGGTCCATGGTGTCGATCTTGAAATCATGGACAGCGAATTCATCGTGCTGGTGGGGCCATCCGGTTGCGGAAAGTCCACGGTGTTGCGCATGGTGGCTGGTCTTGAGGTCATCAGTGGTGGTGAAATCGTCATTGATGGCCGAGTGGTGAATCAGGTTTCGCCCAAGGATCGCAACGTTGCCATGGTTTTTCAGAATTACGCCTTGTATCCGCATATGTCCGTGCGTGAGAATATGGGATTTTCTCTCAAGATGAGCAAGATGTCCCGGGATGACATCGCGGCCAAGGTGCAGGAAGCAGCCGGAATTCTCGAACTGGAGCCGTATCTTGATCGCAAGCCCTCCGAACTTTCAGGCGGGCAGAGGCAGCGCGTTGCAATGGGACGGGCCATTGTTCGCAAGCCTGATGTCTTTCTTTTTGACGAGCCTCTATCCAATCTTGATGCCCAGCTCCGCACCCAGATGCGCATGGAACTTCGCAAGATGCACATGCGCATGAATACCACCACCATCTACGTCACCCATGATCAGATCGAGGCCATGACCCTGGCTGATCGTATTGTCATTTTGAAGGATGGATACATTCAGCAGGTGGGCACGCCGGTCGAAGTTTATGAAAAGCCTGCCAATGTTTTTGTGGCTCGGTTCATAGGCAATCCTCCCATGAATATTTTTGACGGGGTTGTTGCCACCGTGGATGGCTTGCGCTGTGTGCAACTTGGAGAAACCATGTTTCCGCTTTCCGAGGGCAAGGGCGATGGGCTGGCTGACGGCCGACCCGTGATTGTCGGACTCCGTCCGGATGCCATCAAGATGGGCGACAAACTCGAAAAGTTGCCGGAGAAATGGCATTGTACCTGCGAAGTGGTGTTGTCCGAAATTCTTGGCGGTCATTCACTGCTTGAAGTGGTGGTGGACGGCAAACACACCATGATTGCCGAAGTGGAGGGGCGCATCCTGGCCCATCCTGGTGAGATTGTGCCCATTGGTTTTGAGTTTGATCGCATGGTTTTGTTCGATCCTGAAACGACCAACGCTCTTCTTTGATTTTGATATATTAGAAGTGGTTGTTTTTACAGATAATTGATTGGCTGGAGAGATATTTTATTAACCTTTAGGAGGATTGTATGAAGAAGGCTCTTGCAAGAATTTTCATCGTGACAATAGCCATGCTTGTCATGTTTGGCTGCGGTGAAGCACCGAAAAAGGAAGAAGCCGCCAAAACATCGGAAGCGGAAGCTCCGGTGGTGGTTGTCGAAAAGGGCAACGACCTGGAGATTTTCTCCTGGTGGGCCGGTGATGAAGGTCCGGCTCTTGAGGCTTTGATCGACCTCTACAAAAAAGCAAATCCCACCGTGAACGTTATCAACGCCACGGTTACAGGCGGTTCCGGCGTCAATGCCAAGGCCGTTCTCAAAACCCGTATGCTCGGTGGTGAGCCGCCGGACAGCTTCCAGGTTCATTCCGGCCAGGAACTGATCGGTACCTGGGTCAAGGCTGATCGCATGGAAGACCTGACCCCGCTGTTCGAAGAGCAGGGTTGGATGAACGTCTTCCCCGAAGGTCTGGTTAAGCTGATTGGTACTGATCAGGGTATCTGGTCTGTTCCGGTCAATATCCATCGCTCAAACGTGATGTGGTATATCCCGGCCAATCTGGAGAAGTGGGGCGTTGAAGTTCCCAAAACCTGGGATGACTTCTTTGCCATCGCTCCCAAGCTGAAAGCTGCTGGTGTCACTCCGTTGGCCCTGGCTCAGAACTGGACCTCCAACCATCTTTGGGAATCCGTTGCGCTGGCTGCCGTCGGTGCTGATAACTGGGATGCCATGTGGGCCGGAAAGCTGAAGTTCGATAGTCCTGAAGGCGTCAAGGCTTGGGAATTGTTCGGAAAGGTGCTTGAGTACACCAATGCGGACGCTTCCTCTCTGTCCTGGCAGCAGGCAACCGATATGGTTATCGATGGCCGCGCCGCCTTTAACATCATGGGCGACTGGGCTGCGGGTTACATGTTCACCACCAAGAAGATGGCACCCGGCAAGGACTTTGGCTGGGCCGCTTCTCCCGGTACAAGTGGCGAGTTCCTGTTCCTGGCTGACTCCTTTGGTCTGCCAAAGGGTTCTCCCCATCGTGATAACGCCATTGCATGGCTGAAAGTTCTCGGTTCCAAGGAAGGCAGTGATGCGTTCAACCCGATCAAGGGTTCCATCTCCGCTCGTACCGATTCTGACCTGAGCAAGTACAACGACTACCTGAAGTCCGCTGCCACCGATTTCGGCAAGGACCGCGTGGTTGGTTCCCTGGCTCATGGTGTTGCCGCCAACGAGACCTTCATGGGCGGATTCGCTTCTGTCATGGAGATGTTCCTGAAGACCAAGAATGCTGACGCTGCCTCCAAGGCCTGTCAGCAACTCGCCGACAAAAGTCGGATTGGCATGTAATTAACAAACGGGTCTTCATGCGCCGGAGGTTTCTGTCTCCGGCGCATGGCCCGATTTGAAAGTTCGTATTGTAAAGAAGTGGATTGGGGTTGTGTTTTATGAGGGAAGCATCGCGAGACAGACTGAAAGCATTCCTGACGCTCTTGCCGTCGATCATCCTGATAGGGGTTTTCGTCTATGGGTTCATTGGCGAGACCATCTGGACCTCCCTGACGGACTGGGGCGGGTCCGGGGCCTTGTCCCTGACGCCTGAAAAGAATTTCATAGGCCTTGCCAACTATGTGGAATTATTCACGGGAGTTCTCGGAGGCGGGTTTCGTCAGGATCTGGTGAATGCTGTTTACTATTCGGTCATGCTTCTTGTCGGAGCCGTGGGCCTGGGCATGTTCATTGCCATACTCCTTGATCAGAAACCCAAGGGCGAAGATGTCCTTCGGACCATATTTCTTTATCCCATGTCCCTGTCGTTCATTGTTTCCGGCACCATCTGGCGGTGGTTGCTTGCTCCCCAGGGCGGGTTGAATGTTCTTCCCAAGTATGCTGGCATGGAACCGCTTGATTTCCAGTGGCTGTCGAGCACAGCGGCAATTCTGGAGTTCAACTGGCAGAATCTTTTTCAGATATTGCTGTATGTGGCCGCTTTCCTATTGATTTTGACCGGTTTGTGGCTGCTCAAAAAGGATTCCGGTATGGCCGTCAAACGCTGGCTGGTTCCGGGTATCGCTGTCGGCGCAGGTGCATGGCTCTTCGGAGATTTGCTCCCGGAAGCTCTCTTCATGGAAGAGACTCACGGTTTCAATCTGGCAACGATGGGCATCATTATGGCAACTGTTTGGCAGTATTCGGGCTACACAATGGCCCTGTACCTGGCCGGATTCAATGGTATCTCACAGGATTTGCGAGATGCGGCCATGCTCGATGGAGCCAGCGAGGTCGGGTATTATCGCCATGTGGCAATTCCCATGCTCAAGCCTATCACCATCAGTGCGGTCATCATATTGTCTCATATCTCGTTGAAGATGTTCGACCTCATCTTTGCCATGACCGGACCGGACAACGCCGAAACCGGTCATCCCGCGCTCAACATGTATCTGACGACCTTCCGGGCCAATAATTTTGCCCAAGGTGCGGCTATCGCCATCGTGCTTTTCCTTGTTGCGGCCATGTTCATCGTGCCCTACCTGGTCAGCCAATACCGGCAGAGAGGGAGACGTTAACATGACCAACAAAATCACATTCGGCTCGGTTTTCCTGTACGGAACGCTGACAATCATGGCCTTGTTTTTCCTGATGCCAGCTTACATGGCAATGGTGACGGCTCTTAAATTGCCCGGTGACATCAGTTTGCCGGCGGCATGGGAGTTTCCGTCCACCATCAACTGGGCGAGTTTTTCCGATGCCGTCAAAATGCTCAAGCCGAATTTCATCAACTCTATCATTCTTACCGTGTGCGCCACCATAGGTTCCACCGTACTCGGATCGCTCAACGGCTACGTCTTTTCCAAGTGGAAGTTCAAGGGGAGCGAGGTGGTTTTCACGCTCTTCCTGTTTGGCATGTTCATTCCGTATCAGGTCATTCTGATCCCGCTCTTTCAGACCCTGCGTGCCATGAATCTTTACGGTGGCCTTCCGGGCCTCATCCTGGCACATATTGTCTATGGGCTGCCCATTACCTCGCTCATTTTCCGTAATTTCTATTCGCAGATACCCACTGCGCTGATCGAATCAGGACGTCTCGACGGTGCTGGCTTCTTCTCGATCTATTTTCGTATCGTCTTTCCGCTTTCCATTCCCGGATTCGTGGTCACGAGCCTGTGGCAGTTCACCCAGATATGGAATGAATTTCTCTGGGGAATTTGTCTTACCAGGCATGCGGACAATCCGATCACCGTTGGTCTGGCGCAACTTGCAGGCGGGCAGGCAGTAAGCTGGAATCTTCCCATGGCAGGTTCCATCATGGCTGCCATTCCGGTCCTGGCTATCTACATATTCCTGGGTCGTTACTTCATACGCGGCCTGCTGGCCGGTTCGGTCAAGGAGTAGAGAAGGATAGGCTTTTAGTCTTTCTTGCGCCGAGGTTGAATCAGGGCTAATTGAATTGGCGTATCTCGAAATCATCACCGGAGGGACGCCATGGACGCGGCCACTGAGACAGCCCAACCGCTTGAGGTTATTAAGGCCCAGCAGTCACGCATTTCGGAACTCGAATATGAACTTGGCAAGTACAAGGGCTTACTCGATGCCATGTCCGACGGTATTCTGATCATGCAGGACACGTTCTCTGACTGCAACAAAAGTGCGTGTCGTATCTGGAAAGCCGACAAGGGCCAGATTCTGGGCCGATCCCCAGTCGAATTTGCTCCGTCCAAACAGCCAAACGGTCGCGATTCAAGCACCATGGCCCAGGAAAAAATCAATGCCGCTGCCGCAGGAACGCCACAACGGTTTTTCTGGAAGGATAAACGTGGTGACGGGACACTCACCGACACGGAAGTCTCATTGAAAGCCGTGGATATCAACGGCGAGAAGTACGTTGTGGCAACCATCCGCGACATTACCGAAGACCTGCGCCGTGAAAGCAAGCGTACCCTGCTCTTTGACCGCATGGAGCGCATCATCGAAAGGCGCACCAAGGAACTGAAGTCCTCCCACGATGCCCTTCAGGATGAACGCTCATATCGTACCCGCGTGGAGGAAGATCTTGAGCGGGCCGACATGGAGTTGAATCAGGTGTTCGAGACATCCACCGAAGGCCTTATTGTCACGGACAACAAGAAGAATATCCTGAAGATCAACAGGGCCTTCTCAAGTCTCTCCGGTCATCGGCACGAGGATATCGAGAACAAGAAATGCTTTGATGTTTTTCCTTGTCAGGAGTGTGACAGGACTCATTGTATGGCCTCTTCCAGGCTGGTGGGAAATGATCGTGCCGATTATGAAACAGACTGCCTGGATGCCTCTGGTCAACGCATAGCCTGTTCCCTCACCGCCACCAAGCTCAAGGACTCCGGCGGTACTTCCATTGGCATGGTCATCAGTTACCGCAATATTACCGACTACCGCCGATGGGTGGAAGCCCTGCAATATTCCGAGGCCCTTCACCGTATCACCCTGGCCAGCATCTCGGACGCGGTGTTCATCACCGATGACGATGACAATTTCGTGTACGTCAGTCCCAGTGTTGAAACGATATTCGGCTATACAGACACTGAAGTGCAATGGCTTGACAAGGTAACGGCTTTGCTGGGTGATGACTTTTTTGATCGGGAAGCTCTGGTTGAGCATGGAGAAATTTGCAACATAGAACTTTCCGTGTGTGACAAGCTCGGGTGTCAACACGAGTTGATGGTCAACGTCAAGAAGGTCAGTATCCAGACCGGGACCACGCTCATAACCTGCCACGACATCACCGAAAAACGTCAGGTTGAGCACGAAGCGAATCTGAAACACGAACAACTGGTACAGGCGGGCAAGATGGTCAGCCTGGGCATTCTGGTTTCGGGAGTCGCACACGAGGTGAACAATCCCAATAATTATATCATGCTCAATACCCAGTTGCTTTCGCGCATGTGGAGTGGAGCGGCGCCGATTCTGGATCATTATTACAATGATAACGGTGATTTTTCCCTTGGTGGTCTGAAGTACAGCCAGATCAGCGAACGCGTGCCGCATCTGTTTGAGAGTGTGCTGGAAGGCTCGAACCGCATCAAGCGCATTGTGCAGGATTTGAAGGACTATGCCCGCCAGGATTCCAAGGACATGGCCCAAGCCGTATACGTCAACTCCGTGCTCAAGCATTCCCTGAATCTGCTGGCCAACCAGATTAAGCAGGCAACGAACAGGTTCGAGGTTCACTACGACAAAAGTCGCCCGCAGATACGCGGAAACTATCAGAAAGTGGAACAGGTCATCATCAATCTCGTGCAGAATTCCTGCGAGGCCCTGCCGGACAAGAATTGTTTCATCACGGTGACAACCAGGCTGGATGAAGTCAGGGGCAAGGTGATGGTCATCGTGGAGGATCAGGGGACCGGCATTTCCCAAATCGACATGCCCCACCTCACCGACCCATTCTTTACGACCAAGCGCGATATTGGAGGTACAGGGCTGGGCCTGTCCGTTTCTCAGAAAATCATAACCGAACATGAAGGTTCGTTGGAATTTCATTCCAGCCCCGGACAAGGCACTCGAATCGTACTCACCCTGCCAGCCATGGCACATTCAAGCTGAGGAGCATGTCATGCACAGTCAACATCTGGTGCTCATCGTGGATGATGAACCCGCTACGGTCGATAGTTTTGAACTTATCCTGAATTCCGGTGGCATCACCAACGTCATGCGTTGCCATGACAGCCGTCGTGTTGCGGACGTTCTGGCCAATCATCCCGTGGATGTGTTGCTTCTTGATTTGATCATGCCTCACGTCACGGGCGAGGAACTGCTTGAGCAGGTCAAGGAAGCTCATTCCGACATCGAGGTCCTGATCATTACCGGCATTGACACTGTGGATTCCGCCGTGAACTGTATGCGGTTGGGAGCATTTGACTATCTGGTCAAGCCTGTTGATGAAAACCGTCTTCTGTCCACTGTGTCCCGAGCCTTGGAAATGCGCCGCCTCAAGCGCGAGAATTCCAGCCTGCACAGCGGGTTCCTGTCCGATTCATTGGATCACCCCGAGGCCTTTGCGCACATGGTGGCCCAGGACCCTCGCATGTTGCGAGTTTTCAAGTATGTCGAGGCCGTGGCCGCATCAGGACATCCTGTTCTCATTACGGGCGAATCAGGTACGGGCAAGGAACTCCTTGCGCGTGCATTGCATGCTCTTTCCACAGTAGATAAGCCGTTTGTACCGGTGAACGTGGCCGGGTTGGACGATACCGTGTTCAGCGACACGCTTTTCGGGCATCTGAAGGGCGCATTCACCGGCGCACAGGGAGCACGGTCGGGATTGGTGGAGGTTGCCGCGCAAGGCTGCCTGTTTCTGGATGAGATCGGTGACCTTTCGCCAGCCTCGCAGGTCAAGCTGCTGAGACTTATTCAGGAACGTGAATATCTTCCCTTGGGGGCGGATGTACCCAAACCAGCCGAAGCCCGTGTCATAGCTGCCACACATTGTGATATGGAAGCTGCCCGCGACGATGGACGATTCAGGGCTGACCTGTTTTATCGGCTTTGCATCCACCATGTCCGCATCCCGCCGCTACGGGAACGGCCCGATGACATCCCGTTGCTGGCAAACCATTTTGTGGACAAGGCGTCCCGCGAACTGGACCGGGAGCCACCCGCAATGCCCGACAGATTGATCTCACGGCTGGTGGTATACGCTTTTCCGGGTAATGTACGTGAATTGGAATCCATGATTTTTGATGCGGTCAGTAAATGCCGAGGCGACTCCCTGCCTTTGACCGCATTCCGGGATCGTCTGTCCTCAGGTGGCATTGTACTCAAATCCAACGGCGTAGCCGCAGAGAGTCTGACCTTTCCTGATCAGTTGCCCACACTTGCACAGACATCGGACCTTCTGGTGGAGGAGGCCATGCGCAGGTCTGTGGGCAAGCAGACCGTTGCCGCACGAATGTTGGGCATTTCCCAACCCGCCTTGTCAAAACGTTTGAAGCGCATGGCAGTCGAGGCTGAATGAATCTCGGGTAGATCATAACCATTGGAATACGATAACTTTGGTTATATCTCTTAATTAAGCAAATTATTTCAGAAAGATAGGCGGCACAAGAGCCTTGAGTTATTCCTTATGGAATAATTCAAGGCTCTTGCTTATGCTGTGTTTAATATTTTTTATTCAATTATATTGGATGGTTATAGAAATATAGAAAGTGGCACGGAACTTCCTAAGGGGAACAGTGGTCACACACGCTCTCACACTATCAGATAACGCTCCTTAAGGAGGAATTTATGAGCAAGATCAAAGATACGGCCAAAAAGGACAGATCCGGTCTGTCCCGGCGTGGCTTTCTTAAAACCGCCGGGCAGGCTGCGGGCGGCCTGGCTGCCGGTGTATTCTGCCTCAAAAGCTCCGGCTCGTTGGCTTTTGCAGCTCGTCCCGAAGGCTGTGAAATACCAGCAGCTCAATATGAATTGAATTTTGATGCTTCCAAATGTGCGGGTTGCGCCTATTGCGAAGTGGCTTGCGCCCAATTTCACGCCGGTCACGCCGACCCATTGGCCAGCCGTAATTCCTTTACCCTCAAGCCCGTGCTGGAGTTCATCGGTGTCAGTGCCTTGTCCGCCAACGCGCCTGGCTGGCCTCAGGGGCTGGCTCTTGCCACCTTTGCCGAGTTTTCCGAAAATGACCTGTGCAGGCAGTGTTCGTCCCCGGAATGTATGGATGCCTGCCCTGAGAAGGCCATTTACGTGGACCCAAAGACGGGCGCGCGCGTTGTGAATGAGAAATTGTGTGTGGGCTGCGGTACCTGTGAGGAAGCCTGCCAGTTTGGCATGATCAAGGTCAATCCGCACACTGAGAAGGCCAGCAAATGCGATCTGTGCGGTGGTGATCCGCAGTGCGTGGCATGGTGTCCAACGGAAGCCATAACCTTCCGTAAATTATAAAGATCACCCCTAGGAGAAAACACCATGACCAAAGAAGTCTACGGTAACATGGGTACGATCCTGCGTGTGGACCTGACCACGGGGAAAGTCGAGCGCGAAGAATCTACCAAATATAACGAGAAGTGGCTTGGCGGCCGATGCCTGGCTCATTACCTGCTGTTCAACGAAGTGGACGTGGCCCGTACAGAGCCTCTGTCCCCGGCCAACAAGGTCTATATCGGCACTGGTCCGCTGAGCGGCACGACCTTTCCCAGTTCCGGGCGCACTCATGCAACCTACCTTTCCCCCATGAATTATTCGGGATGGGGTGATTCCAACTGTGGCGGCCATTTCGGTCCGGCGCTCAAGCGTTGCGGGTATGACATGCTGGTTATCAGCGGTCGCGCCGAAAAACCCTGTTACCTTTATATTGAGAACGATGAAATTCGTATCGAGTCTGCTGATGGCATTTGGGGCAAGGGCACCATCGACACACAGGCCGAATTGATCCAGCGTCATGGCGAGCCGACCAAGCTTCTGTGCATCGGTCAGGCTGGCGAAAACTTGATACGTTTTGCCAACGTGCGCACCGAAACAACCAATTCCATGGGCCGTTGCGGCATGGGTGCTGTGTTCGGTTCCAAGAATCTCAAGGCTGTTGTTGCCAAGGGTTCCAAAGCGGTCAAGCTGTTCAAGCCCAATGAATACTACAAGGTTACCAAGCAACTGCGCGATGAGTTGATGGACCCGAATTTTGGTAAGATTCACGGCATGAGCTACAAGGTCATGGCCAATTGGGGCACCCCCGGAATTACCAACATGATCGGCGCCACCGGAATGGTTCCCATTCGAAACTGGCAGCGTTGCGGCATTGATCCCAAGTTTGACATGCTGGTGCATTCCTGGAATACGGACCATGGCACCCGTCGGGAAGCCTGCTTCACGTGCCCTGTGCATTGTCACGCTGCCTATGCGGTTAAGGACGGAAAATATCCCACCAGAGGCGGCGGCCCGGAATACGAAACAACCACGGCCCTTGGTCACAAGTGCGACATTGCTGATGACAAGGCCGTTCTCAAGCTCAATGCCATGTGCAACGACTATGGTCTGGACACGGTGGAGACCGGAGCCATGTTCTCCACCCTGATGGAACTCATGGAACGCCGGATCATTGACAAGGAATACATTGACGGCATCGACATGCAGTTCGGCAATGCCGATGCCTGCGTCGAAATGATGCCCAAAATTGTTTTCCGCAAAGGCTGCGGCAACATCATGGCCGAAGGCCCTTATCGTGTGGCCAAGCGAATCGGACCCGAGGCTCTCAAGAGCGTTTATCACCAGAAAGGCATGTGTGCCACTGGCGTGGAAACGCGTTCCACCATCGGCTCCATGCTTCAGTTTGCAGTATCCCCGCGCGGGTCGCATCACCTGAATGGCCTTCCCACTGCCGAGTGGGTCAATATCCCGGCCCTGGCCATAAAGGTTTCCGGTCACAAGGAAGCCGGGGATGTGCGTTCCTATCATCCCATGGGCAAGGCCAAGTTGGTGCAATATTATGAGAACATGTTCTTCTTGTCCGATAGTCTGGGTATTTGCAAATTCAACTTCGGTCATCTGGGGTACTGGCACGACAGCCCGGAAGCCCTTGACCACATGTACGATCTGATCTGCAAGTCCATCTACTACGCGACAGGCATTCAGTACACGACAGAGGGTCTGTTCAAGATCTTCGAGCGCAGTAACCAGATCGAACGCGCCACCATCGTGATGCGTGGCATCCGTCGCAAGGACGATCAGCCAAACTGGAAATGCCTGAATGAATCCTGTCCCGGTCAACATCCTATTGGACCTATTCCGTTGCCTCCTATTGACGGCAAGAAGTTCAACAAGATTCTCGATGCGTATTATGACCAGCGCGGCTGGGACAGTGAAGGTATTCCCAAAGCCCGCCATCTGAAGAAACTTGGTCTCGACTTCGTGGCAATCAAAATGAAAAAGGCCCTGACCTAGGCCTGAACCCATCTTGGACGGGGGCGACCTTTGGGTTTGTCCCCGTCCCATCTTTTCTGCCTGAAACCAGGGCGGCAGAAGCGAGCCGACCCCGAAGAAAAGCCAGAGAGCCTCTCAAGAAGTCCATCTCTATCTAAAAAAAAGCCCTCTTTTTAGGAGGGCTTTTTTATGTGCGTTCAAGGGCTTTTTATTATGCGGGTTTCTGGCAGTATTTGAGGAATTTTTGCGCTTCGATGAATTCCGGGTTGATATTGAGAGCCTTTTCCAAATTGATGACACAACTCTCATTGAGGCCTTTTTCAAAGAAGACTCGGGCCAGGTTGAAGTAGACGTTTTCGTCGCTTTTGACGATTTCCAGTGATTTCTCGTAATAACGGATGGATTCGTCGTAATGACCGTTCTTGCGCAGACTGATGCCGAACTGGTTGAACTTTTGGCGATGCTCGATGGTGAAGGCCTCGTCCAGGCCGAGCAGGGTGTTGAGAACCTTCTTGAGTTTCACAAAGTCTTTTTTTTCTGAATAGACTTCGCCCAGATTGTAGTTGGCATCGATGTTCTTGTCATCAACCATCAGGGCCTTGATGAACTGGCTTTCCGCTTCGTCAAGGTTGCCGTCGGCAAAAGCTTCTTCGCCCATCTTGATCTTGCGGGCAAGGGTTTCGAGAGCCGGGACGGTGTGGAGTTTGTAGTAGGTGGGTTCCGGAGTGTATTGCTTGAGAAAGTCCATCTTGGTCAGAACGCTTCGCACACCGGATGGGACATGATGCGCATTGAGTGGCTGAATCTCGAAGTCCTCTGAAGAAAGCTGACGGGCATACCAGTAGGTGACATTTTCATGTTTGGACTGTGTGCCGCCAGAGCCTATTTCGGCATCGATCAGAAGCGAATAGACTCCCAATATCTGTGGATAATCACTCAATGTTTTATTCTCCATTTTTCATGGATGTTCATTGTGCCTATTCCACAATAGGGGAGATGAACATCGGCACCTCATTATGTATCTGACGTTATGAATAAAATCAATTATTCTTATTGTGATGTGCACAGACAGAGCGGCGCGGCAGGGTTCAAAGTGATTTCTTCAAAGTGCAGGTAAAATTTATCTTACTGGTTGTTGAAAATGGTTTGAGTGAAGTGCTCAAAAAAAAATCTAGGACTACGAGAGCATATCGTGCATAGGGGTTTGTTTTTTTACAGCAATGCTGCAAGCGGGCTACTCTCAACAGCCCAGAAAAGCCCCGGGAGGGGCTTTCTGGAGGATGGATGGGTGGAAATCGGTAGAATGAATCAATCGCACGGTTTCCATGGCTCGTTCACCTTGCGGTCATAGCCGTGCAGATCAATGGTTGCCGGAAGTAGTGGCCCGATGATGGGCGTGAAGGGTTCATATTTATAGAGAATTGACACTTCAGCCAGTTGGCAGGGCGCACCCGGGTATCCGTCGATGCCATCACCTGCAGCGGCAAGGTCTGGCCAGGAGCGGACGTTGATTTCCTTGCTGCCATTTCTCAGTGCAACCATGCCTGATTCGGTTTTTTCGATGATCTGGCTCAGGCGGGTGCCTTCGTCATCACCTTGGCCCGTAACTGCGAATCGTGTCCCGATCTGGGCTGCCTTCTGGATGGTCAGCCATGAGTAGTACATGTTCCCCATTTCTATGATTCCCATTATGAGAATGAATGCAATGGGCAGAACCATGGCCAATTCGACGGACACGAGGCCCTGCCGGCGTGAGTTGTTTTTCTTTTGAAGCTTCATGGTATCCTCCCTAGTTCAGCAGTCGCCAGCCGAGTTGCTTGCCGATCTGCTTGAAGATGTCGGGAATGTCGTAGACAGAGGGGGCATCGAAGTAGTGATCGTCTGTGCCCGGCTTGCTGGAGGCGATCTGCTTCATGAGTGAGATGTCCGTGTTGTCCGAACTGCCGAACCGGATGGCAAATATTTCGATGCCTTCGTCCTTGGTGATCTGGGCTTCTGCCAGCATGTCTCTGTTGAGCACCCCGCCGTCATCGCAGTGAGCTGTGTCGAGGCCCATGCCGAAGTAGGCATTGGTCCAGTAATTGTTTGGGCGGTATGAGGCCCGGTAGGGGCCGCCGCATTCACCATCTTCGGTGTCACCGTCAGTGAGGATGATCATGATCTTGCGGTATTCTTCCTTGTCGCCGCCTTCAACGTAGGGGGCTTCCTCGGTGAGAATGTGTCGTCCCCATTTGATGCCTTCGGGAATGACCGTTCCCGATGTGGCACCGGTTGCGGTCTGCGAGTTGATACCGCTGATGATGCTGGCCTTGTTGGTGCTCAGGGGCATTGCTTCCGGGAGATCTGAGCATGTGTCCAGGGTTACATAGCGGCGATAGTAGTAGGAGAGTGCCCAATAGTCGTCCATGAAGTCCTCATGGATGCCCGTATTGACAGAACCGTCGGCGTTTCGGCAGCCGGCTGGCTGACCATCGACATTTGCTCCGATGCGAACCTTGCCCTTGAACGGGACGAGGCCGACCTTGGTGTCCGGGGTTGCACCATCGGGAATGAGCAGTTCGGTCAGCTCGATGGAGGCTTCCTTGACCATGTTGATCGGTGTTCCTTTCATGGAGCCGGAGTTGTCGACAACAAAAACGACTTCAATCTTGTTGAAACCGGCAGAGGCCTGTGCCTTTACGACGGTATCGCTGATTCCCAGAAATCCCAGAATGAGCAGATTGACTTCGACTTTGGCTGTGACATTCACGCTACGGACTTCGGTTCCGGGGGTGACTGATTCGACTTCCGCGGTCTTCATGTTCAGATTGATCATGTCAACAACGGCTTGTTGGACTATACCCTTTGAAAGATCGGGGTCGTAAGGGAGTTCCAGGCTTCCTGCGAGGGCGCCTGCATCCACTGCTGCCTGAAGCCGGGTATGCGTCAGATACATGTTGCCCGCGTCAATGGCGATACCAACAGCACCCAGAATCACCGGAATGAGAATGGCGATAATGGTACTGATTGCACCTCGGCGGGAGTCCCTACGGGAGGGGCATTGTTGTCTGCGCAACGAGCTGGAACGGCTTGCCATCATTGAACATCCCTCCGGCACTTTTGCTTCCGAACGGTTGGTAAGCATAGGAAACCTCTACTGTGACAGTCTTTGCGATAGGGTCAGTGGCCACATTTGTGGACAGATCCTCTGTATTGAGCTCCGCAACCAGTGCGCCAATGAGCGTCTTGACGCTTGCGGTATCCCCATCCATGAGCACATAACGGGCACCTTCCCGGCTGGCTTCAACCAGGGTGGAGTAGGCATGCATGGCATTGGCCCCTTCGACCAGTAACAGAAGCAGAAGGGCCAGGGCAGGGAGCATGAGCGCAAATTCGACTGCTGCTAGCCCTTGTCGTGAATTGTCCCATTTCTTCATTCCCGTTCTCCTTGGATGTCGTTTCCCGGCCAAGAGGCCAAGTGAACATCATAAAGCAATGGATATGCCAACACTCATGGCTGGATTTTTAAATGTCTATAACTAGCTTTATTCAATGTATAAAAAAATATTAGTATTGTGTGGGTGCCGCATTTTTGGTTTTCGAAATCAGGGATTGAGTCTATTTTTTGTGGATTAATGCTGCCAACCTATGTATACTCGTTTCATGGGTAAGGATAAATAGGAGCATGCTGTGACTGAACGGATACTTGTTGTTGACGATGATCGTGCATTTCAGGGAATGCTTGTGGAGGCTTTGGCCGACAAGGGCTATGAGGTCGACACTGCCTCCACTGCGGAAGAAGGCATAAAAAAGGCCGGTGGTGGCAACTTCGATTTGATCCTGCATGACATAAAACTGCCTGGAATGTCCGGCCTTGAAGCTTTGCCCCATCTGGCGGAAGTGGCCCCTGGTGTGGATATTATAGTAATGACAGGTTACTCCTCCAAGGATTCCGGCGTGCAGGCCATGCAGCGCGGAGCTTATGATTATTTCACCAAGCCATTTTCCCTGAGCGAAATGGAAGTGGTGGTCCGTCGTGCTTTGGAAAAACGCAGGCTCCAGAAGGAACTTTCCGAACTCAAGCGCAGCAGTCGTTCCAGTCCTTTGAGCAAGATCATCGGACAGGCCGCGCCTACCATGGAAGTCAAGGAGCGCATTGCCCGAGTGGCCGAGTTGAATGCCGATGTCCTTATCCTGGGCGAAACCGGTACGGGTAAGGAACTGGTTTCAGATACCATTCACGCCTTGAGCAGTCGTGCCAATGGTCCGTTTATCAAAATCAACTGTGCTGCCATCCCTGAAAACCTTCTGGAGAGTGAGCTTTTCGGGCATGAGAAGGGTGCTTTTACCGGTGCCACCGCGGTCAAGATAGGTAAGTTCGAGCAGGCCAAGGGCGGGTCAATCCTTCTTGATGAAATTGGCGACATGCCTATTCATTTGCAGCCGAAATTGCTCAGGGCTGTTGAACAGAAGCTGGCCGAGCGTGTGGGCGGGGCCAAGCCCATTCACTATGATGTACGAATTATCGCGGCTACCAATCAGGAATTGGAGCAGCGTGTGGAAGAGGGCAAGTTCAGGAGCGACCTCTATTATAGGTTGAATGTGGCTACCTTGATTCTGCCTCCGTTGCGAGATCGCAAAAGCGATTTGCCCCAGTTGGCTGAATTTTTTCTGGATCGTGCCAACCGCAGGCTCGGGACAGACATAATCGGCATATCCATTGAGGCCATGGAGATATTTTTCAATTATGACTGGCCTGGCAATGTGCGCCAGTTCGCCAATGCCGTGGAGCGCGCTGCCATTTTCTGCAAGTCCACCATGATTACGCCTGCCGAGGTGGATCAGGCTTTTTCCAATGCCCAGCCTGTTGAGGATACGGGATTTCATGTTTTGCCCGGCACGGGTCTTCCACTCAAGAAGGCTCTCATGGAATATGAAAGGGCACTTATCGAGAATGCGCTGCGTAATGCCGATGGCATTCAGACCGAAGCTTCCACCAAGCTCGGTGTGTCTCCCAAGAACCTTTGGAACAAGCTCAAGAAGCATCATATAGACCCGGTATTGTTCAGGAACTAGTATTCAACTTCGCCATGCAGGAAGCGTGCGCTTGAAGCGTGCCAATGCATGAATCCATAAATAGTGGGCTGCCTCCGAAGATCGGATGGCAGCCTTTCTTTTTTGGCTTAGGATCACGAGTTTTCTGGTTCTGGGAACAGCTGTATTATGAAAATCTACTATTTGTGGATCGTGTTAAATGTCACTTATTATGAGGTATTTTATTCCAGCGAGCAGGATAGGTTGTTTGAAGAACTCCACAAAAAATAGATTTCGCATGCATGGCGGTGACCTCTTGTTGAGGCTAGAGGGTGCTGCATTTTTTTTAAATTAAAGAATGTAAGGAGGTTACATGTAAGTTTCAGTCTGTGTTTTGCGAAGTGGCACGCTGGTTGCTCAGTGAGGTTCGTGGCTGGTGAGAAATAAAAAAACAAATTTCGGATTTTACGGAAACAAAAAAGGAGTTTTGAAATGACAAAGTTGATGAACCTTATCAATGACGACCAAGGCGCAACTGCTCTTGAATATGGACTGATCGCCGCTTTGATCGCCGCTGCCATTGGTGCCTCGGCTCTGGCTCTTGGTGAACAGGTTGTTGCTACTTTCGAGTACATCAGAACTCAGATGTTGAGCGCGACCGCAGGCACAGCCGGCTAAACCAAACAAGCTAGAAGCTTGAAAAATACCGTTTAACGGAAGCAGCCAGAGCAGTCGGATCGGGGCTTGCGGGACAGACCCGCCAGCCCCGCTCCCGTCTCCGAGGGAAAGCGGATGACAGGAATGATTCGACTCAAACGGCATCACTCGGGGGGAACATGGAAATTCTTGTCATTGTCATGCTTACGGCGGCCTTGCTGGTCGCGACCATTACCGACATACGGAGCCAGCGCATACCCAATTGGCTCACCTTCCCGCTGATCCTGACGGGTCTGGTCGTGCATACCATGCATGGCGGCCTGGACGGACTCAAGCTCGCGGGTGGCGGATTTGCCATAGGGTTCATAGGCATGGCCATTCCGTATTTTCTCGGCGTGATGGGAGCAGGCGACGTAAAGCTCATGGCCGGTGTCGGAGCATGGCTCGGCACATCCGCTGCATTTACCGCATTCCTGTTCACCAGCCTTGCAGGCGGCGTCTACGCTCTGGGAGTTCTGTTGTTTCACAGGCATTTGCTCAAGGTTGTCTGGGGAAGCATCGTGGCATCCTTTTCCCTTCTGATTTCAACCAGAAAATTTCATTTTGCACCGACCTCTTCCGAGCAGTCTTTGCCCCGCCTTTGTTACGGCGTGGCCATAGCGGTCGGTTCAATTTCGGCCATGGTTGTTCATGCCATGCAGACCGGCTCTGTTACCGGTGGATACTAGGGGGGCATCGTCATGAGTAAGTCTTCAAGAGCCTTGATCCAGATCGGATTGTCTCTGCTTCTCGCCGCAATTGCGGGAGTGATCATATTCATGTGGACCAGCGGTGCCAGCAATCGGGCGGTGCCTCAGAAGGCCGAAACTGTTCCTGTGGTCGTTGCCAAGGTGGACGTGAAGCGCGGAGTCAAGCTGACCAGTGAAATGGTCGAGGTCCGTAATTATACCAAGGATTCCAGACCCAGTGGAGCCTTTGCCGATCCAGCCAAGCTGGTGAACCGGGTACTGAATGTTCAGGTTGCAAAGAACGAGGCTGTCACGGCCACGAAACTCGCAGATGAATCCCTTGTCGGTGGCGGTGTCAGTGCGCTTATCGAGCCGGGCAAGCGGGCCATGGCTGTCAAGGGCAACGCGGTCATGGGTCTGTCCGGTTTCGTCCGTCCGGGCGACAGGGTCGATATCATCGTTACCCTGGTTCTGGGCAAGGATGACATTCCTGTTACCAAGCTTGTTCTGGAACGGGTCAGGGTTATTGCCACAGGTACCCAGCTTCAGCCACCGGATGAGGATGGCACGACAGCATCGGTGGATGTCTACACTCTTGAATTGACGCCGTCCCAGAGCGAACGACTGGCTTTGGCATCCACACAGGGAACACTGCATTTTGCTCTTCGCAATGAGCAGGACGAGGAAAACATTTTGACGACCGGTTCCGATATTCCCAAAACACTTGCAGCCCTGCGGCCCAAGTCTGCACCCAAGTCCCGGACACGGTCCGGCAAGAAGTCTGCCAGGGTCGAGATCATTACCGGCAGCACCAGAACATCGGTCAAGTTTTGAGGTTCACCATGAAATATGAACGTATTATGAATCACATGCCGATAATGGCAGCCATATGTCTGGCATTTCTGGCGGCATTTCCTTTCCAGGCGTTGAGCATGGACAGTGAAGTCCCGGAAGTCATTCGCATGGTTGTCGGCAAGTCGTCGATTCTCAATACCGATGTCCGGGTCAGTCGTGTTTCGTTGGCATCGGATAAGGTGGCCTCCATTGTCGTCATTTCCCCTCGCCAGATTTATCTTTCAGCCATGGAACTGGGTTCTACGACCCTGACCTTGTGGAGTGGCAACGCTGTTGCCGCAGTGTATGATGTGGTCGTCATGCCGGATGTGACCCGGCTGAAGAGAATGATCCATGAAATTCTGCCTGACGAGAAGAACGTCAAGGTGTTGTCCTCGGGCGATTCGATCACGTTGTCAGGGTATGTAAGCAGCACGTCGAGTCTCTCATCCGTGCTTTCACTGGCCAAGGCCGAGGCTGACGACAAGGTGGTCAACCTGTTGAAGGTGGACGGTATCCATCAGGTCATGCTGGAAGTCCGGGTGGCGGAGATGTCGCGTGCAGTCACCAAGCGGCTTGGGATAAACTTTGCGGCTATTGGCAGCAACTTTTCCATCTATTCCATCATCAACAACCTGACGAGCTACAACGCGGACGACAACGTCTTTGAATTGACCGAAAATATTAACTTTACTGGTTCGTATCAGACCGGCACGACCTCCATTTTCGGCATGATCGACGCTCTCAAGGCGAACGGTCTGGTCCGTATGCTGGCGGAGCCGAACCTGACATGCGTGTCCGGTGAGTCCGCCGAATTTCTGGTGGGTGGCGAAGTGCCTATTCCCATGCCCGGTGCATTGGGAACCCTCGGCATCGAGTTCAAGCCGTTCGGTGTGGGACTCAAGTTTACGCCTTTGGTCATGAGTTCCGGCCTGATCAACCTTCAGGTGAATCCCGAAGTGTCCGAGTTGGACTATTCCAGGTCCCTTTCTGTCAGCGGGTATGAAATTCCGACTATTTCCACACGCCGGGCCAGCACCGTGGTGGAGATGGCGGACGGACAGAGTTTCATCATTGCCGGTCTGATCAGCGACACCCTGAAGGAGAATTCCCACAAGTTTCCGGGCCTGGGCGAGATACCCGTGCTGGGAGCCTTGTTCAGTAGCAAGGATTTTTCGAGCAGCAAGACCGAGTTGGTGATTATTGTCACGGCCCGGTTGGCCAAGCCCGTTGACATGGAAAATCAAACCCTGCCCACTGATGGATTCAAGGAGCCGGACGACGCGGAGTTCTATCTTCTTGGTCTTCAGGAAGGCGCAAGAAAAACCACGGTTGCCTCCAATCCTGGCAAGGGTGGAGCAGCACAGCCCGGTACTGTGGTCGGGCCTGAAACAGGATTTGACGGTGAATTCGGTCATTCGTGGCCCAAATAGAGGCAAGGAGGAAGCATGCAGAATTTTCTTATCTATATCGCGATTGTGGGGATCATGTTTCAGGCGGGTTGCGGGACAATGTTCGATGCCGAAGAAACAACCCCTGCCTTTGGCAGTTCGGTGCGCATGGGCATTGTGAGTCAGACCGCATATCCAGGGCCTGCATCCGATGCCCCGGTGATTGGGCTGGATGGCAAGTACGCGGCCGAGGTCATCGAGAAGCATCAGGAAGGTCCGAGGCCAAAGTCCGAAGCACAGTCCGGTTCCCTTTTCGGGGTTGTGGAGGCTCAGTGATGGGACGCATTCTGGAATTCGAATATTGGCCGGAGATCCTGATCATTCTCGTGATGCTGACAGTTCTGATTCTGGATATTGCATTGTTTGATAATCTTTGGCCGTACGGGGACGATGGCGGGCAGTCTGCGACAGCCGTCACGCAGGCCAGATAGAACCGGGGGGAAGGGGAACCATGGATAGTCGAATCATACCAATCACCTTGGCACTCAAGGACAAGGAAGAGCGTAAGCGGATCGAGAAGATTGTCGAGAGCAATCACATGGTCCGGCTCATGGCTGATGATGCCGCTGAAATGGGTGTGCTCATTTATGAACCCGGCGATAGTGCCAGTGAAGACCTGCCGCACATTATCCAGGCTCTTGAGTCCGGTCAGGCCGAGGATGTTTTTTTGGCGGGCAGCCAAGCCGATCCCGAAATCCTGATCGCCGCGATGCGCAGCGGGATTCGGGAATTTCTGCAATATCCGGTTCAGGAGAACGATTTCCGTGCCGCCATCATGCGCACGGCCATGCGTAACAGCCTTGATGTCGATGCCTCTGCAAAGGGCAGGATCATTACTCTCCTTGGTGCCAAGCCAGGGCTGGGTGCTTCCACTCTTGCCGTGAATCTGGCCTGGGCACTGAATGCACCGGCACCCGGCAGGACACTTTTGCTCGACCTGCGTTCTCCGGTAGGAGAAATACCGTATTTTCTGGACATTAAGTATGAGTACAACTGGAGCCATCTGGTCGAGGACATTTCTCGGCTCGACTCCACGTATTTGAAGAGCGTTGTTGCCGAGCACGAATGTGGCCTGCATGTTCTGCCCGGTCCCCCGTACGCACAACGCCCTGACGATCATACGCTTTTCCTGATTCTGGAACAGCTTCGGCGCAACTATGACTATGTGGTTGTGGACACGGCGTATCCGAGCGACGAACAGCTACCCAAGGAAGTGGAACACGCCGATTCGATACTGGTTGCCCTGCACCTGACCCTGCCGAGCCTTGCCCGTACTTCCCGGCTCATGACATCCATTCGCACGCAGGACCCGGACGGTGATCGGCGTATGCGCCTCATCGCCAATCAGGTTCCAAAGGGAACGACCATTGGCGTGGACGAGGCCTCGGATGTTCTGGGCAAGCCAATTTCATGGGCTGTCCCGGATGATCAGGATGCGGCGCTGTCTTCGCTCAATCAGGGAACTCCGGTGGTTGACGTTTGCCCCAAGTCCGCGATGACCAGAGCCATTCTCACCATTGCAGAGGAACTTGATAGCAGGGAAAAGAAAGCGAAGAAGGGATTTTCAATGCCTTTTGCCTCGTTGTTCGGAAAGAAGAAGCAGGCCAGTGATGACATTCTGGCAGGAGCTATCTCATGAATCTGGTTGCAAGACTGAATCGCAATACATCAAAGACAGGTCCGGTTCCGGTCGGTTCTGCCAAGGTAATCAATACAGAAGTCGTGGATCATTATTTCGAGATTAAGACCCGCATTCATGATCGTCTGATTGACATAATTGACCTTTCGCTGCTTGAGACTCTGAGTGAGACCGAGGTGCGCCTGGAGATCGCCAAGGTTGCCGAGGGACTGTTGTGGGACGAATTTCAGAACGCTCCCCTGAACCTTGCTGAACGCAAGCGGATGCTGGCCGAGGTTCAGGACGAGGTCATCGGCCTTGGCCCTCTGGAACCGTATATCAAGGACCCCACGGTTAACGATATTCTGGTCAACGGCTATAACCAGGTTTATGTGGAACGCTCGGGCAAGCTGGAACTGACCCCGGCCCGGTTCAAGGACAACGATCACCTGCGCAAGATCATCGACCGCATTGTCTCCATGGTGGGGCGGCGCATAGACGAATCCCAACCCCTGTGCGATGCGCGATTGCTGGACGGATCACGTGTGAATGCGATCATCCCCCCGCTGGCCATTGACGGTCCTTCTCTGTCCATTCGTAAGTTTTCCAAGGACCCCTTGGAAGTATCTGATCTCATCAATTTCAATTCCCTGACCCAGCAAATGGCTGATCTCATGGAAGGCATTGTCAAGGCTCAGCTCAATGTGCTCATTTCCGGCGGTACCGGTTCCGGCAAGACTACCTTGCTCAATTGCCTGTCGCGCAACATCCCTGAGGACGAGCGTATCGTCACCATCGAGGATGCTGCGGAATTGCAGCTCAAGCAGGATCATGTCGTGCGTCTCGAGACCCGTCCGGCCAATATCGAGGGCAAGGGCGAGATCGGTCAGCGCGAACTGGTCAAGAACTGTTTGCGTATGCGTCCCGACCGCATCATTGTCGGCGAGGTCCGTTCCTCCGAGGCTCTGGATATGCTTCAGGCCATGAATACCGGCCATGACGGCTCCTTGACAACGGTCCATGCCAATGCCCCGCGTGATGCCCTGATGCGTCTTGAGACCATGGTTTCCATGGCCGGGTTGAATCTTTCACCCATTTCCATGAAGCGGTATATTTCCTCGGCCATTGACGTGATCATTCAGGCCACCCGCATGGTGGACGGTACCAGAAAGGTCATTTCCATTCAGGAAGTGACAGGCATGGAAGGCGAGATGATCACCATGCAGGAAATTTTCGCCTATGAGCAGACCAATGTCAGCTCGGAAGGCAAAGTTGAGGGGTATTTTACGGCACGTGGCATCCGGCCCAAATTTGCGCAGAAGCTGGAAAGGATGGGGCATGTGTTTCCTGCGGACATGTTCGATGTGGCTCCGCAGAGCAGGAATGAGAGGTAAGGCATGAACATGATGATTCTCCTCATGGCTTTTGGTGCCGCCTGCATCATTTTCCTGCTTGTCATGGGCATCACGTCCCTTGCTCAGTCCGGTCGCGACAAAGTGGATCAGCGGGTAAAAGGACGTCTCAAGGCCCTTGCAATGACCAACGCCACTGACGAAAAGATTGATCTCGTCATCAGGGATGTGTCCATGAGCGAGGTTCCCTGGTTCAACCGATTCCTGGAAAAGATGCAGTTGGCATCCATGATCACCAGACTCATCAAGCAGGCCGACACCAAGGGGTCAGCCGGGGTTTATCTGCTCCTTTGCGCGCTTCTCGCCTTTGTGGGGATGTACGCCGGGTATTTCGTGTCCAACAGGCTTTGGGTTTCCATCCTGATTGGTTGGGGGCTCGGCTATCTGCCCATCATGCGGCTCAAAAGACTGAAGGCCAAGCGCATGGATCGCTTTCAGCAACAGCTTCCCGAAGCTCTCGACCTTATGGGTCGCGCTCTCAAGGCCGGGCATACTTTTGGAGGCGGCATGCGCATGGTGGCCGACGAATTTGATGATCCCATCAGCAGCGAATTCAGGCAGACCATAGGTGAGATCAACTACGGCATGGATGTGGGCCGGGCACTCAACGGCCTGCTGAACCGAGTGGATTGCCTGGATCTCAAATTCTTTGTGGTGTCAGTGAATATCCAGCGGGAAACCGGCGGTAATCTGGCGGAGATCATTACCAAGATCGCCAGCCTTGTGCGCGAGCGTTTCGTCCTGTTCGGCAAGGTCAAGATATTGTCTGCAGAAGGTCGCCTGTCGGCAAAGATTCTGGTCGCCCTTCCGTTTCTCATCACCGGCATCCTGTATATTGTCAACCCGGATTACATCAGCCTTTTGTGGACCAGGGAAATGGGCAAGGGATTGATTTGGGTTTCCATTACCTCCATGACAGTTGGTGTCCTTATCATCCGTAGAATCGTGCAGATAAAGGTCTAGGAGTTCATCATGGGTGAATCTCAATTATTGCCGTTTATCGTTGCCGGAGTGGCTTTTCTGTCCGTGCTCCTCGCCGGGGTCGGCATCATTGGGTATCTTGGTGGTACTGATCAGACCGCGCGTCTCAAGGGGAGCATTTCCGGCACTCGGGTGAAACGGAGCGATTCCCTGACCGCCCCTCTTGCCTCCTCGTTTCAGAGCGTTATCGCCTTCTTTGGTCGGCTCGGCTCCAAGATTGGTCCCCAAGAAGAAGTGGAGATAGACAAGAATCGGCTGTCATTGATTCAGGCCGGTTTGCGCAAGCCGGATTCCTACAAGATCTTTCAGGGCATCAAGGGATGCATGGCTATCGGAACGGGTGTTGTCTTCCTGCTTGTCCGTCCGATTTTCTTCCCCGATATTTCCGTCATAGTCGTTATCTTCGGGACTCTGGCAATGGCGACGATCGGCTTGTACGGGCCTGAATACTGGCTCACCAAGAGAGTCGCCCGTCGCAAGACTACTATTAGCGATGAACTGCCTGACGCTCTTGATCTTCTGGTCGTTTGCGTGGAGTCGGGCATGGGCCTTGATCAGGCCATTGATCGCGTTTGTGAGGAAGTGAAGACATCCGGGCCGATAATCAGTTCAGAACTCAAGATCCTGACTCTGGAGCTTCGTGCTGGCAAGGGCCGTACCGCGGCACTTCGGGCACTCTCCGAGCGTGTGGGGCTGGACGATTTGAACAGCCTGACTTCCTTGCTCATACAGGCCGATGCTTTCGGTATCAGCATTGGCCGGACCTTGCGAGTCTATTCGGACGCCATGCGCACCAAGCGCTCGCAACGTGCCGAGGAAACGGCCGCAAAGATGCCGGTTTTGCTGCTCCTGCCGCTGGTGTGCTGCATTCTTCCGGCGTTGTTCATAACCATCATGGGTCCGGCAGTCATGCTGTTCATCGACACTTTTGCGTTGATCGGCAAGTAGGACTTCGAGAAAAGGGAGATATATCATGAAAAGAACACTCATCGTAACCCTGGCGATTCTGGCGGGCATGGTTCTGGCTGGCTGCATGGGAAAGACGCAGAATGATCAGACTTTTCAGGAATTGGCTTTTGGCGAAGAAGGGCCGGTCAAGCTTTCCTCGGAGCAGCATGAGCAGTTGGGAGACAGTTTTCTGCGGCGGAACAAGCCGGAAATGGCATTCATTCATTACAATAAGGCCATTGAACAGGATGGAGACAACCTTGATGCACGGGTCAAGAAAGGTGAGCTTCTCATTCTTCAGGGCGTGGATGAGCAGGCTTTGGCCGAGTTCAACAAGGTTCTTGAAAAGAATCCTGATCACGCCATTGCCAATGAAGCTGCCGGAACAGTCTATTTCCGGGCCAGTTTGTATGATGAGGCTGAGACACACCTTTTGCGGGCCGTGCAACTCAATCCCATGCTCTGGAAAGCGCACAATTGTCTGGGCATTCTCTATGACCGCGCTAACAGTTATGACAAGGCTGCCGGTCATTTAGCCAAGGCTCTCGAATTGCATCACGGTAATGATGCTGATGAAATATATAATAATCTCGGTGTAGTTCATATCGCCCGCAAACAGTATGGCAAGGCTGTCGATGCCTTTAGCCGCGCGCTCAGGCATGGTGATGTGTCTGCTCGAATCTATAACAATCTTGGCTTGGCCCTGACTCGTTTGGGGCGGTTGAGCGAAGCTCTCGAAGCCTTCAAGTACGCAGGTGGTGCATCCCGTGCACATAATAATCTTGGGTATGTGCTCATGACCGATGGTGACCCTGCCAAGGCTGTTCCGTATTTCGAGAAAGCCATTGAGCTTTCCCCCAACTACTACGTCAAGGCTGCCGATAATCTGAAGCGTGCCCGAATGGCCTCCAGATTCAAGACAGTAGACACTCAAAAGAGCGGTTCCACCCCGAACCCCCTGCTCCGTAAGTCTTTCCCCGACGCGGAGCAGAACCATGGCGAGCCTGCGGCATCTCCCGCGTCCGCAGGCTCGCCTACTTCCTCCCATATCCAGAAGATATCGGTGGAGAGCGGTCCCGGGGACTCGATAACGAAGAAGATATATGGTTTGCATGTCAGTTCATGGCGGGATCATGATTGGGCGTTCAGCCATTGTGCCAAGTTGCAGAAGAAGGGGTTTGAGACCTGGATAAATCAGGTTGATCTTGGTGAAAAAGGGATCTGGTATCGGGTACTTGTCGGTCGGTTCGGATCAGTTCGGGAAGCAAAGGTTGCGCGCCCCAAGGTCTTGAGCGGTTTAGACCTTGATCGCGCCCAGATATTTGAATGCGTCCGGCCCGTGGTCGAGGGTCTTCCTCTATAGGCAGGAAGTAGATGCAGCGAGCATATCATGGAACAGAGTGTTGAAAGGCTTTCCGGGCTGGGCAGGATTATTCTGTCCGGTCCGGGCTTGTCTTTTTGATCACACCTTTCCTTTTTCGGAGGATTTCAATACATTTCGCCAAAGAGTCGGACTGAAACAGCAAATGCCAGTCGTCTCGGGAGGAAAATCTTGGCAGCCGAATTTACCAGTCGTTTTCGCGTCCTTGCCGTGGATCATGATGAGGACATGCTCACCTTCTATCGTGACGTCCTTTGTTATGAAGGCGAGGAACCTTCCGCTCTGGAGGCTCTTTGTCTTGGCGACGTTGATCTGCCGTCCAGAGAGGAAATCGCCGACGAAATGAACAAGCCGGTTTTCGAGGTCGTTCCCTTTCCCTCCAGTGTCGATGTTGTCAGCATGGTTGCCATGGCCCTTGATCGGAAATCTCCATTTTCCATCGCTTTTATCGAAATTCATCTGGAAGGGCCGGAGGAAGGGCCCTTGAGTGGACTGGCATTGGCTGAAAAAATACGTGCGCTGGATTCGAATATTGAAATAGTCCTTCTCTCCTCTTTGCCGGATGTGCCTCTCAAGGAAATAAACAAGCGTATTCAGCCGCCTGAAAAACTTCTATATATCCAGAAACCCTTTCGTTCTCCCGAATTGAAGCAGATTGCTGTTTCATTGAGTTCAAAATGGGATGCCGAGAACAAGTTGCACGATCTGAATGAGACTCTTGCCAGCAAGATCGAGGCTCGTACCTCGGAACTCAATGCTGCCAACCGTCGCTTGCGTCTTGATATTGCCAAGCGTGCCGCAGTCCTGCGTGAACTTCAGGTAAGCGAGCAGAGGTATCGTCTTCTTTTTGAAAAGGACATCACCGGGAACTTTGCTGCCGATGCCGAGGGGCTCATTCTCGATTGCAATGTCGCCTTTGCCGAACTTTTCAATTTTACTTCACCCCAGGACGCACATGGAGTGAATATCTTCGAGCTTTGGGATGAGATGGGTGCGCAAGAATCGTTGCGTGAGTTGATCCATAGCCGCAGTCGTCTCGTCAATTATGATGTCACTCTCCAACGAGGCGGGGTCAGTAAGTTTTTGCTCGTCAATCTGGATGCCGTGCTCAACTCGGAAGGGGAGTTCGAGGAGGTGCGTGGATACATTTTTGATATTTCCGAGCCTAAACGACTAGAGGAACAACTTCGTCAGTCTCAGAAAATGGAAGCATTGGGAACACTTGCAGGAGGTATTGCCCATGACTTCAATAATATCCTTGGCGTAATTCTCGGGTATGCCGAAATCATCGAAAGCAACGCCGAACCCGAATCAGGCCTGGAGCGGCGCATCACGGAAATATCCCGTGCAGGCAAGCGCGCTCGAGACCTTGTCACGCAGATACTCAATTTTTCCAGGCAGGGACCGCAGGAGCGTCATTCCATGACCCTTTCGCCATTGATAAAGGAAGCACTCAAGCTCCTGCGTTCCAGCGTTCCAGCCAATATCGAGATCATCTCCCGTATCGAGACGGACCGTGATAATGTTCTGGTCAATCCGACCCAGATGCATCAAATCATGCTTAATTTGTGTGGCAACGCGTCCCAGGTCATGCAGGAAACCGGTGGAGTTTTGACCGTTACTCTGGCCGATGTTGCAGAAACCGACGAATGCATTCCGCCGGAAGATCTTGGCAGGCCTGAACGATTTGTTCGCCTTTCCGTTTCCGATACTGGTCCCGGCATCAATCCCGATGTGGTCGAGCGCATCTTCGATCCTTTTTTCACCACCAAGAAACAAGGCGAAGGCACGGGTATGGGGTTGGCCATGGTGCACGGTATCGTCAAGCGGCACGATGGGTACCTTGAGCTCAAGAACACCCCGGGCCAGGGCGCTACCTTTCATGTCTTTTTGCCCAAGACTTCCGAGACCGAGCGTGTTGCGGTTGATACTCCGGCCGACCTGGTCTTTCGCAAGGGGTGCATCCTTTTCGTGGATGATGAAAAGGCCCTTACCGATATTGGTCGCGAAATGCTCGAATCCTGTGGTTTTGAGGTCGTTACCCGCACGTCCAGCATCGAGGCCCTTGAAGCCTTCAAGCATCGCGCCAAGGATTTTGATCTTGTCATCACGGATCAGACCATGCCTAATATGACCGGCATGGAGTTTTCTCGCGAAATTCTCAAATTGCGTTCGGACATGCCTATCATTCTTTGTACCGGTTTTTCTGACGCCATTTCCTATGATCGTCTTCGAGACATAGGTATAGGTGATTTCATTATGAAACCAATATTGAAGCACGATCTGATCGCCAGTATCAGCCGATTACTGACAAACGACTAAGGAAGCACTGCATAATTGCCCTCTGGCTTCGTTGCTGCAAAAAAATCAAACCCTAGCGTGCAGGAAGCACGCGTCAGTCTTGACTTTTTTGCGTGCCTTGCCAGCGAACAATTCTACAGCACTTCCTGAAGATTGAATTAATCAGCGTTTCCCTAGCTCCTTCGGAGATTGGGGGGAGGCTTACTGGACCCGCAAGGGGCTTCAAGCCCTTTGACCCCCTTTTGCCTTTGGCGGTTGCTCCATATAGCGAAAGGGCTACCCCGTAGGATAGCCCTTTCTTTGTGAAATTTATAAATGATCGCTACATGTTTTGATCAACAAAATACGTAATCCTTGTTCTTGGCGATAGATATTCGAAAACCTCCTGTGGCAGATGCGCAAGCCGAATGGATTTCTCCACCCTCAAGTCCGGTTCATCTGCCAGATCAACGATCAGGGCTTCCTTCTTCGGCACATCGGAATCATACAGGACAACACTTGGATTGAGTTGATTTTTCGGATTCACGGCCATGACCATGCCTATGGCTCCGTTGGAGAGTTGCACCACGGTGCCTGGCGGGTAGACGCCCAGACAGCGAATGAACATGGCAAGTATTTCCACGTCAAAGAACCGTTTCTGCTGGCCGAACATGAAGGAAAGAGCGAGATATGGCGTCAGCGATTCAGTTTGGTCAGGGTGGTTGCAATGGTTGTCGTAGGCATCGGCAATAGCCACTATCCGGGCCAGTCGGTCAATGCTGTCGCCCTTGAGGTGCTCGGGTAGGCCTGAGCCGTCCATTCGTTCATGATGGTGGGCCACGATGCGAGCCGCAGCCTTGGGAAAAATTTCGATATCGTTTAGCATTTTTGCGCCAAGGGCCGAGTGCTGGGCGATGAGCTCCTGTTCCGGCTTGGTTAATTCACCCCGTTTTTTCAGGAGTTTCTTGGGGATTCCTGATTTGCCGATGTCGTGGAAGAGCGCGCCCATGCCGAGTGTGGTCATGTCTTCGAGGCTCAATCCTGCTTCCTTGCCGACCATCATGGAGAGCACTGCCACGTTCATGGGATGGGAATAGGCGGACTCGGCATGGTCCATGACATTCATGAGATGCAGTGTGGATTCGCGGTCAGCCAGGAAATATTCGGAAAGATTACCCACGAAGGCCAGGGTTTTCTCCACAGAGTGACCGTTGCCGCCGAGCATCCCCTTGAGGATCGTGTCAAAGGTGCGGATGCAGGCGTTGAATCGCTCTTCGCATATGGCGAGATGCTTTTTCTTTTCCCTGAGTCTTTCTGTCCTTTCGCGCTTGATGTCCCATAGATGATCGATAATGTCCTGGGAAAGTTCTGTATCCTTAACGATGACGGGTGCGCGCTTTTCTGTCGGGCGCAAGGGGAGGACGTTGCTTTTTTCCGGGATGCAGATGAGTTCGGTAATGCCCAATTTCTTGAGCAGGGCGATCTGTTCGTCGTCCTTGATCATGAAATTGTTGAAAAGGAATGGGTGATCGAACCAACTGGTTTTTTCCAGGCGGACGAATACTCCCGGTTGAATCTGGTCCACCGAGATGCGATATTCCGGCATGTTGATGTTAACCATAATTTTGTCATTTTATAGTATCAGTTCAGAACATACAATACATTTAGCTCTTCAACCTCCAACTTCCGGCCTTTGCAGCATGGTGATATTTATTTGTTGATACTGAAAAATGTTGTTGCGGGAGAAAAACGTATTGATGTTATTGGATGCCATAGAAATGTTTAGCGGTTCCTGTTTTTAGGATGAAAATGTCGGATGTGTAAAATAATAATGGATTACCCTGTTGCAAATATGAAAAGAATAATGCATGTTTAAATATTTATCCCACAAGATCGGACGGTTGCGCCTTTGGGCGATTTTTCGTCTGGAATAGCTGTTGCCAATACGTTTTAAATGATTTAGCTGTGTTTCTTTCACGTGTATTTTCATCACGTGTCCTATTGGAAAAATTCATTTTTTATGAGGGTTTCTATTTCATGACCAGGAAAGGATCGAATACCAATAATTTTTTCAGAGCAGGAATAATACTGACGTTTTTTTTCGTCATGGGTGCGCTTGTCGTTTTTAAGGTCTCCCTGTCCGAGAAAAGATTTTTTGATGACGAGGGACTGTCGGGCGTGGTGTCTGTCAAGGGGACTGTCAGGGTTGCCGATCTGAACCTTTCCAAGGGTGAAGTTTTAAAGATCAACAAGGCAGTTGCTTCGTACAGAGAGACGTTTAGCAAGGTTGATTTGTTCTTGGACGTCAAGGACGGCTCCAGGGACGTGAATCGTGATACCGTTCTGGTCTGGGCCATGGTGCTTCAAGCCAATGGAGACTGCGAAGTCCGGTCATGGAGTCGGAAGACGGCCCGTGGTGATCTTGTGCCGCAGATGGTTCTTTACATGAACAAGGCTGCCAAGGAATATGAAGAATTTAAACGATTTCCCGATGTGAAACAGAATTTCAAGTGTTTGTATATCTAGACATTTGTTTTATATAATGAAGAAGGCCCCGAACAGATGTTCGGGGCCTTCTCTTTTTTACTGTGAGGTTCGTTGCTATTTTTGTTCGATATCCTGAAGCAGAATGTCGAGTGCGTGTACGGATATGCGAATCTCCATGAAGGAGATGCCCAGCGAGGCAACCAGAAAAACCAGGCTGAGGCCGAAAAGGATTTGTCCGGGCATGATCCAGTCCTGAAAAAGACAGATCATCGAGAAGATGCAGGCCAGCATTGAAAGGACGCCAAAGCCCTGCATTCGGCGGATCATGTGAACCCTGGTTCGCAGATTCTCGATTTGGTGGCGGATGGATTCATCTTTTTCCTTGCGATATTGGTCGTGCAGATGGCGGATGCGACTTCCGAGGGAGAGGAATCTGTTGGTGAAGGCCAGCATGAATAGTGAAATGGCCGGGAAAAGCAGCGCAGGCGTGGTGACGCTTATTTGCATGTCCATGTCCTCGTAAAATAGCCCGCGTCCGATATCTGGGAGCGGGCTGTCTTTTTGAATTCAGGTTTTCATTTTAGAAGGATAGTAAAGTTCTATGAAGAGGTCCAATACAAGTTCAGGCTTTCAGCATATCTGTACTGGTCTGAAAAATAAATTATTCATTGCCTTATCTGGAGAATCAAAGAGCGCTTTGCCCCTGAGATTCGAACCACCACTTTTGGTCCAGAGATGGGGTCAAGTCCAGCTACTATAAGTCCGCCTTAACAAGTGGTTCAGTTTTCTGGGGCCACCTCTGACCTCCAACGGGCCTTCGCCGTTTATTTCAAGGTGCCCCCGTTTTTTGGCCAGAGATTATTGTGCAGCCATTTCCGTCATTGTTGTGTTGCCTTGCTTCTGTTCAGTGAAAAGTAGATGCCCACAATGCAGGTGATAGTGAAAACAAGGAAAAGAATGTTGGTCGAACGAAGAAAGGTGTCATGGTTGGCTAGTGATATCTCCCTGTCGCCAATGAATAATGAAAAGGCAAGGGTGACAAGGGCCATGCTCAGCATTTGACCGATCAATCGCATAGTCGCCACAGTGCCCGATGCAATTCCGTATTGATTTTTTTCAACACTGCTCATGATGGCGTTCATATTGGGTGACGAAAATAGGGCAAATCCCAATCCGAGTATCATCAATTCACACACGATGATGAAAATTGGCGTAGCAGCGGTCAGAAAAGCAAACGACAGAAGCATAAGTGCCGTAAGCCCCATGCCGGATGAAGCGATGACAGCTGGCTTGGTGGTGTCGGACAACCGACCGGCCATTGGAGAACAAAGCGCCTGGACCAGTGGCTGTGAAACGAGAATAATGCCCGTGGCTTGGGGCGTCATCCCTTTAACATACTGAAGATAGAGGCTGAGGAGAAACGCGACGGCAAACGTGGCTGAATAATTGATAAGAGCGGCAAGGCTTGAGAAAGTAAATGTCCGGTTGCTGTAAAAGAGTCTGATGTCGAGAATTGGGAACCGGGTCTTCGTCAGGTAATAGGCAAAGATGACGAAGCCGATAATTCCGGTGATTACTAGGCCGATTCCGGTCCAACCGGGCAAAACTGTGAGACCCACCATCATGCTGGAAAGAGAACCGCCGTACAATACCCCGCCGATCATATCAAAACGTTCGTTTTCCGCGTCGGCCCATTCCTTTCGTATTTTGACGACGGATAGATACAAAGACAGAATCCCGATGGGCGCGTTGATGAAAAAGATACTTCTCCATCCCAACAACGAAGTCAGCCATCCGCCGACAAACGGCCCCACCGAATACCCGATGTAAACACAGGCCACGGTGACCCCCATTGCCTTTCCCCGTTCGTTTACGGGAAAGACGTCGGCAATAATTGCCATGCTGGTGGCCATTGACATTGCCGCGCCGATACCCTGTAAAACACGAAAGGTAATGAGCCAGTAGATAGACGGCGCAAAGGCGGTGACCATCGTAAAAACGGAGAACACGACAATGCCGATAGTGAAGATTTTTTTTCGTCCGTAGATGTCTCCCAGTTTCCCCGCTGGCACCAACACCACCCCGGAAGCCAACAGATAGGCCGTGGCAACCCAGCTCAGCAACACTGCGCTGGCAGAAAATTCGGCCTGGATAGCGGGCAGGGCGATGTTGACCGACGAGATCATGAACGAGAACATAAAGACGGAGAGGGATACCACCCATAAGGTCGAGGATTTCACCATCGCGTTTTCGTTTGGTTTCATTGTATATCCTTCGTAATTGTCCGTGGTTTGTTTCAATATCTTTTTAAATAAACAGAGGCGTTATCCACCATTGTTTCAAGATCTCTTAACAATTGCGTCCGCCGTTCCGGCGATAAATCCCGGCTGATGATTTCACTCCACCTCAAGATGATTTCCCAGAACTCCCCTTCGATTTCCCTTGCCGCCGGTTCCAGGTATGCGTGCTTGACCCGTTGATCGTTGCTGTCGGAAATCCGCCGGACGTATCCGAGTTCTTCAAGCTTTTTCAATGCCCTGGCCGTATTGGCCTTGTTCAGGAAAGTGGAGCGGGTAAGGTCCTCTTGACTACGGCCGTCCTCGTCAAAAAGTTCAGCCAAAAAGATGTACTGCCCAGTGCCTATGTTGAGCGCGGGCATTTCCTTGTTCAGGTAGACCGTGAACATCCTGAAAAGCAAAGTGACGAGACGAGCCGGAGTTCTTCTGCCTTTTAATTGCATGATTCCACCAGGGGTTATTGGTTGCTTTCGCAACCAATATGTACCAACCTAGTTGCGATGTCAACCAATTATACCACTCTATTTTTTGGTTTGGTAACCGGTTGATTTGGACTGTTTTTAGGGATTGATGCGTTGTTTTCGCCAAAAGAAAACTCTGCCGGGAGGGGATCAAAAAACTAGGAGGAGCACCAGCGGCTGGTTTTTCCTTCCTAGACAAAAAGCGGGGAGTCCAAACAAGGCTCCCCACTTTGATCATCAACAGCCGGACGAATGTGGGATGGGGTCAGGTCTTGAATTATAAGCTTTTTGACGATATGCTTCAGCCATGGCAAGACCTCTTCGCATAGAATTCCCAGGAGCTTTTTATCACGTGATGGCACGTGGGAATGCGCGTCTTCCGATCTACGAAGACGAT
>JAEINO010000019.1 GCA_016342345.1 Pseudodesulfovibrio sp. | reverse complement strand
ATGTTATTGTAAACAAAAACAGTGTGATATGCCAGATAAAATGTAACTTTTAGCTGGAGAATCGCTCAGATTAGGTTTGAATTATATTTCCATTCACCTCTGCACACAGTGACCGTATTTTTCAGCATCATATTGATATCGGCATACTGTTTATGATCAACGCCAGGATGTGAGAATTGCTTCATGGCCTTCACGATACTGGCAATACGCTTGATGCCCTCCTGGGACTGGGACAGTGCGGACGGGACCTCCTTAATGAAATAACTCATATCAGCCTCATCCCACAGTTTTCGTACATCTTTACATTCAACCATGTTTTTCTCGCTATCTGTAATGGAACAACACGTATGATATGCTTGAATAAAATCCAGGATACCCTCAAACGCGCTGGCAAAAAACTTGATATTGTCTCCCAGGTACTGAGCTGGCGTATTGATCTCATGGGCGATCCCTGCCGAAAGTTGTCCTATGGATTGCATTTTTTGCGCAAGACTCAAACGACGTTCAAGGTCCTTCCTTTTCGTAATATCGAAGAATATTTCAACAAACTTCGACTTGCCATCAATGCTCTCTGTAATGACAGTTTTTGAAATTGGCAGGATTGTTTTGTCCTTACGTCGCAACCGAAGATCCCAGTCGCGTATTTCTTCAGTCATTGCCGGGCATCCCACGATCTCATCGCCGTCGAACTTCTCCCAACAAAAGAAATCACAAACCTCGCCCAAGATATCCACTTCCTTTGCTTGCAGCATCTCTAATGCGATGGAATTGATTGATTCAATCACTCTTGTTTCAGGGTCAATAATCACGATTCCCGCTTTAATGCCGTTCAGAATATTTTCCATCAGTACCCGGCTGTCAATCAGTTCCTTCTTGGAATTAACACGCTGAATAGCTAGGGAGTAACACTCTCCAATACGCATCAGTGCATCCATTTGACGAGCTGAATATCCACCAGCCTTGTTGGCAACAGCAATTTGCCCAACCAGTTTGTCTCCCAGAATAACGGGAACCGACAAAAAGCACTCCAACAACACGTGCCCTTCAGGCACCCCTTGTGAAGAAGGATGAGCCATTGGACTGTTGGTGAAGAATGGTTTCCTCGTATTCAAGGATTGTCCCCAAAGAGATGAATAACGACCATTCGACCCCTTGCGGAAAAAAATGCCATCATGCTCGGCTGCCACAAAACAACTATCCATCATGTCACTGAAGGCCTGTATTGCGGCTCCGTCCTGATTAATGGTGCATGCGTATCCATGCGTGCTGTCAGTCACTTCCATGGCCTCACCAAGAACGACTTTCGAGATATTCCTCAAATTTGCCTCTGGCGAGACAATCGGAGCATATAGAAGGGCAAGGGACGTGTTGACCTTCAGATTCCAGGCCACTTCCTGCTCGACTTCGACCCGTTTGGTTATATCCAGGATATGAGTGACAATGAATTCAGGAGTGCCATCGTCCCTGCTGATGCATTTGGACTTAATTGACACGTATACAATTTCCCCACTCTTGTGGATGTATCGTTTATCCACGGAATAACTATCCCTTTCACCAGCCAAGAGCTGATCAAAGAGATGCTTGTTTTCCTTCACATCATCAGGATGGGTAAAGTCAGGCCATTGCATATTTTCTAGTTCTTCGCGGCTATAGCCCAACATTTCGCAGAATTTATCGTTATAAAGTACCCAAGATTTATCCAGGCTCACCAGCACCATCCCGACAAGACCCAATTCAAAATGCTTCCTGAATCGCCGTTCGCTCGCTCGCAACTGTTCTTCAGCTTTCTTGCGGTCGGTTATATCCTGATTCACACCAAACACACGTTTGACAATACCTCGACCATCAACCTGTGACATCAGAACACTATGAAAGACTCGCTCCTGACCATCTTTGCGTATAACCAGAAATTCAGTTGCACGTGTTTTCTTCTCTTTAAACAGACCTTGAAACAAGTCGGACAACCTCATCCGATCGTTGGGGTGAACGATGTTCTCCATAAAGAACGTATGCACATCCTGTATTTCATCCGGGGTATATCCAAAAATACGGTACAGGTTGTCACTCCAGAACGATTTCCCTGTAGTGTAGTCAATCTCCCAGCCGCCTATTTGGCCTACGTACTGGGTTTCATTCAGAAACTGCGTCAATCGTTGTAAGTTGTCTTCGCTTCGCTTATGAGTGATGACATCCCACGCCACATCTGCGAAAAGAGTGAGGGTATCGACATCTGCACTGCTATATGAAGACGGGTTGTTGCCGACACCAAGAACGGCTACGATAGCGTCATCTCGAAACACCGGCACACCCATTTCTCGAACAATTGGAACATGCCCTGATGGCAATCCTTTTTTGTGCTGCAACGCCTCGTAATCGTTATGAACGACCGCTTTTCGTTCACGAATGCAGTCCGCCCATACACCTGCCTCACTCACGGCGTAGTGCATGCCCATTGCTTCCGTTTTGCACATTTCTCGGGTTGTTCGCGTAGACCATGTCTGATGTGAAATAGTTTTCTGGTCTGATTCAAGTAAACAGGAATAACCAATTTGGCTATTTGTCAGTTCTTCCACCACGTCAAGGATCTCCACCAACAAGTCATCAAGAGAATGTTTTCTGGCGAACTCCATGAGATGAAGTCGTGACTGCATGCTTTTCTCGACCCGTTTGGTGGCACAGATGTCTTCCATTGTGGCAATGAAATGCTGGGGCTTCCCATATCTGTCCCTGACAAGAGACAGGGAAAAAGCGACCCATATTACATCGCCGCTCTTCGTAATAAACCGTTTTTCCAACTTTTGCCGATCAGTCCCTGCAAGGATATCGTTTTTGTACGCAATACTGAGATTCTTGTCGTCAGGATAGGTGATCGACAAAAAGGACATTGCTCGCAATTCCTCTGAAGAATAACCGGTGCAATCACAGAACATCTTGTTTACGAGAACAATTTGTCCATCCAGATTCATATGAGCCATCCCGATGGGAGCCTTCTCAAAATATGACTGGAGTTTCCCCTTCTCGCTCTGCAGATCACTCAGGTCTGTAACACAAGCGATGGCACCGGAATACTCACCAGTGTCATCCATGATGGGGGAAGTCGCGACTCGAGTATAAACACTTTTCCCGACTTTGCTCTGAAAAACAAAATCATGCACTTCCCTAACGCCACTTAGCCGTTTGGCCAGACATTCTTCGCAGTATGCTTTATCCTCTGCAGTCATGAATTCAAACAGATGTCGCCCAATCATCTCATCCGCCGAGTACTCAAGCATTTCGGCCATTGGAGGATTGACGAAAACGGTTTTATTGTCCTTGTCGATTATCCACAAACCTTCAACGAGATAGTCTATCCCGACTCGAGGCACACCATTAGCAATGTCAGTGCTATCGAACAGACAACCCGAAACTTCAAACTTCCGCATTTTCGCACGAAGTTCCTCAATCTCGGCAATCAACGCTTTCTTGGTCATGGATTCAAGGCGGACCATATTCTCTCTCCTTAGCAACCAGACAACTTTTTTATACTTTATCATTTAAACATTAATTAAACCATATGACCAACCCCTATGGTAAAAAATACATATCCCAGAAAGACACACTCATTTTATATACAACAACGGACTCATGACTCATGTACCAAGTCGTTTGGAGCTTGAAAAAATACTGCATTGCTGGTTACAAGGAAACAGGAGGAGTTTGCCAATGCTCGACAACGACGTTCTTCATGACTTCTTTTCGGAACAAAAAGGACAGATCGTATGTATTACAAACGACCTCTCCATGGTCCGGACATTACGATATTCCATTGCATCCCAGTCAAAGGCACCTGACGATCTAATTCATTTCTTCCCAAAACCTGAAACGGCAACACAAACACTTGATAAGCTCCATAAAGACAAAACTCCGTTTATTGTGCTCATCGAGCGGAAAATCAATGGAGAAAAAACTACAGACATCATTCTCCGCATAAGTCGCCTGTATCCCCTGGCCTGTTTGCTTGTTGTCGGATCAAACATCACCAAAGATCTCGCGGCTTTTTTTTACGAAATAGGCACCAAGGCCATAATAAACAAACCTGTATCCGCCGATACACTCTTGAAAAAATTAACCGCGTGCATGACGACTTCCAAGGAGCAGAATCTTACATCCTATGTACGGGAGCTGATCTCATCAGCCAACTCCACGGAAGCTCTGGAAGCGATCAATAAATACCTCGTTCTGACCCCGGACAGCAGCTTGGCTTATTGCCTGAAAGGAGACACTTTTCTCTCTGAGGGAAACCTTCAACAGGCCACAAAGGCATATGAGCGAGCCATCGGAATAACCCGGTACTACACTGAACCACTTAAACGCCTGGCTGCCATCTACAAATACACCGACGACGACAAGGCCCTTGAATTACTACAAAAAGTAGACTCAATCAGTCCCTTTAATCCTGAAAGAAAAATTGAAATGGCCGAAATTCATCTTCGCAAGGGAAACACGGATAAGGCTACCCTGCTGCTTGAAAGGGGTTTCAAACAAGCCTCTCAAGAATTCTCCCTCTCCCTTGGCGACATGGCCGAAAGAATTTCAGTCCTTATATCAAACAAAATCCCGGATTTAGCCGAGGAATATCTTGCAAAAGCGATCAGGACGAAAAAGACTTTCACCATGCTCGATCTTCACATGTTCAACAAACTCGGAATGATCCACAGGAACAAGAAAGAATGGAAGGAAGCAATCGAAGTGTACAAGAAGGCTCTGGATATAGCACCCAACGATCCAGCATTGTACTACAATATGGCACTCGCCTACCATGACGGCAAAGTGCAGAGCGATGTGAAAAGATGCCTTGGCAAGGCCTTTGACCTTGATCCTGAATTTTATAAGGGAAATGAGGGAGCATCCTACAACATTGGTTCAATCTTTCTGGAGTATGACGACACGAAACTCGCCACCCCTTTTCTGGAACATGCTCTGGAATTAAACCCTGACAACGACAAGACGAAAAAAAAATTAAAGCGTTGCAAGAAGCAAAACGGCGTTGGGAAAGGCCGTTAATGCGTTTAAATTTCTGCTGTTTATACCAGCCCTCTTGAAAAGAAGAATATTCTCCTCTCTTGCTCTTCAATCTCCAAACAAAAGCCAAGCCAGAGGGGCACCCCTCTGGCTTGGATATATTAAAGGCGACCCTGCCTGTGGCACTGCTCACCTTGAGTTTTCCTGCACTGTACCAATGCGCGTGAAGCCAATCCTTTCGAACAGATCCGCGTCTTCAGACCGCAGGATAATCGATTCTGACGGCGCAGGACTTATACTCAGCCGTGTCCGAAATCGGATCTGCTGCGGAGTTCGTCAGCCAGTTCGAATTATTCTTATAGAAATGGAAAGCCATCCAAACCATTCCTTTGGGAACCTCATCCGTCACTTTTGCCCGGACTGTAATACTGCCGCGCCTTGTTGTGAGTTGAATCATATCATCTGTTCCAAAACCAAATCGCTTGGCATCTTCAGGTGAGATGTCGACAATCTCCTCACTCAACAAGTCGTTGAGTCCCACCGCGTTGGCTGTTTGCGAACTACAATTGTAATGGTAAAGTCTTCTGCCGGTACTCAGTACAAACGGATACTGCTCGTCAGGAATTTCTGCTGACGGAGTCCAGTCGATGGCTTTAAAATGGGCCCGCCCCTGCGTAAATCTGACATCACGATACAGATGTGCCGTGTCTTTGAAGAGATGTGGCGTACCGGGATGAAGAGCATGAGGAACCGGCCATTGCAAGGACTCCTTCTCCAACCGGTCATACGTGATTCCATTAAGCATCGAACATTGTGGAGCCATTTCATTGTCCCAGATATCCTTGGCACAGGAGGAAGCCCAGGTGTCTCCCATGCGTTTGGCCAACTCACGGAAAATCCACCAGTTCGGCCGCGCTACCCCTGGAGGAGGTGACACCTTTCGTACCCGATTCACTCGACGTTCCGTATTGGTGAAAGTCCCATCGTCTTCGCTCCAGGCAGCCGAAGGGAACACCACATCCGCAAACTCAGTAGTTTTCGTCGGGAAGATATCGTTGCAAACCATGAACTCCGCGGACGAAAGGCAGTCGTGGACATGATGCATGTCAGGCTCGGTTGTAGCCGGATCTTCACCAAAAACATAAAATGCACGGACTTTTTTCGTTTTAAGACCTTCAAGCATCGCAGGAAGCCGCAACCCCTCATAGCCAAGGAGATTGCTGACATTCCACGCTTTCTGAAACTTCCTGCGGGCAACCGGGTCATCGACCTTTTCATATCCGGGAAAGGAATCCGGCAAAGCGCCGGCGTCACAGGCTCCCTGGACATTATTTTGACCTCGCAAAGGGTTGACACCACCACCTGGTACACCAATATTTCCAAGCAGAAGTTGCAGATTTGCACAACTGAACACGTTGTGAACGCCAGAAGTATGCTCGGTTATGCCAAGGGTATACATAAGCATCGCGGGTTTGGATTGAGCCAACAGCCTCGCAAGACTGACAACCTGTTCAGCCGGAACTCCGGTGATCTTTTCCGTATCTTCCGGAGGATATCGAAGTACGGTTTCCTTGAGTTCGGCAAATCCATCTGCCCACTGTTCTACATATTGTTTGTCGTACAGACCTTCCGCTATCAAAACATTCATGATGGAATTGATCAACGCAACATCAGAGCCAACCTTTAACCGCAAATGCATGTCCGCCCATTCCGTAAGCTTGGTTGCCCGAGGATCAATGACAACCAGCTTTGAACCATTTTGGACAGCATTATGAACAAACGTTGCAACCACAGGATGGGCCACAGTCATGTTCGAACCAATGACAAGAATTGTTTTCGCTTTTTCAATATCTTCAAAACTATTGGACATTGCACCAGAACCCAGCATTGTCGTCAGACCGACGACAGAAGGAGCGTGTCAGGTTCGTGCGCAATGATCGATATTATTGGTACCTATCGTTGCCCTGAAGAGTTTCTGCATGTTGTATGAGTCTTCGGTTATGCTCCGAGCACAACTGAGGCCTGCAATGGCGTCTGGGCCATATTCTTCACGTACCTCAATAAATTTGGAGGCCACCAAATCAAGAGCTTCGTCCCAGGATGCCTCCCTGAATTTACCATCTTCCTTGATAAGGGGTGTCTTGAGACGGTTTTCCGAATAAATGAAGTCATAGCCGAAACGACCCTTTACGCACAATCGTCCCATGTTTGGGGCAACATCTTCATCTGCCGTGACCTTGATGATCTTTTCATCCTTGACGTGAAGTTGTAGTTGGCAGCCAGTTCCGCAATATGGGCACGTCGTCTGGACCTTCGTGACCTTCTTCTTGGCTATGCCGAATGCTTTCTTGTCAAAAAGAGCACCAACAGGGCACGCTTCAAGGCATTGTCCACAATGGGTACATTTTTCAATGTCAACCGTCGGATGCCAGGTGCCATTGTAGGAACATCGAGAAATGGCATTCTGCCCAATATCCTGACAAACAGAGATGCATTGGCCGCATTTGATGCAACGACTATAGTCGCGGGCAATGAAGGGAGAACGATTATCAACAACCGGTGTCTCGATCTTCAGGGGAATATCCATTACAGGAACTTTGTGTTTCCCTGCCAATTTCTGAAGAGTACAGGTTCCCTTTGCAGGGCACTCCTGCTCGTGCCATTCCAATTCCCTGGCTTCAAGATGCCCTGGAGCACATTTTCCTTCCGGAAGCCGAGCTGTGAAACAGTTGTGGGCTCCTTTGGAGAATATGGAAATAAGCTTTTCTCTTCGGGCTTCAAAGACCTTGGTGGACTCGGTTGAAATATTCATTCCTTCCGTGGCCAATGTCGTACATGTGGAGATCAGTTCTCCTGTGTCAACATTCTCGGCAATTCCCAACCCACAGCTGCTACTACAATAACAGGTATCACCCTGACACAGCGTTGGTATGTTGATTCCCGCAACGGATGCGGTGTCCAAAAGCGTCTGATTCTCTGTAAATTCCACTTTCTTATTATTAAATATAACATGTCGCATTGGCTGTCCTTTGTATTATCTGAATATATATTTACTTTTGAGATTACAGTATCCGACTAAGATGCCTGTTTTGTGGGAACCAAAAAGTACTTTTCCATGCAGTGTTTCGAACAAAAATCAAAACATTCATCAATTCCACCTCCAGCAGGAACTTTGGTAAAGCTCTGCGATTGGTTGTCTTTGGAATTAAACCGCATTCCACATTGATCACATGTTTTTATGTTTTTTGTAATAAAAGTACTGATGCATTTTTCTGAACACAACGGGATATCCCCCTGAACATCTCCGTACATACGCCTGCCACATTCATGGCAGTACAAAGCCTGAACAGAAGTATCTGGAGCAGTATTCAAAGAACCGCCGCACAAGGGACAAAAATTTGAAGGCCTGGACTCAAGAGTATGATGGCAGTGCGGACAACTTGAACGCATTGCAGTTTTGCAATGAGGACAGGCACACGAACCCAACGACTCTTCCATCTCGATTGAGTACACGTTGTAATACGATTCAGGTTCGTACTTCGTGTTCAAATGAGCACATCGAGGATTGGGACAATACATGTAGGTCAACTGTTTTTTTTCCATGGCACATCTGATCTTTCTAGTAAGTTGATGAAAAAGGGCTGGAAATTGGATGAGGTGATCAATCTCCAACCCTTTGTTGTAGCCGAACGATACTCTTTCTTGCAGACATGCTGTTCACCCCAAAAACTCTCTCTCCGAATGCTAAGGGTGCTTCAGATTGCTTTCAGGAGTTCCGAGCATATCTGCCGGGACCGCGGCTATGTGAACAAAGCCCTTGCTTGCAAACATGAACATCCATGTGACGATAACAAATGGCCACGTAAGCGACGGCATGCCGATTGGTGCGAGAAGAACACTGATGGATGCCTGAGCTATGGAACCGATGATCATGCAAAACGTTGCATAGAGAAATGTTTTCCAATTGAGATAATAAAAAAGACCACCCAGTGCGATGGCACAAAGAACTGAGTTGTAGCCATACAACCCAAGGCGAAGAGGTGCTTCGGGAGATTGCATGACCAAAGCGGTGAGCAGGCCGATCAGGGAACCAAAGACTGCAAACAATGCAGATATTCTGGAATTTATGAGAATGGCTATGACAAAAATGATCCCAGTGACAACGTTGTCTTCAAACATGACCTCGCCTATGCCCTTGGTCACGCCATCCATGAATGTGGCCGCCGAAATGGTACCAACTTCAATCATGGAATGAGGGTCGGGAATCGATGTTGCCAACAACGACCCTGCTTGCAGGAAGCCGAATTTGGAGGCACAGAACATGAGAACCCATGTTGCGAGAACAAAGGGTGCAGTCAAGGCAGGCATGCCCCATTTCCCAAGAAAATTCATGAGCGCACTCATGATAATAGTGCTCAACGCAGCATTGATAACCACGTAAATCAACAAATCAGGGCTATATATAAAGTAAAAGGGCAACGCGATACCTGCGAGAGTTCCGTTGAATCCGAACAGCCCAGCCCGGATAAGCCCTTTTTCTGCACCAAGTACAATTGCAGTCAAGGTTGCAGCAGCGGTTCCAAGAACGGCACAAATTCCCAATTCCCAGGAATTATAGAATATTCCTATGAAAAATATACATCCTGTAACAGGATTGTTCTGAAACATGACCTGCCCACATCCGCGCAGGCACGAGTCTACAAATTCAAACAACGGATTTTTTTTCAGCACGTCCATAATCGTTACATCTCCTTAAAAGATAGTGGTTTACGCAATTCGCATTTACAACGTTTGAGCTTCCAGTTCCTTTTTGAGCTTGTCGCGTTCTTGAGACTTGTGCATTGCGCCCATCATATTCTTCATCCAATGGTCCGCGTGACGATACGACGAGAGAGAAATGTACCTATGCGTTTCGGCTGATCCGCAATGAACACATGGAATTGTTACTTCGCTACAAGAGGCGAGTGTCTCAAAATCTGTACCGCAGCCATTACAGTGCAACTCGTAGATTGGCATATTCTTCTCCATGAAAGATGTTGTTTGTTCTCCTTTGCGACAACCATACCAACTTTAATTAATTTGATAACATACTGTTTATTAAGTATAAAAAAAGATTTATACGGCTGATTTCCAAAAGAAGGGGTACAACGTGGATTGTTGCTTTAAGGACGGAAGGGGATCGAGCGTGGATTGAAGGGACTAATCCCCCACAATGAAAACAGTGATTACAATTATACTTGTAGGAGTTGAGTCGCTCTATCCACCGATTTGAAATAAAAATGTCATTAAAAAACGGATTAGACGACATAATATGATCACCAGGCATTCGGAACGACAACAATCTCCCCATACGATTATGGAAATTGGTCAACTAAGGATAATTTTCAGGCTTGGAGATAAATCACCCGCAAGATTGATGCTGATGAATATCAAAGAAGCTTAGGAACTGGCAGAATTTCTCTTGATGGGATAATGCGACAGAGCAATCCATCCGCGAAAGATGGATTGCCCTACTAAAAACGTCTCAAACAGACCCTGAAGCCATTCTGAATAGATATGGAAGCTCGCGGTGGCCCATTCTTTTTCAAAGACACAGGGGAAAAGCTTAGATTTTTATTTTCTTGAGTTTAAGGCTCAAGGACTGCTGCGAAATACCAAGTATTCGCGCTGCTGCGCTCTGGTTTCCTCCTGCTCGTTCCATGGCCGTAGTTATAAGTGTAGTGGATATCCTGGTTACGACATCCTTGAGGGGGGGGAGACTTTCAGGCGGAAAATTCACATTATCCCAAGAAACCATTTCTTCTTCGTGAGGAACCACTCTCCCAACGGAATCTTCGCATTGAATGTGGTTCATAAAGCTGGATGAAGACAACATTCGAGAACTGTGCAAGCTCACCGCATCACATGCCATGGCCTTCAACTCACGCACATTTCCAGGGAATGAATATGTTCGTAAAAGATTATTGAGTTCAGGATGATATGCCGGTTTAGCCTTTCCCTGATCAATGGCTTCGCATTCCAGAAAATAATCCAGAAGCAAGGGGAGATCATCAAGCCTTTCACGCAACGGAGGAAGGCTTACCTGATGCCCTACAAGTCTGTAATACAGATCTTCCCTGAATTTCCCGTCTTTCTTCAGGGCTGCCAAATTTCTGAATGTTGAAGTCACCACACGCACATTGGCCTTTTTGGGAAAATCAGAACCGACCGGAAAATACTCCTGCTCCTGCAACAATCGCAATAGTTTGACCTGCGAACTCAGACTCAAATCTCCAATTTCATCAAGAAACAGAGTGCCTCCATTAGCCTGCTCAACCAACCCCTTGCGCGGCTTGTCGGCACCAGTAAAGGCTCCTCGCACATGCCCAAACAATGAATCCGCAAAAATCGGATCATCAAATGCGGCTACATTAACCGCGACAAATTCACCGCTGCGCATGCTCAAACTATGAATAGCCTGGGCTATCAATTCCTTTCCAGTACCGGTTTCTCCAGTAACCAGAATAGGATTCAGACTACCGGCCACAGCTTCGCAATATTTGAAAATGGAAATCATTTTAGGATTTTGAGTGAGAATGCTTGAAAATTTTGCAGGGTGCTTCAGCTTAGTCTCAAGAATTTGTTCGCGAAGTCTGGAGTTTTCCTGCTCCATATCCTTGAACTCAAGAGTGCTGCGCACCCTGTTGGATAGTTCATTCTTGTCTACAGGCTTGAACAGGTAGTCCCTGGCCCCATCTCTCATGCATTGAATAACCGACTTTCCATCGCTGACGGCCGAAATAATAATGATAGGAATCCAGGGAAATTTCTCTTTGATCATCTTGAGCAGATCCGGCCCGCCAATGTGTGGCATCACCAAGTCCAGGAGGACAAGACTGAATTCTTTCTTGTCCATCAAAGACATGACATGTCTACTGTCTTCACATGTAATTACATTTGAATAACCAGACGCGTATAAGGCAATTTCAAAACTCTGCAACGCTGACTTCTCATCATCAACAACAAGAATCGGATGGGAAGGGTACAAATGATTTTCCATAACTCACCTCATTTACAATCTATTGTAGTCAATTGGAGCTTGTAAAGGACAGGGTTACACTTGTCCCTTGACCTTCTTCCGATTCAATAAAGATATCCCCGGCATGTTCCTTAATAATTCCGGCTGAAACGGATAGCCCGAGACCTGTACCGCCCCATTCACGCTTTGTCGTATAGAATGGGTCGTGGACATGCTTCAAATCTCTTTTCGCTATGCCGATTCCCTGGTCTATAATCTTGAAATACACTTTTTCCTCTACGGCATAGGTCTTTACGAGAATCGAATCTGCTTTCGTTTTCAATGCCTGACAGGAATTCTGAATCAAATTGACAAGCACCTGCTCGATCCGACGCAAATCGCCTTTAAAAAGAGGAAGAGGCTCATCAATGCTAATGACAAAAGTATCCGTACTGTTTTTTATGAGATTGGTAAGCAGCATGTGGGCAGACTTGAAGGCTTTATTGAGATCCACCTCGCCTCCCATCTTGACCGGAGACTGCTTGGAATAATCCTTCAAATTTCGAACGATGGTGGAAACACGCTCGGACCCTTCATTGATACCAAGAAGAAGCTTGGGCAAACTTTCCTGCACATAGCTCAAAGGCATGTTTCCAATCCAGATTTCCTCATCGTCCCGCCTCTGTTGTTTGAGGTACTCCATCATGCCTTGCCAGATTACATCCATCGTTTGCGAATTAAGACTAATCAGGTTCAATGGATTATTGATTTCATGCGCCATGCCAGACACAAGAATACCGAGAGAAGCCATTTTGTCCGCTTGGTGCAAGGACCTGTAGCTTCGCTCCAACTCCCTGGTTCGTTGATATATTTTACCCTCAAGGTTTTCGTTTAATTCCTTTAGTCGCTCTCTGTTTTCCTTCAAAGCCTTATCTGCATTTTTCTGCCGGTTGATATCGTTGAGAAGCCAGATGACGCCCTGATTGAGGTTACCAGGATCAATGGCACTGATGGAGAGCTTGCGCCATTCGCTCACTGATTGGTTTGATTTCAAGGATATTTCACAATTGAAATGTCCTCCATTCCTGAGAAACTGTTCAGATTCGCGTTCAATATTGGAATACAGGGTCTTATCAAGAAAAAGGTCCTTTGTAGCTATTGGCCTTTTTGTGCCTCTTGGAACGAAACAGATGTCAAGAAATCTATTGTTGCACCACTTCAATGTCGAGTTAACGATAAACGCAATGCCTATTGTGGCATTTTCCAAGATCATTTTCTGTTGTCTACTCGTCTTGTTCAGCTTTTCGCTAATCCTTTTACGTGCGAGAACTTCCTGTTCCAATTCTTCGATTTGAATAGCGAGCTCTTCCTCTACTTCAATTCTACGCTCTTGGATCAACGTAAACCACCAAACCCATACAGCAACAATAAGAAGTGTAAAAATATAGAGAGTAATGACGTACCATTTGAAATTACGCCAAATCTGATAATCCGTATGCTCTGAAAGAAACACGCTTGAAGAAAAAACAACACCAAGAACAACCGCAATAACCAAATAGTGCTGAAGAAACCTTTTTGTTTTATTAATTAAAGATTCATTTGAGGAAATGATACGACTTTTTTTCCGTTTTAAGTCCACACCTTCACACTTTCCACCACAAATACTATCAAGTACACAGCACAAAGAACAAATATGATTTTTGCGAACAGGACAATATACCATTTCTCTTTGTCCATATTGTTTATCACAAATTGGACATGACATAAGATCATCACTCTCTGTCACATTGTTTTCACGTCGTATGTAATATTTTCCTTTTGTCAAGATTGCGACCAATGGAGCGGTTATAAATGCAACAGTAAACGCAATCAGCGTTGAAAAGGACTTTCCATAAATTCCAAATAATCCGAAATACGCAGGAATAGCGATTGCAAGAGAAACAAAAAGAGAAACAACTCCAACTGGATTAATGTTATAAAGGTATGCTCTCTTGTATTCGATAATGTTAGGGGCTATTTTAAGTGGTTTTATTACAGTAAGATCAGCAACAATAGTACCTATCCATGACAATGCAAATATTGCATATATAAAAAGCATTGAATGCATTGTTCTGAATACGCCTAACTGAGCAAAAAGTATCGACATAAGGATATTGAACAAAAGCCAGACAGCCCTTCCAGGATGGCTACCCGTTATTCTTGAAAAGAAATTCGACCATGCAAGTGACCCTGCGTAGGCATTTGTGGCATTTATTTTAACCTGACATATAATGATATATGCTGTCACAAGCATCAATGCATACTGCGGATTGTCAATAACCATTTTATATACATTAAGATATAACTGAACTGTATCAATGTTTTCGCCGCTAACTATGTTCCCGGACTCAATGAACAAGACGACCAAAAAGGCTCCGCAAAGTATTTTCAACGCACCAATTATGATCCAACCAGGTCCGGCGGCCAATACTGCCAACCACCATTTGAATTTGTTTTCATCTGTTTTGTCTGGAAGAAATCGCAGGTAATCAACCTGTTCCCCAATTTGTGGAATCAATGAAAAAAGAACGGAAAGAGCAGAACCAAACAGGAAGGGATCGAATCCCCCAGCACCGACATGGTTCTCATATGACATCCATCTGGTGATGCTTTCAGGATCTTTGAAAACAATAATGGCTATGGGCACAATCCAGAGGAACAACCAAAGGAACTGCGTATAATTATGCAGTTTGTTAATGACGGTTATTCCATAAAATGAAAATGGGATGATCACCAATGAACAGAGCAAATACCCTATCGGCAAGGGAATCCCGAAACAAAGGTACACAGCCTGAGCCATTATGGTTGTTTCAATGGCAAAAAATATTATCGTGAAAAATGCATATATGAGTGATGTGATTGTGGACCCGATATAACCGAAACCGGCTCCCCGGGTTAGCAGGTCGATATCAATATTTTCTTTTGATGCGTGATAAGCAATCGGAATACCTGTTAGAAAAATCACGACCCCCAAGGACAGAATTGCCCAGGCCGAGTTGGTAAAGCCGTAATTGATTATTAGTAATGCACCAATTGCTTCCAGGGCAAGAAATGAGATTCCCCCGAGTGCGGTGTTGGCAATCTGCCATTCAGGCCAACGCCTGAAGGACTTGCTCACACGTCGCAGGGAAAAATCTTCAATGGCCGAATTGGTGACCAGCAAATTATATGTACGCTGTTGTCTGGACGTCTTCACGCTCTCTCCTTGCTCTCACTGACAACCATATGCCTCCTTCACCGAAGGAGTCTGGTTTCTTCATGCTGTCCCGCCAAATTGCGAGTCTGATTCCCAACTTCACAGAGCATTCCATACACAACCGTGCAGTTCGCCATTATGATGGGTAGTCATCTATAATATGCCTATGGCATTCCATTCTGACGATGTTTCCTCATATGCAAAAGACAACCCAACAATTCACAAGACAAACCTGACACTCATATTTGCAAAAAATAAAAATCATTCCATGTTACCAATCTCGATTCAAATCGGCTTTAATTAATTAAAACAGCTTGAATTATTGATAAAAAAATTCGCAGCTTTATTATTTGAATCTGGTCACTTTTCATATTTTTCGTCTGGAGAAAATGTTTCTTTCGCCCCCGTCAGTCAGAACTCCTACAAACTTCGTTGTAGCCACAACTACCATTGTAGCCTGAAAAATCTCTTTCGCTGCGGGGATTTTTCCAAACCAGACCAATGGCTGCACCACAATACTTGTAAGCTGAACGCTTGCTGGAATAGCACCGCTTTATATTAAACTCAATATTATCAGATGATTAAATATAATTACACGGGTTGGCACGATAATGGCTTTTAAATGCTGAGCGCTCGAGAGTCCAAGTATAAGGGATTGCTCTTGATAGCAATCTTCATAACAATTCATTATTTAATTGGAGGTTTAAAATGGGAAGCATCGGCAGCATGAATCGACCGACTGAAGGTATGCTCATGGGATTGGTCCAATACCCTGTGCCCATTGTTAACTCGCGCCGCGACATCGAAGCAAATATCGACAGAATTTGCGAAGCTACAGTTAATACCAAGGCCGGTTATCCTGGCATGGATCTGATCGTATGGCCGGAATACAGCTCGCAAGGCCTGAACACAAAGAAGTGGGTAAGCGACGAATTCCTGCTTGATGTCGAAGGTCCTTTGTTCCAGCGCTATGCTCAGACCTGCAAGGAAAACGACATCTGGGGCCTGTTCTCTCTCATGGAACGCAACCCCAACAAAGATCAGATGCCTTACAACACAGCTGTAATCTTCAACAACAAGGGTGAGCTTGCCCTGAAATATCGCAAGCTGAACCCATGGGTTCCCATCGAGCCCTGGATGCCCGGCGATCTCGGCGTGCCCGTATGCGAAGGTCCCGGTGGCAGTAAGCTTGCCGTCTGCATTTGTCATGACGGCATGTTCCCAGAGCAGGCTCGTGAAGCCGCTTATAAAGGCTGCAACGTCTACATCCGCATCTCAGGTTACAGCACTCAGGTCAACGACCAGTGGGTATTGACCAACCGTTCCAACGCTTGGCAAAACCTGATGTACACCGCTTCCGTCAACCTCGCCGGTTACGATGGCGTCTTCTACTACTTTGGTGAAGGTCAGGTCTGCAACTTCGACGGCACCACCATTCAACAGGGTCATCGCAATCCTTGGGAAATCGTCACCGCTGAAGTTTTCCCGAAGATGGCCGACCAAGCACGCAAGGACTGGGGCCTGGAAAACAACCTTTACAACGTCGGTACCCGCGGTTATGTGGCCGTTCCCGGTGGAGTAAAAGAATGCCCCTACACCTGGATCAAGGATTTCGCCAAGGGTGAATACGAGTTGCCTTGGGAAGACGACATCAAGATCAAAGACGGTTCCATTTACGGCTACCCGACCACTGGTGGACGCTTCGGCCTCTAGACCTCACAGTGTATCGTTTGTGCAAAAGGGATGACGATGATAAACCATCTCCCCATATCCCGGTTGGCAACAAGCGAATAATAATAATATGGCATAGCTACTGAGTGCATGCTGCTTGTCTGCATCCTGCACGGACGCCCGCGAACTGGTCATTCGCGGGTGTTTTTTTGATTTATCCAAATTGAGAACATAGGAAAAACAGGATACGTCTTTTTGCAAGGTGTTTCATTTTTATGTTTTTATCATTTATACTGACGACGAATAGGTGTACGAACTCCATCAATGGCTCGCACCTTTTCAGACTATATTGATCGGGAATCGGAGGTTTTGTGTCTATCTGGTCAGTTTTTTTGACTTTATGCTTTTTTCTCGTACCTACTCAAAGTTTTGCTGAGCAAATGCATTTGAAAGTTGTTCAGTATCCTCCACTTGCCTATGAAGAAGCAGGGAACTTGAAGGGAGTTGCTCCGGAAATTGTCGCAAAAATTCAAGCTATGGTTCAGGATACAAATACACAGGAACTCACCCCATGGCTTCGTGCTTTCAAAGACACTCAGTCGCAACCCATGCACGCTCTTTTTGCCATAGTTCGTATTCCTGAACGTGAAAACCTCTTCAAATGGGTTGGACCAATTTTTGGTGAAGATGACTATTTCTTCAAACGCAAGGGAAACCCTCTTGTTGTAAAGACTCTTGATGATGCAAAAAAAGTGAAAAGAATCGCGGTTCGCAAGGATGGCTACACTCACCAAGCACTTGCAGCGGCTGGATTCACGAATCTTGATGTCGGCCCGACCTATTCCACAAGTTTCAAAAAGCTCGCCGAGGGCCGTGTCGATCTCGTCTTAATGGGAAAAAAAACCCATTATTACATGGTTAAAAGAGCAGGAATTGATTCTGATTCTTTTGAGCGGACAACATGTAAATTCGCAGGCTCCACAGCGTGGATAGCTTTTTCTCTGGATGTACCGGATTCGACTATTCAAAAATGGCAAACAGCATTGGAACAATTGAAAATTAACGGTGTTTATGACGAAATCATGGAGCGCAATTTTAAGCATTAAAAACTGACTGTTTTTAAAATACAGAAAGGCCCTGCCGTGAATTTCACGACAGGGCCTTTTAGTTTCATCTAGATGAAAGTACTACTGACAATAAGTATCTGACTCCAGCCAGGGGACAATGTATACTCTGACTGGATATACTATTGGGAAAGGATTGCCGGCTGCTATTACTTTTCGTATGTCCTATGGAGTTATTATTTGTTCCGCTTGATCTTCTTCCCTTTCTTTATATGCAGGGCAACATCTCGCCAGCGTTCTTTTTCTACTCGATCTGCACTTTTGTGTTGTCGTTCCGAGAGGTAGCCAAGTTCACGCTTCATTTTGTAATAGCTTTCGAGTCTCTCCGGCGGGATATCTCGATTTGTGGCGGCTTCGAGAACACGACAGCCGGGTTCATGCATATGGCTGCAATTGGAAAAACTGCATCCCTGAGCAAGAGATTCGATATCAGCAAAAGCACTTTCCACTCCGCCTTCATTTTCATGAAATGCGATCTCGCGAATACCAGGATTGTCTATCAACATCCCGCCCTGGGGCATGAAAATCAGATCACGACTCGTTGTGGTGTGTTTGCCTTTTCCCACACTCTGACTGACTGCCCCCGTTGCCTGAACAGATTCGCCATAGAGCCTGTTCAGCAGCGTGGATTTTCCTGCTCCGGACGAACCAATCATGGAGGCTGTTTTTCCCGAAGTCAGATACTGTTCAAGTTCGAGTACTCCGGTTGCATCTTCTGCAGACACAAGGTGCACAGGAACACCTAAAGCGACTGCCTTGACCTCATCCACACAAACCTCTGGCTCATCATGCAGGTCTGCCTTGGTCAGAACTATCACAGGGATCAAACCGCAATTGTAGACAAGAGCCAGATACCGCTCGATACGACGTACATTAAAGTCCCGGTCCAGGCCGCAAACAATAAACACCGTATCCAGATTGGCAGCCATTACCTGCTCTTCTGCTGCAGTGGCATTATTCTTTCCACGACCTCCGGCAGCACCACGCGACAACGCATTCCGCCGAGGCAAAACCTTTGTAATGACCGAATTCTGCACAAGAACCCAATCACCGATGACAGGATACAATCCCCCAGAATCCGAAGAGGCGGCCATATGCCGTACTTTTCCGGAAACCTTGGCCTGCCAATCCCCGCCGCCCTGACTCAGATGGAACACCCCCGTGTTTAAGCCAATAATTCTGGCAGGAGTTCCTGTCCCGTCAACGTATTCCTGGAAAGAAACATCCCATCCCATGGATATAAGCTTTGTTTGATTTGAAAAATCTTCTTTTGATTCGAAAGTCGTACTCATTTGGTGTCACCAATTCTAGTTACCCTGAATACCATGGCAATTCTGCATGCAGCAAAACTGCCGTATATCAGGAATGTTCAACTGAAATAATGTACTCGGTTGCGAACAGATCCAAAGGATACAACTGCTCAGCAACCTGAACGATACATATATCATGAATCGCAGGTAATGGTACATCGCCGACATAATGGGGACAACATAGTAGACGGAACTCTGAACAGAAGTTCCAATGCGGCAAAAGCCGGAAAGAGAACAGAAAACTCCGCTTGCGAAATCATGGTATTCTACCCAAGGCAAAACCAGATCATTCTGTTGTCAACGCGTTACCCGTTGTCGGCAACGTGTGGCACATTCTCCAATGATCTCGTAAACATAAAATCTCCTTAAAATAATTTGAATCCACATAAAGATTCATACTTCCATGGCTACATTCTGTCAACACACCCTCCTCCTCGAACCAGCCCCACCGTAAAAAGCAGTTCACCCAGCTCAGATATACTTCTGACAATCGGAATCACCAAACCGTAACGACAGACATGAATATATTTATGCACCAGACTCATCAAGTCCTGGCAACTCAACTCGCACGACTGTTCCCTCGGAATCCGAACTGTGCATGGAAATCTCACCATGATGGGCTCGGACAGCAAGACGAGCACTGTATGTGCCCAGCCCGGTTCCGCTACTTTTGCCATGGGTTGCGTATTTTTCGAAGAATGTATCAGTCATTTCCGGCGAAACCGGCAGACGATTCCTGATTTCCATGACACACGGAGAACCGGTTTGAAAATCGATGCAGACTGGTTTTCCGCCCGATGCCTCCAGTCCGTTTTTGAGCAAATTGGCGGCCATGCCATAAAGCAGAGTTGAATCTCCATGACTGGTGACATGATCGTCATCCAAAGCTGGACGACCATCCAGGCCTATCTCGAAAAGGGAATAGCCCGGGTGCTGCGTAGACAAATCTCGAATAGCGTGACGAACAATTTCCAACCAGTCGACGGACTGTGGATTGCATTCATACATACCAGTTTCCAACTTGTACAAATTCAGGGACTTGTTGATCAGATCCATCATCTGCACACCCGCGTCCTCCACCCCTTTGAGTATTTCCTTCTGTCGCGGGGTAAGATTTTCGTCGGATTGAAGGAGACGAGGCAGCCCTATAACTCCCATGAGCGGCGACTTGATATCGTGCCGGACTATACGTTCCACATCTTCCTTGAGCTTTTCAGCGGCCTTGCCTTCCGAGATGTCGATACCCACAAACAACACACCATTAGGTGTATTGAATTCGCTCAGAACCTGGGAACTGGCCCATGACACCCAAGCCCGGCTTCCATTTTTACGAACAACTTCAAGCTCATCATAAATTGGGGCATCCTTGTTGTGGATGTAATCCTGTAGCATAGTATCCAGGTCCCGCCCCTTGCTGTCCTTTTCCGGAATCAAAGTTCCAGTGATCCGGCATCCCTGAAGTTCTTCAAGTGTATAACCGAAAAAACCTTGAGCGAAGTCGTTGAGAAAAACTATTTCCCCAGCCTCATTCAATTCCAGAATTATAGCTTGGGCCTGCTCCACCAGATCACGATACTGCTTACGACTGTTCTCAAGCCGAGATTCAGCCAATTTGCGATTGTCGATGATGCGGTTACTCCCCCGAACTCCAACATACTGACCAAGATCATTGAAAACCGGTACGCAGCAATGGGCTAACCAATGAAGATTCCCGTCTGCCGTTACAATACGAAAATCGAGATACTTCACTCCCTGCTCATCCATCTCCACAGCCATATGCGCCGCCACGGCCTCTCTGTCTCCAGGATACACAATACGCTCCATCAGCCCGGGGTCAGCCATAAACTCCGAACGGGAATACCCGGTCACACGCTCACAGGATGGCGACATGTAGAGAAACGCCCCATCAGGACCGCGCCAGTATTCCCAGTCATGAGTAAAATCAGCGACAGTCCTGAATCGTTCCTCGCTCTCGGCCAGTTTTTCCCTGGACTCCTTGAGTCGCCTGAACACCGGCCAGATTTGCGCTATGCCAAAAAACATCATGGCTGAGACCACAAGCCCCAGCAATTCGAACACCAGGCTGGGATCATGCGCACCAAGGAACATCAGAATCAGGACATGAATGCGACGCAAGACCATGCCCGCGAGTCCGATAAAAATCAGTATCCACGGCCAGCGACGGTCCGTCTGGGGAATAAGCCGCAAACAAAACACGGATGCAGCCAACTGCAAGACAATAGAAGCAATGTTTATCAGGTACATGGAATTACCTTCTTGAGCATCCCCATAACGTTATTGTCTGCGACACCAAATCAATCTACCCGCAAATCAAGAGCCGGGGGAAGAAACAAGGAGACAGTTGTGCCTTGTCCCGACCTGCTCATCAGTTCAACCTTGCCTCCATGCTCTTCAATTATCTTCTTGATCATGGCCAACCCGAGACCATCGCCTGCTTCCTTGGTCGAATAAAATGGGTTGAAGACCCGATCCTGTTCGTGTTCATTCATCCCGAGGCCCGTATCGGTCACTTCCAGAACAACATAGTCACTATCCAAGTCCAGATTCAACAATATCCTGCCTCCTCCGGGCATGGCTTCAATGCCATTCTTGATAAGATTGATAACGCACTGCTTCAACGCGTCTTCATCCCCGAACACATTAGGCAAATGGGGAGCCGAAGAAACCTCAATATCATATCCGTTCCTACCATACCCAATGGACATCAACTCCGCAGCACTTTGACTCACAGCCAGGAGGTTCACTTCTTTTCCCAAGATATGAGAAGGACGAGAAAAATTGAGCATGCTCGTGAGCATCTTGTCCAACCGCTTTGTTTCCTCGACCAGGATTTGTGCCTTTTCCCTGTCCTTTTCACTCAGGCTAGGCGACTTGAAGAGGGAATTGGCAAATCCTCCTATGGCAAAAAGGGGATTACGAATTTCATGGGCCAGATATGTTGACATTTCACCTATAATGGTGAGCTTGTCCCTCTGATGCTGGTGCTTTTCGGAATACGTCCGCTTCGTGATATCCCGATGCATGACCATGACATGTGACATGTTGCTCTGAAGATCCAGAATCGGATATGCGTAAAGCCGGTAATATTGAAGCAACCCATCCTTGTTGACTCTCGTGACAAGCGTTTCCTCCTTGCGCCCGCTTTCAAGAGTCTTATGAAAAGGACACACCGGATCAAGCTTATCACAAAAACAGGAACCATCTCTGAGTCGAGCCGCATACCAACAGGGTTTCCCGACCAATTCCATGCGTCGAAGCCCTGATCGCTCACAAATAATGCGATTGCAGTCAACAATCATCCCGGCCTTGTCCAGCAAGAATATATCTTCCCGAACTTCATCCATTATGAACTGCATCAATGTTCGTTGCTGATCAAGATTACTCTTGAAATGCCCCTTTACCAGCGCCATGTCATGCAAACCACAAAAAAACACCACTTCCCGATGGTCAATGAGGGATATGGAATCAGGCAGCAAATTCCTGAGCCATGAAATAGATTGCTGACTACCGGTCATCTCGACAATCAAATTGATGTCAGGATGCAGCTCAAGCATAATTTCGCAGGTATCGTAAACCGGAATATTGATCTCGATCAGGGAGTCAATGTCATCACCATCATTGACATTGCTCACTGCAACCAACTTCATCTCAGGAAGGAATTCCCGGAATATCTCGTCGTAAATTATATCCATGAGAGCATTCAAACCCGATCCGACCCCGACAATGCCGACGACAAACGGTCCCAAAGTCCCGTTCCAATAGCATATCCCCAAATTTTCATATGAAAAATCAGGCACCTCTCGCCTCCTCATGACTGCAAGGTTTCTGTTTAAACAGACTACTGATCAGTGCTTGCTGTCCTCAAACGAGATGAATGAAACGGCACCATTGTCGCACTGTCAGGTTTCGATCTCGAACAGTTTGAAATCTTCAAAAAACTTTTTCCTGCGGCTTTCAACTTCCCCACTATTGGTCATGATCATATCCAACTGTCGAGTGTGAGTAATGAGATATCCCAGGATTTTTAGATGGTGCTCCATCTCGACACGATCCAGGCCTTCCAGTCGTGCAAACATGTTATCTTCGCGAACCCTGACCCTATAATCAAACTCTTCCAATATCTGACCGACAAAACGGGCACGAAGAATTCGACGCGCCAGGTTGGCTGCCCCGCCCTTGAATTGAAAACTTGCATAGTTCTCGGAAGCACGAGTCCCAACCAAAGCCTCGACGCCACAAAAATGAAACCCGAAACGAGATTGCAGGCTGCAATAATTCTTTGAAATCATGAAATAATTCTTTTGAGAAAACTTCGACCGCCCAGTAACATTCAATTCGGGATTAACCGTTGCCTCAAACATTACGGACATCAGCCCCTGGGCATGCATGGCGGGCGGACCTTCCCATGGAACAGCCTGCATGCCCTCCCACAAGGCCCGCATGGGAACCGAATTGACATGCTCAAGAAGCACACATCCATCCTTGCGTTTCTCCCCTTCTGGATCAATGCCATCATCCAAATTGAGAATCCAGAACTGCTTGGGAACATTACAGATAAGTTGGCGAGACGCAGCCTGAATAAAACTGTCATTCGTGCCGAATTCAAACATTACACGTACTGCCATTTCATGACAGAACCGCATGATGTCGTGAAGCGTCCGGCAATGCGCAGAGTTGAATTTCCTGGAATCCGGGTCAGTAAGATTCAAACGAACAATATGCCTTGCTGCGTCTCTCAACGTTGCCTGAACAGGGCTTCCACTCATGAGCCGTTGCCGAGGTTTTTCCGAAAGCAATGATTCAATCAAACCATTATAAACAGCCATTCCATCGACATCCACAGTGACTATCCGGCCCGCTTCAAAACTATCAAGTGCTCCCTTAACACCAAACAGGGCAGGAACGCCGAACTCTCTCGCCACATTAGCCAGATGCCCGGCAATACCACCCTGCTCAGTGATAACAGCGCAACACCGGTCAAGCAGAACGGCACGACTTGGCAGAGCCTGTTTGAGAACCAGAACCGCCCCTTTCGGAAACGTCAGCGCATCCGCATCCTTTCGCACCACATAGACCGGACCAGCAGCCACCCCAGGACTGGCAATCATGCCCCCGACAAGTCGTGGCTCGGGCAAATTTGAATTAGGTGGCCGAACATCCTGCTCGTGTTCAATTTGAGACAGCGGGCGACATTGCAAAAGATAGAACTGACCGTCTTCCGTCAAAGCCCATTCAATATCCTGAGGCAACCCCATATGGTCTTCGATACGCATGGCTTCACGCGCCATGTTCACAGCTTGGTCATCCGTAAGGGACGGCACGTTTTGCATGCTATCAAGCAAGGCCATGCTACAAACGCCTTCACCTGCCCGGCAAACGTATTTTTTCGTTTTGTTCGCCACACGACGGCTGACAACTTCATTGGGATCAGAACGACTGACAACAAATTCATCCGTATCAACGGCCCCATCCACAACGGCCTTGGGCAACCCCCATACGGATTGAATAGAAATATTTTCATCTCGGATATTCAATGGATTACGCGAATAGATAACACCGCTGGAATACGCTTGAATCATGACCATGCATCCAACGCACATGGCCACTTCTTCATCCTTTATTCCTCGATTGACACGATAGGCCATGGCCTGAAGAGAATACTTGGAAGCCATCACTTCCTTGTACGCTCCAAGCAGGGAACTGCGGTCCACATTAAGTACCGAACGGTACTGCCCCGCAAAGGCAGTGCCGGCAATATCCTCTCCAAGAGCACTGGAACGGACAGCCAGCTTTACCTCGCCCCCCTGCTTCGCACACAGGGAATCATAGGCTCGCAATATTTCATCAGCCAGTTCATCCGGCAGAGGGGACTGAATAATAAGTTGCATGACCTTGGAAGAAACCTGAAACATGGCCTCACGGCTCTCCATATCAACAACCTGAATCAACCGATCCACCTCTTCTCCAAGCCCATCTTTTTCCATAAATTTGTAGAAGGACTCGGAGGAAATCACAAATCCGGCAGGAATTCTCAAGCCGAGTTTTGCACCAGCCTCACCAAGCATAGCCATCTTGGGCCCACAAAGATCCGCATGATTTCGCCCGACTTCGGAAAGATCAAAAACGAATTCGCCTTTTTCTACATGCTGAAGAGGGGCAAGATGTGCCTGGATACGATCTTGAATGGCATCAAATTGAACATAAAGATCCTCGTAATAACCAGGCTCAAGTTCATTCAAATGCCGAACCATCTGATAAATGGAAGTGGAAATTCTGGTAGACAAGGCGCGCACATAGTGCATGCCGTAGGGGTGGAAGCCCCGCAAGGCCTCTTCCAACTCGCTCATCAATTCATGGGCTCTGGTATTGGCCTGAATAAGCAATCTGAAATTATTGTAGCGAGTTGCGAACGTCTGGCGAATAACAGCCAGTTCTTCTTGAGTCTTTTCGGACTTTTTCTTCCCGAACGAGAACCAGTCGAATAATCCCATACGTTCACAACTCGCTTTTAATTGCCTTTTCATTTGCGAGGCAAGTTACATTTCCTTTTTCCTGCTCGACGTCATCTCAAGTCCAACCCCTTCAAACATGAAGAAAATGGCGTAGCCCCACCACATGGTATATACGACATAGAAGACCAGAGAGAATGCAATGGTACCCCATCTGTCTGCAGCGGCCTGCCCTTCTATGCCATAGTAATTGTATCCGACCTCGATGGCCCGCTTGACAACATTCTTGTCAATAAAGGTCGCCGGAGCAAAGACTTTCTGCTGATCCAGCGCACTTTTGACTTCCTTCATGGTCAGCCACCATACGTACATGGCCTGCTTTTCGTCCATTCCATACTTTTGAACCAGAACCTGCCCGTTGTTCTTGAACATGGCATCAGAATCATCAGTGACCTTGGTCATGAGGACCCCCAGATCACCAGAAATCTTTATGCCCTTTGCCGCATCACTCACCGTAATACCGTTCGCACTCAGAAGAGTCGAGGCATATGGAACCATCTTCTCGTCGTCACTGAAGATCGTCAACTCAAAGAGTTTGCCGTCATACTTTTTGATTCCTTCCTTAACCTGAGGAATATAATAGGTCGATCCTTTGGAAATGGAATTGAACAAATCATCCGATGCATGGAATGCATTCACACCGTTGAAGCTTGGGGTGAACATGTAATAAAGCACCGCGACAAACCCCATGGCAAGAATCAAACCTTGGTAAAATACCTTTCTATTTCGCACTATCATTGTCTAGCCCTCTCTGAGCACCTTGATTTTGGACAGGAACGTACCAATTACCCACACCGCAAAGATTCCTATGACCACAAAGAACAGCCAGTTGCCGATACTAGTGAATATGTCGGCATATTCCTGACTCACGGCAAGGAGCTTCATATCCTTGAGCTTGCTGGGCATGGCAAACAATCTGTTCACGAAACCGGCCAGGATGGCCAGAGCGTAGAAACCTCGAATATAGATACCAGGGACAAGCTTGGTTACAAGCGCACCGATCTGAATACCGAGCAACGAGCCAAGAAGCATGCCCATGGCCAGGGTGTAGAAAATAAACCCATAGATGGCATACTGACTGATGGCAGCAAAACCAGCTGTAAAGATGATCTGAAGAATATCAGTTCCCACCGTCGTGAAAGAACTGACACCCAGCACATATACGAACATGGGGAAAGTCAGGAATCCGCCGCCAACACCCATGATGGCAGCCATGAATCCGACAATAACGCCACATGCGGCGACAAACCAACCGGATATTTTCTTGCCGCCTGGGATCAAATCCTCGTCAAAGGTAATCATCGGCGGGATGTTGGCTTTCTGAAGCTTAGCAGCCAATCCACCGGTCTCCTGCTGACCTCCACCATGGGCATCAACAGTGTTTCCGAGCTTGCGGAGACGCAGGAAGTCGATCATGGCATAGGTGCCCAGGAATCCCAGCAGAACAACATAAATAACCGAGATAAAGGCATCAGAGGCAACAGGGTTAGCCTCATAAATAAGCCTATTCAGGATACCGCCACCGAGAACACCAGCACCCGATCCGACAAGAAAAGCCACGGCCAAGCGTGTTGACACGTTGCCGAGTTTCTTATGGACCGCAGTTCCCATGATGGCCTTGGCAAAAATGTGGAACAGATCGGTTCCAACCGCCAGAATACCTTTAATACCTGCAGACATCAGGGCAGGAGTAATGATGAAACCACCACCAGCTCCGATGCAACCGGTAATCAGGCCAGCACACAAGCCAATACCAATGGAAGCTACGAAAATACCAGTGGTGTAAAAGGCAGGTGTATAGGCTTTCTTGCCTCCGAGTACGCTCGGCAAATCAAGATCACCCGCAAACGCGATGGATACGAAAAGACCAATTGCAGTCAGGGCAGCAATAAGCCACACTTTGCGCTTGTCCTTGATGATGCTGGTCGAGACTTCCAGATCCCACATTGCATGTGCCCTGGCCGCCTCCCGCAGCGATACATAGAATTTTCTTGCTAAGTTCATGAGACTGTCCTTAATTTAAGTTTTCGATACAGGTACTTAGTGCGTACTTGTTTGGTTAAGTCGCTCCCCAATTTGTTCCCTCGCCACTATTTTTTCCTCCTGCTGCGCTTTGCGCGTGGAGGCGTCTTCCAATTTGTAATGAAGCTCCTCAAAATTCACGGGCTTCATCATGTAGTCGAATGCTCCAAGCTCCATGCCCCTGATAGCCGCCTCAATACTGGCATGCCCCGTAAGCATTATGACTTCGATGAGCGGCCATTTCTGCTTGATCATATTGAGAATGGTTAACCCATCAATGCCAGGCATCTTGACATCAAGCAGAACCACGTCCGCATTGTATGTTTCAAGCATCACAAGAGCCGCTTCACCAGAGTTTGCCTGTTCCACCGCCATGCCACGCTTGACGAGTCGCTTGCTGAGCGTATTGATAAAATCATGCTCGTCATCCACAAGAAGCACCTTGATGGCAGCCATTGCAATCCTCCTCACTTCAGTCAGCGATGGCCTGACGAATTTTATCGATCAAGTCTTCCAGATCGCAAGGCTTCAGGAGATAATCGAAAGCCCCGTTTGCCATGCCTTCCTGAGCCGCCTTTTCCGAACCGTGACCTGTAAGCATTATGACCGGCATCTCCGGGTCCATCTTCTTGAATATCTGCAAGACCTCAATGCCATCCATGTCCTCCATCTTGAGGTCGAGAATAGCGACATCAAAATTGCCCCTTCTCAAGACCTGGAGCGCATTCGTGCCGCTGACAGCTGAGGTTATTTCCAAACCACGCTTTCCCAGACGTTTTTGCAGGACTTCAACAAATCCGGCTTCGTCATCCACCAGCAGGACTCGAATTGGTTCATTGCTCATGGCAGGCCCCTTAATCCCCTCTACGCAATTCTATGTGTCGAGCTCTCGCTTCAATTATCTTGGTCTCCTGAGCATCCTTCTTCTCATAGGCTTCACCCACTTTTGAAATGAGATCTTCCATATCACAAGGCTTCAGCATGTAATCGAATGCCCCGAACTTCATGCCTTCAATGGCACTTTCAACCGTGGCATGACCTGTAAGCATAATGACTTCCACAAGAGGATGAGCCGCCTTGATCGTCTTGAGCACATCGATGCCGTTGATGCCGGGCATCTTCACATCCAGGACAACCACATCAATGGCCCTGTCATTATCAAGAAGCTTGAGTCCTTCCTCTCCGCCATACGCGGTACTCACTGTAAGACCACGCTTGCCTAAACGCTTGGCCATGGTGTCAACGAACCCCTGTTCGTCGTCGATAAGAAGAATAGTTGCTGGCATGTTGCCCCCTTTTTTTTACTATTTAGACCAAGGAGTCGGAGTTCGGATCTCCAACTGGTTTATCCTTTTCCGGTTCCAATCCAGCCGAACAAGCCGTAGGCAGCCGAATGGAAAAGATCGATCCCTTGCCAACAGCAGATTTCACGGTAATCTCGCCCCCCATTTTGTTGACGATGCCATAGATAATGGACAATCCCAGTCCGGTTCCCTTTCCCACAGCTTTGGTGGTAAAAAACGGATCAAAAATTCGTTGCAGATTGGCCTTGGGAATGCCGCATCCTGTATCCTCGATAGACACCATCACCATGCCGTCATCATTTCTGGTTTTGATGTCGAGATTCCCCCCACCAGGCTCCATTGCATCGATGGCGTTATTGATCAGATTCAAAAACACCTGCTGCAACTCGGACGGACTGGCCGCTACTTGAGGAATGCTTCCAGACAGACTGGTTTCAATATGCACGCTGGCGAACTTGGAACGTTGCTCACACAAGTCCACAATTTCCTGAACCAGTTCGTTCAAAAATACAGGTTTGACCGTAGGATCAATCTTGCGAGCAAAACTCAATAATTTATGGGTAATATCCTTACAGCGAATGCCTTGATTGCGAATCTGGGTTAATGCGCGTTGAACTTCCCTGTTGTTGTCATCCACACCCAGGCCTTCATCAAGCAGATCCTGAATCCAACCCGCTTCCTCCACCATTATGGCAACAGGATTATTAATCTCATGGGCAATACCTGCGGCCAATTCGCCTACGGAAGCCAACTTTCCTGTTTCAATGACCTGCTCATTCATCATTTCCTTTTCCAAATCAGACATCTCGACCTTGCGAGCCATCCTCTTGGACATAAGGTATGCCATGACGGCAATTCCGATACCGCCCAGCAAAAGAACGACTGTCGCCAGATTTCTCGCTTGATTAAGGGCTGAAAAGGCATCACTCTCGTCCTGCTGATAGACCATGAGCCAATCGCCATTCTTGATGAGGCTGGTCACAAAGATCGTGTCTCGACCAGTAGACGGGTTGACTGCGGTAACCATTGTAGCGCGCCCTCGCACCAATCCGGTATTAAGATGCATTCCAGAAGCCAACTGTCTGAGGAACGGAACTTCCGCAGTCATATCCCTGCGAGGGGTCGTCTGAAACTCTCCCTCACGATTGATGATGAAAGCCATTCCGGTTTCACCAATACGGATATCTTCCACCAGCTTATTGAAGGCGATGAAATCCAAAGTGGTTCTCAAAACCCATTCCTGTCCGTCTGCCTCAAGCCGCAGGGCTATAATAAAATGCGGCACACCTCGAAGGCCGAGGAACACATCACTGACATAAACCTGGCGCTTCTTTACAGCCTTGAACCATTCAGCCTCGGTGTAGTTGGCTTCCTGAAGCTTGAACGGCCCGGAATAGGCAACCTGTATCCCCTTGCTGTTCACCAGACCGAGATCCACGAAATCTCCACCGTGACGACGAACAAGAGCACTGTGCAACCGCACAAGGCTTTCCTCATTCCGAAAGCTGAGTACGCCCTCAACGTCTGCCAGCACTTGTAATTCTGCGACCTTTTCTTCCAAATAGGAATCGACACTCTGATCGTGCTTGAGCACTATCTCGCGCAAGTGATCCACGATCTTTTCCTTGTATGCCACGCTATACTGATACCCTGCGATCAACGTAATCAGCATCAACGGAGTAAAGGAGACCAGAACAATCGTGAACATCATGCTCTTAGCCAATCCGTGATAGTAATGAACGTCAGACATTGCTGCCTCCCTGCGCACCGTTTTCCACCAGATCCGGATAGTATCGCTCCAGGACACGGGAAACCATGCGAATCAGATTTTCAGGATTTCCGCTCTTTTCAACCATGGCAGCAACTTTTCGCAGGAAAGGACTATCGGGTAAATCTTCGAGATAGGCGTTGAGGATCACAGGAATATCAGGATAATTCGTTACAAGTTGCTGCTGAAGTACCCCTTCCGTATTTCCAGGAATATCCATGGCAAAAACAACAACATGAACTTTCTCACCTGAATCGAGTCTTAAAAAAAGATCCTCTCCGCTGGCGACACCTTCGACCAAAAAATTCAACTTGGAGAATTCACGCCGCAAAAAATCACGCATGCGCGGGTTGGGTTCGACAATAAGAACTCTGACTTTCGGCCTTTCCATCCAATCCTCCAATTAATTTGATCTCAAGACCTCCTTGGCAATAGCCATGCCATAATTCAACACATGGCTCAGCAACACCAAGTCATTGAATTTACGAATTAATTTAAATTTGTTCAGAAGAGATCACAGGCCGAGGACCAACAGAACCGTCCATTTCTTTTACAACTAGAAAAAGAAACCGTCGCCCAAATCATTGGGCGACGGTTTCTTTCAAAAAAAACGATTCAACTATTAGATAAATTTTGTTTGCGTTTTCAGGCCGTATTTTTCAATGCGTGCAGCCAGTGTCGGACGAGACATTCCCAGAAGCTTGGCCGCACGAGTGCGATTGCCATCGGTTATTTCCAAGGCCTCACCCACCACAAGACGGCCAGCATAATCCATAAGCATTTCAAACCCGTTTTCGCCAGCATGCTGGGTAAGCACTTGACGAATTTCCAGACGAAACGCCTTGTCAGATTCATCAGAAGGACTGTTCCGGTCAGCACCAAGTCCAACTGCCTGAGTCAATTCATCACGAGTTATGGGAGCGCCCCTATTGAAAATCAAAGCCTTCTGAAGCGTATTTGACAACTCGCGAACATTGCCGGGCCAGGCATGTGTATAAAGAAATTTCTTTCCATCATCGGCCAATCCTGGATTGGCCATTTCCATCTCGGCACTCAGGAACGTCAGAATATGATCAGCAAGCTCGAACACATCATCATCACGCTCGCACAACCGGGGAAGCCCTATGGTCACGACATTGAGACGATAATACAAATCCTCACGAAACGAGCCGTCTGCCACAGCCTTTTCAAGGTCTCGATTAGTGGCAGCCAATATACGCACATCCACTGGAATCGAACTGCCTCCCCCCAACCTTTCAAACTGCTTTTCCTGTAGAAGCCGAAGAATTTTAGCCTGAATATTAAGCGGCATGTCTCCTATTTCGTCCAGAAACACGGTCCCCCCAGCCGCTTGTTCAATACGCCCCACCCGACTCCGATTGGCACCGGTAAAGGCACCACGTTCATAACCGAACAATTCCGACTCAAGCAGCGTATCAGGAATTGCAACACAGTTAATGGTCATGAATGGCCTGTCCTGACGCAGACTGTGCTTGTGAAGAGCCTGAGCCACCAATTCCTTGCCCGTGCCTGATTCACCTCGAATAAGCACCAGTGCGTCCGTAGCTGCGACACGACCAATCGCCTTATACACCTCTTGCATGGGGCGACTGTTGCCCACCAGTTGGCCTGTAACCAACGAGACCTGTTCCCGATCCTCGGCATGTTCCCTGCTCCGCTTGGATGTTTCAAGCGCGAGTTTGATCAGGGCAAGCATTTCAGGGATGTCAAATGGCTTGAGTATGTAATCAAAGGCCCCCATTTTGGTGGCCTCAATCGCTGTCTCGGTAGTGCCGTATGCAGTCATGATAATCACGACAACACGAGAATCGATATCGCGCATGAACTGAAACGCTTCCAGACCGGTCATGCCTGACATGCGCATGTCCATTATGACCAAATCGGGGACAGCAAGGGTCACGGCTGCCACGCCCGCCTCGCCAGAAGAAGCGACACGCACCTGATGCCCTTCCTGCTTCAGGAGCTTTTCAAAGCTCTGCCTCAGTTGTGCATCATCATCAACAATCAGGATCTCAGCCATGTACTTGATTCCTTTAAAGGAAGAGCGAGAACAAATGTCGTTCCCTGCGGTCCGGATGATTTAAGGTGCAGCCAGCCGCCATGCTCGGTCATAATACGATTGGCAATAGACAAACCAAGTCCCGTCCCTTCCTCCTTTGTGGAGTGAAACGGCTTGAATACATCATCCTTGAAGGAAGCAGGAATTCCAGGTCCATTATCTGCCACGGCCAATATTGCCATCTTTCCGTGAGGAACAACTGATACAACATCCTCGGTGATGGAGACCTTGCCTCCATCAACCATGGAATCACAAGCATTAAGAATCAAATTCATGAGCACTTCCTTGAACTGCTCGGGGTCAGCATTGACAACCGGCAGTACATTCTTTCGGCAAATGGTCACCGTCACACCCGACGATTCGAGCCGATGACTAAGCAATGTCAACGTACCGTCAACAAGATCGGACGGAGACACGAGTTGCGGCTTGAGCTTGGGTGGACGGGAAAATTCCAGAAAATTGCGTATGATGGTATCCAGATGACGAATTTCTTCGGAGATGACATCAAAATCCTCTTTCTGAATGGAATCAAGATTCAAACTACGCTCAAGAGAAAAGAGCCGCATTTTTACCGATGTCAGCGGATTGCGTATGGAGTGGGCAACTCCTGCCGCCAACTTGCCGACAGTCGCCAGTTTTTCGGATTGAAGTACCTGATCCCTACTCTCCTGAAGCATTTTGTGAGCATGTTCCGCATCATCTAGTAGCCCTTGTATACGTTCTGAAAGCTCTCCCATTTCACCGGAAAGTACGGCAGGAACTGAGCTCTCTTCCAGCTTGGCCAACCTCCGAATCGGGTCGAGAATACGCTTGAAAAGGATATACCCCAGACAAAAGGCAAGCATAACGGTTGCGGCCATGGCCGCGAGAGAAAATACGGTCAGGACGCGGGCCTGATCCTTATAAAAAGCAGCATCGGTATTGATCCGTTCCTGATGCAATTTCTTGTATTGTTCGCAAAGATCAAAAAGGGATTGGAACTTCTCGCGAATATCGCCGTGCAATGCAACCGCTTGCTCGACTAGATTGTTTTTATACAAATAAATAACTTCATCTCTGGAATGTATGTACCGGATATAGCCGGATTCGATACGATTCAGTATATGCCGCCCCTGGTTCAAATAATTCGATTCCCTGGCTCGGTTCAACAGATTCTCGAATTGTTTGTTGTGATCCTGCAAACGCGTCAGCCAGACCTCATCATAATCAAGGGAATAGTAGGTAGTCAGGCCCTGCTGAGCCATCAATTCCTTTTCCAACTCTTGCGCAAAAAGCAAAGCCTCTATGTCATATTTTTCCATGCGCTGAAACAGATTCTGAGTTGCACCCACATACCACAACGTTGTCCCGGCACCGGCCAAAGTGGACAGAACAAGTACTGCCAGCAGCAGCAGCAACTTCACACGCAAGGAAAAAAAACGTGGACGCATATTATTACTTTTAGTCATGAACAATCACTCGGCTTGAACTTTCCATTAATTACCCGATCTGCATATATTAACCCAAAAGGATCTGTTCAAATCATACAGTCTTCCTTTATCCCAAGATCCATGATCCTTCATGTTCCTGCCAATGACGAATAAACCGAAACCCATACTCTTTACAAATAAATATAATAAAGAAAAAGAAAATCCAAAAAAGACAAAAGACCATACAACGCGAGAAAGGCTTCAACGGACCGTCCGGTGAAGCCTTTTGTTTCTCGTGTGCAAAATAAAGGAAGAATGATGCTTTGTTTATAGCAACCCGCGTGCCAAACACGTCTGAAAATAAATATATTTTTTTAAATCAAAGATTTCAAACATATACACAAACGAAGTACCCGCTCAAGAAAAGACTGTTCACGCCAATAAAGTAAAATTTTTTGAACACTCCACCGTAATCGTCTCCAGGGGTTCAATTTTTTAAACCGTAGCACACATTCTTTTCCCATATCAATTCAGAACCCTCAACCAGCTTGAACCATCCTTGAAAATACCAGAAACAAGCATCTACGGTCCTTGAATGAATTGAATGAAATATGAGTTGACTGCAACGCAAAAAGTGTTCATACGTCGACCCGCTTGAAAGTCGTTTTTATATTTATGCGCACCATTTCGATGTCCTCCTCCTTTACACCTCGTCTTGTTCTTCATAAGTACTAGCAACCATTCCAGCCAGATAGCCTAGCAGAAAGGCTTCAACAACGATTGCTGTTCGTAGGGGATATGGCTGTACCATGCCGGTACGGCATCATGAAAGCCTAAGTATTTTCTGTTGTCCTAAACAACGAAAAACCTAACGCCGCAACTTCTCTGCTGCCGATTCCTGAAAAGGATAGCACCAGCGAGCTTCTGCTCAATAAGATTAATCATCAGTAACATAAGGGATTTTTGTGGAATCAAACCATTTTATCGTATCGGACTCAAAAGGCAGCATTCAAAGTGATATCTTTTCGGGAATCACCGTTGCTCTTGCACTGGTCCCTGAAGCTGTCGCGTTCTCGTTTGTTGCAGGCATTTCTCCCGTCATAGGACTCTATGGTGCCTTCATGATGTGCATTATCACATCCATTTTCGGAGGCAGACCCGGCATGATCTCAGGAGCCACTGGTGCCATGGCTGTAGTAATGGTCAATCTCGTCATGGAAGGAAATGCACTGGGTGGAAGCGGGTCCCATGCTGGAGTCCAATACCTGTTTTTCACTTTGCTTCTGGTTGGTGTCTTTCAGAGCCTGGCTGGAATATTCCGTTTGGGAAAATTCATACGAATGGTTCCCCGATCCGTCATGATGGGATTTGTCAACGGACTGGCAATTGTCATATTCATTTCCCAATTGAAGATGTTTCAATCCAACGGAGTCTGGATTCAAGGCCAGCATCTTTGGACCATGGTCGGCCTTGTCGCCCTGACCATGGCTATCTTGTATATCATCCCTATGATCAACAAGAAAATTCCAGGGGCCCTCACCGCCATTATAGCCGTCTCCCTGCTTGTTGTTTTTACCGGAATCGATACGGCAACCGTTCTCTCATTCATTCAAACCAACGGCGGAACAGGAATTCAGGCAGGACTTCCCACTTTTGCATTTCCCCAAGTACCCTTCACCTGGGAAACTCTCGTTTTTGTCACACCCTACGCACTCATCCTGGCTGCCATAGGACTCATTGAATCCCTGATGACCCTGACACTCATCGATGAACTGACCAACACTCATGGGCATGGAAATCGGGAGTGTGTCGCTCAAGGTTTTGCCAACTTCATCAACGGTCTGTTTGGAGGCATGGGAGGCTGTGCCATGATCGGCCAAAGCATCATCAACATCACGTCAGGAGGACGAGGCCGCCTCTCTGGCATTATGGCCGCTGCCGCGCTGCTCTTCTTCATTCTGTTCACCTCACAGTACATAGAAACCATTCCTATTGCTGCTCTGATCGGTGTCATGTTCATTGTCGTAATAAAGACTTTTGCCTGGAGCACATTCAACATCATCAACAAGATTCCCAAATGGGACGTGGCTGTCATTCTGCTGGTGACCTTTCTCACCGTCAAATACGATCTGGCCATCGCCGTAATCTGCGGAGTCATTATCTCGGCACTGATCTTCGCCTGGGAAAACGCCTTGCGTATTCGTGCCCGTAAAATTGTGGATGAACGCGGCATCAAACATTACCAGATTTATGGCCCGTTATTTTTTGCTTCCACAACGCTGTTCCTGAGTAAATTCGACGTTGAAAACGACCCGCAGGAAGTCATTATCGACTTTGAGGAGTCACGCATCATGGACCAATCGGCCATTGAGATAATCAACAAGGTTGCCGAATTGTATCAACGATCAGGAAAAACAATTCACCTGCGCCACCTCAGCCCCGACTGCGTCCGCCTAATCAAAAAGGCAGAAAAGATTTGCGATGTCAACATCCTGACCGACCCGGATTATTTTGTCAGTATTGATGACTACCACGCGTTCCGCGAAAACATATGAAGCCTGTTACGCCAACCCCGCGCCAAGCATGAAGACAGCAACCATGGCAAAACAGGCACTTTCCTCAGCCAGATAAAGCGACATCCCCAAAAAAGCTCTTGCCAACGTCCTGATGTCAATATATAAGCCATTCTCCTGAACGTGCCGAAGTGGTGGAATTGGTAGACACGCATGGTTCAGGACCATGTGGCTTTATCGCCGTGGAAGTTCGAGTCTTCTCTTCGGCACCAGAATGAAACAAGGTTTGTGGCTAAACAGCTGCAAACCTTTTTCTTTTTGTTTCAGTGGCTTACATGATTTTCCTTCTTTTTGCGTGGTTTGACCCCTCTGGGTCAAAGTGATGGGTCAAAGACCCGAAATTCTCTACCACCGGGAGAATCTCATGCCGCAAATCGCACGTTCAGCAAACCACCTTTACTTGAAGGGCACAGTTTACTATTTTCGCCATTCGATTCCGCACAACATGCGGGAGACATTAGGACGCTCCGAGGTCAGAATGTCTCTTCAAACAGGATACCTGGCCGAAGCAAGGCCGAAGGCCCGAATATTGGCCTCCGGCATGAAACGAATACTGACCCAGATGCGAAACGGAGATATTCCGATGGACGATTTTGACCGCATAAAGTTTTTCCTGCGCGATTTCCTTGAACGTTTTCTTAAGGAACACGAACAGATTGCCATTCATGGCTTGACCCCACCAACACAAACTTTCCAGTACGTACCGGGTGAAACCGAACAACTCATTGAACACCTGAAAGGGCTTCTGCTCTCCCGCGACTACAACACCATGCGGGAATATGCGATCATGGCCACCGAAGACGGTGCTTTCGGGCCACCTCAGGCCTTCGACCTCACCGATGAGTTCGCCCACGAATTCACGAAAACCTTGCTTTCGTATTACAGAATAATCAGCCACCGGGCCGAAGGTGATTATAACTACGAAAACTCCGTCATGCCGCCGCAAGCAACTTATACAGCTCCGCCTGAACCGAAAAAGAAACTCGTGACATTGAAAGAAGCCTTGAAACAATACAAGGCTGACAAAATAGCCAAAAAAGACTGGAAGTCGAAATCAAGCGCAAATGACATCATGTCCACCCTGAAATGCCTCACTGATATTCTTGGTGAGGACATTCCAGTTGATACAATCGATCGGCAGTCTCTCCGCCACATGCGGGACACGCTCCTACAGTTGCCCACTCATCGCAACAAAGTCATCTTCAGAGACAAAACCATTGCCGAACTCGTGGCCCTAGAACCAGACAAAACAATCTCGGTCCGTACCGTCAACAACAACTTGACCAACTGCTCTACGTTTTTCACATGGTGCGAAGACGAAGGACTCATTGACCGTAATCCATGCAGACGGTTGAAGATCAAGGAAGACAAAGACGACATAGACCACCGCTCGCCTTTCACCATCCAAGACCTGCACAACATCTTCCACGCCCCGGAATACGTGCAAGACAGCTTCAAACACCCTTCCGATTTCTGGGGTCCCATTCTTGGACTTTATACCGGGGCTCGGCGTGAAGAACTCTGCCAGCTGCACATCGAAGACGTGAGACAGGAAGACGGATTGTGGGTGTTGGACATCAACGACAACCCAAACATCAACGGCTTTGATCGCAAGGGAGTCAAAAGAAAGCACACAAAACGACTCGTCCCTCTTCACCCCTTCCTTGTAGACGTGTTGCGCTTCCCACAATTCGCCAGACAGCAAGAGGCAAAAGGGCATCTTCGTGTCTTCCCGGAACTGGTCCGCATCAATGAAAAATACGGCCACAAGTTCGGGGAACGGTTCGGCCATTTCAAGAAAACTATCGAACTGGAGGAGGCCGAGGGCGTAAAGGTATTCCACAGCTTCCGACATACGTTCTCGAATTTCTTCAAGCAACGGGAAATGCAGACCGACATTTTTACGCAAACATTCGGACACAAGCTGAAAAAGTTGGCAGCCTCTACCTACGGCGGTCGATTCCCAGCTTCACTGTGTTTCGAAAAGATCATATCTCATCTCGATTACGAGGTAGACCTGTCTCATCTGGCAAACTCCAAATACGTTTCTAAATAATCCTTTCTCATCAGCAGAAAAGCCTTCCCGCTTGTCGGCCCCAAGCCGACATGTGGGAAGGCGGTTCCATGAAGGTGGATAAATCAACTAGTTGATTTATCCACCTTCATGGAACCTCTTGCCCACAGAAAAAACCCCGCACAAAGGCGGGGTATGGATTAATGACTGCTACCTAGGTAGGCATCAGACACATCGCGTCGTCCTGCAGAATGTCCTGCAGTCTGTTCAATATCATCACGGGCTTCTGCATCCAACTGGGGCCATTTCTGTCCTGCTACATGCTGTGCGGCCTTCTGGAAGGCTTCGACAGACTCGTGCTGGTTAGGGGGCTGAAACCCTGCATGATCGACGTACATGCGATGGAACCTTTCATGCCTATTGCTATGAAGTGTCCATCCACTGTCCTTCTTCGTAAACCCACACAGACGGGCTGCGTGGGATAGTTTTTCCTGCCACTTATCACCCATATTTTCAGGCTGGAGATTGTGTATCCCCGGCCTGTCGGATTGACTGATAAATGGCATTGCTTTTTCCAATGCTTCTTGCTGCTGCCACGATAGATTGTGCAACGTTCTAGGTCTGCCGCCCTTCGTCCCATACTGTATATGAATACTACGGGCTTCACGGTTCCAATCTGCGACCAGATCAAGCTTGGCAGATTCTTCTCGACGTAATCCGAGCTCGTACTGCAATCTGATCTGTGCAGCGGCCCGTGGGCCATATTCGTATTTTACATCGTTTGTTAGCTTGTCGATTGCCCCCTGAACGAAGTCAGGGGCAACCGCCTTGCTGTTGCTGTTGGCAATGCTTCCGCGCCTGACATTGAATACATCATTTGTCGGGCTAATACTGGTATTGCCATAGGTTTCGCACAGGTGACGCGCAGCTGAAAAAACTTCAGCTATACGCCCGTCACCCACGTCATTTTCTTTCATTTTGTCAGCAACTGCAGCAAAATGTTTGTTAGAAATGTTGGTCCATTTTCGGACCCCGAATCCTGCTTCACGCAGTCTTTTTGCAAAGACCTTTGCGTTCTGCCGGACTCTGTACTGTTTCGAGCGCGGACCGGACAATGTTGCCCCATTCGCGCTTCGTGCCAAGCTGATAGATTTCATCGGATTTCTCCTTCGCTAAAAGTTTGGGGCAATGCCCCAGGACAAAGCACGTCGAAAAGACATGCTTATGCGCGAAGTGCGCACAACAACCATTACGGAACAAATAAATGTCCGGTTTCCCACAGAAGGAAAATTTCCTGAAAATCTATTCAATAAAGGGGGTCACCACGCAGGCTCATTCGTCCTGCGTATAAAAGATGGTGACAATGGGGGAATTTCGACAACGACAGATTTATAGGTATCTGCAGTTTGCACGATGATGGATGCTGCGATTCAGCTGGCGTTTGGATGTGAAAGTCTGCCGTTTGGAAGTGAACGGCAAAGAATTGCTAGATGTTTCAGCACGTTAGTGCCAGTTTATGCGTTCATCAGTTTAGACTATCGTCAAAACTTATGAACGCGCCTGAAGTGCGTTTTACCTCCTATTTATTACTAAAGTAACCTGTGGTTATGCATTAAGCATATCACGCCGTGAAAAGCTTAAGCAAGTTTTGAAGGACATTATTTACAACTCATTATCCCTGCTTAGAAAGTGGAAAAAACCAAACCCCATTCTCAGTATATGGCTCTGAGGAAATAAAGACTTGGCCAGTATAAACGAAATCAGTAAACAAATGAATTTTGACATGCTTCTTTTTATAACAGCCAAATAAATCCTTATTCCCAAAGATTAACTTTTGCGGCCCTGCGCCAGTTTTTTGCCCCTGAAAGTGGATTACCCCCTCGACAACTCTATTAGCATAATGACTTGTCGAGCTGCTCAAAAGGACCAAATCTCCACAAGCTGCTTTCTTAATTCCTGACATCTTTTTATAATCAAAATCGAAAAAACTATCTAACTCTTGCAATGAAAATTTTTGCCCAATAGGAAGTTCGTTTTTAATACTAGTTTTTAAAACTCTCGTAACATCACCTTGAGGAGTATTTCCGCATAGTCTTTTAGACTCCGCAAATATTTGCTCATAAAGGTATTTCCCATCGCCACGATTCTCAACAAGTATCCCCATTTCATCATTATTTATTTGACTATAATCATAAAGATTAAGACTACCAATCAACGCAGATTGATCGGTTAAATAACATTTTGCGTGAAGCTTTGGATTATCAACGACTACACTAGATATTTGGCTGAGATCATCCTTCAGATCACTTTTTCTGCAAACAAACACAATATCAACACCCGACTTTGCTTTATCTGTCAGTATTGCTTTCAACTTTGCATGGATTTTGACATATGGGGTTATAATAATGATCTTGCTTTTAGCATTCTGAAATATATTCTCCAGATGATAACTCATACCTTGAGTTGTTAAAAACTTTACACAATCACGGTATTATGTAGGGTTTGCACAAATCAATGATAACGGTAGGTTGTCGTTATTTTTTCGCCTTCCCCACGCATAAGACGGATCCTAGCTCGACCATGAAGTAGAGTCGAGCGATAAGAAAAGAAAGTCCGAAAGGAATCCTGTTCCTGACCCCATCGCTCCGGTCTTGATTTTATTCGAAATGACTAGTGTTCGGAATATTGGGGGAACAGTTCATTGTCCAGCCAGGCACAGATAGTGTCGATCAAAACTTTTGGACCCTCGGGCCGCGTCAATTCCATCAAGTTAAGTGGGAGCGCGGTTAACTCGATGTCATCTCCCCCCAAAGCTGATGAAACCCGCCAGACCGTAGGATTGCGTTTCGAGGAAACCGGATAGGTCAGAGAGACCCGCTGGCAACCTAGAACATGTCCCGCAGTTAGCACCTGATAAGTGTCCGATGACTTCGGCCGTGAGCCAAATCGCTTGTACTTAGCGTCAGTAACTGCGACTGGAACTCCTTTGGAGTTACGGAAAACCACATCGGGTACCGTCTTTAGCTTAGTCCCGACACCACATATTATCTCGCCAAACTCAGTCGTGCTTTTATTGACCCGTTTCCCACAATGGCTGGCTGCACGTTGGCACAGCCAATAGACGTATTTTTCATAGATTTTGTCAGAGTCCCACAGGAACCCAGGCAACGCATGGTCGCCAATGGCGTGGTGGACACCAGCTCCTTCTAAAACCAAAAGTCCAACTATCCGAGCGGCCTCGAGACCCTGATGTTGCACGCCAAGGGTGATCCGTTGAGCGTCAAGAAGGTGAGGTGGCTGTCTACCGACATGGGCGAGGCCGGATGCTATCTCGCGTATTGCCTGCGCTCGTCCAGGGGACTTCACGGTTGTAGCCAAACATTCAGCTGTCCAGCGAAGCAGTCGGGCCAACGCTGTATCATCCGTCAAGATATCTGTGACGTATGGAAGTTCCCAGGGGCGTGCCATCCACTCAGCAAGACGAGATATATCCAGACTTCCTCGAAGTGTGCTGTCAGTGGCCTGCTCTACTTGATAACCACGCGGTAAACCGCGCGCAGCGCCCTTGGCGTAGGAGGCGATGAATATTTCAGCAAGAAGGTCGGGCATGGAAAGTGAGTCCAGGTGATGGGCTGTCGTCAGATTGTCGTCGACATGCCCACCTTCAACTACTGTGAGGATTCGCCACAGCACCGCCTGCCAACTGCCGTTGGCAACATTTAGGAACTTTGGGGCAATCTCAATGTCCGTATCGCCGATACGGACAATACCAGTAACGGCCTCGGCTCGAAGCTTTACAAATCCATTGCCGAGGTCTTTTATCCTGATTGGGTCAACTGAGAGCCCGAGCATCCTTTTCCAGTGCTTGTTCGCCTCAACCAGTGCTCGGAGATCGATATCCTTAGCTTGGCGGGTAATCGGTTTGCCGTACTCTTGGAGTTCGATGCGCACCGGGGTCGTCATCGCGTCAACCACCGGAGAGATCTCATGATGACTTCGAGTTCGAGTTCACTGACCCGGACGGGGGCGAGAGTTCTGGTTGAGACGGTGCCGCCCATCACAGTTCGCAACGTCCAGGCGTAATCGCCGGTTGGCGGTGCATTGTCAACGTGCAGAAGGTCCATTAGTTGTCCGGGGCGACCAGCGTATCTGTCCAGAAGTTGGGGGAACAGGACACCGTCCCAGGCTTTGGCAAGGCTATGCCATGCGTCCGTTTCCGCAACAGGTTTCAAGGAGCCGTCAGCTGCCGTCTTGTTGGCCTGCATCGATGCAAGAAGGCCATGGCCAAGTTCGAATTCCGGCCCCATGTCGGAAGCGATAGCGGCGTTCAGTCGGTCAAGAAGAAGGTAGCCGGTTTCGAACGGGCCGAGAGTTTCCCAGTTGTCCTCGGTCGGTGTAGGGATCGCAGTATTGTCAAGCCCCCATAGTTCGGCGAGAACAGTAAGGTCGGGACGCATCTCGATTCGGTCGAATCGACGTGCTAGGGCGCTGTCGATTGGCACAGCTGCCCGATCAACACTGTTCATTGTCGAAACGATGTAAACATGCTTTGGAAACTTGAAGCCCTCAGGAATCCTAGTTACTTTGCCACCGGGCCGGAGAATTTCCTCACTTTGCCCTTTCTCGTAGCCCAGTTGTCTCAATGGGAGGGGCAGGGGAACGAGTCCGTTATCGCGGTAGTCAAAATCCAGGAACGTCATGAATTCACCGAAAATACGGGCTGCGTTGCCGCGATTGATCTCGTCAATAAAGATTACAACAGATTTGTATTCAGACTCGGGATCAGAAAGCTCAAGAGCCGCCTCAAGGAAGATCCCGGCACAAGGTTGAAGACGAGTGCCATCAGCGGTGATTTCAGGCTTCAATCCCAATACGAAATCCTCGTAGCCATATGACTGATGGAATGTCGTCCACACCACTTTGATGGGGTACGGGATCGTGATCTCTTGCTCGGGTCTGCTGAATGGCTCTTCGGCATCGGAGACGTCCATCTCGATGCCTTGTTTTGCCTTCTGTGGGTTGTTCAGGGTAGCAAATAACTCGCTAATTAATCTAGTTTTGCCAGTTGCTGGCGGACCATATAGCAAAGCGTTTCTGCCATCACTCCAAGACGATAGGATGTCATTGATTATATCAGCCATGTTTCACCTCATTATGCATTAATTACACCGCCTGGAATATTTCGTTGTGGATAAAGGGCCTTCATCAGGGAGTTTGACTCTAAACGGGCAGGCAAAGTTCCTTGTGTGAATCCGGCGAAATATTCACCTTCAGCGGTTTTGCTTATATAAATGCGCAATCCTCCCTTTGGAAAGTATGGAAGAGCCTCTTCTTTGTTGCGTACGTCGTCCGGTGCTGTCGGAAAGCCTAGATCCGCTGTCCACGCCGGGTGCCGCTGGGAGTTCGGTTGCTGGCGGTTCTGATTCACGATCCGCATCCGGCCACCTGATTTCTTCTGGAACTCGATCGGGCTGAAAATACCTAGTTTACCAATGGTTCCAGCATTGATGGTAACCGGAAGTTCATTTAGGTTGCCACTGGTTACATCAAGGAAGTCTAGGGTGGCAGCAACCATAGAACCTGGAATTTCTATGTAGAGAGATCCGCCGCCACCGCCGATCCGGTGGTACCGCTCAATATTGTAGAACTCGCCTGGTTGGACGTTTCGCCACCAGATACTATCGGTTGTTATTGTCTTTTTCTGCGTCATAGTTAATAAGCCTCCACGTGGTAAAGTCGTTCCAAGACAGAGCCATTCTTGACTCGGCCATTACTGCGGTATCGTGTATAGGGCTGCTCGAGCAGTGTGACCTTGCCATAATCATTCAGAATGGACAGTAGTTCATCCTCTTGAACTTGACCGTCCTCACTATACGAAATGAACACGTGTGGCACCGTGAGGCGCTCAAGCGTCTCGCGGAAGGCTTGGCCAGCTTTGCGCCGGTAGCAAAAGTCAGACGCTTGATCGGTCCATGGCCGGAGTCCACCGTCGCCGGCTGCGATAGGTTCGTCCTCGCGGGCAAGTGTCTCCAGAATATGGTAGTTTCCGGCATACTGCCGCTTGGTGTATGGTGGATCAAGGTACACCGCATCGACACGGAGGGTTGACGCATGTTCCTCCACAGTCCCTTGGATCACCTCATGACATCCCGATGTCCACTCGAACTCGATCGGATCGAACGTGAGCGACTGAAGTGCAGGGCGGGAGAGCTTGCGCAAGAAGTACCCGTAGGTGCCACTGATGTTAGCCACCTTGTTGGTGGCCATAATCAAATGATGTAGTAACACGCTATGCTCGATTTTAGTAATGGCACCGGATGTGGATAGCTTACGGATACCAGCCCGGATACCGTCGATATGTGCAGCGTTGGTTGCAGAGAAGTAGAGCCGCGGAGCGCGACCATTCGCAGGTTTGCCCGCCTCTCCAAACTCTTGGAAAAAGTAACCTTCTACGGGCGTAGCCAAGCGCATCCACTCCAGAGCCTTATCGTAGCCGCCAAGTGCCTTAAAGGCTGGTGCTTGCTTGGCAAGCAAGCGGGTCCGTGCGTGGATTACGGGGAAAGTTAGAGCATCAGCTGCGATAACAGAGTAGCCTGCGCGGGCTAATGCCATAGAAACAGAGGCTGTGCCACACATTGGGTCAGCGACTGATGAACCCAAAGGAAGAACACGTGCGATTTCGCCGACAATCCAGTCATTCAATCGTGTCTTGTTACCGAGGTAGCGATACGACATGATCACCCCCCTGCTGTTCTGTTATTCTGGAGATCATGACTGCTTCTTCCTAATGACGATACGCTCATACATCCGACGGTAGGTGCCGTCGCCTTTTGTAAGGTAGAAACGTGGTCCCCCCTGTTGATAGGAACCCTTCTTCGCTATCTGTGACATTGGTTGACCAAGACTCTTGCTGGATCCGATGATGTCGAATTGCCTTGGATTGTATTTGTCGAGAAAGGAAATGGGCACTCCCATGGGATCCTCGTAGTCGAACGGAATATCCATCGTCTTACCCACCTCAATCGCATCAAAGTTTGCATACTTCGGGTATACGCTTGGACAGTAAGTTTTCTGGAGATCTAAATCTTTATACCGACTGGAATAGTCGAGGTTGGTGAACCATCGAACCCCTTTTACCCGGATGTACTTGTTTCCTAACTCATCAACCCTCGACCCGGCGGCCGTGATTGGATAATCGTCTGGCACTCGAAACTCTCGGTCACCACTACGAATGCTAGGGCCATACCACATCTGGTTGTCCTGTATGAGCGGGAAGATCTCATTGTAAGTCACGGCGTTCATATTTCCGATGATCAAGAACTTCTTCTCGTATTTGACTAGCTGGGCAACATATTCACGGAAAAGCGAGAAAGGCGGGTTGGTGACCACGATATCGGCCTGCTGAAGCAAATCGACACTTTCAGCACTGCGAAAATCACCGTCACCATTGAGTGGTTTGATACCAATCTCTTCGACATCTGGGGAATTGTCGCCGTCTATGTCGCCAGAGTACTCCAAGTAAACAGCCTGATCGGAGTCATCCAGTCCGAAGTGAGTAGCATCTTGGCTTCGGTAGCAGGTAGTGATGATCTTCTTTAGGCCGAGCTTTTCGAAGTTGGTGAAAAAATATTTAAAGAAGTTACTGGCTCGCGGGTCGTCGCAATTACAGTAGACGACTTTGCCCACGAAGTGGCTCGTATAGTGCTTCAACTCAAGCTCAATATCGTTAAGCGAGGTATAGAATTCGTCCTTCTTTGCTCGCTTTGCTTTTTGAAAATCGTGGTTCCGGGAGGCTTTCGTCATTCTTATTTCCTTAGGGTATCGTGAGGCTATATGCTCAGGTCATAAACAAGATGTCAAACAAATAGTCAACATCTCGAAATCAATCATAAAATACGATGCTACATGTCGTGGAGTCAATCTATCTCCATAGGAAAAATATTAAAGTCCTCGTACTGGCCGATTTGTCTCAGGGATTTCATGCTTCCCTTGACCATTTTGTTGTCAGGGATATCCGGATGCCAATGTCATAACGCATTCCATTCCTACAAGCCGCAAAGAAGAAAAGATAAACTCTTCACCGACATCTCAAACATTTACAGTCAAGTTCTACATTTCACAATGTACACAGATGCAAAGCCTCAAGATAGTTGACAATAGTTGACTTTTGTGTTATACAATAGTCATCAAAGTCACGAGTGAAATATGCACGAATCCCATTTTCTGCTTTCAGCGAAAGCACGCAGTCTATCCCTTCCGCAAATCGCGGAATGGGATGAAGAAACCGTCTTCAAGACCTTCTGTGAACTCAGATGGCCTAAGACGGATGGGGTTCCCATATGTCCGAAATGTAAAGGAGCTGATCTCTACCACATCAAGGCCAGACAGCAGTGGCGATGCAAGGGGTGTGAGGAAGATCCGGACTGCAGACATACTTTCTCCGTCACCAGTGGCACATGGTTGCATTCAACCAATCTGCCATTGAAAACCATCCTGATGGCAATCTTGCTCCTGGCAGATGCGGCCAAGGGTATATCCGCTTCGCAACTCATGCGACACATCGGGGTCCAATACAAGACTGCCTTCACGCTGTATCACAAGCTGCGAAGCGCACTTCTGAAGACCAGGTATGATAAGCCCTCGATGAAGGGTGAAGTCCAAGTCGACGGGGCATACCTGAACCCATACATCAGGGTTGCCAACAAGGCCGAAGACAGGCCCGCTGGCAATCGCAAGTCTTCCATGGAGGAGACTTGCATCCTCGTCATCAGACAGGCAGGGAAAAAGGGGGAAGGGGCATCCAGGACGCTCACCTACGTTATCGATACGGAAAATGCCAACGACATTCGGCACCATGTGGAGAGTAACGTTAACTCAAATGCCACAATCATCTCGGATGAGCATCAGGCCTATGGCGACCTGGAGGTCAACTTCGAACGGATCGTGGTCAACCACTCCATCTGCTATGTCGGCCCGGAGGGTGAAAATACCAACCAGGCGGAAAGTTTCTTCGCCCGGTTCAGGCGCATGTTCAAGGGGCAGATCCACAAGGCCAGTCGTGAGTACCTGGACCTGTATGCCAACGAAGTGGCCTACAGGGAAGACATGCGATCAACTCCAAACGGTCAAATCGCCTTCGACATGCTCACGCGGATGCTGACCATGGAGAACGATTCACCCTTCAGGGGCTATTGGTCCCGAAGCAATCGCAACCCGGCAGTCGCTTCTTCTGGTGTACCGTCATCCATGGGCTTGGCGGCATAGCCTTTCAAAATCCACCATTCCATATGATCGTCGGTTTCACCTTCGACCTTTTCCACGGTGTCGTAGTTCAGTAATGCCCGGCGGACTTCTGCCCTGCAATCATCGTCCAGCCCCTTGCGTTCCATGACCTGGGTGGTGATGTCCCCGGTGGACAGTGGACCACCTTCAGCCATTTTCAATATCTGGATGACCATCGATTTGAGTTCACCCCGTTCGAACTTCCGGGTGTACTGCCGTTTGGGTAGGACTGTGCCGGGATCAAAATCAGGGTTCATTAGGGCGATAGCAGTGTCCAGGGCTTTGATATAGCCATCATTCAAACGGATGCGTTCCCGCATCTGTTGGTTGTCAGCGATCATGTCTGCCCTGCGCTTGGCCAGTGCCGATGTGGTGTGTGGATGTGTGTTCTTACTCATGCAGCCATTATACGCTGCGTGACGGGGTGGGGGAAGAGGGCGATTGTGCGAATACTACATAATACCGCACAATCATCTTGACTATTCTTTTTCGAAAAAAAATTTATCACAAGCGCAACTCCAAAATATAGATTGTCCAAAAGTATGCACGACACCTAACATAAACAAACCGACTCGAAAACACACAACTGTCCCTTGCCTCAACCGGGTCAAAATGCTAGGTCACTCTTCAAACAGGAAGAACACGCCAAAAAGAAATACTTAAATAAAATCAGCACATTGCCACACTGTCGAAATCTGAAGAGTTCCGAGTCTTCTCTTCGGCACCAGAATGAAACAAGGGTTGTGGCTAAATAGCTACAACCCTTTTTCTTTTTTGTTCGGCAAGTTACAAAACTTTTCCCGTTCGCCAAGAAAAGACCTGCCTATGGCGCAAAAATGCACCACACAACAACAGCTTTATAGGTGTCTCCGTTTGCACGATGATGGGTGCTGCATTTCAGCTGGCGTTTAGATGTGAAAGTCTGCCATTTGGAAATGAAAGGCAAAGAAACGTTCGGTCTTACGGTATGTTAGTGCCAGTTTATGCGTTCATCAGTTTAGACTATCGTCGAAACTTATGAACGCACCTGAAGTGGTTTTTTACCTTCTTCCTGTTACTGAAGTACCCTTTAAATATGTTCAAACGTATAAGGCCGACGGCTTAAACAAATTTTAACGGCCTTTTTCTGCTTTGCTCGCCAGTTTTTTCTACAGACAAACGTTCAAATACCACCGAACTTGTACACGTCAGACTTCATTTGTTTCAGGCCGGATAAACTTTACTCCTTCGCATTATTATTTAATCATCACAGTTGACAACAACTATTCTTTTGAACATATTTCTTATTAATCATAAGGACTATCTGCTGTGGAAAATGTCATCAATTGGAATTTCTCAGGTCAATATTGGCTCTTAAAAAAAGGGATGGCTTATGAAACAACTCGGCAAGATGCTCTGCATCCTGGCATTGTCAATTACATTCGCCACAACCGCCATGGCGGACAACATATGGAAGATAACATCCCTTGATTGGCCTCCCTATTCAGACAGCAACATGACTTCGCAAGGCAAATCAATTCAAAAGCTGCGGACTTTGTTGAAGAAGGAAGGTATTGAGCTCGTTGTTGAGTTCTACCCATGGGCTCGAGCTAAGAGGTCGCAAAGCAGGAAGGCTACGTAGGCTATTTCCCAGCTTGGCCCGAGGAGGTAGCCGAAGATTTCACAGCCTCTTTGCCCGTAGACTGGTCAGAAATTGGCGTGCTTACAGTGTGTTCCGGCTTGAAATGGACCAGCCTAGAAGCTCTTTTTAATGACAGAATCGGTCTGATTTCAAACTATAAATACCCAAAGGACATTGCAAACATGGCAAAAGCAATGCCGCAAAATGTCGATTCCACTCCCAATGAGTTGTCGCTTATGAGAAAACTTTCCAAAGGACGTTTCACAACGGCCATTACAGATCCAACAGTCATGCTCCATCTTGCTGCGAAAGAGGGAGTCGACAATATTAAAATGCTGAAAATACTTGAAAAAAAAGCACTTGTCTTTGCATTCAAAAATAGCTCGAAAAATCTGAAATCGATTAAATTGTTGGAAAAACTTCTCCTACAATAATCGTGGTCATGAAGAATCTTATTTCCGATTCTCCTTGGCGCAAATAGCGGCTAAACGCCAGGCTATTCCCTTTTGTCAAAAGTACGCTTTGACGTGATGAACCTAGTAATTTGAGGGAGATTGTATGTTCAAGAATCTGAGTTTGCGAAACAAAATACTTATTCCAGTATGCACGGTTGTAACTTTGGTTTTCCTTATTACCATTGCAATAATTGTCATGAGAGTCTCCGATGTCTCGGAACAGGACGCCACCCGGTTCGTAGATGAGACTGCCACACGATACGGGCTTCAAGTCAAATCCGAGATTGAATTGGGCATGGATGCAGCCCGGACTCTTGCCCAGACGTATGAAGGCATAAAAGCATCTGAACAAAGCCTGGATCGAAGCATTCTTGACAAGGTGCAAATCGGTATTCTTAAAGGCAATCCTTCATTTCTCGGCGTATGGACCTGCTTGGAACCCAACACGCTTGATGGGCTTGATGAAAAATATGCGGGAACTGCCGGACACGATGCAACCGGACGTTATATTCCTTACTGGTATCGGGACGGTGGAAGCATAGCCGTTGATGCCCTTGTCGATTACCAGACCGAAGGTGCCGGAGATTACTATCTCAAACCACTGAGGACGGGCAAGGAGTACATTCTTGATCCATATTTTTATACTATTTCCGGAAAAGATGTCCTCATGACAAGCGTGTGCGTTCCCATTATATATAATGGAAAAGCCGTCGGCGTTGCGGGAGTCGATCTGTCCTTGGCTACATTCAATGAAATGCTTGCCAAGATCCATCCGTTCGAAACAGGCTATAGCTTTCTTGTGACCAATACAGGGTCCATCGTTGCCCACTTCAATCAGAATCTGACTGGAAAAAGTTTATTCGACACAGTCCCGCAGGAGGTTGTCGGACCATTCAAGACCGCCTTGAAACAGGGCCAGCCGTTTTCATACATCATGACCCAAAATGGTGAGGAGTTTATTGGCAAAACTGTTCCGTTCAAGGTCGGTAGTGTCGATTTCTCATGGAGCTTCGGTACGGTTATCCCCGAAGCCAAGGTTCTAGAGAATTCACAAAAGATCATGTTCATTGCCATAATGCTCTGCATAGGAGCCATTCTTCTGGTAGCCGTGGTGGTCTTCTTCATTTCAAAGGCGATCGTAGCGCCTATTGTTCAAGGTGTTACATTTGCAGATGCGATAGCTCAAGGCGACTTGAACCAGACACTGAATATTGATCAGAATGATGAAATCGGACAACTCGCCAACTCCCTCAACGTCATGGTGAATAAACTCGGTGAGGTCGTGACCGACGTGCAGTCAGTCTCAGATAACGTTGCCTCAGGCAGCGGGGAGCTGAGCTCGTCATCCATAACCCTTTCTCAGGGAGCAACCGAGCAGGCCTCGTCTATTGAGCAAGTTTCGGCTTCAATGGAAGAGATGGCCTCAAGTATCAATCAGAATGCGGAAAATGCCGTGAAGACCGATGGCATAGCATCCAAGTCTGCTGAAGATGCACAGGAAGGCAGTAAGGCTGTCTCTCAAACAGTAAAAGCCATGAAGAGCATCGCAGAAAAAATATCAATTATTGAGGAAATAGCTAGGCAGACTAACTTGCTTGCCTTGAACGCGGCCATTGAAGCAGCACGAGCAGGCGAAGCCGGCAAGGGCTTCGCAGTCGTAGCCGCCGAGGTTCGCAAGCTGGCTGAACGAAGCGGTACAGCTGCATCAGAAATCAGTGAGTTGTCTTCGACCAGCGTCCAAATTGCAGAAAAAGCAGGTGAGATGCTGACTCAAATAGTGCCGGATATTCAGGAGACCGCAGCATTGGTGCAGGAAATTACCGCTGCCAGCAGAGAGCAAAGTGCTGGTGCCAGCCAAATAAACGAGGCCATCCAGCAGCTGGATCGCGTCATACAACAAAACGCCTCGGCTTCGGAAGAAATGGCCTCGACCTCGGAACAGCTTTCCAGTCAGGCCGTGCAATTGCAAACCACTATCGCCTTCTTTAATCTAGGCTCTCAGGAAAAAAACCGTTCAATGGTGAAGGTGGTACCCTCTGCCCCCAAGCCAAAAATCTTGACGTAAAAAAAGATTAAGCAGCTTGCCCTCCCTGTGCCAAGGATGATTGATTGATTCTTGGCATAGCGGGGGAGCTCTCCTGTTGATAAAGGGGTTTTTTCTAAACAGCTACCGCCATATCTGGGGACTTTGGCGTTCATGAATTTGACCATATGAAACCGATAAAAAACCGGTCACTCATCAAACAAGAACAACACGCCACTATGAACTATTTAAATAAAATCAACCTATTGCCAAAACTTCAAAATCCTGGAACTTTCAAATCTTTTCTTCGGCACCAATAAAGAACAAGGGGTGTAGCATATAACTGCAACCCTTGTTCTTTTTTATTCGGCGACTACAGAACTTTTCCCATTAGTCAAGAAAAGACCTACCTATGGCGCAAAGGTGCACCACACAACAACCATTCACGGAACAATTAAATGCCCGGTTTCCCACAAAAGAAAATATTTTGAGATGCCATTCAATAAAGAGAGTCACTAGACAGACTTATTTGCCCTGCGCATAGTTCAGTGACAATAGGGAAATTTCAACAACAACAGATTTATTTTCTATTATCAATAAACTCATTCGCTATTCACTTTTTGAGTACTAGCTGATAAATACATATCACAAATAAACAATCAAAATTTAAAATCCTTAATACTAACATGGAGCATCCCGTGCCTCTTATTCGCCCGTCACACATAGCAATCATTACCTGCTATCTGTTTCTACTGCTATTTTCTGCACCAGCTCAGGCCGAAGATACGCTTGTGGTGACCATCGACAGAAACTATGCACCATTTTCCTTAGTCACTCCAGCGGGAAAACCAGCGGGACTGCTCGTAAGAATATGGCAACTGTGGTCCGAGCAGACAGGTATCGAAGTAAAATTCGCTTCTGGAGACTGGGAAGAAACTCTTGAAATGGTCAGGTCGGGCAAAGCAGATGTTCACTCCGGGTTATTCAAAAACCCCCAAAGAGCAAAAATATTCGCTTTTTCCGATACGCTACACACCGTCAAAAGCGCTCTGTACCACCGAACAAGCTCGAAAGCTCCGTCATTCAAAACACTCAAAGGACAAAAGATTGGCGTTGTAGTCGACACGTATCAGAACACTTACCTCACCGAAAAGTATTCAGCTATCAACATTTTTACCTATGGAGATCACCAGGCATTGCTGACGGGACTCATCACTGGTGAAGTTGATGCCATTTTCGATGAAGTCCCTACCGTTTCACGTAATTTGGCAAAACTTGGCTGGCAAGGACTGGTTTCACGAGCCTCAAACAGTGAAATCACGAATACAATGCACGCAGCCGTATTGAAGACACGCACCGCTCTCATCAAACGAATTGATGAAGGATTCCGAAGTCTGAACCCAGCTCTTCTGGCAGCCATTGACAAATGCTGGATCGTTCATCCTGCAGATCGATACTACCACGATATGACGGAAGGACTAAAAATTGAGTTGACGAACGAAGAAAAACAGTTCCTGAACGAAAAGACTTCGATAACATTAACGTCCACACCCAATTGGCCTCCCTTTGAAATGCAACAGGCCGATGGTTCCTATACGGGTATAGCTGCGGACTATATCAGGGTTGCTGCGAACAAAGTTGGACTTGATATCAAGCCGGTGTTCGACACTAACTGGGCTACTCACATGAAGAAGCTCAAGGATGGGACTCTGGATGTCGCCCCCGGGCTCAACACAACCACAAAGCGCCTCAAGGACTACATCTTCACAAAGCCATACATCGAGTACTACTCTGCAATATTCACCAAAAATGACCGCGAAGATATCAACACCCCTGCAGACCTTGAAGGCAAAACAGTGGCTTTGGAAGAGGGGTACGCCATCGCCAAGAACCTGCCGACCGACCGCCCTGACATTAAAATAATACTTGTAAAATCAACGCAGGAAGCTCTTGAGGCCGTATCTACAGGCAAGGTAGACGCCTACATTGGTAATCAGGTGGTTGCATCCTATTTGATCAAAAAATTCACTCTTCCCAATTTGAAACTTACCAGCCTCTGGCGCACGGACCTTCCTGGGCAACTCCGCTTTGCAGTAGACAAAGACAATCCTGTCCTAAGAGATATTCTGCAAAAAGGACTCGACGCCATCACCAAGAAGGAACGGGAAGCCATCCTGTCAACATACATCGACTCCTCCGGTTTCCAGCAAAAAATATTCTCACTCACACAAGAGGAATGGGACTGGCTGAAAGCACACCCCAAGTTAAACTTAGGCATTGACCCACAAAGTGCACCTTTTGAATTCATAGACGCCCAAGGTGAACCGCAAGGCATCTCAGCAGAATATCTTAATTTTATAAAAGACAAACTCAAGATTGAAATGACCCCGGTTGATGGTTTAAGTTGGAACGAGGTTCTCCGCTTCGCCGAACAAGAGCGGCTTGACGTTATTACCTCTGTTACAAAAACCCCTGCCCGCGAAGAGTTTTTGCTGTTCACCGAACCATACATCGAATTCCCTATTGTCATTTTCTCTCCCAAAGAAGCTCCTCTGGTTAACGAGTTCTCTGATATTGCCAATGGGCGCATAGCCGTTGTCGAGGGATACGCCGCACAGGAATTCGTTGCTTCAGATCATCCAGACCTGACGCTAAAACCCTATCCGACTGTCAATGAAGCCATCAATGCTCTTGCACTGGAAGAGGTGGATTGGTTCATCAACGACTTGGCCACAGGAAGCTACGCCATTGAACAGAACGGTCTCACAACACTCAAGGTGGCCGCTTCCACAGAGTACAAAATATCTCTAAGGATGGCCGTTCGCAAAGACTTCCCTGAGCTGGTTGGAATTCTAAACAAAGCTTTGAACGTAGTCACAGACGACCAAGCTGCCGATTTTAAAGGTAAATGGCTCGCTGTAAAATTCGAACACGGCCTAGACATGGCAACGGTGTTCAAATGGGCTCTCCCGATTACCTGCGGAGTACTTCTTGTCATCGGCCTTATAATGCTTTGGAATCGTAAACTCGGCAGCGAAATAGCTGAAAGGAAAAAAGCACAAGCAGTTCTTGCTGACACGATGGAATCGCTTGATGAAAAAAATCATATGTTGGAAGGCTTGTCCTCAAAATTGGCAAAATACCTGTCTCCACAAGTATACGATTCCATTTTCATGGGAAACCGGGATGTAGCACTTTCCACTGAGCGCAAAAAACTTACTGTGTTTTTTTCCGACATAAAAGACTTCACCCAAACGACTGACGACATGCAGCCAGAAGATTTAACCGCGCTACTCAACAACTATTTCTCTGAGATGTCCGCAATCGCGCTGGAATTTGGAGCCACCATCGACAAATTCATTGGAGATGCCATGCTTATGTTCTTCGGCGATCCCGAAACCAAAGGGGTCAAAAAAGATGCCGAGCTATGTGTGTGCATGGCCTTTGCCATGCAAAAGCGGATGGCAGAATTAGAAAAAGAATGGCAGACGATGGGGTATGACAAACCCTTCAAAATGCGGATTGGTATCAATACAGGATATTGCAACGTGGGCAACTTTGGTTCTGAAGCCCGAATGGACTACACCATCATAGGCGGAGAGGTAAATCTGGCAGCCCGCCTCGAAGGTCAGGCTGATCCGGGTGGTGTTCTCATATCGTCTGAAACTTATGTCCTTGTTCAAAATATTGTAAACGCAGAAGAACGAGAAACCATTCATGTCAAAGGTATACGCAGAAAAATTCGCCCATATGCCGTTATTTCATTATATGACAACGCTGACTCTTGCACCGATCTCAAACGAACTATTAAGCATAAAGAAAAAGGATTCGACTTATCCATCGACCTGGAACTTCTAACGACTGAAGAACGCAGAACGCTTGCAACACGATTGAATGAAGTAGCCAAACAACTTGATGAGAAGTAATAAACGAACTGTTGTTTGCCCCCATCCCCTCTCTTGCCGACGAAGGAGCAAAAGGCTAAATTCTGAAAAATATCTGAAAAAACCCTTTTATCGCGACTCACTGAACCAGAAAATTCATGCTTTTTTTCTTAGATATCACTCGAAATAAAATTGAAACGCTTTAAGCCGACAAGCTAAAAGCGTTTCTCTTTCCCATGACATCCCAAATCTGTTTATGACGCTTTATCCAGAAACTCCGTAGCCTATCGATTACAGCGTGTTCAGGACAACAGACAATCCCTTGAAAGAGAACTGGGCACAATCACCAGGTTTGAAATTCAGGTGATGTGCCGTGCGAGTCGAGACCAGGGCGCACAGGTTCTGACCATGACAAGTCTGCGCGGAAATTTCTGTAATGACCGGAGTGGTACGCACAGCGGAAACTTTCCCTTGCATCCTGTTGCGGCGGCTATCCTGACTGCAGGGAACGCAGGTATGGACCGCGACAAGCGGAGCCTTGATGGTGGCTGTCACGGGAGAACCCGATTCAAGACCCAAAGCGTGCAGACTTTCCGCAGTGATGACTGCACACAGTTCTTGTCCGTGTTCTGTTTGCATCAGTACTTCGGCCATGACCTGATCCTTGATGATGGAGGTCACACGACCGGCAAAACTGTTACGTGCACTGGTCCGCTCGGATAAGTCACCCATGGCCAGACGGCGAACAATGGAAGTGGTATCTTGATTGGAAAACTGTTGTAAAACGACGGTCAGTTCCGGCGAGGACTGCCCCAATACATTTTGCACCACGGACAACGGCACGCCACTACGCAGCATCTCCACGGCACGAGAATTACGCAAGATGCGGGCCGTAGCAAGTTCCCGGGGAACACCGCAGGCATCGGCCCGAGCATAGAAAGCCCGGCGCACGAAACCCTGGTCCGAATGCAGAAAATGACCGTTGGACCCGGCAGCCAAGGGTCCCTGCAACACGCGACGCAAGTCACGATTCAATTTCAAGGGCAAAGGAACTTCACGCTTCGCACCATTTTTACCCAGTCGGACAACGGCCTGTTCCATGTTCAAATCCATTTCATCATTCAAACCGAGCACTTCGCCCAGTCGTGCCCCAGTGTGACGCAACAGCAAAAACACAAGACGAATGCGCTCGCGCGAAAGCGTGTGATCAGCGCGCACAGCCGCATCCCGCCATGAATCAAAAGACTGCTCCAGCAGAACAACTTGATCAAAAGAAAGCAAGCGTATGCCTTCAGGAACCGTAAAAAGTTCACTGGGGGACATTCGTTTTTCAACTTTATTCATGACTCGTCCGGACAGTCACGCTTTTTAGTAATGGCGTGACCTGGTTGTGGTTGTCTGACTGCGACCCTAATGTGCATAACAGTTGAGCTTTTACTTGTAAAATACACCCAACAAATCATAGGAGACATCGGATATGAAACGCCTTTTCTCTCTCGTGCTGGCTGCCATGCTACTGCTGCCTTCAACAGTCCTCGCTGCTGACCTTCTGGTGGCTCAAGCCGCCAACTTCATGCCTGCCATGAAGGAAATCATTCCCGCATTTGAAAAGAAGACAGGACTGAAGGTTCAGGCAACATACGCCTCCACGGGCAAACTCTACGGCCAGATCGTCAACGGCGCACCTTTCGACCTGTTTCTGGCCGCTGACCAACGACGCCCTGAGGCCCTGTATGACAAGGGGCTGAGCGACAAGCCTTTCGAATATGCCAAGGGTCAAGTCGTATTGTGGACCAACAATAAACAGTTCTGTGAGCAGGACTGGAGACAGATCGTACAAGCCAAGGAAGTTCAAAAAGTGGGCATTGCCAACACTGAAACCGCTCCCTACGGCACTTCGGCCATGAAAGCATTGCAATCCGCAGGGCTCTGGGACGCATTGCAGCCAAAGTTGGTGTTTGGTCAATCCATTTCCCAGGTGTTCCAATTTGCTTCCACCGGTGCTGCCGACGTGGGCCTGTGCGCCTATTCATCGGTCTTCACCGAGGAAGGCAAAAAAGGATGTTTCATCATCATGGAACAAGCCCCGGAAATCATACAGGCAGCATGTGTGCTCAAGGACGCGCCCAATAGAGACACTGCCGCCAAATTCGTGGAGTTTCTCGCTTCAGACGAAGTGTCCACCATCAAAAACGCCTATGGATACAAATAATTCATGAACTGGGAACCGTTTTACCTTTCCACGAAACTTGCTTTCTGGACCATGGTACTCATTCCTGTGCTAGCCGCGCCCATTGCCTGCCTGTTGGCCTATGGCCGATTCGCGGGCAAGAGCGTGGTTGACGCATTGGTATCCCTGCCCATGGTCCTGCCACCCACTGTTCTCGGATTCGGATTACTCGTGGTCATGGGGCCCAGAGGCGTAGCCGGAATGTTTTGGGAGAACATGACAGGAAACCGACTTGTATTCAGCTTTGCCGGCATCTTGCTGGCATCACTGGTTTTCAATCTGCCCTTTGCGGTTCAACCCCTGCGAGCCTCCTTTGAAAAGCTTGACCCTCGCCTACTGGAAAGTGCCGCAATTCTAGGACTATCACCAACACAAACCTTTCTGCGTGTGATCCTTCCAAATTGCATCGGAGGGCTTACCGCTGCATCCATTCTGGTTTTCGCCCACAGCCTTGGCGAATTCGGCGTGATCCTCATGGTTGGAGGCTCCATACCGGGAGAGACCCGTGTTGCCTCCATCGCCATCTTCGAGGCTGTGGAAGCGCTGCGCTATGATGATGCATTTCTTCTGTCAACAATACTGGTCCCAGTCAGCTTCATGGTTCTTTTCATTATCAACAAGATCAACGAGAGGCGATAATGACTTTAACAGTTGCAGTACGCAAACAGCTTTCCCACTTCTGCCTGGACGTCAATTTTCAATGCAAACCAGGAAGCCTCACAGCCGTCGTGGGCCCATCAGGAGCAGGCAAGACAACACTCATCCGCATCATCGCCGGGCTTGAAAAACCCGACTCGGGACGCGTTTGCCTGGGCGATGAGTGCTGGGCAGACACTGATTCAAAAGTATTTGTTCATGCCCGCAAACGCAGATTGGGGCTGGTATTTCAGGAATACACCCTTTTCCCGCACTTGAATGTACGCAAAAATGTTGCCTTTGCCGCCACAGACCCTGACCGGGTGGACGAACTCATGACAATGTTCGGCATCCATCATCTGCAGGACAAACGCCCCACGGCCATCTCTGGTGGCGAACGTCAACGGGCCGCCTTTTGTCAGGCGCTGGCGCGAGACCCGGTACTTCTGCTTCTGGACGAACCATTTTCAGCTCTGGATGCAGGCACGCGACGCAGTCTGCGGCACGAGCTTCGAGACCTTAAAAACGATCTTGATATCCCGATACTACACGTGACTCACGATCTGGAAGAAGCTCAATTTCTTGGCGATTCAATTCTGGCCGTGGACAACGGCACAGTCTCACCCGATTGGTTTGGCTGCCAGATTCGCTCATCATTTGCCATGCACAATCAGACACTCCAGGAGAACTCATTATGAAACAGATTCTATGCCTAATCATCTCATTCATGTTTTTTACTGTCCCTGCCCTGGCTGATGATCAGTCCTTGATCCTGGCATCCGGCGGCGGCTACAAGAAAATGGTCAATGCCTTGGCCAAGACATATGAAACCGAAACCGGAAATTCTCTGCAACTCATATATGGCAACATGGGCCGAGTCACGGCTCAGGCCAAAACCAGCGGTGCTGTTGATATGGTCTTGGGTGCAGAATTCTTTTTCAAACGCGCAGGGTTGTCATTCAAGCAGGTCGAGAAACTGGGTCAGGGACGTCTTGTTCTCGCATGGTCAAAGGCCTTCAAATCCCAAAACGATGCAAAAACAGATCTGCAATCAAAAGCAACCAAAAGAATCGCCCTGCCTGACACTCAAAAGGCCATTTATGGCCGAGCTTCACAGCAGTACCTTGAACGAACCGGGCTGCTCCCTGAACTTCAGGACAAGCTTCTGATTGTAGCAACCGTGCCACAGGTTTTTTCCTATCTGAGCATCAACGAAGTGGATTTGGGATTCCTGAATCTCACCCATGCCCTGAACGTCAAGAAGTCTCTGGGAGGCTACTCAATGATCCCTGAAAGTGACTATGATCCCATCAATATTGTAATCGGAGAAATGAACGGTGCGCCTCATTCCGATAAAACGGCAGATTTCTTCCATTTCCTCGCTTCCGAAAAGGCCAGGGAAATAATCAGGGACAACGGTCTCTAGCAAATGGATTGGCTGGGGATACTGTGTGACAAGGCCACACTGGGACCATTAATGCTCACAGCCAAGGTATTGGCCGTGTCTGGCGTCCTGCTTCTTGTATTAGGCGTATTTCTGGCGTACTACCTTGCCTATAGTCGTTCAAGATTGAAGCCCCTGATTGACTTTCTGGTCACTTTGCCTTTGGTCTTCCCGCCCATTGCCACAGGGTTTGCGTTAATGTTGGTGTTGGGACGTGACGGTCCCGTGGGCAGACTCACCGGCATGGAATTGATCTTCAGTTTTCCGGGAATCGTACTGGCTTCAGTCGTTGCAGGACTGCCACTCATGGTCAAGCCAGTGGAAGCGGCTCTCAAGGGAGACAACAGCAAATTGGC
>JAEINO010000115.1 GCA_016342345.1 Pseudodesulfovibrio sp. | reverse complement strand
AGTGCGATAATGATTTAAGCAGTGCCATCTTTTTACAGGAGATTGACACGTGAACACTCGCGCACTCAGGGCTGACATACTTCTTTTCATTACCGCTGCCATTTGGGGACTGGCCTTTGTGGCTCAACGCGTGGGCATGGACCATGTGGGGCCGCTGACCTTCAATGGCATTCGTTTTGCCCTGGGCGCATTGGCACTTGCTCCATTGGTTTTGCGCATGGAAAAGGGCCGAGCTCCCGGATATCAGGGCGTGGATGGCAGGCGTCTGTTCATTGGCGGCGGATTGCTCGGCATCGCCCTGTTCTGTGGCGCAACCCTTCAGCAGATAGGCCTGGCCGGTCCGCAACTTGCGGCCATGGGTTTTGAGGCTTCCACAGCGGGCAAGGCCGGGTTCATTACCGGTCTCTATGTTGTTTTTGTTCCCATCTTCGGCCTGATGCTTGCCCAGCGGGCAGGATGGGGTACATGGCTCGGTGCCGGGTTGGCCGTGATAGGCATGTATCTGCTTTCCGTCACAAGTTCCCTGACTATTTCCTTTGGCGACATGCTCATTCTCATCGGTGCGCTTTTCTGGGCCGGCCATGTGTTGCTTATCGGTAAGCTCTCACCTGGAATGGACGCAGTCGATGCCATCAAGCTCTCCACCCTCCAGTTCTCGGTCTGCGCGATTCTCAGCCTCCTGGGAGCAGGAGCCACGGAAAGCATGACCCTTGTCGGATTACAAGGGGCGGCCCTACCCATTCTGTATGGCGGTCTCATGTCGGTCGGCATTGCTTACACCCTTCAGGTCATTGCCCAGCGTGATGCCCAACCAGCCCATGCGGCCATCATTCTGAGCCTCGAAGCCGTATTCGCCGCCATAGGCGGATGGATGATGCTCGAAGAAATACTTACCGTCCGCGCCATGATCGGGTGCGGTCTCATGCTCACAGGCATGCTCCTCAGCCAGCTCAAACCCTGACTGGCTGGTCAAAACAGTCCGATTGCGGCGTTGCTGCGAAAAGTTCAGACCCTCACGTATTGGGAATACGCTTCTGTCCTGCTCTTTTCTTGCTCCTTGCCTTCGAACCGTTTTGACCAGTCTGTGTGAGATGCTGGCAGGGCCGATTGCGGCGTTGCTGCGAAAAGCTCAGACCCTCACGTATTGGGAATACGCTTCTGTCCTGCTCTTTTCTTGCTCCTTGCCCTCGAACCGTTTTGACCAGTCTGCATGGACCGCTGATAGATTAGTAGTTTTGATTACTTTTCCGCCTGACCGAGCATGAACACGCCGAATGTGGCCAGCAGGTTCGGCAGGAAGTGAATGACCCTTCCCTTGGTGTCGTGATGGTGTGTGGACAAGGCGACTTCCCTGACAATGGGGATGTTCAGGCCAGCGCAGAAGCGACGGAAGTCTATGATGGGGATGACCCGGATATTGGGTGTGTTGAACCATTCGTAGGGCAGTTCCTTGGAGACCGGTGCGCGGCCCGACAGGAACATCTGGAGGCGGTTCTTGATGTGTGTGAAATTCGGGAACGAGACAATGCATCGTTTGCCTACTCGCAGCATCTCGCGGATGAGTTTTTCGGGATCATAGACCTGTTGCAGGGTCTGGGACAGGATGACATAATCGAAAACGTTGTCCGGGTAGTCTTCTATTTCCTCGTAGATGTCGCCGTGAATGACGGATAATCCCTTGGCAATGGCCTCGCCAGCGGCGGTCTCGTCAATTTCGATGCCCGTACCCCTGATGGATTTTTCCTGTGTCAGATGAATAAGCAGGGAGCCGGTCCGGCAGCCGAGGTCCAGAACTCTTGATTCCGGTTCGATCCAGGAAGCTATGACTTGAAGGTCAAATCGCATCGGTGTCTCCCCGAACGCATTCCGCGCGAACCCGGTCAAGGAAGCCCGAGAGCAGGTTGTTTAGCCGTTCGTTGGGCAGCAGGAATGCATCATGTCCCCACGGTGCTTCGATTTCGCAAAAACTGACATCCAGCCCGTTTTTCTTCATGGCTTTGACCATGGTCTTGGACTGGTAAGTCGGGTAGAGCCAGTCGGACGTGAACGAGATGACCAGATAGCGGCATCTGGCACGGGAAAAGGCAGCCATGAGGGAGCCTTCGCCGTATGCGTTTTCAAGGTTGAAATAATCTGCGGCCTTGGTCAGGTAGAGGAAACTGTTGGCGTCGAAACGATCCACGAACTTGTTGCCCTGATAGCGCAGGTAGCTTTCCACCTGAAAGTCGGCCTCGAAATCGAATGAAAATTCACAGCGATCCTGAAGCTTTCGGTCGAACTTGTGGCGCATGGATTCATCGGAGAGATAAGTGATGTGCCCGATCATGCGGGCCACGGCCAGACCGTGTTCCGGGCGACCTGTTTCGTAATAGTTGCCCTGGTTCCATGTGGGATCGGCCATGATCGCCTGCCGGGCCACTTCGTTGAAGGCGATGGCCTGGGCCGAGTGTTTGGTGGTGGTCGCCAGAGGCAGGGCAGCACAAACGCGATCAGGATATCGCACGGACCATTCGAGCACCTGCATGCCTCCCACCGACCCGCCGATCACGGCCAGGAGTTTGTCGATGTCCAGCGAATCGATGAGTCTGCGCTGGCATTCGACCATGTCTCCGATGGTGACTACCGGGAAATCCGTGCCATAGGGTTTGTTGGTGGCCGCATTGCGGCTGACCGGTCCGGTGGACCCCATGCAGCCGCCGATGACGTTGGAACAGATGACGAAATATTTGTTGGTGTCAATGGGTTTGCCCGGACCAACCATCAGATCCCACCAGCCAGGTTTGTTGTCGTCCGGTGAATAGAATCCGGCCACGTGTGAGTCGCCGGTCAGGGCGTGGCAGATGAGTATGGCGTTGCTCTTGGTCTTGTTCAGTGTCCCGCAGGTCTCAAAGGCCAGGGATACGGGCGCAAGGGTTCGTCCGCAGTCAAGGGTTAACTCTTCGCCGGTTTGTCCGAACGTGAAGGTCTGTTTTTTTACCTGCCCCACAGTCGGGCCGGTATTCAGGGTATTGGTCTGTTCGTTCATGATTTCAAAAAAGTACGGTAGAGTGAGAGTATGGTCAATGCCCTGATGTTGTGTCGCCGCCAAAGAGTTTCCATGCCATCATGCCCCAGGTCAGATTGTGGACATTGGTATAGCCGCCGTCCTGCATCTGCTTGGCCACGGGCGGAGAGCGGTGGCCGGACATGCAGATGATCAGAATTGGTCGGTTGGGGTCAGGGGACACAAATGCAAGTTCGGCCAGGGTGGCTGGATAGGGGACGTTGACTGCGCCGGGAATGTGGAAGGATGCGAATTCACCCGGTGTGCGTACATCGATGAGTTCCGGTGCGCGGCCCTGGTTGACCAACTGTTTCAGTTGCCACGGGCTCATGGGCGATACGCCGAATCCGAACCACCAGACTACGTCCCACAGGATGAGAATGACGATGAGACCTATCAGAATTTTCAGTCCGCGCATGGTTATCCCAACTCGAAGGAGGTTACTCCGAATATCTTGTTCATGGCCATGTTCGGTTCAGCTTCGGTATACATGCGGACCGTGATGAAAACTTCCGTGAGTTCGTGTTTTCGTGCCAATTCGACTGCCGCGGTGTTGGGTTCTATGACGTCCAGATAAAACGGTTCACCCGGAATTGCCGCCTTCAGGGCCTTGAGGATCAATTCGGCAATGAGCGTGTCATCCGCAAACAGCGGGCCGATTTTGTATCCCTTGGCGCAGGGGCGGATTACGCCGAAACCGCGCAGGTCATCGCCTTTCATGACGGCGAAGCCCCTGGCTCCGGCAGCTTCGAGCCAGGCTTGCAGAAAAGGTTCCCGTGCTCCAGGAAAACAGTGTCGGTCATAAGCCATCACCTTGGTGAAATCGACATTTTCCAGACGGACAACACCATCCGGTTTGACACCGCCCCCCACGCCTTCAAAACGTGTGCTGCGGTAAAATGTGCTGAACCCGGCTTTCTTGTACGTCTGTTCCTGTTCGAGAACCGCATCCAGGCCGATGTTGCACCCTTCAAGATGTTTCATGGCATGGTGCCACAGTTCTGTTCCGTAACCCTTGCCCCGGGCCTCCGGTATAACGATATAAAGCCCGAGAAATCCGAAATCGTCCTCGTAGCGTACTGCGGAAATGGTTGCCACGGGCTCGCCGTTCAGCTCGGAAACGAAAAATCCCTTGGGGTCTGCGGCGTAGAAGCATTCGGCGTCGGACAGGCCGGGATTCCAGCCTTCCTTGGCTGCCATGAGTATGGCGAAATCCAGATCGTCTCGGGTCATGGTCCTGATGATCGGGCCTTCACTCATTTTTCACCATCCTTTTCGATTTTCACGGTGAGCTGGGAATCGGCTTTGAGCAGTACGTCGCGTTGCGGGAATGGGAGTGCGATGCCGTTTTCGTGGAAGAGGTTCCACACATTGACGAGGATTTCGCTTCTGACATTGGCAACACCCTTGTCGGCATCCGCTATCCACACCCGGAGCTGAAGGTCCACCGAATTGTCGCCGAAGCCAATCAGTCGCGCAGCCGGGGCTGGTTGTCGTAACACCCGGTTAACCTTGTCGGTTGCCTTTTCGATCAGTTCCATGGCCTTTTTCAGGTCGGATTCATAGGCGATACCCACCGGAATCTTGAGCCTGACATTGGTGTCGGAATAGGTCCAGTTGATCACCTCGCTGGCAATGAGCTGCTCGTTGGGGATCAGATACTCCTTGCCGTCACGGGTCAGTACCGAGCAATACCGGCCATGCATGTCGCGAACTATGCCAAAGACGCTGCCGACCTCAATGGTGTCGCCGGGCTTGATGGAGTTGTCCATGAGCAGAAGCACACCGGCCACGTAGTTGGAAAAGATTGTCTTGAGGCCAAAGCCTATGCCCACGCCGAGCGCACTGGAAAAGATGGCCAGGCTGGTCAGGTCGATGCCGATACTTGACAGGGCGAACAGGATGGCTGTGGTGAACAGGGCAATCTTTACTGCCTTGATCATGAGTACCCGCAGCGAAGGCGACAGATCCGTGATGCTCTCGATGCGTCTGGTGGCAAACCTGGAAATAACGGACGCAGCCTGAAGGCAGATGGCTGCCAGCAGTATGGCTTTTATGGCTCCAAGAGCCGTGAATTGACTTTTGCCTATGGAAAGGGACAGGTCCTGGAGAAAATCGGTGATGGGGGTGAGCAGCCCGAGAATGTGCAGTGAGACAACGGCCCATACGGTTGTGGCTATGCCCTGTGCCAATGCCCGGTTGGGCATCATGCGGGTCAGAAGTCGGATCACTATACCGGCTACGGCCAGATTGCTCACGGCAATGAGCATTCGCGGAGAGATGTCCATGCCTTGAAATACGGCGGCGCATATCTGGACCAGGATGATGAATGTGGCGAGATTGCCGATGTTGATCAATGCGTCCAGCAGTGATCGAAGCATTTCGCCGGGAACATGCTCGTCCACCCATTTTCTGACACGCGGTTTGATGGAACCCCAGATGATCAGGGTCAGCAGGAAGGCGACCAGTGCGCAAAGCCATTGCGCCGCAGTGACCCAGGTCAGCACATTGGTGTGCATCCATGTCGTGAGATATTGTATGACGTTGTTGAACTGTTCGTTCATGGAACCCCTCAGTCTCTCATCGCTATCAGGCTGACAGGAACATATCAAGTACAACGCCGACGAAAAGCACAACTGCAATGACGCCGTTCATGGTGAAAAAGGCCACGTTGACGCGGCTCATGTCGTCTGGTTTGACCAGCAGGTGCTCGGCCATGAG
>JAEINO010000114.1 GCA_016342345.1 Pseudodesulfovibrio sp. | reverse complement strand
AGGCTTTAAACTATTCCCGCAAAAGTCAAACTTTGTTGGTCCCCCAGCAAAGCTGGGGGGTTTCTCATTGGACTAAAAAAATGTACTAAATTCATGTAATGTCCGAACACATGGTCAAATTCGCCCCACGACTGAGGCAGCACGACTTGCAGCCAATAATACAAACGCCACTAGATCATAAGAAACGGGATGTCCAGCACCTGTTTCGCAAATAAACCCACAAATACTGAATTTGCTTACTTGCCAAGGCTTGCCAAGGTCCGCCATGTGAAGTAATTCCCTTATCGCGCACTGTTCATTCAACGCGCTGACCAAGTGAAAAACTATTCGCAAAATTACTGAGATCTCAAAGCTCAGCAGGAGAATACACCCGCATGTGTGGTATCGCCAGTTTCCTCAGCAACAGACAGTGGTCAGAAGTCCTCGACAACGGCTGGCTCGACAGCCTTGAAACGTCTTTCGATACAGCCGTCCAAAGCAACAATCTCATGGAAGCCTCCGGCCCGCTGGATGAACTGGCAGGACATTTTTATGATGTAATGGCCTTCAACCTGCACATGCAACTCGTTGCCTCGTCGGACACTCTTGCCAAACTGACCGGCATCCGCGACAGCATCAGGAACCTGCGCAACGCAGCAGCCGTCAAACTGGAACAGGGACCACGCACGGATGAGATGGAAACCCTGCACGAAAAGCTTGACGACTACCTTTGGCAGATCGACATGGAAGTCCTCCAAAATGTGGATAGAACCCTGTCCATCATGCCATCTGCCGTAGCCGGTAATCCCGACATGCGCGACCGACATTTCCTGGCCTGGGCAACCGAACAGGTGCTCGAATCCATAGACAAGCTCGAAGTGCGAGGCCGGGACTCGGCCGGTATTGCCGTGGCCTTTATCCTGCCAAAGGGAAAAGACCCGGAACTCACGCTGACCAAAGACCAGAAAGCCGAATTCTGCACCCGCTGTGCCATCAGCAACGCCGATACCCGCCAGGTAATCGTTCGCAAGCTCCCTGACGGCCGCACAGCCTGTCGTTTCCTCTACAAGGTGGCCCAACTGGTCGGACAGCTCGGCGACAACGGCGCAGTCCTGCGGAAGTTCATCGTCAACGACGAACTGCTCTGGACCATGGCCGAAGGCCTCGAAACACTCAACATCATCGCCCACACGCGCTGGGCATCCAATGGCATCATATCCGTCCCCAACTGCCATCCGGTGGACGGACTGGTTGAGGGAGACGTATCCACCGGCCTTGAAAAGACCATGTTCGTGCTCAACGGAGATGTGGACAACTACCGGACGCTGGTCGAGGAAACCGTCCTCTCGAAGGGCGCGTACATTCCGCCCGTCATTTCCACCGATGCCAAAATCCTGCCTGTACTTTTCCATCTGGACGCACCCGCCGACGGCAATGCGGAAGAACGTTTCCGCAACGTGCTCCAGCGGTGCGAAGGATCACTGGCCGTGATCATGCAAAACCTGAGCGACTTTGACAGCCAGTTCCTGGCCCAGAAAGGAAGCGGACAGAGCTTCAACCTGGGCAAAACTCAAGATGGCTGGCTTGTGGCATCCGAAGCATACGGCATGGCTGCACGCGCCCGCAGTTCCTACCCCATTGCCGTGCACCGCCAGGGCGGCGTGTCCCTTGTCCTGCACGACAACGACCCTGCGGATTGCGTACCCTGCGCTCGTTTTCTGGACTCAGGCGAATCTGTGCCGTTGAACGAGGAAACAATCGAGATTTTCTCACGCGACATTTTTCGCGGCGAATATACCCACTACATCGAAAAGGAAATTCACGAGGCCTCCAACTCCGTACGCAATACTTTGAGTGGCAAGTATCTCAAAAAAGACAGCGAGATACACTTCCTGCCAGAAGGCTTTGGTAACGGTCCTGACCTGGTGAAGCGAATCAAGGCCACCACCACACCCATAAAACGAATCATCTGCGTGGGACAAGGGACGGCAGCCGTGGCCGGAATGGCCGTGGCCCAATTGCTCAGACGCACTCTGGTCGGAAGCAACCTCATCATCGAATCCTACACTGGCTCCGAACTCATCGGCTTCATGAGCGACCAGTGCATGGACGATGTCTTCCTGATCCCGGTATCCCAATCCGGCACCACCACCGACACCAACCGCGTGGTGGATCTTTGCCGCGACCAGGGCGCATGGGTCAACTGCATCGTCAACCGCCGCAACTCCCCTCTGGTCCAGAAATCAGACTCCTATATTTACACATCCAATGGTCGTGATGTGGAAATGGCCGTGGCCTCCACCAAGGCCTTCTATTCCCAGATTGCAGCAGGCAAGCTGCTCTCCCTGTGGCTGGCCGACCTGCTCGGAACAATGGACAAGGCAGCCATTCTTGCCGAAATCCAAGCCCTCGAAGCCCTACCCGACAAAATCGATCAGGTGCTTGAAAGCAAGGATGCCATCGGCGAAGTGGCAAAAAAATACGCCCCTGTTCATCGTTACTGGGCACTGGTCGGCAACGGCGCCAATTGCATCGCAGCCCAGGAAGTCCGCATCAAGCTCTCGGAATTATGCTACAAATCCATTCCCTGCGACGTAACCGAGGACAAAAAACACATTGACCTCTCCACCGAACCGCTGACACTGGTCATGGCCTGCGACCTGCCTGAAATGGTTGTCATGGACACGGTCAAGGAAACCACCATATTCAAGGCACACAACGGCTCACCCATCGTCTTCTGCGCCGAGGATGAAACCCGGTTCGACGGCATTGCCGAGGCAACAATCAAGGTCCCCCGCGTGGGCGGCGGCCTGGATTTCGTACTGGAAACAGTAGCCGGACACTGGTGGGGAGTCATGGCTGCCAAGGCCATAGACGCTCATGCCGCCCCGTTCCGCGCAGCGCGTATCGTACTCGGCAACATGATCGAAGACACCACCAAATGGGATCGCAACGAACTCCTCAACCAATTGAACAAGTGCAATGAACGCATCGCATCCGGGGCCACGGACTCCGCGCTCCCGGCCCGCATTCCCGCAGCACTCGCCAACTACATGCTCTGGCTGGTCAACCAGTCCGCTTCCATCTGTGCCTCCGAAGCTCGACTGCCAGACATCCTCACAGTGCTCAACAAGGCCATTGAGGAAATGACCCGCCCCATCGACACCATCCGCCACCAAGCCAAAACAGTCACGGTCGGCATTTCGCGCCCAAAAAAGTAACAACTTTTGTAGGCAAGTAATAAAGAGGAAGTGGGATCAGATCTTGAATTATAAGATTTTGAAACCCACTTTTATCCTAATAACACTGACTCTTGAGTAATGAAGTGAAAAAATTTTACCAATAGCAGTGTAGGAGTAGCCATAGTTCCGGCTTGCCTTGACGATTGAGACGAAAAAACAGAGAAAAACCTTATAATTCAAGACCTGACCCCATTGCTTTGACAAGACCTGACCCCATTGCTTTGATGACCCCATTGCTTTGATGTCTCCTCGCTGCTTTTTTTGCTTCTCTATTTCAAGCTCGTAGGATGTCGGATTTGTGCTCAAAACTGCTGGACGAAGCTTTTCTATATCTGCAGGGATGGCAAAATCCATTCCTTTTTTTTCAAGGAAGTCAACACAACGCCAGAACCACATGTCATCAGTGCTTTCTTTGTGCAGAATTCCATATAGAAGGGTTGACCATAATTTAGATATCGGCCCGGTAATCTCATTTTCTTCTGCATAATCCTTAGCCCAGTCAAATGGAGCCCCACGCATATAATCAACACCTTGCTCAAGTAGAAAAAAAGTCAACTCGAAATTGCTAACGGTACAAGATCTCATTAGCGGGGAGGTATAGATGTTGTTATATTCCAACTTGGCACCGGCATTGTACAAAACAGCAAAAGCAGATAGATACGCTGGTTTTACAGCGACCGCGATCGGGCGTTCATACATGTTTTTGACAGTGAGATTTGGATTCCCTCCCATATCTAATGCCATTTTTAGATAATCAATACCAATCTTTGGCGACAATTTTGTTGCCAGATGAAGAAATGACCACTCCCAACCGCTGCTTTTGTCCCATTCTTTCCACACAATATTGGGGTCTGCACCATGCTCGAAGAGGCGTTTGAGTCCCGCTTTGTTTGGGCGGTAGAGTAGCCATCCGATAACTGTGATTACATGTTCTCCCACAGCATTGGGGTTTGCCCCTTTTGCGATGAGTTCATCCACCTGCTCCAGGTCCCCTTCGGAAGCGGCAACAGCCATTTTTTGGGCCATGCGGTCATCTGGGAACAAGTCGGAAATCCGAATCTCTTTTTTTGGTAATTGCTGCAAGGCAACATGTGTTGTGGCTTTTAGTCCATCGCAACCACCCAAAAACAGAAGGCTTGTCAAAAGGTACATTATGACAACTTTTTTCACTTCAATTCCTCGTATTATGGTCGTTTTTGATTATCAAATGCCTGAACCATAGCATCAATGCCGTGAATCCCGCCTCCTTCAACGACATACCTTTCACCCACCGCTGACGGCAGCATGAAATTGAGCATGTCTTGAAGATTAGTAAGTATATCGCCTCTACTGGAGTATGATTTAACCTTGTCTTGAGCATCTTCCGCATTTCCTCCTACAGCATCATAGGTGTTAGAGTGGACTCCTGCAGGATTAAATACAACAGCACTTTCGACATATCCGGTAGAAGCAGCAGCAATTGCCATACCTCCACCAAGAGAATGGCCGGTTGCAGTTATTTTTACAGCGCTAAGATCTTTCTTTAATTGATTAAGAGACTCAAGAAGCCCTTCCAGTTTTGCGTATTGTCCAGGGTCAACGCCAAACATCTGCGGAATATTCGTGGACGTATGGTCCTTCGCTTCGTCAGAACCTCTGAAAACCGCCACCAATTCTCTCGTTTCCTCGTTAAAGAAAACCTGAGTGGTCATACCAGTTTCATCGTCCTTTAAGAGTGCAGGAAGTTCAGAAACATAGGCAAGAAAGGGCAAGAAAGGGCAAGAAAGGGGTCAGAGAAAGGGGTCACAGAGAAAGGGGTCAGGTCTTGAATTATAAGGTTTTGCTTTATATTTTTTTCACAATGACACTGACGCTTGAGTAGTGAAGAGAAAAGGCCTTGCCAATTGCTGTGTAGGAATATCCATACTCTCTACTGGCCTTGATAATTGCACGATTCCGCTCCTGCTTGTTGGAAAACCCTTCCGTCGGCACCAACTCATTCAGCGGGGGACGATTAGCGTAACGAGCAGAGGCAGGTATTTCTTTGATCTTCTGGCTTTTTTGTAGTTTTTTTGAAATCAATTCTTTGAAACGCCGAGAACCAAGCAAAAAACCTCCGGAAAATTTCCTTAAAAACTCTTCACATTCAACTACCTGAGTCACAAACCGTCTGAACTCAGCTTGGGCCTTGTGTCGATCCTCCCCGAAACGAGAAAGCAACGGATCAACTGACAGCCAGTATGGGCCTTTTGTCAGACCAACTGTTTGCCCATAACTACTCCATGCGTATTGTTCGACTGCTTTGACCAGTTTGGCGCGAACGGGATTTAATAGGATATAGCGACTCAACTGAGTGAGATATTCATCTGCATCAACGAGTATCGCCTTATAGCGTCCTTGAAAAACGTGTCCCGAACGCCCATGTCGACGATTAAAAGACTGAGTATACACACCGTTGAGATGGCGCATCCCTACGGAAAGATTTGCTTCGGGAGTTTCGACAATCAGATGATAATGATTACCCATTAGGCAATAAGCATGAAATACAAAATTGAATCTGTCAGCCACAGTCTCGAGCAACGCCAGAAAACACTTCCTGTCTGTATCGTCTTCGTAGATCGGAAGACGCGCATTCCCACGTGCCATCACGTGATAAAAAGCTCCTGGGAATTCTATGCGAA
>JAEINO010000113.1 GCA_016342345.1 Pseudodesulfovibrio sp. | reverse complement strand
AATCCACAAAGCCAGTTTAAACAGCTGAAACAGTGGGTTAAAAAACATATGGGCTAGTTATCTGGTACAGCCCCTTACATTTTTAGTAAAAAGCCTACCCACAGGCACTCTGAAATGCGCCCGCTAAAACCACTATCCGCTTGAAATAAAACAGTTTTATGAAAACCAGCCATTGTTTTCAACATGAATACCCATACTCTTTCATTAAAACCATACGGAAATTTATACCCACGCATTACAGATACTACATAGAAATATCCGGTGATTTGCCATTTTTCTGCCGCCAACTGGGACAATATCGTCAGATTTTACAATTATTCTCATGAAAACAGATTGTTACACGTTTGGAACGCTAGTTGCTACTCCTCCCATGGATTCGGCGGAAAATGTTCCCGCCTAAAATCCAAATGAGTACGGAACGCAGGAGGATCAAGGCATGAGAGCACTTTTCGAAAAACACATTGATTTGACGGCCAAGGTCCTGGACCTGAGGCTTGAACGTCAAAATACCGTCATCGGAAACATCTCAAATGTAAATACACCCAGTTACCGGACTCGACGCCTTGAGTTCGAAGGAACTCTGCAAAAAGCACTCAATCAGGATGCCCGAGGCAAGATGACTCGAACACAAAAGGATCACCTTCCTGCCGTATTCAACCCGGAAGGTTTTCAGGGAGAGGGCATCAAGGATTTCAAGGCACGCGAAATTTACGGACAGGATACCGTTGACCTGGATAAGGAAGTCATCGTCATGGCAAAAAACACCATCATGTACAATGCCCTGACCATGGTCATAAAAAAGAATTTTTCGGGAATGCAAAAAGTCATAATGGACGGAGGTAAGTAAAATGGATTTCATGACTGCACTCGACATTGGAGCATCCGGCCTCAAGGCCCAGCGCGCCAATCTGAATGTCATATCCATGAACATGGCAAACATTCGGACCACCAAGACTGCTGAAGGAGGCCCATACCGCCGCAAGTCCGTTTCCTTCGAGTCTACTCCGGTTTACTCACCTTTTGACAAGGCAATGGACAACCAGCTCAATCGCGACCTGCATGGAGTCAAGGTGCTTGGAGTCACATCCGACAACCGCCCCTTCAGACAAGCCTACGAGCCTCACCATCCTGATGCCAATGACCAGGGATATGTCTTTTACCCGGACATCAACGTTGTCGAGGAAATGACCAACATGATGCAGGCCATGCGCGGCTATGAAGCCAACGCACAAAGCGTCGACTCGGTAAAACGCATGTTTCAGAAAGCCTTGATGATAGGCATGGGCTAAGAGTAAGGAGAAAAAATCATGGTCGTCAAAAGTGTCGCAATAAATGCATATCAGAACTCCATGGATATCCGCCGCAGGATGGTGGACAATACGGTCGCCAACAAGCTGCAAAAGCCTCAGGCACCGGTTCAGAATTTCAATGAAACCCTGAGCAACTCACTGACCAAGGTCAACGACTTGCAGACTGAAAAAAAGACGATGATCGAAGAGTTCGCAACCGGCAAGAACCAGAATGTGCATGAACTCATGATCTCACTGCAAAAGGCAGGACTCGCCATGTCAATGACGGGAGCAGTACGAAGCAAAATCATGACTTCCTACAAGGAAATCATGCAGATGCCTTTCTAGGCTGCATTCATTAGTAGATCCACCCAGCGGAAACCAACAAGCTTCAGGAGATAGAAAATGCCGCCGTTCGTCGCCGAATACTTATCTAAAATCAACGGATTCTGGTCAGATCGCACCATGTCCCAGCGAATCCTTATCGCGGGTCTTGCCGTCTTCGTTATCATCTCCTTTGCACTCATGATTTTCTGGATGAACAAACCAGACTACAAAGTCCTGATGACCAACCTCTATCCCGAGGACGCATCCAGGGTCGTTGGCATGCTCCAGGCAGGCAAAGAAGATTATGTTCTGGAAAACAATGGCAAAACCATCATGGTCCCTGCCGACCGCGTCTACGAACTGAGATTGAAAGTCGCCGGGGAAGGCAACCTGCACGGACAGGGCATTGGATTCGAGATTTTCGATGATGTCCAGATCGGCCAGACCGATTTCGTGCAACACATCAACTACCAGCGAGCCATTCAGGGTGAACTGGCTCGAACCATCACGGAATTTCCGCAAATCGACAAAACCAGGGTTCACCTTGTCATTCCGCAAAAAAGTCTTTTCATCGAGGATCAGATTCCTCCGTCCGCTTCCATCGTTCTGCAACTCAAGGATGATGCCAAACTGAAGCCCAACGAAGTTCAGGGAATCGTCAACCTCGTTTCCATGGCAGTCGAAGGTCTTGATCCAAAACACATTACAGTCACGGACATGAAGGGTCGCCCTCTATTCACACCCGAGGACGACAGCGGAGGTCTTGCAATCTCCAACACCCAGATTGAATACAAGGCTAGCGTTGAGAACAAGATGGAAAGGCGCATCATGGAACTTCTCGGACCAGTTGTCGGCCCAGAAAAAGTCATAGCCAGAGTCAACGCTGACCTGGACTTCAGCCAGAAGACCATCCGCAAGGAAAGTTATGACCCGGACGGTGCCGTTGTTCGTTCCGAAACCCGTAGTGAAGAATCCACTGCTGGCGCGGCCTCTCTGGCAGGTGGCGAGCCTGATGCCAACTTCCGCGGCGATGGATTCTCCGGAACTCGCACGACTCAGGACTCCACTCGCGAAGCCCGGACAACCAACTTCGAGATCAACAAGCAGGAAGAAAACATAATTTCCCCCGTTGGGGAGTTGCGACGTCTGACAGTTGCGGTTATCGTGGATGGTACATGGGAGACAAATGAGGAAACCAATGAGTCTACGTATACACCACGCACTGCCGAGGAAATCGAACGCATCAAGGCACTGATCGGCAACACAGTCGGTTTTGACCAGATTCGTGGTGACACCATTGAAGTAAGCAATATTTCCTTCGGCGCACCGGATATGTATGATGCAGATTCCCTGATGCGGACCATGCTCGAATACGCTCAGCGTCTGGGCAAGCCGTTCCTGAACGGTGTCCTCATCTTCCTGTTCCTCATTCTGGTCGTCCGCCCGGTGATCATGGCCTTGATCAGACCCCGTGTCGCCGAGCAGGAAATCGAGGAAATGGCAGGTCTGCCCGGCGCGCAACGTCTTGCACTGGAAGAAGACGAAGTGGACGAGGAAGCCATGGACACCACCAGGCGACTCGAAAATGCAAAAAATCATGCAGTGCAACTGTCCGACGACAATATGGAACAAGCCGTGCATCTGCTCAAGAGCTGGCTGATCCAGGAGGCATAGAAAAATGGCTGACTTCTCCGGACCCCAGAAAACGGCCATCGTGCTTCTCGCCCTTGGCGAAAAGTTCACAATGGAAGTCTTCAAACGAATGGAACGCAACGAGATCGCCGCTGTATCTAAGGCCATGCTCGATACCGACTCCGTTCCCAAGGAGCAGGTACTTGAAGTGCTCAAGGAGTACAACGAGGCACTTGCCTACGGAGCCGAACTCCTTGTGGGTGGCCCGGAGATGGTGAAACGACTGCTGACCAAATCCCTGGACGCAGAGACCGCCAAATACATCATGGATTCCCTTGATCTGGACACCGGCCCGACGCCGTTCCAGGAACTGGAAAATGTCAGCCCTCGCATCCTGGCCCAGATTCTCAGAAACGAGCACCCGCAGACACTGGCCCTGATTCTTGGGCATCTGCACCCGGACCAGGCTGCCGAGCTTCTCCAGAACCTGCCAGCAGGCGTTCGCGCCGAAGTGCTCATGCGCCTGGCAAAACTGGAAGCCGTAGCCGAGGAAATGCTCATGGAAGTGGACAAGGTACTGCAAAGCCAGCTCATTGCCATGGGTGGCAAGGAAGGCAAGAAAGTCGGCGGTATCCCGTCCGTTGCAGAAATTCTCAACGCAGTGGATCGCAATACCGAAGAAGAAGTCCTCTCCGAAATCGAAGAGGAATCCACTCAGATGGCCGAAGATATCCGCAACCTCATGTTCGTTTTCGAAGACGTCAAGGCTGTCGACGACATCGCCATCCGAGAACTCCTCAAGGAGGTTTCCAACGAAGACCTCACCGTGGCACTCAAGGGTGCTTCAGACGACCTCAGGGACAAGTTCTTCAAGAATCTGTCCGAGCGCGCCAGCGCAATGATCAAGGAAGATCTGGAAATCATGCCGCCCAAGAAACTCTCCGAGGTCGAAGCAGCCCAGCAGAATATCGTCAAGACCGTCCGTCGTCTCGAAGACGAAGGAAAAATTGTTATCAGCCGAGGTGGAAGCGATGTCTTTATCTAACCATTCCCACAGCCAAAGCCCCAATCTCTCGGGCAAGGTTGTCATCGGCATGAACTCACCCGGTCCCAACGAGATGAGCATCCAGGAACTTGAAGGCAAGCGACAACTCATATGGGATGACGCCACCAACGAGCAATATCTGGAACGCGTCAAGGGTAAGGCCAAGGAGAAAGCCAAGGAAATATTGCTACTTGCCGAGCTTGAAGCCGAAGCTTTGCGCGCTACTGCCCGCATCGAAGGATACGAAACCGGCATAGCTCAGGCACAGGCCGACATAAAGCAGCACACCCAGGCCATGTCCACTGAAGTGGAAAATATTCTTGGCCAGCTTGGAGCCCAGGGTTCAACGATCTTCGAGGACCGCAAGCAGGACATAATGGGACTCATCCGCATGGCTGTGCAAAAAACTCTCAAAGTGGAAATGGACGAAAAACGTACCGCATCCCTTGAAGCCCTCCTGCTTGAAGCTCTGGAACGCATCGAATCCCAGCGTCAATTAGCCATTAAATGCGCACCGGAAGATGCGACAGATCTGGAAGCTTTTCTCAAAACCATTCAGGAACGCAACCCAACGCTCAAGTACTGGACAGTCAAAGGTGACCCGTCACTGGAATTGGGCGGCATCATTGTCGAAGCTGCCGAGGGCAAGGTCGACAATTCCATCGCCACCCGCTGGGCAGGGGTAGAACCCATCCTGGAACAACTTGCGGATCATATCACCAGTGAAACAGCAGAAGGCTAATCCATGACCAAAAGTTCGACACTCGGACTGCTCGAAAAACTTGATCCCTGCCAGACATTCGGCAAGGTCACCAAAGTCGTGGGTCTCATCGCAGAAGGCCATGGAATCAAGGCCCCGCTGGGGTCAGTCTGCTATCTCCTGCCACCCGGAGGCAAAGCCATCCCTGCCGAGGTCGTCGGCTTTCGCGATGGAGCCTGTCTGTTCATGCCCTATTCGGACATGCGCGGTATCGGCCCGGGCAGCCTGATACAAAACGCTGCAACACCACCCCATGTTCCTGTTGGATATGAAATGCTTGGACGTGCCCTGGACGCCTTCGGTGACCCCTTAGACGGAAAAGGCTCCTTCACTCCCGAGGCATTCGTTCCCTTGCATCGGGAACCGCCCAATCCACTCGAACGTCCTCGTATCAACGAACCTCTCGACGTCGGCATTCGTTCAGTCAATTCCCTACTCACTCTGGGCAAAGGCCAGCGTGTTGGCATCATGGCCGGTTCCGGCGTTGGCAAATCCACAACCCTAGGCATGATGGCGCGCTACACCAAGGCAGACATAAACGTCATCGGTCTCGTTGGCGAACGTGGCAGGGAAGTTGTGGAATTCATGGAACGCGATCTTGGCCCGGAAGGCATGGCTCGCAGTGTGTTGGTGGTGGCAACCTCGGACAAAAGCCCGCTCATCAGAATGCGTGCAGCCTATGCAGCAACAGCCATAGCAGAATTTTTTCGAGACAAGGGCAAAGACGTCCTGCTCATGATGGACTCGGTTACACGATTTGCCATGGCAGGCCGCGAAGTTGGTCTTGCAGCAGGAGAGCCTCCCACCCGAGGCGGTTACACTCCCAGCGTTTTCGCCCAACTCCCCCAGCTTCTGGAACGAGCAGGCAAAAGCCGGGATGGTTCCATCACAGGCATATACACGGTACTGGTCGATGGCGA
>JAEINO010000018.1 GCA_016342345.1 Pseudodesulfovibrio sp. | reverse complement strand
TCTGGAGCGGGAAACGAGATTTGAACTCGCGACTTCAACCTTGGCAAGGTTGCACTCTACCACTGAGTTATTCCCGCTAGTTGGAGGCGACATCCGGATTTGAACCGGAGAATGGAGGTTTTGCAGACCTCTGCCTTACCACTTGGCTATGTCGCCTTTCTGGAGCGGGAAACGAGATTTGAACTCGCGACTTCAACCTTGGCAAGGTTGCACTCTACCACTGAGTTATTCCCGCTCTCAAAAGCGAATCACTGTTTACCCGTGCTCTCTTTGAGTGTCAAGAGCATTCTTCTCTTTTTCCAGCATTTGAGAGTCATATGAACCTCTTGATTTTTTTCAACTAATGGAAAGGCTTTACTTTTAGCCATATTTTGGTATACCAACCCGCTTACTGCACTAAAAGAGCGACTTTGTGATCAACTCCTCAACCGAATTATCCAACTCACAGGGGGAGGTACCTTATGGAAGTAAAAGACCTTCAGTACTTCAAAGACACCTTGAAAGGCTTGCTCGACGACATCCTCAGAAAAAGCGAGGAAACCATCGAGGACATGACCGAATCCGGCGAAGTATATGCCGATCCGGCTGACAGGGCCACTGCCGAATCAGACAGGGCTTTCACCCTGCGTCTCCGTGATCGCGAACGCAAGTTGATCAAGAAGATTCAGAAAGCTGTGGACCGTATCGAAGACGGCAAGTTCGGCACCTGCCAGGAATGCGGAAACGAGATTTCCGTTCAACGCCTGAAAGCCCGGCCCATGACCACGCTCTGCATCGGTTGCAAGAGCAAACAGGAAGAAGACGAAGCCGTCCGCGGCGACTAGTCGCCGACTCGTCTTTCTACCACCAACAAGCAGTCATGGAAGCCAACTTCTTTCGCTTCCTTGCTGTCGAGTTTGATTGCGAACTGACTGGACGCCGAATCGACAAAGTATTCGGCCCAGCCCCTGGGGTGTGGACTCTGACACTCCAGAATAGTGGTGCGCCACTTCACTTGATCTTCAGGCCCGCCAAATCGGCGGGCCATTTCTTCCTATCCCCCATCAAACCGGCCAATCCGCAAAACGCCCCGGCAATGGCCATGTGGTTCCGCAAACGCCTCCGCAACCGAAAGATTGTGGCATGCCACATTGATTGGCCCAACCTGCGCCTTGCCTTGGAACTCACCCCCAGGGACGAACCCGGCAGCGGGACCTATCTGATTCTGGATTGCAGAACCGGCATGAAACTCGTGGACGCACTGGACGACCGATTCGGACGACAACCGGACTGGCCCGCCCTTGAAGATGTTCTTGATGATCCGGAAATCTGGCGCGACTATCCTCACATTTCACCACCCTTGAGGAATGCGGTCACCAGCCGATCCATTGAGGATGCCCATGCCCTTTATTTCAACGTGGCAAGCGGTTCCGCAAATGTCTTCTATCTGCCCGGAACCGAAAACCACTGGCTGCCACCTCTTGCATGGTCTTCCCTGAAGCAGGAAGAGCGATTCGATTCCGCAATCGATGCAGCCAACACCTTTGGCGAACGCACTCTGTTTCCGCTCATGGAAATGGACGAGGAAAAGTCGGAACGCACACTCATCAAGCGGGCCAGAAAAAAGCTCAAACGCTCCCTGTCCAATCTCGATGTGGAAGAAGCCCGATTGCAAAAGCTTTATAATGAAAGGATCAAGGCCGAAGCTCTCCAGGCAGAACTCTATCGTTTCAAAACGGCCGAAGGCCTGGATGAAATAGAAGTAACGCACCCTGAGCACGGCCCCATGACAGTCCCCCTCAATCCTCATCTCTCGCCCACCGAGAACATGGAGAAGTACTTCAAGCTTGCAGCCAAGGCGCAACGTGGCTTTCCTCATATCAAACGAAGACGCAAGGAATTGCTGAACCAGATTGAACAGTTGGATAAAATTGGCTTGTCTGACCCTACCCGGACAGAACACGGGGAAACGAAAACCGCCGATGGACCACCATCTCTCCCGAAACGGTACAAGGACCTTGCTGTAGCCCTTTTTCGGTCGTCCGATGGATTCACGATCATCCGGGGCAAGAACAAGAAAGCCAATCACGACATGCTCAGTCGTGCGGCGAGTTCCTTTGACTACTGGTTCCACGTTGAGGACGGCCCAAGCTCGCATGTCATCCTCAAACGGGACCATCCAGGCCATGAAGTGCCAGACACCACACTGATCGAGGCAGCCATTCTCTGCGGCCTCAAGAGCTATCGTAGCGAGGATACCAAAGCCGACATCATGTATGCTCTGGTGAAAGACGTTCGCAAGGTCAAAGGATTTGCACAAGGTCAGGTTGCGGTAGACAAGAAACTCGGCACACTGCGCGTCGAATTAGACCCTTCTCTGGAAAAGACTCTCGCATAACAAAAGACGCGATCTCTCGCGTCTCAAAATCCAACAAAATCAATCTGACAGACCCTTAAACGATACGATTAACCTGCGTCTTGCCGAGCATGTTCAAGGCGAGCTGCTTCTCGGTGTTCAGGCGACTGACAACACTCTGCTGCACGCGTTTGGTGGACGAGCCAAACTGGCCTTTACGGGTATCGTACACACCCTCTATGAGCTTGGAATTGAAGTCACCATCACTCCCGCTGCCAACAAAACGATCAATGGTCTTGTTAAAAATCCTGGCCGCACCTGTTGGACCATGCTGCACGGAGGTGCTCCAAAGGACCTCTCGCAAAGCCGGAGGGGCATTGTCGAAATCCAGACCGGTCTGTTTGAGAATCATGTCACGGGCAGGCATGTAGGTTTCCTTGCCGATGAAATCATGTTGCAGCTTTTCAAAGAGCTGTGAGTTCTCACCAGCTATGGCTTTCCATTCGGTCGGCATGCCTCCGTCTCTGGAACCGGTATTGGTCGGACCTGCATTTCTCAGTCTGCCTGCCCATTCCGGTGCCTTTTCATCAAGAAATTCGAGAAAACGATCCATTGTACCGGGCTTGGATGCAATCTGATACTTGCCATAGGATGTCCCACCCACACGGTCATACCCTATCGCTGCTACACCAGCTCCGCCAGACTCGAACCGCGCCGAAAGAGACCCGACATCAATGCCGGATAATGGTTGCGATGCAGGAACACTCTGCTGCATGCGTGCCGCACCCACTTGCGGTGCAACAGTTCTTTGCGGCAACCCGGCTTCATCACGCATCAGTCTGGATATGGTTGTCAAAGCATCAAACATCCTGGAATCATTTATCAAAGAAGAATCAAATGAACCAAAAGAATCCCCCTCCCCATATCGCTCTGACCCATCTCCAAAAAGACTCTGCGTCATCTCCATCTGCTTGCTGAATGCAGCCTGAAGCTGTGCATCCTGCGCCCCATTCTTCCCGGCACCGCCGACACCCTTGCCCGCCTGCAAGGCAGCAATGGCGTTGTAATCACCAATCTTGCTGAAAGACATTTCGCCTCTCCTACGTCAAAGTTTTGGCTTGAATACAAGCCTCCGCACTGAGAGTAGCAAAGGGTGTGCCTACGAACACAAGATGTTATAATAATGAGGAAACTAAAGAATAAAGAAACCATCTCCATACCGAATGTCATTTTTCATGAATTCGATAAGCCGACGATGGCCGGCAGGAAATGCATATTCAGAAAGACCATCTGGTGTGACAAAACCACCTTGGACCGCCTCGTTAAAAATCGGATCAAGCTGGTCGCCATTTGCCAACCGGCAAAGATAACAATGCATGGTCACTCGATATTTCGTATAGCCATATGATATCACAGTAATTTTACTAACAGGTTTCACATCCAAAGCCACTTCTTCCATATATTCCCGGACCACGGCCTGTTCCGGGGTTTCCCCCAACTCGATGACACCACCCGGAAATTCCCAAAGTCCGGGCCAAACATCTCCGGGACGCCGCTTTTGAATGAGAATCCTGCCATCGTGCACAAGGACACCAGTCGCCATGTCGATTCGAATCCGCTTCGCGGGTTCAGGGAGCACTGGCCGCTCGGAAACCACACCGGCTTCATATGCCATGCAAAAGCCCTGCACCGGACAACGTTCACATGACGGACGCTTGGAACAAATCAAGGCCCCAAGCTCCATGAGTGCCTGATTAAAATCCCCAGGCCTGTCGTCAGGCAAAAGTATACGAACCTGTTCTTCGATGTGTGATGCACTCGTCGTTTCCCGGACAGATCGGCTCAAATCCAGCAGGCGAGCAAATACCCGGAGAACATTGGCATCAATAGCTGGTTCAGGCAGCCCGAAAGCAATACTGGAAATGGCCCCTGCAGTATACTTTCCGACTCCAGGAAGGGCTCGGATCATAGCAGGATCGGCCGGAAAGACACCACCATGCTCCCTTGCTATCAGAACAGCAGCCTTGAGCATATTCCGAGCGCGGGAATAATAACCCAGCCCTTCCCAAAGCTTGAGAGCTTCATCATCATGGGCCTGAGCCAATGCAGCAAGATCGGGATACCGCTCCATCCAACGTCCGAAATAGCCGATGACACGATCTATTTGTGTCTGCTGGGCCATTATCTCGGAAACCCAGACAGCATAAGGATCGGGAGTTTGCCTCCAAGGCAACTCCCGTCCATTGGCATCGTACCAATCAAGCAATTGTTTCGTGAATTTTGTCCCGTCCATGACGGACAAGCACTACCCGCCCCTGGCCTGGTTGGCAACTGCCTCGGCAGCCTTGGCAGCGGCTTCCTGATCGCCCAGATAATAGTGCCTGATCGGCTTGAGTTCCTTATCCAACTCATAAACCAGGGGAAGTCCGGTGGGAATGTTGAGTTTGGTGATGTCCTCGTCGCTCACGTCATCAAGATATTTGACCAGTCCCCTGAGGGAATTTCCGTGGGCCACGACAAGCACCCGTTTGCCATCCTGTATTTGGGGAGCGATTGTCTTGAACCAGTAGGGCATGGTGCGATCAATGGTCGTCTTGAGACTTTCGCACCGAGGCAACTCTTCCGATGACAGGGAAGCATACCGCGAATCGTGTCCGGGATATCTATCATCGCTGAGATCAAGCTCCGGCGGTGGGATATCGTAACTACGCCGCCAGATAAACACCTGTTCATCACCATATTTTTCGGAAGTCTCTGCCTTGTTCAACCCCTGAAGCGCACCATAATGCCGCTCATTGAGTCTCCATGTGTTGAAAACCGGAAGCCACATGAAATCCATCTCATCCTGCACAAGCCACAACGTGCGGATCGCCCTCTTCAGAAGCGAAGTATGAACAACATCGAAAATAAATCCCTCTGCCTTGAGGAGCTTCGCGCCATCAATGGCTTCCCGAATGCCCTGCTCTGTCAGATCCACATCAGTCCAGCCAGTGAATCTGTTTTCAAGATTCCACTCACTCTGTCCATGCCGGATCAACACCAGTTTATGCATACTGCCTCCGTTTCATGTCATGATTCTCGACATGAAACAGTACCCAGAAACCTTTTTTTAGGGAAGCGGATATGAATGATAATCAATAACGACGCGGAGCTGATTCGCGCATCTCGTCATCAAGTTGCTGAAACAGCTCCCTCTTTCTCTTTTCAAAAGTAAAGGCACTCTTGATGGCCGCAAGAGCCACACAGGAAACACTCAATATGATGACCAACCCCTTGGAAATTTCCCATCGCTGGCTTTCATCATTGATCATGTCAACAATGAAGTTCCCCCGAACATCCTGAGTAAAATAAACCAAGGCAGGCACGCCAACAAGGAGCAATCCCAAACCTACCAACTCGAACCAGATGAAATTACGGCCAAGCATCAGAATGAAAAGCGTGCTGTCACGAACAATGCGCAAAGTGACGAGACGCCCCTGCAAAGTGTCAATATGATCTTCGATTTCCTCAAGCAGTCGAATGGATTTTCGAAAATTATCCGCGTCCTTGAGATTCTGAGTCTTGATCCAGTTGATCTTGTCCACGCAGAAATTGAAATCCTTGTTGAACTCGAGCAGCAATTTTGGAAATGGAAACCACGCGGCTTCCTTTTGAATTTCCCGCACACGATCAGAAAGATACTCCAGATTTGCATTGATGCGCTTGACTTCACGCTTGACTTCATCATCCAGAGAACCTCCGAACTTCTCAGTCCCTTTGAGCAACAATCGATAGGCCACGTAATTATTGGTAACACCGAATTTCTTCAGCCGTTCCAATTCCTCGTTTGCGTTCTCGAAAAAACCATGGCTTTCGTCAAATCGCTTAGCGATATCGTCGGTCAGCTTTTCAACTCTCAATCGTGCTTCCTCGACATCCGCCTCTGCATCAGCCCACCGTTCCCAAAGGGAACTCATGAGTTGGACACGACCACGATCAATCTCAGGATCTACAAGTATGCGGTTAAACACATGAGGATCACGACCGACGAGATCAAAAAAAAGATCCATGGCCTGACCGGTAAATCCCATTTTAACCATACACACACCCTGCCGATAAACAGGATCTATCCAACTGGGAGAAAAGGAATTGGCGTGCTTGTATGCATTGATGGCATCCTTGAGGTTGCCTTCAACTTCCATGAGACGAGCCTGCAAATAAGAAAAATACCCTTGCTGCAGAGGCGTGAAACTCATGCGCTCCGCTTCCTGCCAATGGAAAAGGGCCTGGTTGGCGTCCCCATTTTCCAAATTCCAGAATCCCCACAGGGAATGAGGCTGATAACTGCGCTGATATTTGAGCTGAGCCTGTTTGATGAGTTCTGCGGTCGCTGGCAGATCTCCGGCCTCCAAAGCATCCAGAGCGTCCCATATGAACTCCCCTTCCTTGGGAGCCAACTGCTTGAGACCATCGGCCCACTCCTTGCCCCTACTGCGCCAGACAAGTTTCAACGTCCGCAGTTGCGACGGGCAGTTAATTTCAAAGACCGCCCGTGCCAAGACGCTTTGCAGGGTATTCTTCGAGTTCATGACAGCCAGAATGGAGTTGGAAAAATCCTCCTTGTCTACAGCTGCGTCGATCTCGTTGAACCCTTTGGAAAAGTCCTTTATGTCGATCTTGGCCAACAGGTGCCAGACCTGCGGATGTGGTGTGGGAAGTGTCTTTGACGGGCAATCCCCGGGTTTATGATTCTTCTGCCCGCAATAGAAACATTCTTCCCCTTCAGCCAGGACCAACAGATCAGGAAGCAGTACCTGCATGGTCCCATGGCCGATATAGCCTCCTCCCTCCTTTGAGGCAAGAGTACACCAGGATTCCAAGGAAACCTGATCAGTACCGTACCTGGCCTCATCCATGCGAAACCACTCCGAAAGAAGGAAGCCGTCCATGAAGCGGACATACGGATAATCAGGTGTCAGACGGTTCCAATCCAACTCGACCTTGTTCGGAAGATCTCCCGTGAACTGCAGATTGCCTTGTGCAACTGCCGCCATGACAATAGGCCAATATTTCTTTTCAGGGTCTTCCTTGACCGTCCTGATCAGGGTCAGGATTTCGCTGCAAAACGAACGAAGCAGACGAAAACTGTCGAGAGGAAAGAAGATGGCCCCCTCTTTGACATCTGAAATATACTTGAGACCGAGCTTCTGGAGCAACTCGATGATCTCAACCGAGAAATCCCTCCATCCCAGGATGCTTTCCTTATCCGACATCTTACCAAGCGGCTTGATTATGAAGAACCACTTCCGAAGGGATTCATAATCCAGCCCCTGGTCGACCTGAAGACGAAGCCACTCAACAGCAGCCAGGCCTTCCACATTGCCGAGTTGTTCCGTTGTCAGTCCGGCAAGGCTGTTGACCTTGTCCTTGAGCTTGGGATGAATGACCACTTCAAAATCATCGGAAACGCGCGCATCCTGCCGGTCGAGTTCAACAGAAAGGGAAACCGTGTATTCCAGACTATACCCAACAAGGAATGTGAGCGGGACGACCTGGCAGAAGACCGGCATGGGATTGACACGAGACCACACCTGAAGCCGGGCCAAGGCACGAAAGATTTCGGTCGTATTGCAAAACCACAGAGCCTGATCTTTTTCACGGGCGACACACAACGCGCCATACTCGAGAAGGGTATTGTCCACCGCATTGTTAAGATTCCCTTTCCAGGTCACCCAAAGACCAAACCCCGAAGCAACCAGCCTGGACTGATTTATTTCGGGGAGACCTTCTATGAGTTTGACAATGGTCGGCACGCGTTCACCTCAAGCCTCGACCACCACCTCCGCCATGGAGTTGATCGCCCGACTGCATTTAAAATCCATACACAATTAGCTAATACAATGTATTCAAGGGAATTTTTTCCCCATTTCGAACTATGCAAAACAAGTTCCAAACCCGATTTGCCTCGTCGATTCTCCCCCTCTTTTCACACCCTTGCCTATAGATCTCCACCTTTTTCCCCAACTCTGCCAGGGCAGAAGCATACTGTGTTGCGTCAAGATCGCCACACTGCAAGATTTTAATGAGCGCACGAATACGATGAAGATCGGCACACGGAACACAATTGGACAACTGATCCGGTCTGCCACCATGCTTGATTGTAAGCTTTTCAGACAACAATCCAACAGGAAATTTCAAGCAGGCACGAAGCCACATGTCATAATCTTCGCACGATGGCATTTCTACATCAAACGGACCGATTTCATCCCATGCCCTGCGGGTTAACATAGTACACGACGGGCTTATGAGACACATCTCGAGAGATGCCTCGAAAAACCACCCTTCCGGCTTGGCATACTTGCGTTTCTGGTTGACCCTTTTCCCATTGCGAATCCAGATTTCATCTGTCTGACAAATCTCGAATCCGTTGGCGCGCATATATGCACACTGCCTTTCAAGTTTCTTCGGCAACCACTCGTCGTCAGAGTCCAAAAGTGCTAGCATGTCTCCTTTGCATCGGCTGATGCCAACATTGCGGGCAGCAGAGACCCCCTGATTATCCTGATACATGTAGACAACCCTCGGATCCTCGTAGGAAGCCAGGACCTGCAAAGTGTTATCAGTGGAACCATCGTCAATGATGATGCACTCCCACCGCTGATGGGTCTGAGCAAAAAGCGAATCAAGGGCCACCGAAAGATACTCGGCCCGATTGTATGTGGGAAGTATGACTGAAACTAAGGTATCATCCATGAATCTAAGACCTTGCTTTCACCGCCTTGAACTGTCATCTTGAGCATTCAACAATCATTTCAGGCAGAGTATATGAAGATATTTCAAGTAATCAATGTTCGCTGGTTCAACGCCACAGCCTGGTACGCGCTTACCCTCAGCCGTCTTCTGGCCGATGCCGGGCATGATGTGATCACCCTGACGCAGGCTGGCACCCAATCCGAAAAGGTGGCTCAGGAAATGGGGCTCAAAACCGTGTCTGTCGATCTGAACACCACGAATCCCATCCGTTTTGCCGCTGCAACAAAGCATATCATACAACTTGTCAGGACGCATCGTCCTGATATTGTCAATTGCCACCGGGGGGAAGGTTTTTTCCTTTGGGGTCTGCTCAAACTTCTCGGTTTCAACTTCAAGCTCGTTCGCACCCGAGGAGATCAACGCCCCCCGAGGCGTGACGTCCTCAACCGCTGGCTTCATGCCGGAGTGGCAGATGCCGTTGTGGTCACGAACCGTCATATGGCAAACTACTTCCTTCAAAGAATGCGCACCCCCGGACACGGAGTCTGGCTCATCCATGGCGGAGTCGATACTGACAAATTCAGATTCGATCAAGCAGGAAGGGACCGCGTGCGAGAGGAATTCGGATTTGCGCCCAATGATATCGTGGTCGGATTGCTCGGGCGTTTTGACCGCGTCAAGGGGCACAAGGAAACGATTGAAGCCATCGCAAATCTGGCACAACAGGGTTTATCCGATATCCGCCTGTTTCTGATCGGTTTTGACACGGCCATAACGAGCGATCAGGTCGAAGCCTGGATTGATGACTTCGGCATCAAGAGTATCACGCGCATCAGTGGCAAGCGTGACGATATCAGGGATTGCATTTCCGCTCTCGACATCGGGGTTGTCGCTTCCCTCTGGTCCGAAGCAATTGCCCGATCCGCCCTTGAAATCATGTCTACAGGACGTCCTCTCGTTTCCACGAACGTGGGCGTCATGCCCGACCTTGTTGATCCTTCCATGCTCGTGCAGCCGGGGGATACTGAAGCACTGGCATCGACTATCGCCAGTATTGCCAGGGAAAGCTCTCTCAAAAATGACGTTCTCGCCGCCCAGAAAAGGACCATGTCCCAACTGACTCTGGACGAATTTCTCAAGCGAAGCCTGAACCTCTACCGCAGATTGTTGGACGAAGATTAATTTCCAAAGAAGGCGTTGGTTCTTCTGATCTTGTCTGCCACGGCAAGAATGGTCATGGCATAACTTTCCGAATGATTATAGCGATAAACGACTTTCAACTGCCCTTTGCGATCCAGCCCTTTCTTCCAACCATGCTTTTTCATGAAATTCGCCATGCTGTGCAATGCATCCAGGGTATTGAAGAGATCAACGATTCCGTCTCCAGAGCCGTCCCTGCCGTAATGAATCGCATTTGAAGGCATGAATTGGCACAATCCAATGGCACCATACATCGAGCTGGGAATGATCAACGGGTCCTTCCCGTTTTTCTGAGCATAGCTGATAAGTGCCTTGAGTTCCTCATATGCCCAGCCTGCCTTTTGCCCGGTCCGCCTGACCAACCACGTATGGGTCTCGTCTGAAATATCCTTTCTTTTGATATATGGTTTAATTAATTCAAAATCATGCGCCAGAGCCATGCTTGCCAATATGGAAAGTCCGTTATGCTTGCCCACCTGGGTTCCAAGTTTAGTCTCCACAAGCAAAAGAGCCGTCAGAACCTCGCCCGAAACGGCATATCGATTTTCAATGACTACAAAATCTTCCTTGTGATCACGATAAAAACCATATGCACCAGCAATTAGAATCGGATTGAAATACCGAGCCATGACTTCCGGCTTGGTTCCAGGTTCAGGCTTCCTGGACGAAAGCCTGGTTTCAAGCAGGACGTTCATCTTCCGAGCCATGATTTCAGGAGAGAATTTCAGACTTTTACGGGAAAAGAGGGCAGATACATATGTCCGATCAAATCCATCCTCGGCCAAACGGTCCACAAGAGGATGCCACACATTGTCTGCTGTAGCTGCTGTAGCCAAAGGAGAAAGGAAAAGCGCATATACAAAAACGGCGGTCAACGAGTAAACGAAGACCGCACGTCTCAAGCGACTGGTGGCAGTAAAATCAAATTCTGTCCATGGGAACAAATCCCATTTCCTCCTCGAAATCGTCATCCATTTCGGACGCATATTCCTTGAGTTCATAGGCCTTTCCGCATGAAGGACATCGCAACGTCACTTCCCGGCAACCACGATAGGCCGTCAGATCAAGCCCGCATTTGTCGCACAGCATGCCCTGAGCCTGCCAGGAGCGTTTGCGGCTAGTAAACATAAACCTACTCGAACTTTGTCAGACCGAGATTCTTCTCGCCCATGGCAACATACAAAGTGGAAATGGCTGTTCCGTAATCGGCAAGAGCCTGGGAAAGCTGAGCCTCACTGGTCGTCAATCGAGCCTGGGCATTCAGCACATCTGTATTGGTACCGACCTGGGCCTGATATCTGGCCACTGCCATACGGTACGCTTCCTCTGCTGCTTCAACGGACTTCTGGGCAACCGAGATGCGATCAGCGGCTTCGTTGATATTCAAGAGAGACTGCTTGACCTCGAACCCGGCGTTGAGACGTGTGTCCTCAAGTTCGGCCTCGACCTGCTTCACGGTCTCTTCATATTGCTTGTAATCGTAGTAATCGGCACCCCATTCAAACATGGTCATGGATGCCTGAACACCAACAGTCCAATACTCCTTGGAAGCGTGGGAATATGTGCCACGACTCAACCCGGCGTCAACACCCTTGCCGTAATAGTCCCAATCAGCATCGACTGAAGGATAGAAACTGCTTGCAGCAATTGTGGAATTCTTCTGGGCTATCTCAACACTCTTCTTGCCAACGACAAGGTCAGGCCTGCCGTTGTAGGCCCGTGTCAGGCACTCCTTGAGATTCAGGCTGAAAGGAACATGAGAAAGCTCACCAACGTAGTTTGCATCAGCTTCAAGCGGAATGTTCAAAAGCGTGTTGAGCTGGGCCTGCTGGGTGGACACTTCGTTCTGAGCCATCAGCAGATCCTGTTTTGCCGTGGCCAGATCGACTTCAGCATCCAGAACTTCGGCTTTTGGCTTGAGTCCGACCTCGTAAAAGGCACTGATAACCTTGAGCTGAGACTCAAGACGGGCAACGGAGTCCTCTCCGCTTTTGACATCCATACGGGCTTTGAGCAGGGACAAAAAGTTGGATTGGACGCTTGAAATAAGCGACAATTCCACATTGGTCAAAGAGGCCTGAGTGGACTCTTCGGTCAGTGCGGCCTTCTGCCAGTTGGCAAGCAGATTGAATCCCTTGAAGACAGGCTGACTGACATTCAGGGAACCGACCCAATCGCCGTGCTTTCCTGTGGCAGCAAGTTTGCGCCCGTAATTCTTGTAGCCATATGTTCCACTCAACGCCGGTCCGAAACTGCCAAGCTTGGAACGGGTGCCGAATTTGGAACCCTCAAGCTGTGATCTGATGGCCGTCATGCTCGGATTGAGTGCCAGAGCACGCTTGACTGAACGTTCGAGGTCGAACGCACCTGAAATATCATCTGCTTCAACTGCCGCATCCGTCCCCATGTCGGGGTCTGCATCCTGTGCAAAAGCCAGGGTGGAGAAACCCGTGAGAATAAAGAGTGCCAGAGCTAAAGCCAAAAACCGTTTAAGGCGCATAATTTTTTTATCCTGCTTGATTCTTCTAAGGTTCTGTTGAACTTGCAACAATTGGTCATGACTTGTGTAACAATTCTCCGTCAAAGCCGCAACCCAAAAAGTGCGGATTATTTACGCAAAATGGCACAATCAGAGGGATCTCCCTGCAATTTCTCAAGGGTGTGACGTAATGTCGGCAAAAGCGGTTCCAGACATTCGGCCACGGCCTTGGGGCTGCCAGGCATATTGACTATAACTGCATGGCCGAGAGTACCGGCAACAGCACGGGAAATCGCGCCATGCGGTGTTTTTGCCAGACTCGCATCAGTCATGGCTCGCTCATATCCGGGCAACCTCTTTTCGATAACTGCCAGCGTTGCCTCGGGCGTAATATCACGAGGGGCAACCCCTGTTCCCCCAGTGGTGAGAATGAGGTCAAATCCCTGCACCAGGGCAAGATCACTCAAAAGCCCTTTCAACTGATCAACTTCATCCGGAATGATAAATCCCTGGGTCAGGCCAAGGTCAAGATGACGGGCAACGATTTCACCAACCAGAGGCCCGGATTCATCATGCCGCTTTCCTGCAGAGCCCTTGTCGCTCAACGTGATCCAGGCAAGAGAATACCCTCTGCTCTCCAGTGAACAATGAAGCTCTCCACTCTTGAGATCGTGCTCTGCCTCAATCAGATAGACCCGACCGGATGCGTCCCTTGCCCCACCGGACATCCATCCGACAGACAAAACCCGAAAACCACCGTCTCCCTCGACAAGCCTGTCACCCACGCGCATTGCAGGTAAGGCAGACCGAGACTTCAAGACACCATGAGGAGCAACAACTCCATCGGAACAGATGTAAATCCGCTCACCTTTTTTCAAGGGGATATTCAGGGACAATGAAATTTTGCACACGGCCATGGCCTCTCCTTTCACTACCTGATAAAAATTATGCCAACAATACAGCCAGTATACCGGCAACAAAAACGCCCCCGAACGTCCCGGCACCACCAATGGAAACCAGCGGAGTTCCGACCGAGTCCCGAATGCGCGGTGTAAGAAGCGGAACAAGATTACCGCCAATGATGGTCCCCATCGTTCCAGCCACATAGGCCGCCACAGGCCGAAACGGCTCAGGCACAAAAAAGAACACCGATACAAATGTCATCAACGCGGGCATGACAAGGGGCAGACGCAATCCGGTGAACGGATCAGCTTTGGTCATGGCATAACACCCTCCGGCCACCATAACCATGGCAAAGGCGATCCAGGTATAAACCCCATCGTCCTGATCATTCATGTGCAGACGGATGAGAAAGGTGATACACAACAGCAAGGGCAGAACAAACCCACCAAGATTAACGGCAAAAACCTGTTTTTTCAACTCGTTGGAAGTCTCCTGCTCGATCCTGACAGGGTGACCAGCCGCATCCATTGTGTAATTGAAAGTACTGGGCGTCTGCACAACGACCAGGCGTTCACTTGTGAACACAGGCAGATTCACCCCTCTGCCCAAAAGAATGGCAATGAGCATCAAGACCCCTTGGGCCGGGGTCAGTCCGAGCTTGGAAAAGGCCTCGGCCACGATGCTCACCGGCAGAAAGATGAACAGGAAAAACAGGGCCACCATAAAAAACAGGGCCACAAAAATGCCACCGGAAAATTGAAAATATGGAGTATTCATAATCCTCTTGGTTTCAAACCAGCCAAATGCCTGTTGCTTTTTGTTTTATCCCGGTCCTATACTGCATTGCGACCGTGCAGTTGGGATGTATCCTAACTCAAACGCGAAGTAAATCACAGCACCAGCGAGGCCCACATGAAAGGCATCATCCTTGCCGGCGGTTCCGGCACGCGACTCCACCCTCTGACCCGCGTGGTCAGCAAACAACTTTTGCCGGTATATGACAAGCCGATGATCTACTACCCGCTGTCAACGCTCATGCTGGCCGGGATCAAGGACATTCTCATCATTTCCACCCCCCATGACCTGCCTCGTTTCAAGGAGTTGCTCGGCGACGGTTCCCAACTCGGTCTCAACCTTGAATACCGTGAACAGCCCAAGCCAGAGGGACTGGCCCAGGCCTTCATTATCGGCGAAGATTTCATCGGTAGCGACAATGTCTGTCTGGTCCTCGGCGACAACATATACTACGGACACGGACTGGGCTCCATTCTCAAGAAGGCAGGCAGCCTCGAAAAGGGCGGCATTGTTTTCGCCTATCTCGTGAAAGACCCGGAACGCTACGGTGTCGTGGAATTCGACAAGGATTACCGGGCACTTTCCATTGAGGAAAAACCAGTTAATCCGAAATCCAAGTATGCAGTGACAGGGCTCTATTTCTACGACAACGATGTCATGGACATAGCGAAAAAGCTCAAACCCTCTGCCAGAGGTGAGCTGGAAATAACCGACATCAACAAAATATACCTTGAACGCGGTGACCTTGAAGTCCAGACCCTTGGCCGAGGCTATGCATGGCTGGACATGGGCACCCATGAATCCCTGCACGGCGCGTCCAGCTTTGTCCGCGCAGTCCAGGAAAGACAAGGATACGTCATTTCCAGTCCTGAAGAAATCGCCTTCAGAATGGGATTCATCGACCGCGCCCAACTCAAGGAACTTGCCTGCAAGATGAACAAGAACAGCTATGGGCAATACCTGCTGGAAGTCGTGCTCGAGAACCAGGAAGGATCCTGCGCAGTCTGAACAAAAGACCGCCCTCCAATAAAGGAAGGCGGTCTTTCTCAAAAAGATCAAGACGCGATGCATATGCATCGCGTTTCAATTTTCTAGTGGTGGTCCTCGTCCATGGCTTCTTTGACACGGATACATCCGATAACAAGAATCCAGGCAAGGTAGATGAAAATCAGGGAAACACCGACAAAACCGGGCCCAGAACTATGAGCCATTCCGGAAAGCAATTCACCAATCATGTTATTCCTCCTCGATCAACCCTCTAAAGCTTGAAAAGATGATAGATCATTCTCCTCAAAACCGTTAAATGTCAACCCTCTTCATAATATTTTCAGCTACTCCCTTGCCCATTCTCAAACGATCTCTTGTCAGAACCACCCGTTTTGCATAATAATAATGCCGTAACAAAATGAATTTCAGCTCAAAGCGGTGAACCATGGGCCTTTTTGATATCATATCGAATTTTTTTTCAAAATCCGGCAAGGGTACACCCGGGAAAAAGAACGCGACCAGTAAAAAAGTCGCAAAAAAAGGTATATCAAAAAAAAAGAAAAAAGCTCCGACCGAGGAGACAAATGTAAGTCAATCCTCCAAAACCAAACCAGTCAAGGAAAAGCGGAAAAAGTCCTCAAAGAACACGACCTCCGACAACCTGCTCATCAGCATCAGCGGCAAGGGAAATAAACGGAAAAAGACCAAAACGGTTCACGCCGCCCCCATCGATGAAGCGGCCTTGGGGTTCAGCATCTCCCTCAAGGGCGAAGACACACTATCCAAGAACCGTAACGCCATGAGAATTTCGGTCAAAAACCTGACTGTGCATGTTTCCCGGCTCAACAAGCAATTCCCGGTCACGGATATCAGTGCAACAGGCCTTGGGTTCGATTTCGAGAAACCTCGCGTAAAAAGCGGGGTCAAACTCAAAATGAACATCTACCTTGACGGCAAGAACAAGGTTTCAGAAGTCATGTGCAAAGTCATGCGTCACGAACGCGGATCGGTCGGTTGCGTCTTCGAGGACCTCGACAGGACACAGGATGACGCGATCCATGAAATCGTCCTGCTCGGCCAAAAACAGCAGGCAGCCAGAAAAGCCGCCCAGAAAGACCGGAATTTCAAACTCCCGAATTAGACTTTCCCCTTCAAATCCTGAATGAGTACTTCAAGATCATTGGGTTCGCCCGGCTTGTGATCCTCGGGATAGAGCAATGCGGTCATGAAAAAGACACTGCCGATCCGAAGTGCCGCACTTGCGCTCATGGAAAACTGCTCAAGTTTTCGAGCTATCTCGTTACTCAGCTCCCCTTCAATCCTCTCGGTCAATCTCCAGGCCTTTTCGCCCAGGGCAGCGAGTATTTCGGCCTTGTCTTCCACTTTTGTCTGAAAGGCAATTTGCCCTTCGCTTTGAATAAGTATTTCAGCTTCCGCTTCCAAACGTTTGACGTCTGCGGCGGTTTTTTCAAGAAAAACGATCAAATCCGACAATGCTTGATTCGGCATTCATATCTCCCGGTTGGATGGAATGTAGCGTTCCCGTCTCAGGAAAACAAGGCGGTTCGGCATGAAATATCACACCGAACCGCACTCGGATTGCATTTCTGCAAACCAGACAAGACAGTGTAACGGTTTGTCGCCTTTACTCAATCGGTGCAGCTTGCTTCATATCCCAGATACCGCAGGGACATGAGTTTGCACAAAATCCACAGGCAATGCATTTGTCAGGATCAACAACCCTTTCAAAGCCGCCATTGTCCAGTTCGATACGACTGATTGCAACCTGCGGACAAATGGTCTCACACAAGTAGCAATCCCGGCAGGAACCGCAGGACGAACATTCCGCAGCGCACTGGTTCATATCACTGAACTCAATGACGCGTGGATCAAAATATTCAAGAGTCATGCGAGTATAGTCTATCATCTCACGGGTATCTGACCGTGGCCGACGACCGGCAAAAATGTCATCAATGACCTCGGCAGCACGACGGCCATGACCGATGGCATGGGTCAGAAGACCGGGGCGCACAATGTCGCCGATGGCAAACACCTTGGCATCAGTGGTCTGGTAGTCATCGTTGACCACCACGTGTCCACGATCAAGTGCAATCGTATCCGGCAGGAATTCCACATCCGGCTGATCGCCGATGGACATGATGACCGTATCCGCCTCCAGCAATTCGCCTGATTGCAACAGCACTCCTTTCTCGGTCACTTCCTTGGTGAAACACGGCCACTTGAATCGCGCCCCTACTTCTTCGGCCTCCTTGCGCTCCTTGCCAAAGGATGCCGGTTCCTGAATATCAATGAGAGTGATCTCCTCCGCCCCGACACCAGCAGCCACGGTGGCAACATCACAACCGACATTGCCAGCACCGATGATGACAACCTTTCTGCCAGCCTTCATCCTGCCCTTCTTGACTTCCTGAAGAAATGTCAGGGCTGGCGTGATGCGTTCATGACCTGGAACCGGAATCATGCGCGGTTTTTGCGCACCTATGGCCAAAATCACGAACTCGTATTCTTCCTTGAGTTCCTCGAACTCCCGAGACTTGAGTTCCTGCCGCAAATGAACATGCGGCAACACCTTAGCTGCACGTTCGATTTCCGCTTCAACCACCTCTCTGGGAACACGACTATCGGGAATGGCCGAGGCAATCTTGCCACCCAGGGTCTCAGCCATGTCATAGACAACAGCCTCATGCCCTTTCATACGAATCTGCCAGGCTATGGAAATACCGGCTGGCCCCCCACCGATGACGGCAACACGCTTGCCAGACAGCGGCGGCATCTTGGGAGCCTTGCTCTTATGCCCTTCCCGCCCGAGTTTGGTAATGTCCACCGAGGCCATGTTCCCGGTTTGCCGAGTACATCCCTCCATGCACAGGTTCGGACAGAGATAGCCGCAAACCGTGGCAGGGAAAGGCGTGTACGCCAAGGCGAGATCAACGGCCTCATCGACCAGACCGTCTCGCACCAGACGCCACCGTTCCTGAACAGGCATTCCGGTCGGACAACTGGACTGGCAGGGAGCCATGTACTTGCGGTTTTCCCAGACCGGCACACTGCGCCGCAATTCACCATGAACAATCAATGGAATCGGAGAACGATCCAGATCGGTCAGATCACCAATCAGACCACCACGTCCCAATTCCGCATCCCACACATTGGCCCGGAAATCGGAAATGGACCTGCGAACCCTGCCTTTCTTCTCGAAAGGCGTCTTGGCACGAATAAGCTGCCATTCCTCACGCCTTGTGAGCTTTTTGAGCAACCGGGTTTTCCTGATCTTCTTGAGATATGCCGCAAGATTTTCCGTGAGCCATGTCCAGGTCTCGTCATCTATGGATTCCATCTTGGAATCAGCCTGAGAAAAACCGTCGATGGGACCACGCACGAAAATACGCCCACCAACCATGCCAACGCAGGGCCGGTAGCCAAGGACATTCTTCGAGTCCTGGGCCTCGTGACCACAAACAACAGCCGTACCACCAGCCATGAACTCGGCAAAATAGTCCCCCACTGAACCGAGCACCCACAACTCCGGTGGCTCGAAACGCGGATTGGTCTTGGTCATGGTCATGCCACGCGCACCTATATTGCCCGCAACAAACACCTTACCCTGAGCCATGGCATTACATGCGCCATTGGAAGCATTTCCGTGAACAATGATTTCAGCACCGGCATTGAGCCAACCGACATCATCGGAAACACCATCCAGGACCTCTATGGTCGTTCCGGGAAACCCCTTGGAACCAATACGCTGTCCTGGTGAGCCGGTGATCGTGACATAGATGGGCTCCTCCTTGGACACCCACAACCTGCCGCCTATACCATGCTGGCCCACGGCATCCACTTCGAGCTTTCGAGCACCTTCGCGAACCGCCAACTGAATGCGTTCTTCAAGGATGCGCGAATCAGTGCGCACACCACTGTCGTGACCGCTTATGCATTGTATTTTCTTAGCCATTGTATTCTCCGATATCCTGAGCTTCCATTCTAGATCACGTACTTGATGTCCAAACGATCGGCAGCAGCCTTGTCGCTGATGCCAAGACCATCGGACATGCCGATGGGAAGGGACGTGGAGCGTCCCAACGGGGCGAACACCTTCCGCAATTCCGTGTCAAAGCTCAGATAGAAATCCACCACGCGTTCGGCGACTTTTTCCGGATCAAGACGACGATATATCCTCGGGTCCTGCGAAGTGATGCCCTTGGGGCATATACCGAGATTGCAGACATTGCAGCGGTCCTTTTCGGAACCAAGACAACCGGCACCGGCCTGCATGACATATTTTCCGACCTGAACCATACTCGCGCCAAGCATCATGAGCGCGGCAGCGTTGGCAGCGAGGTTGCCATTCTTGCCGATACCGCCGCCAGCAATGAGCGGGATCTCGTTCTGGGCACCGGCAAGGCACAGGACCTTGTAGCAATCGCGCAGGTTGGAAGCGATGGGATGCCCCATATGGTTCATGGAAACGTTATAGGCCGCACCCGTGCCACCGTCCTCGCCATCAATGGCCAAACCGGCCGCAAAGGGGTTCCGAACCAGATTGTTCAGAACGGCAAGGGAAGTGGAAGATGCCGATATCTTGGGATAGACCGGCACACGAAAGCCCCAGGCCATGGACATGGACTGAATCATCTTGGCCACGGATTCCTCAATGGAATACTGAGTCTGATGAGTGGGCGGACTGGGCAGACTGATGCCCTTGGGCACACCACGAATGGCCGCAATCAACTTGTTGACCTTGTGCCACATGAGCAGACCGCCATCGCCGGGCTTGGCTCCCTGTCCGTACTTGATCTCGATGGCGCACGGGTCTTCCTTCATCTCGGGAATGGCGTGAATGATCTCGTCCCACCCAAAATATCCGGATGCAATCTGGAGAATGACATATTTCAAAAACCGGGAACGCAACAGGCGCGGCGGACAGCCACCCTCGCCCGTACAAATGCGCACCGGCATGTTCATTTCCTCATTGAGGTATGCCACGCCCATCTGGAGCCCTTCCCACATGTTCGGGGACAAAGCTCCGAACGACATGCCACCGATGACCAGTGGGTATATCTCGCGAACAGGTGGTTTCCAGCCATTTTCCTGGTGACACTTGATCTGTGCTTCGGGAGACAGGACTCGACCCAGAAGCGTTCGCATTTCAAACTCGTGACGCCCCGCATCCAGAGCAGGATCGGTGAGCATGGAAATACGAATGAACTTGAGTTGATCCAGCAGACTCTCGGAACTGTTCCTGCGACCGCCACGCGCACGGGACTGACCGCCCCGATTGTTGTGGAACTGCAAGGTGGTGGAATCGTACTCACGATGCGGTTCAATGGAATTGTTCGGACAGACCAGATTGCACATGGCACAACCAATACAGGCATAAGCCGGGTCCGTACGCTGACGGATGCCGTAAAAAGTGGAGAATTCGTTGACCGGTTTGGCTGAAAGTCCCATGGACGTCTTTATCTCGCGCTTGCGAAAGACGCCCAGTTCAATGGCATTGACCGGGCATACAGCAGTACACCTCCCGCACTTGGTGCAGGTATGAATATCCCATTTGACCTGCCAGGGCAGATCCTTGCGACTTAACGTTGAAGGGGTAACGGGTCTTTCTGAGAGCATTGGACAACCTCCCGGCAATCAGGTCCAACGATTGCCGTATCAAGATGCATAGGTTGAAAATCTTTACTTTTGTCACGATCGGGAATGGCCGCATTGAGTCCGCAGATTTCGGATGAGAATGCATAAATGCCAGCCTCTCCGTTGCCACCAACAACGCCGGGACGCAGCTTCTTGCGATCCTGAGTCATGAACATGGTGCCATCAGGAAGACAACCGATGACGCAGTTGGGGCCGTCAATAATCAGCTTCCGACAGGATTTTTTCAGATTGCTCAAGAATTCCCGATCCTGATGACCAGCCATTTCATCATCACTCATGGGCGTGATCACATGCTTGTAGACGCGAATATCAAGCCCAAGCTTCCTGGTCGTATAGTGCGCGATATGCGTAAAGACCTCGGAATCGGACTGATAACCGGAGTAACCGGTGACCCCGCGCGATTGAAGATATTCCATGATAGGGACAAAGGCGGTATTTTCACCATTGGTCATGGTGCCGATTCCCTCGATGAAAAAAGGATGACAGGCATACAGATTGATGGCGTAGTTGGTATTCTGACGCCCTTGAGCGAGGATGTGGCGGGCGTGAATTTCCTCTCGCCCGAGTTGAAGATACTCACCAATCTCCATGGGATCGCCCACTTCCTTGATCATGATCGTGTCCGGCCAGAACGAAAACACCATCATGTCGCCGATTTCCTCACCGCTGGAACGCAGGTCCAGACGCATCTGCACCAGACGCTGCCCTCGCTCATCTTCAGTCAGATGCTTCCACTCAGCCGGAACTCTATAGGCGATGGAAGCATATGTCCCCCGCCGGGGGGTGCCCACAGGAGGTTCGGAAGCAGGAGTAAAAAGAAGACTGTATTTGGATTGCAGCCCCTTGTCGGCCATGTATCCATCAAGGCGACGCAGACCTGCTTCGGTAAAGATGCCGGACAGAATCGGATACTCTTTCAAGTTCTCAAAAGGCCCGCCAAGGCCACTCAGATACAACCCCACACCGGAACCATCATGCCCTTCCTTCATCACATTCAGGGCGTTGATGGCATGCATGGGTGACACGGGATCACGGCTTGTCAGCGCAAATAAACGGCACATGGGCTTCATTCACTCCATGGTAAGATTTTTCAATGTGCGTCCAGAAAAGGTCACACAGGTGCAAAGTAGCATGAAAAACGGAGACAAACCACAACAGGCGACATCATTTCAATCAAACCTTCAACACCGACCGGATATTATCCAGCCGCATCACTCAAGCGTAAAAGCGTCTCCATGTTGGACAACCTGAATACCCACAATATTTACAATTTTGAAATAAATATAACACATATTCTCGTAGCACAGCATAAACAGGACTCACAACCCTACAAAAAACTCCTAAACCAAAAATATTAATGTTGCAACCATTGTGTTTATACATATTATTACAAATTTGTATAATAATTTCATACAACACGAAAACTCAATCTTCACTCTGCACGCCTCCATGGGGTTTACGGACACGAGGCAATAAAAAAACCCGGCCAGAAGCCGGGTTCAAGATGCCAATATACTAATAATATCTATTCTGCGAACACATCATCATTGATCGCCTTGCGGGCGGCAACAGCAAAGAAGTCCGCAGGAGAAACACCATATTCCTTGCAGTATTTTTCAACACGCTTGAGCAAGTGATGATGCATGACAACCTCGAATTCCTCAAAATCACTGCCATCGCCTTCAATAATGATATTCAGGACCTTGTTTCCCTTGTTTTCCGGCAAAGCCAGAAGTTCTTTCTTGGACGTAGCCTCTGGCAGGGAATTGCCCTCTTCCAGAAACAACTCGATATACAGGGTCAAGGCTTCATGGGCCTGGTCAACTGCCTCGTCAAGATCTTCTCCGAATGTCGAACATCCGGGGAAATCAGGAAAGGAAACACCAAAGCCGCCCTGCTCTTCTTCAAAAAGTGCTATGTATTTCATAGAATTATCCTTTCATGCAAACAGTTTGTTCAGTCAAAACGGTGTCCCCAAGAGAATCCTTCAAGAGACGCCCGATCCTTGACGCGCATACCCGATTAATCTACTCATGATTAATAATCTCTTCAAGCATGATGTGCAACCTTCAGATCTCAGGCAAGCAAGTACATGAAACTATCAGCACGTTCACGCTATGCAGCCAGGCTTCTTCTGAGCCTTGCCTCGCACGAAAGCAATACACCGATCAGAACCGCCATTCTTTCAGAAGAGACAGGCATCACCATTCAGTTCATCGAACAGATCATCCGCCCCCTGAAAAAAGCTGGTTTCATCAAATCCGTGCGAGGAGTTGCCGGGGGTCACATCCTTGACAAGGCTCCATCAGAAATCACCCTGGGGCAGATCGTTCGGACCATGGAAGGAGCCATCAGCATATCAAACTGCCTGGATTGCGACTCCCAATGCGACCGCTCGGTCGATTGCAAGACAAAAAAAGTCTGGGAACGGGCTTCACGCGCAATGGAAGTCGAATTGGACTCGATTACCCTGGCAGACCTGCTGGACCCACAGGACAGTGCTGAAGCATAGCCTTGCGACAAAATTGTCGTTTTTTTGTCAAACACGCAAAAACGTCTTGAAAGCAAGCCGCAGAACGAACCTTGTATTTGACTTGTTACTCACCGGGAATGCTCTTCATCACCCGCTTGCTGATCAGCAGATACAATTCTGACTGCTCCTGAAGATGCCCGGCAAGATTCTCTGCCTCAACACCGGAACCACTAAAAAAATCACACCGTGTTCCCTTGATTGCTCCGCCCGTATCCTGAGCCAGAACCAATGAAAAAAACGGATCAGCCTCACCCTTTTCATAATCCATGAGCGCGGTCTTGAGTGCCAGCACACTGCCAAGGGGAATCATGGTCCGGTCCACGGCTACACTGACGCGAGGAGTGAGGATCGAATTAATGGAGCCATAGGGCCCTTCATCCGAGAGATGGAAAAAGACATAACTGGGATTCTCGAACATCAGTTCACGTGCCTTGTCCGGATTGGCATTCAGAAAGGCACGAATACGCTGCATGCTCATTTCCTCTCTTGGCACATACCCGCGTTCGATGAGTAACCTGCCAAGAGACACATATTGATGACCGTTTTTGCCACCATAAAGGATATGTTTCATGGACCCGTCTGGCAAAGCAAGTCGCCCAGATCCCTGAATCTGAAGAAAGAACACATCCACCTGATCCTTGGCCCATGCGACTTCCTGCCCCTTTTCAGCCAAGGCACCCATGCCGTCGATGGCCTCACGGTCATAATATGGTTCAATGCCATCCTCACCCATCCTGTAAACGAGCGACTGCCCTTTCCAGCGATAATGAAACTGGCTCAAGTTGATAGTCTTCAAATCTTCTGGCACGCCGTACAAAGGATACTGATATCGATCATCCGGACTCAGTGACGCTTCAAGCCATGGCTCGTAATACCCCGTGAGCAATGTTCCCGGCGATATTTTGAGCCAATCGAAACGCTCGGCAATCAAATGAGGATTACTGCCAACTTGCGGAAGAATTGCAATCAATTCGGCAACGGAACTGGCCAATTGCCCCCAAGTGAGAACCAAACCAGGCCGATTGACACACACACTGTCCTGAGAACGCTTGAGAATGTAGGTAAGATTGTCTTCCAACCCCGGACGAAGATCAGTCCAGGAATCCAGCCCTTGCAAACGAGTTGACAACTGAGCAGCCAGGTTTTTGGCTTCGCTCTGTTCAACCACTACGTAAGACGGAATCTGGTCAATGGTGTCGGGAATCTTGGAAACACATCCGACAACAACAAGAGGTACAAGCCAGACAACAAAAAGAAATCGTAACAACGTCATTATTTGCATTCCTCGGTACCCTTGAGATCCTCAGCGTATTCTTCAATGTAGATTTGCAACATGACCATGACAAAACTCAGGATGAGTGGGCCATAAAAAACTCCCAACATGCCGAAGGTATAAACACCGCCAAGAATGGCCAGAAAAATGTAGAACGTGGAAACTCGCGCGGCCTCGCGCATGAAGATCGGCCTAAGCAACGTATCGATGCCAACAACGAGTGTGCCACACCACAAAGCGAGAAAAACCGCCATCTTCCAATCTCCCACAAAGAACAGGTACGCCACCGAAGGGACCCATACAAGCCCGGTTCCCAGTACGGGAATCAAAGATGCCAACGCCATCATCGCACCCCAGAAAAATGCAGGAATGCCGACCACGGCCAGACCTATTCCTCCGGCAAAGCCCTGAAGAATCGCCACGAGTAGGCACCCCATGAGCACACCTCGGGCAACACGCTTGAGGCTGTCGATGATATAGTCTTCCTGCTTGGCCCGAAGCGGGGAGAGATGCTTCAGGTAATCGATCATTTTGCCGCCATCTCGCAAAAAATAAAAAAGGATGAACACCATCAGGAGAAAATTCAAAATCAGCTTTGCGGCATTGCTGACAAGCCCGGTTCCGACACCAAGCATGGCTTGGGCAAAGCCCTTGGAATATTGAATGATATTCGCCTGAATATCCAATTCATTGATCCTGAGGAATGGAAGTTTCTCATTAATCATGGAAACATATTTATCCAGCATGTCGGAACTGATCAGATTCTGAAATGCACCTTTTGCAACCCAGTGGTTCAAGGAGACCAAAGACTCGACTCCCTGACTGATGAGGGCCATGACAAGAAAGGTCATGGGAAGCAGCAGACAAAAGACAATAATGGCAACAGTCAGTGCCGATGCCAGGGTTCGCCGACCTTTGCACACATCGAAAACCCAATTGAAAACAGGTGCAAACAGAACGGCAAGCACCGTCGAAAAGATAAGCGTATGAACAAAAGGCTCGACAATGGAAAAACCAAGATACAGAGAAAACAGCAACAGCAGTATGAGAAACACCTTGTAGATGCCTCCCGACAGCAAAGGAGATGATCCATTCATGTCGCCCATTGTATATCGCGCTCCGGTTTGACGCCGGAATACCGGCGGTTTTTCATTACTTCTGCAAAGTGGATTGAATGATTGCAGCGATGGTGTCAATATCTACGGGCTTGGGAACATAGTCATCCATGCCAGCATGAATGCATCGCTGTTCATCTCCCCACATGGCATGAGCAGTCAATGCAATAATAGGGATATCAGGATCAAGACAGCCGGTATCAGGCTCACGTATGGCACGTGTTGTCTCTATACCGTTCATGACCGGCATCTCCACATCCATGAGCACTACGTCAAAGGATTCGGCAATGAGCGCATCAAGAGCCTTCGCACCATCTTCAGCCAGCACGACCTCGCACCCCATTTTTTCAAGTAATCTGACAATATACCGCTGGTTGACCAGATCATCTTCTGCCACCAGGACCTTTATCCCCTTAAGTGGCATTTCATTTCCCCTGACAGCTTCTGACGGGGCCTTGTTTTCATAGCTACTGACTTTCATCGGAACAGTAATGGAAAAAGTGCTTCCCTTGCCCTCTTCGCTTGCGCAGCGGATGGCCCCTCCGAGAATGGCCAGCAATCTATTGACAATGGCAAGCCCCAGCCCCAATCCACCGGATGTGTGAAACAGATGATCCTCTGCCAGATTGAAAGACTCGAACACATCATCCTGTTTATCAGCCGGAATGCCAATACCTGTGTCCTGCACCAGAATTTGAACGACCATGGCACCATCTTCGCCTGCAACACCGTGATCGCCATCAACCGGAGCTGGTGAAACATCCACAATAACCTGGCCGGATTGAGTGAACTTGACTGAATTATTGATGAGATTGCTCAACACTTGTCGCAATTTTCCAGAATCGCCTCGTAACCAACCCGGCATTTCAGGAGCAATTGAATAATCGACGACAACGCCCTTGGCATTGGCAATTCGCTTATACTGCGACAAAATGCCAACCACCATATCCTCCAGGCGAAAATCCATCTCCCTGAGCTTCAGCGTGCTGGCTTCAAGTTTGGAATAGTCGATAATCTGGTTGAGGACAGAAAGCAAAGACATGGAAGAATCCTTGATCAACTGGACATTTTCCCGATAGGGATCACCCAAATCCGAAAGCAGAAGCAATTCCGTCATTCCAAGCACCCCATTCATGGGCGTACGAAGCTCATGGCTGATGGTAGCCAGAAATGATGTCTTGGCACGATTGGCCGCTTCGGCAGCACGCTTGGCCTTTTTCAACTCACACTCCATCTGATGCTTGTACAGTCCGATTTCAATGGCGGACTTGAGCTCCTTGTGACTCACTGGCTTGAGCAGATAGCCACACGGCCCGGAAGCCTTGGCCCAATGCAGGGTCTCGTCATCGGCGTAAACAGTGAGATATATTATGGGTATGTCGAATCGGCGAATGATTTCATTGGCCGCTTCTATGCCATCCATTTCTCCATCCAACCGGATATCCATCAACACGAGATCAGGGGCAAGGGATTCGGCCATGCGAATGGCTTCCCCCCCTGAAACTGCAACCCCGGACACAGCATACCCGGCCCGCTCCAATGCGGCCTTTATATCCAACTGCGCGATAAGATCGTCTTCGACAACCAATATTTTTTCGATGGGCATATAATATATCTCCTGAATAAAGCTTTGTATAATTCATCAGTGAATCAAGACAAAAACACAGTTATCATAAGCCTGACGCAAGGGTAAGACCGTTAAAAATAGTATTTATCAGCTCTTTGCGGCACTGAAAACACGGCCTGCCACCGAAAGAATCAAAAACAACCGCCCCTGAACTCGATGATAATTGTATTTTATTCGGAAAAATATTACTCAAATTGCACAAAAGTTGATTTTATGATTACTGCCTACAGTCTGAACAAACACAGACCCAACCTTGTTTTTTTGAGTATTTGAGGCTATGAGAGATAGTCGTAAAAAAAAATGATTTTTTTTAAAGACATTTGTTATGGCTCCATAAGCCCGATGTCTGCCATTTACCCGGATTGCAGACAGGGACAAGGGATACCAATTAACTTTGTTTCATTGGAGGAAAGGATGAAACGGATTATTACCCTCGCTGCTGTTCTCAGCACCCTCATTTTTCTTTTCGCATGTGGACAGCAAGGCGACCAGAAATCAGCCAACGCCCCTCAACAGGACCTGAACGTCCGCCTTGAAATGCAAAAGGCTTCCACACTTGAAAAAATCGTCCAGCGCGGCACCCTGCGTGTTGGTCTCGAAGCCGGTTACATGCCGTTTGAAATGACTGACAAAAAAGGCAAGCTCGTTGGTTTCGATGTTGATATGGTCACGGAAATGGCCAAGGCCATGGGCGTAAAGCTCGAACTGATCAACACCGCCTGGGACGGCATCATTCCCGCCCTGCTCTCCAACAAATTCGACATCATCGCATCTGGCATGACGGTCAACCAGGAACGGAATCTGAAGATCAACTTTGCCACTCCCTATATCGTGGCAGGACAGACTGCCCTCATTCACAAGAGCTATGCTGACAAGGTCAAAAGCTGGAAGGATCTGAACAACGAAGAACTGATCATCACCTCCAAGCTTGGCACCACAGGCGAGCAGGCAGTCAAACGCCTCTTCCCCAAAGCTCAGTACAAATCCTTTGAGACAGAAAGCGAAGCCATGCTTGAAGTCATGAACGGCAAGGCCGCCGCCAGCGTCTATGACCTGCCCATGTGTGCCTTCTTCTACGCTGAGCGCGGCAAGGAATCCATGATCTTCCTTGACGAGCCCTTCACCTACGAACCCATCGGTTGGGCCATCAACAAGGGCGACCCTGATTTCATCAACTGGCTCAACAACTTCCTGGTCCAGATGAAGAACGACGGTCGCTACGACAAGATCTACACCAAGTGGTTCGGAAACAACGATTGGATCCAGGCTATCCAGTAAACAACAAAGAAATATTCCGGGGGCTGCTCACTGCAGTCCCCGGACTTTTTCTGCGCTATAATCCATAGAGTTTTTAATGACAGACACGTCACCAGCTATCTCCAGAAAGAAACCGAACACGGATCTTTTCTGGAAAATCGTCTATTTTGTGGGACTGATCGGCGTATGCCTCGGTTTCTATATCGCTACGGAACAGGCCAACTACATCTGGCACTGGAATCGTATTCCAAGATATTTCTACTACACGGAAACCATTAACGTTCGCTCCGAAATTGAAGGTGAAGTCACCAAGATTACCAAAAAGGACAATGATTCAGTTATCATCGTGGAAGGCGTGGGAGAGGCCGAATTTTACGCCATTCCCGGATCAAACATCACTGTCGCCCAAGGTGACACCATTTACATGGGTGATACCCTCGGCACATTTGAAGACAGCAACCTCGGGTTGATGGCCCAAGGGATGATCGTCACCATCCAGATCAGCATCGTCTCCATCACGTTCGGCATTCTACTGGGGTTGTTTACCGGTCTGGCTCGAATATCGAGCAATCCGGCTCTCAAATGGTCGGCAATCACCTATATTGAAATCATTCGAGGTTCACCGCTTCTTGTCCAGATCCTCATATGGTATTATGTCATCGGGACGCTTGTTAACAACATGCTCTCAAGTGCCAGCATGCCTCAAATACCAGAAATATGGTTCGGAGTGGCATCATTGGCCATCTTTGCCGGTGCATACGTAGCTGAAATCGTCCGGGCAGGCATCCAGTCCATCAACAAAGGACAAATGGAAGCAGCCCGCTCCCTTGGCATGACCAAATCCACTGCCATGCGCAAGATCATACTTCCGCAGGCCTTCAAACGCATCCTGCCGCCCCTGGCTGGTCAGTTCATCAGTCTGATAAAGGATTCATCACTGCTCGGCGTCATCGCCATCCGCGAATTGACCAAAGCCACCCGCGAAGCGGTCACAACCAGTCTCATGCCCTACGAACTCTACTTCGTCTGCGGTCTCATGTATCTGGTCGTCACCTTTGCCCTGTCCATGTTCGTGCAATACCTTGAGAAGAGGACGGTAGATTAAAATGATAGACGTCAAAAACGTATATAAAACCTTCTTCATACCTCACGAAATCCAGGCGTTGCACAACGTCTCCTACCACATCAATCCAGGCGAAGTTGTCGTGGTGATCGGCCCTTCAGGCTCCGGGAAATCAACATTCCTCCGATGCCTCAACCGGCTGGAACATGCTGAATCCGGTGAAATACTCATCGATGGCGTGGACGTGATCGACTACAAGACAGACATCAACAAGATCCGTATGGAAGTTGGCATGGTCTTCCAGTCCTTCAACCTTTTCCCACACCTGACCGTGTTGGAAAACGTCACTGTAGGCCAAAGGTCTGTCCGAAAGAGAAACAAGCGGGAAGCCACGGAAACGGCCATGACACTGCTTAACAAGGTCGGTATCCACGAAAAGGCGAATGCCTACCCGTCACAACTCTCGGGAGGCCAGCAACAACGTGTAGCCATTGCTCGAGCCTTGGCCATGAACCCCAAGGTCATGCTCTTTGATGAGCCCACCAGCGCTCTGGACCCGGAAATGGTCGGAGAGGTTCTCGACGTCATGAAGACTCTTGCCAGAGAAGGCATGACCATGGTTGTCGTCACTCACGAAATGGGTTTTGCCCGTGAAGTGGCCGACCATGTCATATTCATGGACGAAGGAAAGATTGTGGAAGTAGGTCCGCCGGAACACTTCTTTACCAATCCCGAACACGACAGAACAAAATTATTCCTGAGCCAGATTCTATAATTACGAATCATCCCAACAAGTAGCGGCTTACGAAGAACACTTCGTAAGCCGCTTTTTTTATTAATCAATCAGACAGCAACGCCATCTCGTAACAACAGGTAGAGCTTATGCGGCAAGCCCCTTGCTGCTGGCCTTCGCATCTATGGAGATTGACAACTCCGCTTCCGAAAAAACGGCATCCACATCAATAATGATTATGAACTGGCTGCCCTGACGCCCCATCCCCTTGATATAATCGGCTTTGACCGCTGCTCCCATCCTGGGTGCCGGTTCAATGTCCTTTTCCGACATATTGACAACCTCTCGCACGGAATCGACAAGTGCACCCAGCATCAGTGTCGCTCCAGCGTAGTTGACTTCAAGAATGATGATGCAGGTGTCCACGGTATCTTCAATTTGACTCATGCCAAACTTCAATCGCATGTCAACGACAGGAACAGCATTCCCTCGCAAGTTGATAACACCTCGCATGAAATCAGGAGTCCTCGGAATCTCGGAGACTTTCGTGATCTCAAGTACTTCTCGAACTTTACTGATATCCAGGGCAAAGATTTCCTTACCCAGTGTAAATGTCAGACATTGGTTCAGTTCAGACTCATTTGATTTGCTCATGCAAGCCCCTTAAAATTTTTCAAATTCCTGATCATCGTCGGAAGCCATATTCAATGCAACACCACCGGGATTCGCACGAGAAGACACTGTAGATGACATCTTTGGTGCCCTCGGCAAGGCATGTACCGGAGCACGCGACACCGTGGGGCGATTCCTCAAACTTCTTCCATTGCCCTTGATTTGAAAGAAGGACATGGTCACCTGAAGCTGTTGTCCTTGTGCAGACAACTCCTGACTCGTGGATGCCATTTCTTCCGAGGCCGATGCATTTTGCTGAATCACGGAATCAAGTTGGCTGATCGCCTGGTTGATTTGTTCCGCTCCTGCATTTTGCTCATTGCTCGCCGCCGCAATCTCCTGAACCAGAGACGCGGTTTTCTCAATGTTCGGAACGAGTGACTTCAGCATCTCTCCTGCCTTTTCTGCCACATCAACACTGCTTCTGGATAATTCACTGATCTCGGCAGCAGCTCCTCCGCTTCGCTCCGCAAGCTTGCGAACTTCTGCCGCAACGACCGCAAATCCCTTTCCGTGTTCGCCAGCACGAGCAGCCTCGATGGCGGCATTGAGAGCGAGCAAATTTGTTTGCCGGGCAATCTCCTCAACAATGGAAATCTTTTCGGCAATACTATTCATTGCCTGCACGGTCTGTGCAACCGCTTCACCGCTTTTCTTGGCATCAAGAGCCGCCGTGGTTGCAAGTCTTTCGGTTTCCGTGGCATTTTCAGCATTCTGACTGATATTGGCTGCCATTTCCTCCATGGAAGAAGACACCTCTTCAATGGATGCAGCCTGTTCCGTTGCGCCCTGAGACAGGATTTCAGAAGTAGCGGAAAGTTCTTCACTTCCCGAGGCGACATTTTCAGTTGCCTCAAGGACTCCGGAAACCACCTCATTCAATTTTTCGTTCATATCCCGCAGGACACTGGCCAACACGCCTATCTCATCCTTCTGATAGACTTCAACTGTTGTCGTCAAATCACCACCGGCAAGATTTTTTGCAAAGTCCACACCTTTCAAAACCGGACCAGTAATCGACTTGGTAAGGATGTAACCAAGCAGAAGGGCAATCAAAGTGCCCAGCACCATTCCGACAATCGAAGTCATGGATGCAACAGAAGCCTGACTGGCAGCCCTTTCACGGGCATTTTTGACACTGACAGCATTGAGTTTCACAATTTCCTCAAGGAAACCCAAGGCAACAACCTGCTTCTCACGTGCCGTGACCATGACCTGTTCATCCATGGCCGAATAAAGATGTTCCGCCTCGCTCGCTATATCTCGCAGCTCACGAAACTTACCCATTACAACATCGGCACTTGGCATGAGTTTGTTCCTAAAAACACCCCAAGCCCTGGATTCATCTCCTGAAACTGCATACTTGCCGGCTTCAGCAATTGCCTCGTGAAACGCATCATGAGAAGAGACAACCTCAGCCAGAATCCGCTCGACTTTTGGATTTTCAATTCGAACTGTTGACAGCCATTTTCCAAAGGCACAATTGGATGCATCGGCATCACCATCAATAGCCTTATGAAATAAAATAGCTTGAGCAAGAAGTACTTCAAGCTTATAATGATCACCTCGAAAACCTTCCATCTTTTCGTCAAACGCCATTGGATTCAAGATATCTGTAGCGACCAGTCTCTCTTGCAGCTTCAGAAATTTATCATTTTCACGTCCCCAGGCCTGCCAAGCCGGAACAAACTCTTCCCACAACCGAGACTCCTCGGCTGTATGCGGAAGTGCAACATACACATCCCAGGCTTTCCGATACCCATTTCTTGCCGTTGCTATGTGTTGCACCTCCCTTTTTCTGTCTTCTCTGGAGAGTTCCGGATTAAGCAAAGTGCGCTGGGCAACCCGAAGAGTCTCCACTTCCTTGAAAATTGTTTGCAAACTACTTATGGCCGGCAACCGGACATCGCCAATTTCCACAACACTTTCATTAACATTATCAATACCAAACCAGCCAACAACACCAACCGTCAATGTAATTGCTGCGACTATAAGGAATCCACCCAGCAGTTTCACCATCAATCTCAAATTCTTCATATTCATATTCCTTGCAATTAATTCTAGACCCCATCTCCAATGCATCCCCCTACTCCAAACAGACCGAACTAAACGACAGCAGGAAAACACAACTCAACTGAGTCCTATGCCTATAAACCAGCAGAGTAAACCACGTTATTAATTTAAAACCACACTCTTTCAACAGCCTAAACATATTGACAAAAAAATAAACTTATGAGGCAAAAAACATCATTGCAATTAAAACAAGAAAAAATGCCTCCGTTGCTAAAAACTTCACCCTTCTCATCGAACTAAGATAACAGCCCCTGCTTTCGCCAAAAGCCACTAATCCTCGCCTCCCTCATATCTCAACCTTCCATTTCCTTAATCATAAAAATTATCAAACTAAAAGAAAGGCACAAAAAATCACACACAAGGCTATCTAAAACGGGTCAAATAACGCAAAAAAAGAACCTACGATTCTCATCGCAAGACCTTTAAATATGACGGAGAAGAACAGGGTCACCTAAAGCGATTGCCCTTGAACGAAAAACTCCTGACTCGTGGATGCCATTTATCACGGGAAATGTATGACTTTTGAAAAAGAATACGATCAAAAATGAAGATGTTTTTTTGACTTGCACAAAACCACAAAGCCTTCGAGCCATGTGCATTTTAAAACAATCTCATAGTTAGAACGTCAATGGTTTTCGGGAATTGTTAAATGCTCAGGTGTCATCCTGGACTTGAGCTTTAAAACCAAATCATCAAAAAATGCCCAGGTTTTTAACAGTTCAACAGGACAACACGGATGATGAAAAGTGAGATTTACCAATTCACAGGCTTTTTCATTATCCCCGGCTTGAGCGGCCACTGAGGCTGAAACCAATAATCGCAATACGTTCAATTGAGGTTTCTGCACTGAAAAAAAACGACTTGCGGTTACTTTCAGATGATGCTCGGCAGCAAGAATATTTCCCTTGGAACAAAACAGAAAAGCCATACCCAGATTGGCGATAAAATCCGAGATATCAACATGCAGCACTTTTCTCAGACACACATCGCCCTGGTCAAAATCACCAGTCGCAATTAAAATAAGTCCCTTTAAAGCCAGGGCCTTTTGATATCTCGATGGATCAAAATTAAGATCCTTTGATATTTTGATGGTCTGATCGACCAAGGTTGCCGCCAAAGAAAAATCCCCTTTAAAAAAAGAGATGAATCCCAGCTCATCACAAGAATTGATTATCCCCATTGGCGCGTTGATTCGATCAAAAGATTCACAGGCCAATCGAAGACAGGACTCGGCTTTTTCCAAGTTTCCTATGCTTATTTCAGTTGATCCGATGTTATAAAGAGACCATGCCCTCTTGATCTCATCTCCAAGATTGCGACCTAATTCATAACAATCATTGAAACTTCGAATAGCTTGATTCGTATTTTCCAGAGCTTTCCAGCACATCCCGATACGCATGGTGACCCAGAATGAATGTTCCATCTGAGGATTCGTTTCAAGGCCCAAACTCAAAAGATCGATAGCTTTCAGATGTTGTTTCTGTTTATGAGCAATGGCACCCAAAAGCAAAAGAGCAAAGCCTTTGGCTCGCCCGTCTATTTCCTTCTCCGTACTTTGATACCACGCTTGTGCAGCCATTTTAATTTCTTGAAAGGCCTGCTGAGAAGAAAGGGCTTTTACCTCAAAAGCCATATTTTCCGCATACATGTCGAACCAGCACAAATAAATTAATCCCAGATTGGAATCCAAGCTTATTCCTGAGGAATTTAAAAGCAATTCTTTTGCCGGTCGAAACAAGGCTTCGCCATCATGATAACGGGTGTGCATGTCAAAATAGACATAAAGACCCGTGACAGCCCGGTTCAATGCAGCAAGATTTTCATGGCCCACAGCCCGAAGCCATGCTTGACGGATATTGGCAAAATCAGCATCCATGCTCTGCCGACAGATGAGCATTTCGCTGCCTGCGAGCCGATTTTCATTTTCATGAACAATATCAAGATAATATTGTTCATATGCATCCATCACTTCTTCCTTTGAGCCATAATCAGAAAATTTTTCCAAAGTATACTGACGCAGAAGCGGATGGATCTCGAAACGCCCAGTTTCAGGGTCGGTCTTTAGCATGGATTTTTGTACAAGACTCGACAATATGAAGATGGTCAAATCCAGTCTGACACCAGTCACGGCTGACACGGCATCCACGGTAAAACCGTCTTTGAAGATTGAAAGCTTCATAAACATTTTTTTTTCGTCTTTTGGCAACCAATTCCAGGAAGAGTCAAACACGGCTCGTATACTTCGATGACAAGGAGTAATGCCTTCTGTTTCGGCCTTGAGAAAATCAATACTATTCTTGATCTCATCTGCAATTTTATCCGGCGGAAACATTTCTACCCATCCAGCCGCCAATATCAGCGCCAGAGGCATTCCTTGAGTCAAATTACATATACGACAAATCCCATGGTAATTTGCAATGGTAGGTTTAATTTCCGGCCTGATCCTCCGAGCACCAGACAAAAAGAGCGCTACCGCATCATACTGTTTTTCAAGACTTAAAATACTATCTTTTTTTATTTCAGCCAATGATATGCCAGGAAAGGAGAGACCGGAAAGAGAAAAAAGATGTTCCCCTTCAAGCATTAATCGAGCTCTTGAAGTCACGAGAACTTTAAGGCCAGATGTATGACTCATCAGCTTGGATACCAATTCACCCAATTCAGGCAAATGCTCAGCGTTGTCCAATACAAGAAGGCATTTTTGGGAGCCAAGAAAACCAAGCAACTGATCAAAGGGCTTACTTTTCTCATCAGGGCAAAGTTCCAATATGGTTATGAGATATGAAACCAGATTTTCCACAGAGGATATATCTACAAGCGGAATGAAAAATATTCCTTGAGGGTATCTGTCTTTCATGGCCGCAGCCGCCTCTAAGGCAAGACGGGTTTTCCCGATTCCACCGGCCCCGGTCAGAGTCAAAAGTCGTGTTTCGGGGGCAGACAATTGCTCAATCAAGGCCTTGATCTCTTTTTTCCTTCCAATAAAACGAGTGCTTTGATTCGGCAGACTGGTCAAGGGTGAGGAAAACTGTTGTTTCAGGACAAATGGTCTTTTTCCAATGGATGCAACAAGTGATGCAGTTTCCATATCAGGTTCTATGCCTAATTCCTTTTTTAGCAGATTTTGGCATTTTTCATACTGACGAAAAGCAAAGACCTGCTGTTCAGTCTGACAATAAAGGCGAATAAGCTGCTTGTGGACTGTTTCGTTCAAAGGAGCGAGTGCAACCCAACTTTGGGCATGGGCAATAGCTTTTGAATATTCCCTCCGATCGATGCCTCTTTGCGTTAGTTGCTCCAAAACCGAGCAGGCTTTGCGATAAAGATCTTCGGTTTGTTCAAATTGCCAGTCTTCGAAATCTGGTGCGTCTTTGAGATTGAATCCCGCAAGAAAAGGATCAGTATACATCGAAACCGTCTTTTCAAGGGCAAGCATGGATTCAGAATCGGAAGACGCTTGATCAACTAGATTTTGAAACCAAACAACATCCACCCAAATATCTTCATGAGGAATAAATTGGAGAGTGTCTCCATCAATGACGAACCAGAACCTGCCTAATTCCTTTGTCATCACGGAGATGGTGCGCCGAAGGGAGGATCGCGCCTTGTCATGATCGTACTCTGGCCAGAACAGGTCTGCCAGCTTCTCTCTGGAATGTCTTTTCCCGGTAATCGCAAGATATGCAGCCAAAGCGACAACCTTACGCCGTCCAATCCTGACAGCGGCTCCATTCAACTTAAAGCAAGGTGAACCGAAAAATTGAAATATCAACTTCGCCATGACAGCCTTCTCCTAGAAGCATAGCCATATGATAAAGCTATATTTTATACAATTTTTTTACTGTTGGTTTTAATGGGACGCTTCCGGGAACGTTTTTGGAATGATGGCATGGTATCCGTTTCTTGCAATACATTAAAAATTGCAGCCAAAATCAGGAGGATTACAATCATGGCAACCTGGATAATGCCAGCATCCGTGACACTTGTATGTTGGGGGATATGGAGTTTCATTCCAAAAATAACAACCCGATACATCAGCCCCATGAGTGCCATGATCTACGAAGCAGTGGGAGCCGCCATTATGGGGTTGATCGTTCTTGCTTTTGTTGATTTTCGACCTGACATTGAAATTAAAGGAATCTGCCTAGGTATTTTAACCGGAATTGTTGGATTAACCGGCTGTCTCGGTTTTCTATTTGCTGTCAAATCGGGCAAAGTCTCGATAGTGGCCATGTTCACCTCATTAGCTCCTGTGATCACTCTTGTCCTGAGCTATTTTATATTAAAAGAACCTCTGTCCTTGAAGGAATATCTGGGCATACTAAGCTCGTTTACCGCCATTTTTCTATTTACCAGCTAGAATTTTCTTAATGCATAAAGGAGGAATAATGACAAAGAAAAAGGCTTATGAAACAAATGATTCAGAAAAGCTTGAATTATTCATGGAAGCGTTGGGAATAACAGAAGAACCAATGGGCATTTATTATACAGACAAAACGCCTGCAACAGGCTTTACTCCCAAAAAACAGATTTCATTAAGCCGTTTGCCAGAAGAATCCGATGGCGAAATGAACTGGATATCCTGTGTTCTTGGAAAAATAAGAAGAGCCCGCCGGGAAAAGGCTGCGGCCTATTTTGATCAAGAGCATTACGGCTGTTTGGGTGGTGCCTTTTTTATGGGATTTAAATCGTATTACGAAGATTTTGAACCCAGCCTTTTAGCTGCGGGGATTCCTGGCAAGATGGATGGCGAACAATATGTTGATTCCCCTGAAGTGGGAAAAATATTTTATGATACGTTTAAACCACCCAAAGCAACCGGGTCGGTCCTTGTCATCCAGCCGTTGAGTTTATTTAATGAAAACGAACAACCTGAACTGGTGGTGTTCTTTCCCGATCGTAAAGCCATGATTGGCCTCAACGCATTGACCGTTTTCCTTACAAGTGATCCTGAAGCAATTCAAATGCCCTTTGGTCAGGGGTGTTGTGGACTCATTTCTTGGCCAAGAAGATTTCTGCAAGAAGGAAAAACCAAAGCCGTCATTGGTGCATTTGACATAAACTGCTTGAAATATTTAAAAAACAACGAATTAACCTATACAATCCCTTTTAATTTTTTTTTGGATATGCTGGAAAAATGGCCAGGAAGTTTACTCGGAACAAAAGCCTGGAAGAGAATAAAAAACAGCCCCACAAAAGGGTAAGCCCCCTTCAAGATAAACTTTGCAAAATGGGAGTATCCCTTTCCATTTTTCGTCCACATTGCAATACCCAAAAGGGCTTACGGTTTACACCGTAAGCCCTTAAAATATAGCAGAAAAGGAAAGATTCTAACTCTCGAACAAAGTTAAGGAAACGCTGATTAATTCAATCTTCAGGAAGTGCTGTAGAATTGTTCGCTGGCAAGGCGCAAGAAAACATCAAGGCCGACGCGTACTTCCTGTACGCTAGGATTTGAGGTTTTTAAAGCAACGAAGTCATCGGACAATTATGCAGTGCTTCCTTAGAAGACATCAAGAGCGCAGTTGCTCCTCCATCCTTATCCCAGGTCGTCACAGGAAATATCATAACATCGTACGTTCAAGGGATGAGATAAATCGCTGGCAGAAAGCTACTGACTGGAATCGTCTCGAAATGAGACAGTCATGACCGTCCCTGAGCCGTCGTCTGTTTTCATGGATATATTTGCGCCGTGAGTACGCGCTATAAGTGCGGCAAAGTATGTCCCCAATCCCGTGCCGTTCTCCTTGCCATGGGTGACATATTTTTCAAAAATTCGGCTTCTAACTTCTTTGGGAACGGGCGCAGGGTTGAATACCGAGAACTGTTTTTTTGTGTAATTATCCATTCGCAGAATGACCTTATCACCAGTCTCGGATGCTTCTATTGCATTTTGGATCAGGTTCCTGAGCATGGCCCGCAAGAGCTGTTCCTCACCGGGGATGACAAAGTGCTCGTCACCGACCACTTCACAATTATCCAGCTCAACACCCAACGTCACTCCCCTGCTGCCAAGCAATGGAGCAAATTCTTCCTCCAGGCCGCATACAGTCTCCACTAGGTCCACTGGCCTGCTGCTCAATGAATAGATACTTTTTTCCATCTTGAACATGTCGAGATGATTACGAATCATATCCAACATCCTGTACCCGGCAGCACGAATCCGGCGAATATGTTTTTCCTGAATGCCCGAAAGTCCCCCGTTCCTCAAAAGCAATTCGGGGTAGCCAATGATTAAACTGAGGCTGGACTTCAAGTCATGCCGGTTGATACGTTCGACCTCTTCCCGAATCATCTCGGCCTTGGTCCTTTTCCTGATCTCTTCAACCAACATGGAATTATTCCGCATCAAATCCAGTTTGCTAAGTTCAAGTTCATGCGTCCGTTCATCGACTTTCTGTTCCAGATATTCCTGATGATTTTGCAAATGGATATCACGCTGTTCGATCTTCTCCAGCATGGAATTAAACTCTGAAACTAAAAGGCCGATCTCGTCATTACTGTCATACTCCACTCGCCGGGAATAATCCTTACACTTGGATATATCCGAAACCGTTCCAGTAAATGTCAGCAGTGGATCAGTCAGCTTACGCCGAAAGAAAATCGCGGCCTTTATACAAACCCCAAACACTCCAGCCATGATAAAAAATGCAATAAGGAAATTACGCGATAATGCAGCCCACTGATCGTCCAAAGAGACATCCACAATCAAAAAACACTTGGAAGAATCCGAAGCAATAGGCCACACCACTGTCAATTTCGAGAGTTGCATCAAAACGTCCGGCCTTTCCGCTGTAACCGACTGTGGACCCTTCCCGTATGATGCAAACAATTTTGTACCGTTCACATACACAGAAGCCCCCGTAATACCGGGAATCAAGGCCAGTGACGACAAGTCTTCTTCGGCGGCATCCGCATCATCAAAATCAACAGCAACCGCTATCGATGTCGCCATGAGACTGGTCAAGGAGCGCGCCCTGTTAGCCGCATCATCACGATGAGAAAGCAGCATGGATATCAGATTCAGAATCAAGGCCAACAGCAACGCCAAGAGCGATGTCCCGAGAATGGCCACAGCCAACTTCCGCCCCAAGGGGGTGAATTGACGACTATTCATTGTCGTCTCCAGTATATATTCGAGCAAGATTCAAAAGACGCGAGCTTATCTCCAGACCGGCCCGATCAGCAGCTTTCGGATTGATCTGAAATTTCAGCTTCCCATTGACCATAATAAAATTAACGACAATCCCCATACGCAGGTTGACAGGATTCTGACCAATAGTGAGAATCGGCTTCCCCGAAATTCGCTTGAGTATGGCGGCGATCGTCCGTTCGGGCGTTCCTGTCAGGACCAGTACGTGACACTTTTCCGTAGGCCACTGAACCAGTTTGAACTCCGGGGAATCCTGGTCGTCAGAAAAATATGATCGGAATTTGCGAACGTCTGTGGCAGCGATGATGAATGGTTCGCCATTTTGAGGTGCGATACCTTCGGGCCATGAAACATATTTGACCATTCTCTGCACGAACAAGGCACGAAGTTGATCGACGGTTGCACTATATGTAGAGCTACCGCTGAGTGCTCTTGCAGGTGTGAGAGCGAATACTCCAAACAGAAGTGCCCCGAACAGGATGCGCGATATCCTGCTCAAAAATCCCATGTAACCCTCAGATCAACGCTTGGCCCCATCCGTATTGGCGAGAACTCTTCATTAGGGTTCGACAAGCTCCGACCGATGAGTTCCAGCATGACATCACTGTCAACCCGCCAAGACGCATGAACATCAAAAGTCAAAAAATCTGGACCTTTATGTTGAGCCATACTCCCGGCGTAGGCCATGAACACATCAAACCCGACGTCCTCTGCAGGGGTGGTCATGACCTGCAACTTCAACTCGCCTTCAGTGCCCGGCTTGGGCATGGAGTCGCCCACAGGATTGGATTCAGGCCCCTGAATATCCTGATAAATCACACTGGCTGATGGCTTGAGTGTCAGCCAGTCAGTAGCGACCCAATCCAGAAGGAACTCAGTACCACACGCTGTCCCCTTCAGTGTGTTTGTCAAGGTTGCTGTATAAGTTGCCCCATCAAACTCCAATCTAGTCAACTGATCGTAATCATTGACATACAAGGATACATCAAACTGCATATATTCGGATACTTCCCGCCGATACCCAGCTTCATAGGAAATCATTTTTTCACTGGTCAGGTTGGTTGGAGCGTTCACCGTATAAATTTTTCCCCTGTTATCAATGCTATAACTCCCCCCCCTTTGCCATCGACTTTCCGCCCTGACGGCCCTGGATACTGCGAGCCAGTACTCTTCATTGATACGGGTATGCAACAACCGCATTGTGGGTTGTATTTCAAGTGTCCCGCTCCCGAAATAATCAAATTTTGCGCCAAGAATCAGGTAAAGACTCTCGGGAGAAAGGGTAATCTTGTCCTGCACAAACGCATTGGAGTTGAAATTGTAGGAATTCTTCTTTCCCATGGTCACATGGGAACCATCGACAAATTCATCCCAAAAATATTTTCCTCCCACGCCATAGGTAAGAAGGTGTGATCCGGTCTGCCCTGCTGCATACTGTAACTCCATGTCACAAACACTAATGGTCGCATCCATGTCACCGATGGATTCTGTCTCGCGAGTATATGAAGTGCGATAGCGAATACCGGCATCAAGCCCTGTGGCTCTCTCCCACGAAAGTTGCCCATATCCAATGAAGTCATTCTTGAAGCGAGGGACATAAATCTGCTGAGTTCCTTTTGCCCCATCGTTGATCCGTGAACGGCCAACATCTCCCTGAAAAGACAACTCATCCGTAAACGCATTGTTCCAGTCGGCACGAAATCCGACACGGCCTTGCAACCAATCTCTGGAACTCCGCCCATCAGAATTTGAAAAAGAGCTGCTGCCCCCCTTGTAAGATCCCTTCGTATAGACCCGGTAATGCCCGGCATCCCCGATAGTTCCGCCCTTGCGTACAGTTTGATCAATGCCGGTCATTCCCGCAATGGTCACACTTTGCCCCCCCTGGGTTTCCGAGGCGGACTTGGTGATAACATTGATAACACCGGTAAACGAATCACCACCCCACAGGCTGGTCCATGTTCCACGCACCACTTCGATTCGCTTCACAGTGCTCAATGGAATATCATATGATCCCCAGAAAACGCCGGCTACCGAGGGTGATGTAATGGGCCTGCCATCTATCATGACAAGTTGTTTATTGCTGAGAAGGCCATTGAACCCACGGATGCCGACCGCCCATTTGTCAGTATCGACTTGGACGACATGCACACCCGGCACGAGCTTCAGGACTTCAGGAAGCGTGGCCGCACCGGAACGAAAAATATCTTCTTCGTTCAAGACCGTCACGGCCCCGGCAATCTGACTCAAAGGTTCTGCCCTGCGCGAAGCGGTCACGACCTCGACATCCATCAACTCGGCAAGATCCAGGCTGGCAAGGGCCTTGTCGTCTCCAGCCAGAGCGGGCGAAACAAGAAAGATGGAAAGGAGGATATAAAAAGGAAGAAAGAAAATGCCCCCCAAACGAACCATTTACGCCGTGCCGCCCTGAGGAGTCGCGAGAAGATATCCACGCCCTCGAATGGTTTTGATACTGAGATGTTCCCCCAGTTTCTTTCGCAAATTGCTCATATGAACGTTGAGCACATAATCATCAAAATCCGCATCGCGCCCCAATGCTTTTTCCATGAGATCATCGCGCTCAACTATATTCCCAATATTAAGGGCAAGCTGCTCTATGAGTCCAAACTCCGTTGAAGTCATATGCACCGGAGATTCATCCATAGTCACACATCGGGCGCCCCGGTTGATGACGACTCCCCCGATTTCGATATCCCGCTTGGACGATGTTGGCTGCAAGGGACCATCAGAGGCGGAGGATGGACCGTATCTTCTGAGCACCGCCCGCATCCGGGCCAACAGCTCCCTCAAAGGAAACGGTTTGGCAATATAGTCATCTGCCCCCATTTCAAGGCCAACCACCCGGTCAATCTCTTCACCGCGTCCGGTAAGCATGATCACGGGAACATTGGAATCGGCCCGCAGTCTGGAAAGGACGTTAAAGCCACTGGTATCCGGCAGTATGACATCAAGAATGATCAGACTGTAATCCGCGGAGTTCGCCATCCGCAACCCGGACTCTCCGTTATACGCCGCATCAAGGGTGAACCCTTCTGTCTCCAAATAGCCAGTCAGCAGCTCAAAAAGATCCGGGTCGTCATCGATCAGTAAAGCCCTATTCATATCACACTCCTTTGGAATAACAGTAAACCTTCGCACAGAGTAACGGAATCAATATATTGTTAAAAATTGTTAAGAAAATTAAGAAATGTAAATTTTGTCTATAGAATTTTAATAATAGAGAGTTTTTCAATGTAGGAAATTTTTTCCCACTATAAACGTTACGCACAAACTCCTCCGTATAGATGTCCAAGAAAAGAGCTTCACCCATGTTGGGTGTCGCAACAGCATGGATGCATAATCTTCAAGGAGGAAACTATGTCTTTAGTAATCAACAACAACCTGATGGCCAGTTCCGCTGCCCGCCACCTAAACAGTGCTTATGGTGCTCTGGGATCATCGACTGAAAAGCTGTCATCAGGTCTTCGTGTCAACAGTTCTGCCGATGACGCCGCAGGACTCGCAGTTCGAGAACTGATGAGATCGGACATCGCGACCATTAATCAGGGTGTCCGCAACGCCAATGACGGCATCTCCATGATCCAGACCGCTGACGGTGCGCTGTCGGTTATTGATGAAAAGCTCATTCGCATGAAGGAGCTGTCCGAGCAGGCCGCCACCGGTACATACACAGACAGCCAGCGACTCATCATCGATTCCGAATATCAGGCCATGGCCTCTGAGATCACTCGAATCGCCAACGCCACTGACTTCAACGGAATCCACCTTCTCAACGGCAACCTGTCAGGCGAGGGTCTGACAATCCACTTCGGAACCGGCAACGATGCAACCGAAGACAAGTACAACGTTGCAATCAGCACATGTACCGCCTCTGCACTTGGAGTCGGCAACGCAGGCAATGTAAGCGCAGCGGGCTACACGGTATCCACCCAGGCCATGGCCCAGGCTTCTCTTGAGGCCCTCGACGCAGCCATCACATCCAAGGACAAGATCAGAGCCAATCTCGGTTCCATGCAAAATCGTTTGCAGGCAACCATCTCCAACCTGGAGATTCAGGGCCAGAACCTTCAGGCTTCCGAATCCCGCATTTCCGATGTCGATGTCGCCACCGAAATGACCGAGTACACCAAGCAACAGATTATCACCCAATCCGCAGTATCCATGCTCTCACAGGCCAACTCGCTTCCGCAGATGGCCCTGTCGCTCATCGGATAATCAAAACCACGACCTCAAAACAGAGCCAGGTTCGGAAAATTCCAAACCTGGCTCCCTATTGTCTATATCGTTCCGACTCGCCAAAAGGATTCAGGAATCCTGCGTCAGGAAAAACTTGCCACCCCTCCCCCATCCACTCCCAACACACCCCAATTCGCACGGTAGACTGATTTTTATTGTTAAGTTTTATTCATTTTTAAATCCATTTAAAAACATAACAAAAATAAAAACAACAAATCCTTCGTTCAAAACGTACAAATATAAATACAATTCAACAAAATCTAAATGCAACACGGCATATGGATTGCTCATTTTCATAGCAGGAGGCAGAAGATGAGTAATACTCTAATTGAAATTCAAAGATCACATAGCACGATATCATACGATATCTTGTTTAAAGAGCACTCAAAGTTAATATTTAAGCTCATACATAACTTCATTAAAGCGAAAAACATTAGACTTAATAATACGGAAGTGGATGATATATACCAAGAGATTGCACTTAAAATATTCAAAAACGACTATCTCGCAAAGTACAATGAAGAAAAAAGCTCATTCATAACATGGCTCAACATCATCTGTAGAACAACGACAATCGATTTCTACAGAAAAAAGATGCGCTGGATGGAAGAAATCCTTTTGGACACAAGCTCTCTCCAAGCGAAAGGGAGCATTGATTCAGACATTTTCAGCCTTCCGACAGAAGTGCTCACTGTCAGACAGACCGAAGTTATCACATTATTTTTCAAGGAAGGATTGATCGCCTGCGAGATTGCCACCGCGCTTGGCATCACGGCCCGGACAGTGCGCAGCATCAAATTTCAGGCTTTGGAAAGACTGCGCAACCATTATGAAACATCCGCAGCGAAAAACGCTTACCGGAAAACTGTCGAGACAAGAAGGAGGGCATCATGACCATCGAAGGAACCAGCTACTACGACTCGCTTTTACAAACACAGAATACCAGTGTGGCAGTTACCACCGACGAAAAATCAACTTCGCTCACCTCTGATGATTTCCTGACCCTGCTGGTCACTGAGCTTGAATATCAGGACCCGACCGAACCCATGAACAATGCGGAAATGGTCAACCAGTTGACCCAGTATTCACAACTCGACGAACTGGCAGAGATGAATGACAAGTTCGACACCCTCACCGCAAGCATGAACGCGATGACCGCCACCAACGGACTCGAGTACCTTGGCAAACAGGTGGAGGCCAACGGCTACACCGTAAACAAATCCGGCGATGACATCTCGTCTCTCTCCATCGAATTGGGTGCATACGCCGAATCCATGACCGTCAATATTTACGATGAAAACGGCAGCATCGTGAATACCGAGAACTTCATTCAGACTGATGCTGGCACCCATTCGTATACCTGGGACGGCACCGATTTCAATGGCAACACCGTTGATGACGGGAATTACTATGTCCTCGTTTCCGCAGAGAACAGCAGCGGTGCCACCGTCGACGCCAATACCACAACCACAGGTACCGTGACCGGTATCAGCACCACAAGTGATGGCGTTGTGTTCAACCTCGATGACGGCAGGACCGTCAACATGGCCGACGTCACCTACGCCACCACATAATCGGCAACACCAACCACCCAAATTTCAAGGAGAATAGACATGAGTATCACAGGATCAATGTATGCCGGAATCTCCGGTCTCCAAGCTCAGAGCCAAGCAACGTCGGTAGTGAGTAGCAATCTCGCAAACAGCAGCACAACGGCGTACAAAAGCTCATCCATTACCTTTGAGGATGTCTTCTACAGCACCGTATACGCAGGCGGAAGCGCGGATCAGGTTGGCAATGGTGTCTCCGTGGCGTCCATCAACACCAACTTTTCCCAAGGTGCATACCAGTCTACCAATTCAGTCACGGATGTCGCCATCAACGGTGAAGGATTTTATATCGTTAAAGACCAGGACACGGGAAACACCTACTATACCCGCGCCGGAAATTTCAATTTCGACACCGAAGGGTACCTGACAGACGCCCACGACAATCGCGTTCAGGGCTGGGAAATGGACGACGACTCCATCACAGGCGGCCTCGTGGATATCCAACTCGACAACTCCCAATCCCCGCCCCAGGCAACAAGTGAAATCAACTTTTCCCTGAATCTGGATTCCACCTCCACGGATAACACGACTTCAGCCACCAATCCATATGCTGCATTGTTCGGAATATATGACGGCACTCAAGACCCACCCCTTGAAGATTCCCGCTATGCTTACCAGACCACCATCTCCGTATACGATGAAAACGGTGCTGCACATGACATCACGACGTACTACGACCCGGTAACAACCAACGACGGAAGTATCGTTTGGGAATACTCCGTGACCTGCGACCCAAGTGGAGACCAACGGGACTTTGCCGGTACAGACATGGACACCACGAGCGGTGCTGGAATGCTCATGACCGGCACTATGACATTCAGCACTTCCGGCGACATGCAGTCCATGACAGCTTTCACTCTGGCTGATCCGCCAGTCGATGCAACGAATCCGATGGCCCAGGAAAACTGGACGCTGGCTGAATTCGACAACAACGGCCTTCCGGTTCTCGAAGCCAATTTCACCGGTTCGACTGATAATCAGGAAATTGCCTTCAATTTAGGCATGTCCAATTCAGACTTTGCCACAGGCACTGGATGGGACACTACCGGCGGAATCGATTCTCTTGATGACATGAATGCAGCCACTACTTCAGGAGACCTCCCAAGCTTCAACACAGGTATTCTTGATACCGGCGCAACCACCAGCAACACTACGGGATCGGCAACATACAGCCTGACCCAGGACGGGTACGCACCCGGTGTCCTGATTGATGTCTCCATAAGTGAAAACGGTGTCCTCTCGGGCCGCTACACCAATGGGCAAAGTCAGGAACTCTACACATTGGGTCTCGCCGACTTCACGAACACCCAGGGCCTCTATACGGAAGGCGGCAACCTCTACTCGTCCACCACCGATTCTGGACAGGCATACGTCGGCACCCCTGGCTCAGCCGGATACGGCACCATCGCATCCAATGCGCTCGAGCAATCAAATGTGGATACGGCCACAGAGCTGACTAACCTAATCATTATCCAATCATGCTACCAGGCCAACTCAAAGGTCATCACCACCGCAGACACCCTGCTGCAAACTGCCATCGGAATGAAGCGGTAAAGGCTGACAACCCAGAAGGTGCCCCATGATTAACAATCTGTACAACATCGGCTCCACGGCCCTGACCAATGCCCAGATATCAGTCGACAACGCTTCGAACAACATCGCCAATGCCGACACGCAAGGGTATCAGCGCACCGAAGTCGTATACGAAACCGGCGACTCCATCACCATCAACGGTCTGCTCATTGGTACCGGTGCGGATATCCAGGGCATCCAGTCACAAATGGATAAATTCGTGGAGGCGCAATATCTCGAAACCTCTGCCGACCTCACCCGGCAAAGCGCCTCGTTGCCATATCTCGACCAGATGGACTCGCTGTTCAATCAGACAGATGGCGGCTTGAACGACACCATGGACGCATACTGGAGTGCATGGAACGCGCTGTCCACAGATCCAGATTCACTCGCCGCCCGCGAAGCCCTGCTCGGCGAAAGTGGAAACCTTGTGTACGCGCTCAATTCAACATCCGAACAACTGGATGGAATGGAAGACGCCATCAACGCCGAAGCGCAGGACCAGATCAATGAGGCAAACCGGCTCATTGAAGAAATAGCAACAGCCAACGCAGGCATTGCGGCCTACCCGGAAAACAATCAACTAAAATCAGATCGCAACCAGATGATCCGCGAACTGGACGCACTTATAGGCATAGACGTCATCGAAGACTCAAGCGGGCAGGTCAAAATCCTGACCGGGGAGGGACATATGTTGGTAGACGGCACTGAAACACACAACCTCGTCTATGGCATGCCCAGAGCGACCGAATCCCTCACAAGAGATTCGTTTTATGACGGAGAATTACAATACAGTGGAGAATCCAGTGAGGAAATCCTCCTTGAATTCACTTCAAACGGAGCTGATGGAGTTGCCGAATTCAAGGTTTCTCTCGATGGCGGCAAAACGTGGGAGGAAGACGAAAATGGCGACACAATGCTCTACACAGCCGGAGATGAAGACATCTCTGTGGAAATCGCAGGAGTAGAAATATGGTTCGATGGAGGCACGGCAGACCACGAAGTCGGTGACCGCTACAACCTCATCCCCAAGACCGGACTCTATTGGGAAGGTGGCGATGGCACGCTGAAGAACATCACCCCCCTGACCGACGCCAGCGGACAGGATGTGTCAGGCCGAGTCTCCGGCGGGTCGCTCGCAGGGCTGTTTACAACCAGAGACGACAACGTCATTCCCACCCGAGATTCCCTTGATGATCTCTCCGAAACAATCATCTGGGAAGTGAATAGTGCCCACACCCAAGGTGCCGGACTGGAACATCACACAGGCCTGACCGGCAGCTATTCCATAGAGGATTCCACAGTATCCCTTTCGAATAACGGCCTGAATTACGCCGACAACATCCAGGCTGGGGACATGGAACTGATCACCTATGATGCAAACGGTGCGGTCTCAACGTCCGCCATCATTTCCATCGACCCGGCTACAGATTCGCTTGATGACGTGATCGCTGACATCAATACCGCTTTTGCAGGTGAGATGACAGCCTCGGTCAATGCGGACGGGCAACTGCAACTGTCGGCAACGACGGGCATGAGCTTCGAGACAACAGGCGACTCATCAAATCTCATGGCGGCCCTCGGCGTAAACACATTCTTTACCGGCACGGATGCAGGGAACATCGCCATCGACAGTTATGTGAACGAGGACATCTCGCACATCAACTCAAGCACCGTTGGCAGTGATGGAATGGTCGCTTCAGGCAACAATGATGTGGCAACACTGATTTCAGCCCTCTCTGGCGAAGCCGTTTCCATAGGCTCTCAGGAAACGAGCCTGAACAGTTATCTGTCCGGGCTGGTTTCCGATGTCGGGTCCGCCGCATATTCAACGGAACTCAAGCAGACATACGCCCAGGCATCAGCTCAATATTACTATGATCAACAGGCTGCTACCAGCGAAGTGAATGTGGACGAGGAGCTGATCGCACTGACCAAACACCAGCAGGCATACCAGGCCGCAGCGGAGATCATCAGCGTCACCCGGACAATGATGGATACCCTTCTTGAGATGGTCTAACTGGCAAAGGAGAAAACAATGCGTATCAGCACTTCCCATATATTTTCCCAGTCATTGCAGCAGATGAATTCAGCCCTGGGCAATGTCACCGAATTAAACATGATGAACAGCTCTCAAAAGCGAATAAACAGGCCATCAGACGACCCAAGCGGAACGGGGAAAGTCATGGAATTGAGCTCGTACGACCAGTCGCTAAGCGGGTATCTGGAAAACTGTAGTGTTTCCAACAGCTATCTGAACCTTGCCGATCAGTCACTGGTTCAGGCCAGTGAAAACATCAGTGCAGCCATGGAGACAGCCGAACAGGCAGCCACTGAAACATATACGGAAAAGCAACTGCAAATGATGGCCGAGGAAATGGAAAGTTATCTGGACAGTTTGCTGACCATCGCCAACACCCAGATGGGCACGGATTCCGTTTTCGCAGGCAACGACCTTGAAAGTAATGCCTACAGCACAAGCCTCGGTGTCACCCTGCCCAACGACTCTCTAAGCAATGCCAGCATAACATCCCTGACAGGTGAGATTGATTCAACCCTATACGTTCGTTTTGACTCGGATGGAGATGTCGGTACGGACGCACTGGACTACCGCTACTCCACAGACGGCGGCAGCAGTTGGACCTCCGCCACCCTCGCAGCAGGTGATACCGTCCTTGATTTCGGCACAATCCAGGCAGAACTGGCGACCGGAACGACTGTATCCACCGCCGACGGCGAAGGGAACGGAACAGAATTCATAATCCGTGAAGCAATGCAATACATCGGCAGTGACGATGCCATGTCCGTCAACATTTCAGAAAGCACAGAAACAGACATGACCACTGTTGGAAGCTCAATTTTCGGAGGAATAAACGCCTCCACGGGAGAACCATACCCGGAACCAAACCTGTTCGAAACCATCAGTGATTGCATCGCTTATATGGAGACAGGCAATCACGAGGGTGTGGCAGAATGTCTTGAAGGACTTCGCGATGCCCACGAACTCGTCGAAGCACAGGCAGCCAATATCGGAGCACGGGAAAACAAGATCACGTACACCCAATCATCACTTTCACTGGTGCAACAAATAACCACCGCCAGCATCAGCAGGGAAGAGGACGCGGACGCAACCCAGATTCTGGTTGAATTGGAGCAGGCAAACTATGTGTACGAAGCAGTGCTGAACTCAGCCTCGAAAATCATGAACATGAGTCTGTTGGACTACATCTAAAAGGAGGCCCCCATGGGGTACGTTTCATCAGTCTCTTCCGATGTCACGGCATACACGCCGATTTCTACAGCTGGAGAAGTTACATTCTCTGGTCTGGGCAACGGCACGGACTTTCAGGAGATCATCGACGTCACAGTCGCTGCCGAGGGCTTCAAGAAAGATGATTATGAAGCCCAGAAGGAAGAAACGGAATACCTCATTGATCTGCTGGAGCAACTTGAAGATGGAATCGAAAACCTCAACGATTCCCTGGATGAAATGGACGAACCGGACGAGTTTTACAGTCTGGAAGGCTCAAGCAGCGGCGACGAAGTTGACGTGAAGGTCGCAGGAAAAGCGAACGAAGGAATCCATACCCTTGTGGTTGATCAACTGGCCCAAAAAGACGTCTGGGTGAACACCGCTTACGGTTTTGATTCCGAAAACGATGTGATTGCCGCTACAGCCACAACCATGGAGTTCACCCATCAGGGTGAAACCATTTCCATTGATATTGCTGCCGGAACAACCCTGAATGGACTCGTGACCACCATCAATGGCAGCATGGATACCCGCGACAAGGTCGAAGCGGACCTGCTTTTTGACGGGAACAAATACTATTTCGTTCTCAATTCCGAAGATTCCGGGGCAGACAACGCCATCACCATAACCAACACCGGAACCCTGTCGAACTTTGATCTCACCAATTTTACCAACACTCAGACCGGGCAGAACTCACGCATCAAAGTCGATGGATTCCCGGCGGATGCAAATTCGTGGATCGAACGGGATACGAACTCCGTAGACGACGTGGTTGACGGCGTTACATTTGATCTCAAGGAAACCACCGCCGCAGAAGGCGTGCGCATCACCATCGAATACGACACCGATGCCATGACGGAAACCATCGAAACCTTTGTGACAGACGTGAACCAGATCATTTTGGATATGCAAACCCTCACCGGCCGCCTGGAAACAGACGATGACGAAGAAGAGGCATATACCATAGACAACTATGCCCTCGACATCATGTACAATAAATTCAAGAGCATACTTTCTTCTGGAGCACTCGGGTTCAGCCGATACACCGAAGCTGATGGAGGGGACCCATACAACGCACTCTCACAAATCGGCATCACCACGGACGCGGAAGATGGTTCCGACACTTTCGGTCAACTGTTGCTTGATGACGATATTCTGGAAGAAGCACTGGAAAATGATCCGGAAGCTGTGGCTCTGTTATTCTCGTCTCGAGCTGTTGGCGAATCTGACAGTGACGACTTTCAGGTAATTTCCGTCATCGACACAGTTACCCCGCCCGGTGAACACACCGTTGAATACACGGTATCAGGAGGATTACTGGTTTCAGCCACAATCAACGGGCAGGAAGCGGAAATCGATGGGTGGACCATCCTCGGAAAGGCATCGGATTCAAGCGGCCTGTATATCTCGATAGGCAATCAAACAGATGGAACACACTCGGAAACCGTGCGTGTCAAACAAGGCAAAATAGGCGAGTTGTCAGAGTCCCTGTCCACAATGACAAATGATGAAACAGGCACGCTCCCCATTCTCATCGAGAATTACGAGGCAAGTATCACCAGCTTCGACAACCAGATTTACAATGAAGAGCAACGGCTGGACTCCTTGGAAAAAACACTCATTAAAAAGTATGCAGCACTGGATTCCACTCTCAGCTACTACGACAATCTAGGGGCCACGCTGGAGAGTCTGACTGCGAACTTCTAAAAACACGGGATTATCAAAGGATGACGTAAACAACATCACCACAATCCGAATAAGCAAAATAGAAAAGTCCTAAGGAAGTACTGATTAATTCAATTTTCAGGAAGTGCTGTAGAATTGTTCGCTGGCAAGGCGCAAGAAAACATCAAGGCCAACGTGTACTTCCTGTACGCTAGGATTTGATGTTTTTAAAGCAACGAAGCCAGCGGACAATTATGCAGTGCTTCCCTAACTGGCCCTCAGCGGAAGCGTAACGGTGATACAAAGGCCATCCTCTTCGTTGGAAGCAACGATGGTTCCACCATGATGAGCCACGATCCTCTGAGCAAAGGCCAACCCCAACCCTGATCCCTGGGTCTTGTTACTTTCCAGCCTGTTAAATGGAACAAACATACCGCTCAAGTCCTTTTTGGCTATGGGATGATACGTATTATAAATGGTCAGACGAAGGTCGTCATCCGCCCTAAGCCCCACTCTAATTTGCCCGCCGGGGTCAGTATACTTGATGGCGTTACCCAAGAGATTATCCAGAAGAACATTCACGCCGTGTTCAAGACCATAGATGCTCGGCACATCAGAAATCTCAGTGGATAAATGGATACCACCCTGTTGAATCATCGGGCCGTACTTGTCCAGACAGGACCACAGGTATTTACTGATATCAAGAACACTTTCTATTGGCGGAAGTTGCACCATGTCCATTTTTGACAAATCAAGAATCCTGCCAATCAATACATCCATATTCTCAATTTCTTTCTCCATACCACTGAGATATTTACTGCTGGCAGCATCCCCTGTCCCGGTTCGCTCCATGAGCATCTGAAGAGAAATCCGCATTCGTGCAAGAGGACTGCGCAACTCGTGAGACAGGTGCGCGGTCAGACCCTTTCCACTCATGACCATTTTTTCCAATCGTCCAGCCATACGATTGAATTTCCGGGCCAGAACAGTCACTTCGTCGTGCCCCTTTTCAGGGACTCGCTGGGAAAAATCGCCCTTCCCCAACCGTTCGGCGCTTTCTGCCAATTGCAAGACAGGCTTGGTAATCATTCTGGAAACCGGGAACAGGAACAGTGCCCCCAAAACAGTCAGAAAAAAGAGTCCCTTGAAGAACCAGACTTCTGCTCTCCTCGGTCTTTTGCCCTGAAAAAAATGAACCTTCAGAAGGGTCCCATCTTCCAGTTTGATCTCCGATTCCACATATGCAGATCGATAATTCTTACCACGGACTCCAAAAAACCGAACACCCTCCGGTGTTTTTAAATCAACGGCAGACAATTCACCCGAAAAAGTAGGAGCCTCACCTCTGAAAGACGCACTCACCATGGCCCCGGTTTTATCAGTAATCCAGATACGACTGGGGCTTCCCTTAACGAGAAGCTCGAGCAACGGTGTCACTTTTTCCCGGAGGCTGGCACTATCGCTTGGGACTCCCTGTATCTCCCGCTCAATCAACCGATCCACCACCATGATCCGCTCCATGGTTTCATAAAAAACCGGCGGGGGAACTTTTCCGGAAAGTACCACACTGAAAACAACGGTTTCCGCAATAATCAGGACAACCACGAAGGCCAGGAATATTTTAAGATAGAGTTTGTTTATTTTCACGACATCCCCACGAACATATATCCGGTTCCCCACACGGTCTTAATACGTTTCCCATGACTCGAATACGGTTTAAGCAAAGAGCGGAGTTTGCTGATATGCACATCGATGCTCCGGTCAAATGCTGAAAAATCTTTATCCCATGCCAAATTCATCAACTCGTCGCGGGTCAAGGCTATATCAGGGTTCTCCATCAACGCCTTGAGAAGTCTAAACTCTGTTGCCAGCAATTCCAGCTCATCACCTTCTATTATGAGGACATGGCGAGAGATGTTCAAAATCAGTCCCCCAATCTCGATAGCTGATGTAGATGTATAGGCCTCAGATTTAGCGACAACATTTTCGTATCGACGAAGCACTGCCTTGATTCGTGCCAACAGTTCGCGAGGATTAAACGGCTTGGGCATATAATCGTCCGCACCAAGCTCCAGACCGACGATGCGGTCAGTATCTTCACCTTTTGCAGTCAGCATGATCACGGGTACTGATGAGAGCGCACGAATTTCACGAAGGACTTCAAGGCCATCCCTACCCGGCATCATGACATCAAGGATAACCAGACAAGGTGTTTTCTGGCGCACGGTCTCCGCAGCTTTTTCGCCCGATGGCAAATTCAGCACAGTAAAACCATACCCTTCAAGATATTCGGTAAGTAGCTCTCGCAGTGCGGCATCGTCATCGACGATAAGGATATCTCCATTCATTATCATATACCCCCAATACCTCGCTCACAACAAACAGGGAAGGCATGTATTCGGTTTTTTACATCTCTTTACACTTTTTTTCATCAGCTAAAAACTTTCACAACATCTCTCACCTAAAAAGAAATCATCAGAAAACACATTAGGAGAAACCATTTGAAACTTTTCCGAAAACCCAAGGCCGTTATGTCTCTGATGGCCTTCCTCATATTGGCTCTTCTGGCAGCGGGGTGTTCCCCCTTCAAGCCGTCTCCTCGGCTGGAGGCACCTGCCCCGCTGCCAAAGGCCTTTACATTATATTCCGACAACGCCATTGCCTCAGGCAAATGGTGGGAACAATTTAAAAACGACGAACTGAACATCTTGGTGGAAAAAGCCCTTATAGCCAATTTCGACATACAAGCTGCATGGGGACGCCTGCGCCAGACTCGCGCCACAGCCATCCAAACCGGGGCAGACAAATACCCCACCCTCGATGCCACAGGAAGCTATTCCCACACCCGGCAAGGGCAAGACGCAGCCACAGGTGGTCGCTCTATAACCACCACCGAGAAACATTCATTGGGACTCAGTTCCGGATACGAAATTGATCTTTGGGGTCGAATTGAAGCAGGAGCCTCAGCCGGGCAACTTGACGCCGAGTCCAGTCGCGAAGATCTGAATTCTGCGTCCATGACAGTCGCCTCTGAAGTTGTTTCAAAATGGCTGAATATCCAAACCCAACGACAGAAAAAACTGATTCTGAAAGAACAGATCAAAGCCAACCAGACATACCTTGAACTCATTGAGCTGCGTTTTCGCAACTCGCTGGCAACAGCACTTGATGTCTACCAGCAAAGGGAAAACGTGGCTCGAGTCAAAGCCGAACTTCCTCCAGTTGAATCCGAAGAGCAGATTCTCTTGCACGAACTGGCCCTGCTCGTTGGACAACCAGCCGGGGCCGTGGAAGTCGCCGATGCGAATCTCCCTGCATTGTCGGAACTTCCCGGACTCGGACTTCCTTCCGACCTGCTTGCCAACAGACCCGATGTCCGATCTGCGGGCATGAAACTCCACTCTGCCGACTGGACAGTCGCCGCAGCCAGAGCCAACCGGTTGCCATCCGTCAGCCTAACTGGTGATGGAGCATATTCCGGCACACAACTGAGCAACATTTTCAACAACTGGATGTTTGCACTGGCTGGTTCAGTGGTTGGCCCGATCTTCGACGGCGGATACCGCAAGGCCGAAGTGGAAAAGGCACGGGGCGTGGTGGATGAACGGCTGGCCGATTACAAAAACACCGTTTATTCCGCCTTCAAGGAAGTTGAAGACGCTCTCGTCCGGGAAAAATGGCAGCAACAATACATCACGGCTCGCCAGACGCAGCTTGAAGCGGCACAGATCAACCTGAACGAAGCCATCAACTATTACAGTCAGGGTCTTGCCGACTACCTTCCCGTACTCACTGCCCTGCTGACCGTACAAGGCCTCGAAATAAGCTCGGTGCAGGATCATACAAATCTTCTGCTATATCGCGTGGCCCTCCACCGCGCCCTGGGCGGCACATGGACCGAAAAACTCACTCCACCCACTCCTTCGGACTTCGCTGAAACCACACGAACCCAAAACAACGGATAGCGATATGAAAAACGTATTTCCACATATTCCAGGCGCATTCAGCTTCAAGATCATCATCCCGACCGTGATCATCCTGCTCGCTTCTGTCGGTGCGTTAGCCATGATCAAAACAGCACCCAAGGCCAATAAAAGACCTCCGGTAACCATGGCTCCCACTGTTACAACCAAGACATTCACGCAAGGCACTCACCGAGTTGAAGTATCTGTCATGGGAACCGTGGTTGCAGCGCACAAGATAATACTTGAGTCACGCGTTTCCGGCAACGTCCAGTCTGTAAGCGAGACATTCGTTCCCGGCGGATTCTTTCAGGCAGGCGAGGAGATACTACGTATTGATCAGCAGGATTATGAACTGACCCTGAGTGAAGTTCGCGCCGAAGTAACCACCGCCAATTACGACTTAACAGTTGAAAAAGGACACCAAAACGTGGCTGGCCGCGAATGGGACCTGCTCAAGAAATCTGCCAAGGGGACGACCCAAGAGGCAAATCTCGCCCTGAGAAAACCCCATCTGGAAAAAGCAAAAGCAGACCTTGCCGCAGCCCAAGCCAAATTGCGCAAAGCCCAACTGGACCTTGAACGTACTCGAATTACTGCTCCATTTGCAGCCATGATCGAGACAAAAAGCACGGACCTCGGCGCAACCATAAATTCTCAGGAAGCACTGGCAACACTTGTCGGAACCGATGAATTCTGGGTGCAGGTTTCCGTCCCGGTAGACCGCCTCGGCTGGATCAAATTCCCTACAGATGAAACTCCGGGAGCAACAGCCTCTATCGTCAGCGGCAGCAACGGTCATACCTCTCGCCGCGAGGGACAAGTCATACGCCTGCTCCCGTCACTTGAAGACGAAGGCCGTATGGCCCGCATACTTGTCTCAGTCAAAGACCCCCTGAACCTGCAAGCACAACCCGATGTCAAACCGCTACTGCTGGGCAGTTACGTCAATGTTTTCGTTGAAGGCAATGAACTGAACAATGCGTACTCCATCCCGCGTGAAGCCTTCAGAGACAATGGCAAGCTGTGGATTTTGAATAATGAAAACACCCTGGATATTCGCACTGTCACGCCTGTATGGCGCAACGCTTCATCCGTTCTCATCAATGAAGGCCTTGCCCCCGGTGAAAGGGTAATTCTGTCCTCTATTTCAGCCCCCATGCAGGGCATGAAGCTGCGCACCTTAACCACCCCCACAAAAACAGCGGAAAGCAAGGAAGACAGAACCGATGGCTAACAACACACCCAAGGAAACAAAAGGGCCCATCGCCTGGATGGCAGGAAACTCCGTGGCAGCCAACTTGCTAATGGTGGTTCTGCTCGTCGGAGGGCTCGCCTTTGGAATGCAGATCAAACAGGAAGTTTTTCCTGAATTCAGTATAGATACGGTCAATGTATCCGTCTCCTACCCCGGTGCAAGTCCGGAAGAAGTGGAACAGGGAATCGTTCTGGCGGTGGAACAGGCCGTACAAGGGCTGGATGGCGTCAAGGAAGTCACTTCGACCTCAAGTGAAGGGTCTGCCAATATCTCCATTGAAGCTCTGGAAGGAGCTGACCTCCAGAAGTTGACACAGGATGTAAAAAGCGAAGTCGACCGCATCTCCTCCTTTCCCGAAGAATCCGAGGACCCGGTTGTCTCGGAAGCATCCCGGAAAAGAGATGTCCTATCCATCATGGTTTACGGCAATCAGGACCTCGTGGTTCTCCGTGAATTAACAGAGCAGTTACGCGAAGAGCTTATCAGCGATCCGGGAGTTACGCAGGTTGAACTGTCAGAGGTCAGCGGCCTTCAAATAAGCGTGGAAGTGCCGCAGGACAAGCTCCGAGCACACAACATCACCCTTGAAACTGTAGCCCAACGTCTGCGCAACGCCTCGGTCGACCTGCCCGGTGGCGGCATCAAAACCGAATCAGGCGAAGTGCTCGTAAGAATGAAGGAACGTAGAAATCTTGGACAGGATTTCGCTCGCACACCGATTGTCACCGGAAGCGATGGCACTCAGATTTTGCTGGAAGACATCGGAACTGTCATTGACGGTTTTGAAGATACAGACATCAGAGCCACATACAACGGCATGCCGGCGGTGCGCATTGACGTATACCGAGTCGGAGATCAAACACCAATCACCGTTTCGGAAACTGCTCGCAAAAGGCTTGATGTTTTTCAGGACAGATTGCCCGAAGGCATTTATGTGGATATACTCAATGACAGTTCCATCATCTATTCCCAGCGAATGGATTTACTTTTAAACAACGGCTATCTTGGTCTTGCGCTGGTTTTCATTCTGCTCGCCTTGTTTCTTGACCCACGGCTGGCCTTCTGGGTCGCCATGGGAATCCCCGTATCCTTCCTCGGCGCCTTCCTGATTCTCCCGGCCCTGGGCATCAGCATTAACATGATTACCATGTTTGCCTTCCTTATCTCCCTTGGCATCGTCGTGGATGATGCCATTGTTGTTGGTGAAAATGTGTACACAATGCGCCAACAGGGGATACCGCCGCTTGAAGCTGCCATTAAAGGTGCACAACAAATAGGCATGCCTGTCATCTTCAGCGTGCTGACGAATATAGTGGCCTTCCTGCCCCTCATGTTCATTCCCGGCACTCTGGGCAAGATCATGTACTCGATACCGGTCGTTGTCATAAGCGTATTCTTTATTTCCCTCATAGAAAGCCTGTTCATACTTCCGGCACACCTGGCACACATGAAAGACGGCAACCGCAGCCAGATCATGGACTGGGTTACAAAATATCAGCAGCGTGTCAGCAAAGGGTTGCTCAGTTTCATTCAGAACCGATACCGTCCATTCCTCGACTGGTGCGTGACATACCGATACGCCACAGTGGCAGCGGGAATCGGAGTGCTCGTTCTCAGTGTTGCCTTTGTGGCCAGTGGACGTCTCGGCTTCACGCTCATGCCCAAAGTCGAATCCGATTTCGCCTATGTCACAGCCGAACTTCCATATGGTTCCGCCGTATCAAAGGCGGAAAAGCTACGCGACAAGCTCTTGGCAGCAGCCAATAAAATCGCTTCGGAAAATGGTGGTTCTCAACTTGTCACTGGAACCTTTGCCAAAATTGGCGGAAGCGGACGGGACATATCCGGCAGCCATGTCGTCAAGGCACAGATCTTCCTGACCGAGGCAGATGTGCGCCCCATATCGACCGATGAATTTGTGCAAAAATGGAGAAACGAAATCGGAGAAATATCCGGCCTTGAATCACTGATTTTCGAGGCAGACCGCGGCGGGCCTGGTTCAGGCAGTTCCCTTGAAATAGAACTGAGCCACAGCGATGTTACAACACTGGAAACGGCGGCCGCAGAACTTGCCGAATCGCTGCGTTACTTCCCCAACGTCAAAGACATCGACAATGGTTTTTCGCCGGGCAAACAACAACTCGACTTCTCGGTCAAACCCGAAGGTGAAAGCCTTGGGTTAACCGCTCAGGAAGTGGCAAACCAGATTCGCGCGGCCTATTACGGCACCGAAGTATTGCGCCAGCAACGAGGCCGTAACGAAATAAAAGTCGTTGTCCGCAGACCGGAAAGTGAACGTGTTTCCGAATACAATCTCGAAGAACTCATGATCCGCACTCCGGATGGCAAGGAAGTCCTCCTACGCGAAGTCGTCGATATCAAAAGAGGCCGGGCATACACCACCATCAAACACGTCAACGGACGCAGAGCCCTGTCCATAACTGCGGACGTAATTCCCCGCAGCCAGACAACTCAGGTACTCGACGAATTACTCAAACAGACGATGCCGGAACTAAAAACCAAACACCCCGGCTTGAGCCACGCCATTCAAGGAAAACAAGGCGATATGTCTGAAGGCACCGCCAGCCTGTTGTCAGGACTGATGCTCGCCATGCTGGTCATCTACGCCCTGCTGGCTATTCCGTTCAAAAGCTACTCCCAACCGATCATCATCATGATCTGCATCCCCTTTGGCGCAGTTGGTGCCATCCTTGGACATGCCGCCATGGGGTACAGCATCAGCCTCATGAGCATACTGGGAATTGTTGCACTCGCCGGTGTTGTTGTGAACGACTCACTCGTTTTCATCGACTACGCCAATAAAGAACGCACCAGCGGACACTGCGCATACGAGGCAGTGCTCAAGGCAGGCACAGCGCGTTTCCGCCCGATCATGCTCACCACGCTAACCACCTTCTGTGGCCTCGCACCCATGATTCTGGAGACATCAAGACAGGCACGGTTCCTCATTCCCATGGCGATCTCGCTGGGCTTCGGCATCCTGTTCGCCACGGCAATCACCCTGATCCTCGTACCGTCCCTGTACATGATTCTGGAAGATATTCATGAATCGACACGACACATGTGGTCCAAAAATGAACACATGAAAACCAACGACGTTAAAGAGGTCAAGATATGATCAGCCTTCCACCAGCGGTGGCATTGTATCTCAACCACACAAAGGAAAGACATAAATTCAAACACTTTATTCTGATAATTATAGCATTAACCCTCCTTACGGCATGTTCCTCCCGCTCAGGCCGTCCGGAAATCAAACGTCCATCTCTCGATTCAAGATTGTACACGCTAAAGCACCGATTAAACCTGACAGACGCACAGCTGGAAACAATCAGACCGATCATAAAAGAGAATCATGAGAAAAAATCCGCGCTCTTTAAAGATTCCGAAAAAAACGACAAAAAAGCCGTGAGCGCCATGCGCCAGCAAATAGAAGATTTGGAATGGAAGACATACAAGAACCTCTCTGAACACCTGACGACAGAACAAATGGAGAAGTACAGCAAGCTCCTCAAGGAAAAAGAAGAGAGAATGAAAGAACAGATGAAAACCAGCGGCAAAGGGCGCCCCGAACGTGACGGCAAAAAGCCCGGAGGTCGTTAATTCAGAAATTTATCATTCCTCCTTCAAATAGCTCTGGCCCTCCCGCAGAATCGACCTCTAAAAGACATCTTACGGAGCAATTATTCATGCATAAAATCTGGAAAATACTTACAGCATGTGTATTCATCACACTTATCGCCATCACAATTGCCGATGCTCAGGAAAAACCAAAATCGAGCACCTCTGCCAGAGCAATGGCAAGCAACATCCAGAGCACCGGGTTCGAGAACAACGGAGGCGAGACAGCCATCACAACCAGCCAACTCGCGCTTCGATTAAAATTCATGTCACTCACATACAAGCAGGACGCATATAGCTGAGAGGATGTCGACCAACTCGATTTCTGAGATGGACAAACCGATCCATAAAAACGACTCCATCGAATCGCATTGGATGCCAATTTCAAAGACAAAATCATCGACAACTGGAGTTGGATGACAGGAGCAAACCTTACCTCATCATTCGAAAACGAAATAAACGACACCAAAGGAGAAGGCTTGAAAGGTTCACCTTCAAGCCTTCTCCTTTATCTCATCACAAAAAAAGCCGCCCTCTGAAGCGCGGCCCGGAGTCTACACTCCTCACTCAATATGATAATAGAATAACATTGTAATCAGGCCCTGATGCTCAGGCCGCTCGAAAAGGATTGCTCACCATACGACCCGGCACCATACATTCCATCCTGCATCTGACGATAAGCTTCCGTACCGCTGGCCTTATCCTCTTCCGTCTTGTTACCCACCATATCCAGAAGCTGCTGGTACGATTCAGTATTACTGCCCGAAGCCATGCCGCCAAGACCGCTCGCCTCAAACCTGACCTTCATCGCATTCATGTGGGATTGCATGTCCGACTCAAGCTCTTCCTGAGACACAAAACCATCTTCATTGGTATCCAGAACATCAAATGCTTCAGCACTCTCTGTCGCTCCATCACCAATTGAGAACTCAGTCGAACTGAGTTGTCCATCACCATCAGAATCCAATTCTTTAATAAAATTGGACGACGCCTCAGCGGCATCAGGCCTTTGCATCCTTTGCATTCCTTGCATACCCTGCATACTCATGGAACCCATAGAACCCATTGCACTGATATCCATCTGAACCTCCTTACCTTTTTCTCTTCCCGGACCGAAGTTCGGACACAACCGGCAAAGGCTGTCTCCCCTCTCCCAAGGCAAACAAACGGCGAAAAGAGAATTTGAATATTTATACCACAATAGTCGCCAGCGGCAAGAGTAAAAACCTTAAGAATTAGGGGCTGTACCAGATAACTCCTCTGGGTTATCAGTATGGCAATGCGAAAAAGTCGTCTGAGTAAGGAAAAGCAGG
>JAEINO010000112.1 GCA_016342345.1 Pseudodesulfovibrio sp. | reverse complement strand
TTAGGCCGACTTTTTCCATAAACAGACATTTTTGACTTAAATTCCTTTGACAGAAAATATAACTTTTCCTATCATTTAGCCCAGGTCGGGTAACTATTTGGCGAAAATCTGCTGAAGGAGTAATCGGTGTCAGGAAATAAAAATACAATTTTAGTGGTCGATGACCAGCCGGCTAACCTCCAGGTACTGCTCACTTTTCTCAAACAATGTGGCTACCATACCCGGGTGGCCGACAGCGGCGAACGCGCCTTGATAACCTTGGGCAAAGACGAGAAGCCGGATCTTATTCTGCTCGATGTGATGATGCCGGGCATTGACGGTTTTGAAACCTGCAGGCGGATTAAGGCCAACCCAGGCACCTGCGAAATTCCGGTTATCTTTATGACAGCACTTGACAGTGTTGAGGATAAGGTCAACGGATTTGAGGCCGGTGGTGTGGACTATATTACCAAGCCTTTTCAGCAGGTTGAAGTTCTGGCCAGGGTCAACACCCATGTCACCCTGGGTCAGCAGAAAGCACTCCTCGAAGAAACCCAAAGAGAGCTGTTGCTGCACAAGATTCGTCTTGAAGAGCTCGTCATCACCGACCCACTCACCGGCTTGCATAACCGCAGGTATCTCGACACCGTCCTGCCGCGAGAATTTGAACAGGCCAAACGCCACAGCAACGATCTCGCCTGCCTGATGCTGGATCTGGATCATTTTAAACGGATAAATGATACCTTCGGCCATGAATTCGGTGATACTGTACTGAAAAAATTTGCAGATATTCTCGCCCTGAATGTTCGCAGTGGTGATTACGCCTTTCGCTATGGCGGGGAAGAGTTTGTCGCCCTTCTGCCCCTGACAGGCAAAACAGGGGCTATTGAGGTCGGGGAAAAAATCCGGATCGCCCTGGCAGCTCATGAATTTAGCCATAGCACAGTGGATGAGTCCGTAAGGCTGACAATAAGCGTTGGCGTGGCGACCATGTGCAGCCAGCAACCTCTCACCCCAAACGAACTTATTGCCTGTGCCGATCAGGCACTCTATATGGCAAAAGCAAACGGCCGCAATCAACTGGTTTTTCAAGAGAAAAGCCAATCATACTAACGCAAAGGAATAGCTATGAGACCTTCTTTTTTCAATCAGGCCTTTAGTCGGCATATTATCGAGATGGCAGAGGCGTTTCAACTCAGCAGACTTGAAACGGTATTGAACAAGACCAAGGAGGCGTAACCACAAATAGAGAATTTCTGGGACACCATATTTATCTTCGACTGGCACAGTCCAGTCATTCCCGCGCAGGCGGGAATCCATGCGACCTGGCTAATTCCTCTGGATTCCCGCCTGCGCGGGAATGACGTCAAAAAACCGGTTGAAGATCAGTGGTAATCAGATTTTTTTTGAGGGGGGGGCTACAAAATGAATGAGTCGCAAAAAAACAGCTATGAAAAGTATAAGGTAGTCGCCTTTGTCGCCTTGGTGATCTTCGGCATTTGTGCCGGATTTTCCAGTTATCTCATTTGGCATGGGCAAGATGAAATTACTGCAAAAAATAGCGCAAATGAAAAGAAAATTCGTATTATTGCCAGCATTATTGGGGAAAATAATTCTCAAAAACATAAATAATGCCGAGTTAAGGTGAAGCGTGATAGACGATAGATGAATGCCAAAAAGACAACAAAAGCGAGATTTTATGAAAAACATCGACAAAGAGATAACTGTAAGAAGACAGGTGCTTGGCTGGTTCTCTATTGCCATGCTTACCTTACTGATTGCCGTCAGCGCGAGTTACTGGCTTGGAGAATCAAAAGAGAATGCTGAGGGACTGGACCACCAGATGAGCCAGGTTCAGGAGGATTTCCAACAGGCACTGAACAAAGACTCCGAGACCATCAGTGCGCTTATCGACCATATTATCGCCGACGATGATATCCGGCGGGCCTTTGTAGCAGGCGACCTAGCGCAGTTACTTGAAAAGACCCAAGCACTGTTTGAAGCGAACCGCCAAAAATACAAGGTGACCCATTTTTATTTTCACGATGCCGACCGAGTCAACCTTCTGCGGGTCCACTCTCCGGACAGAAACGGCGACACCATCAACCGGTTTACCGCACTTGGCGCCGAGCGCACCGGTAAAGAGTTTTACGGGATCGAGCTTGGCCCCCTTGGCACCTTTACCCTGAGGGTAGTTCGGCCGTGGACTGTTGATGGCAAACTTATCGGCTATATCGAATTGGGTGAAGAGATCAAACACATCACCCAGTACCTGAAAAAGGCAACCGGTTCTGACCTGATATTTGTCATCAGCAAGGAATATATCACTTTTGAAAACTTCAAGGCAAAACAGGAAGTTTTCGGCGGAGACGGCGGCTGGGACAGGTTTAGTGACTTCGTCGTTATCGACAATACGCTCGATAAGGTTCCGCAGGCTATCGGAAAGCATCTTGCATTAGACCACATAAAACACGCTGATACTGTGGTCAACTTCGAATTGGATCAGCGGCCCTTGATGGCAAAATTTCTCCAATTAACCGATGCCGGCGACCGACAGGTAGGCGATATTATCGTCATTAAAAACATCAGCGCAGAAAGGGCCTCGTTGTTCGCCATTCTTGGCCAGATCATCGGGATCTTTGCACTAGTCGGAATATTGCTGGGCGGTTTATTTTACCGCCTGCTGGGACAAATGCAGAGAACTCTCAAAGCCAACTATGCCACACTGCAGCGCGAGCGTGACCGCTTTATGCAGGGGCCGGTGATGACGTTTACCTGGAAAAACAGTGAAAACTGGCCGGTTGAACAGGTCTCTGACAATGTTTTTGAGCTCCTGGGCTATACTCCGGAAGAACTGCTTGATGGTTCGCTTATTTATGCCACCCTTCTCCACCCCGATGATCTGCCGCGTGTGTTTAACGAGGTGACTGAAAATTCAACGCCGGACAGTATGCACTTTGTCCATGAGCCGTATCGTTTGCGCCATAAGAGTGGGGCGTGGCTCTGGATTCTTGACCATACCACCCTGATCAGAGACTCCCGGTGGGCAATCAGCCATTACAGCGGCTACCTGATCGATATCACCAGCAGCATGCTTATGCAAGAGGAGCTGCTCGAAGCCAAAAACAATCTGGAACTGGTTATAAAAAACACCAGGGTCGGGATCTGGGACTGGCACATCCAAAGCGGAGAAGCGATCTTTAACGAACGCTGGGCAGAAATCATCGGCTATACCCTGCGGGAACTTGCTCCCATCAGCATCAACACCTGGATGGGACATGCCGTCGCGGAAGACCTCCCTGGATCTGAGAAAGCACTCAAAGCCCACTGGGACGGTACAACAGACGATTACATCTATGAGAGCCGCATGAAGCATAAAAACGGCACGATAATCTGGGTTCTGGATACCGGAAAAGTGGTTGAATGGAACAAGGATGGCAGCCCCAAACGGATGGTGGGAACGCACATTGATATCACAAAACACAAGGAAGATGAACAACTCCTTGTCCTTGCCAAAGAGGAAGCGGAAACTGCCAATCAGGCAAAATCGGTATTCCTGGCCAATATGAGCCATGAACTGCGCACTCCGCTCAATGCCATCCTTGGTTATGCCCAGATTTTTGCCCAGGATTCAAGCCTCAGCTCAGATCAACAAAAAGGTATTCACACCATGCGGCAGTCCGGTGAGCATCTGTTACTGCTGATCAATGATATTCTGGATATCTCCAAGGTCGAAGCGGGAAAAATGGAGCTTGTGGAGACCGAATTTCGTCTGCCCGAATTTCTCCATGGAGTAGCGGATATTGTCCAGGTACGCGCCCAACAGACAGGCATCATCTTTGCGTATGTTGCGGGTGATACTCTGCCGGCGTCTATATGGGCTGATGAACTGCGCCTGCGCCAGGTCATACTCAACCTGCTCTCCAACGGGGTAAAATTCACCTCGCGTGGCAGGTGCAGCCTGGCGGTGCAAGCAAGACCAGTGGATGAGAAAACAAGCCGGCTCACTGTAAGCGTTGAAGACACAGGCCCTGGTATCCCGTCTGCCATGCAGGAGAAAGTTTTCCTGCCATTCCAACAGAGTGGTGAACGCTTGCAATATTCAGAAGGATCAGGGCTGGGGCTCGCTATCAGTCAGAAGATGGTCGCACTGATGGGCGGTACTCTCCAGCTTGAGAGTCCCATTCATAGCAACCCGGCAGATGGCGAAGGCCCGGGTTGCCGGTTCAGCTTTAGTATAGATGTCCCCATCGGAGTAGCAACATCTATGCCTGCTGGCAGGGAAGAAAAGGTGGTCATCGGCTATAAGGCCAGCAGCGAAGGTGCGCCCCCTAAAAAGATACTAATTGTTGATGATAAGATCTCCAACCGGGCAGTTTTGCGCGACACCCTGGCCCCCCTTGGCTTTGCCTGCCATGAAGCCGTTGATGGCAGCGAGGTGTTAGCCGCCTGTGAGGCGTCCCGGCCGGATCTGATCCTGATGGATCTGCGCATGCCAGAAGTTGACGGTTTTACCGCCACCGAACAACTCAAAAGCCAGGAGAAATTTGCTGAAATTCCGGTCATTGCCATCACTGCCTCTTCCGCCGATCTGCACAAGCTGGATATCCGCTGCCTGGAACATGGTTTTGCTGATTATATAAGCAAGCCATATATCATATCAGCGTTACTGGAAAAGATTGCCCGGCATATACACATTGAATTGCAATACAAAGAAGATGAAACGGACAGTCAAGCCACAGTGCCCGGGGAAGAGATGGACTATCCGCCCCGGAATATTCTGGATCAGTTGCGTGAACTGTTAGAGCTTGGTGATCTTGATGGCCTGATTGCAGTTGCTCAAGCAATTGCGGAAGAAGATCCCGACAAGTATCAGGCCTTTAGTCGGCATATTATCGAGATGGCCGAGGCGTTTCAACTCAGCAGACTTGAAACGGTATTGAACAAGGCTAAGGAGGCGTAACCACAAATGACTGAAACTACAAACACAAACACTATCCTGGTTGTTGATGACCAGCCGGCAAACCTGCAAGTTTTACTCACCTTTTTAAAACAACATGGTTTTTCTGTCCTGGTGGCCGACAACGGCCATCGTGCTTTGAAAGCTCTGGAAAAAGAAAAAAAGCCTGATCTGATTTTACTCGATGTTATGATGCCGGGTATGGATGGTTTCGAGACCTGCAGCCGCATTAAGGAGAATGAGGCGATTGCCGACATTCCAGTTATCTTTATGACCGCCCTCGATAGCACGGAAGACAAGATGAGAGGCTTTAAGGCCGGTGGACTTGATTATATCACCAAACCTTTTCAGCAGGCAGAGGTGCTGGCTCGAGTAAAAACGCATATCACCCTGCGTCAACAAAAGCTGGAACTCCAGCAGGCCCTTGATGAAGTGAAACAGCTCAAAGGAATCCTTCCCATCTGTTGTGTGTGCAAACAGATACGAGATGATAAAGGCTACTGGCTGCAGGTAGATCGATATATCAGCGATCATACCGACGTTCGGTTCTCCCATGGGTACTGTCCGGATTGTTATGCGAAAGAGGTGGCGAAGTTGGATAAGTATAAGCAGTAGATGGCGAAGCGGCATACTTTGTAAATGATCGGGAGCAAGTCCCTAAGCTAGAGTAGAGTCTGTCCCATATAAAGTAACACCCTGTTCATAAGGGTTTCCGCCTAAAAATAATCCAGGTGTTTTGCAGATCGGCTTGTTGAAAATCAGGAAAGCAGTTTTGAATCGGCAAAATTGGAAGAGGCTCCAAATTTGCTAAAATTTGAAAATCCCTTTTTCCCATTCGGGTGATTTCAGCCCGGCATAAGGTTTAAGTTTCGTATCACAAGCAAGCGACTGATCAATCAAACATATAATTTAAAAGAAAAATGTCTTGGACAAAAGGCACCAAACTAAGGTACTTCTTGCTTGGGGGCTATACCAAGAGAGGTGATGATCTCTCCGCACCATATTTGATTGCTTAACAAGAAAGGGCGTATCTTTTGAAAAAGATGGTTCTGCTCATGTGGCTTGTTCTTGTCGTGTTTTCACATATTTCTTTATCGGCTAGTCTTTAATATGGAAAAATTTCCGCATTAGTCAATTAAGCCATAGCACGGGCTATAG
>JAEINO010000017.1 GCA_016342345.1 Pseudodesulfovibrio sp. | reverse complement strand
AAGTGGTCCTTCCTCAAGCCTCTTCTGGTTGAAATGGCCATTGTGCCGGATCATCTGAAGCCGAAGGAAGAAGCAGAGTAGCGTACACGCCAGTGCGCCGGTCGTCTTTGGCGGCCTGCTTTTGATAGTCGCAAGAAACCGGTCCGGTGGGCATGTCCCGCCGGACTGGACATGAATTTCGTCAAACCCGAGTCATCACAACCGGTGTGCAGGGTCCAGCTAACGGGTTTGCAGTCCGCTGGCGGGTCCTGGTCTGTACGTGCATGCAGCGTTTTCTGAATTCCGGTGAAGTGAATGGGATACTATGCGCATAACAACCAAGAGCAGATATGCAACGAGAATGGTGCTCGATATTGCCATGCATGACAGGGAAGGGCCGGTCCAGAGTCGTGACATTGCCAGACGGCAGAACATCCCCCTAAAATATCTTGAAAAACTTATTCGCGAGCTTCGCAAGGCCGGACTCATCGACAGTCGACGAGGCCCTCAGGGTGGGCATGTGCTCGCCAAGCCCGCTACGGACATATCTGTGGGTGATATTGTTCGCATCATGGAGTGTCCGCCTCAGTATGGGAACTGTGCGTGTGATGACAAGGAGTGCCATGAGTGTTCCATGGCCTATGAATGTCTGACCCGGGGCATATGGGTGGATACGTCTCGCGTCATGTTCGAGAAGCTTGATTCCTACATCATCAGCAACTTGCTCAAATAACTTCAGAACTTTCTGTCTTTTCCAACCTTTGATTCTCGAAATCCACAGGTTTCCTGCGTGTTTTTTCCAACGGAATGAGCCATGCCGGCAGCGATGTTCTCGCTGTTGACATGGCCCGGATGAACAGTCTGTGTGTCGTTGTGGTCTGAACTAAGGAAGTACTGATTAATTCAATTTTCAGGAAGTGCTGTAGAATTATTTGCTGGCAAGGCGCAAGAAAACATCAAGGCCGACGCGTACTTCCTGTACGCTAGGATTTGAGTTTTTTAAAGCAACGAAGCCAGCGGACAATTATGCAGTGCTTCCCTAATGCGTCAGCATCATTCCTGCGATTTCCCGGAGAATTTTTGCGGCGGTCATGGCCGTGACCCCATTCAGGTCCCTGCCTGGGTTGACTTCCACTATGTCGGCTCCGATGATTGGTGCGTCAATGGCGTGGATGATATCCAGTACGTCGCGGGTGGACATGCCACCCGGTTCATGGTGGGAAACGCCAGGGGCGTAAGCCGGGTCCAGGGCGTCCATGTCGAAGGTGATGTACACTGGCGTGTCAAAGGAAAGGGCGGGCCAATTGTTCTGGTTTTTAATTTCCAGCCACTCAATGCCAAACCGTTTCTTTTGCTCTCGTTGATGGCCTGATGCCGTGCGAATGCCGACCGATATCAGCCGGGAGCACAGCTCCTCCTCCATTATTCTGGAAAACGGGCAGGCGTGGGAAAAACGGTTGCCTTCGAATATGTCATAGCAATCCGGGTGGGCATCGAAATGGAGCACTGTGAAGTTGCCAACCGCCTGACGCATGCCTTTGACCAGTGGATAGGTGACAGAGTGATCTCCGCCAATGAAGATGGGCTTGAAGCTGGATTTTGCAGCCTGGAGTGCAGCCGCCTCGATATGGTCGAGGGCAGTGTACTTGTCTTTCAGATCAAGCTGGCCTCCGTTCTCGACCGCCTTTGACAGGTCAAAGCCGGTCTCGGTCCAAAGGTTGGCCGAGTCGCAGTGCAACGCCTCGATCACGGCTTTGGGTCCATCGGCGGCCCCTCGAAGATACGAGGAGTTCGTATCCAGGGGCAGGCCTATGAGTTTGATGCTTTGAGTCATCTGGTTTCCTACAGAATATATCTGGACAGGTCGCGGTCTTCCACTATTTCACCAAGTTCTGCCTGGACGTAGTCCCGGTCAATGGTGATTGCCTGGCCGGATTTGTCCGGTGCCTCAAAGGAGAGGGTGGCCAGAATTTTTTCCATGATGGTGTACAGCCTGCGAGCGCCGATATTCTCGTTTTCCTCGTTGATTTTTTCCGCTGTAGCAGAAATTTCCTCCAAAGCTTCCTGAGTATAGTCGATGGAAACGCCTTCAGTCTGGAGCAGGGCCTTGTACTGGACGGTGAGCGCGTTTTTCGGCTCTGTCAGAATCCTGTAGAACTCTTCCTTGTGCAGGGAATCCAGCTCCTCGCGCAAAGGGAAACGCCCTTGGAGTTCCGGGATCAGGTCCGAGGGTTTGGCAAAATGGAAAGCACCGGCTGCGATGAACAGGATGTGGTCGGTCTTGACCATCCCATACTTGGTGTTGACCACGCTTCCTTCAACCACGGGCAGCAGGTCGCGCTGCACGCCCTCGCGGGAGACATCAGCCGAACCTCCACCAGCCTGGTCGTGGCGTGTGGCGATCTTGTCCATTTCGTCCACAAACAGGATACCCTGCTGTTCCACGCGTTCACGAGCCAGTTCGTTGACCGCATCCGGGTCGATGAGTTTGTCGGCTTCTTCCTCGATGAGTGCCTGATAGGCATCCTTGATCTTCATCTTGCGGGCCTTGCGCCTTCCAGGGAACATGTTGGAAAAGGCACTTTGAAGATTGGAACCCATTTCTTCCATACCCGGAATGGCCATTATCTCGACCTGGGTACCGGACTGGACAGTTATTTCCATTTCCACTTCGCGATCATCGAGTTGGCCGGAGCGGAACATCTGGCGGAATTTTTCTCGCGTGGCATCGTCGCGTGGCTTTTCGGGCACTGGCTCGATTTCGCCGGACTGGGAACCCGCGAACATCGTGGCAGAAGGGGAAGAGTGGGATTTTGGTCGTGGCAGGAGCAGGTCCAGAACTCGTTCCTCGGCATTTTTTTCGGCTTTGATACGGACTTTTTCGGTTTCTTCCTTGCGAACCATGTTCACTCCGATTTCCATGAGGTCGCGGATCATGGATTCCACGTCGCGGCCCACATAGCCAACTTCAGTGAATTTAGTGGCTTCGACCTTGAAAAACGGGCAGTTGGTCAACCGGGCAAGCCTGCGGGCAATTTCGGTCTTGCCAACGCCGGTCGGTCCCATCAGGATGATGTTCTTAGGTGCTATTTCGTCCCGCAATTCCGGTTCGATCTGCTGCCGTCTCCATCTGTTGCGCATGGCAATGGCCACCATGCGTTTGGCCGCATTCTGTCCGATGATATACTTGTCCAGCTCTGATACGATTTCTCTGGGTGTCAGATTGTTCATTTATCTTTCCTGTGTCTCTATAGTGATATGGTCATTGGTGTACACACAGATTTCTGCAGCGATTTCCATGGCTTTTAGTGCTATATCCTTGGCAGCCATATCTGTATTGCGGCTCAGTGCGCGAGCTGCGGACAGTGCATAGGCACCGCCTGAACCGATGGCGGCAATGCCATCATCTGGCTCGATGACGTCTCCGGTTCCGGAAATTATCAGGATGTGTTCGCCATCTGCTGCCAGGAGCATGGCTTCGAGTTTGCGAAGGTATTTGTCGGTACGCCAGTCCTTGGCCAGTTCAACGGCAGCGCGAACCAGATTGCCGGAATAGGTTTCCAGTTTGTTTTCAAATCGTTCGGACAGGGTAAAGGCATCGGCAGTGGCACCGGCAAAACCAACGGTAACCTTGTCCTTGTATATGCGTCGCACCTTGCGGGCGGTGTGTTTCATGGCAATTGACTGCCCGAAAGTCACCTGTCCGTCTCCGGCAATGGCGGTTCCTGTGTCGTCCTTGACCGCGAGTATGGTCGTTCCTCTGAGTTCCATTTTGTTCTCCTTGCCTGATTACAGGACTTTTTCGGCGGCAATGGCCCATGTTGCATAGGCCTTGTCGTCATGCAGGATCATGCCTGCTTCCTCCATCAATCCTGACTCCAGCCCCTCTTTCAGGGCCGAGAGTGCGATATGCGCCGCTTCTTCGACAGGGTAGCCGTAGGCACCGCAGGATATGGCAGGAAATGCAATGGTTGTGATATCGTGTTTCTGAGCAAGTTTCAGGCTGTTCATATAGGCGTTTTTCAGGAGTTTCGGCTCATCAACTGTTCCGCCGCGCCAGATGGGGCCAACGGTGTGGATGATATATTTCGCAGGGAGCTTGAATCCGGGTGTGATGACCGCTTCGCCCGGAGGTAGCAAGCCAATGTCGGCAATTATTGCCTGACAGGCTTCCCGAAGTTCCCGGAGCCCGGCTGTCCGGTGAATGGCACCGTCAACTCCGCCGCCTCCGGCCAGTCTGGAGTTGGCCGCGTTCACGACGGCGTCAACCTCAAGTGTGGTGATGTCTCCCAGACGGATGAAGAGCCGTCCTGAGCCGATTTTCCAAGTCTGCATGATAGTTGAAAAGATAATCTTTCTGCAGGAATTGGCAAGAGCCGGAGTCGAATATTCGAGTTGATTTATCTGCTCGGCGTCGGAATTATCCTGACCAATCGTTTAAACTTCATCTTCACTGTCGCTTTTCATTTCTGCGATGGCTTCGGCGTAAGCCTGGAAAACATCGGCGCGGTTTATCAGTCCGATGATGGCACTGGTGTCTTCCTGTTCAACCACCGGGATCTGGCTGTAGTCGGTGCTCACGAAACGGAGAAGGGCCTGGTAGAGATCGTAGTCAGGACGGACATAGACCGAACGCGTCATGAGATCACGAACCACCACAAGTTCATGCAGTCCTTCCTCGAACATCCAGTTGCGGACGTTGTTGATGGAAATAACGCCGGAATACCAGCCGTCGGCTCTTTTGACAGGATAGTCCAACTGGGATGAATTGGCGATGATGTCGGTGAGAGCCTTGAGGGTGGTGCCTTCCTCCAGAACAATGACTTCACCCGGATTGTAGAAATCCGAAACATGCATCTGTTCGAGGATGTTGATGGTGGCATCCTCGGCATGGGCCGGGGAGTCGAACTTGTTTTCCACTTGGTGCTCGTAGAGCGATGATTTGCGGCCAAGCACAATGCATATTGCTGACGCGAGCATGAGCGGGGCGAGCAGCCCGTAACCCTGGGTCAGTTCGGTGACCATGATGAGTGGTCCGATGGGTGCGTTGGCCACGCCAGCAAAGAATGCGGCCATTCCGACAAGGATGTATGCGCCGGGTTGGGTGACGATGTCGGGAAAGAAATGGTGACCGACTTTGCCCACAAGGCCGCCGGACATGCCCCCCACGAAGAGTGCGGGTGCGAACATGCCGCCTGACATGCCTGAGCCGATGGTTACAGAGGTGGCCAGGGTTTTACCCACGATGATGTAGCACATGCCAAGGGCGGGCATCTGGCTGAGAATGGCCAACTCCAGCCAGCCGTATCCGCCGGAGAGCAAACCGCCGGTAAGGACTCCGTCCATGGCAGCATGGGGATAGAGAATGCCGATGATTCCCATGCTCAATCCGCCGAGACCCATGGACAGCATCAGGCCTATCTTTTCACGCAATGGCATGAAAATATGGTATTTTATGAAATAGAAGGTCTTGATGTACATCCAGCCGCTGGCCGCACAGACAAAGGCGAGCAGACCGTAGAAAATGAGCTCGCGTGGGTCGTGGAATGAAAATGGCGGGATGCCGAAAATGGGATCGGTTCCGTAGAAAAAGGTGAAGATCGAATAGGAAACCACCGAACTCATGACAGAAGGCAGGATGGCTTCGGCTTCGAAATCCTCTCGATAGATGACTTCAACGGCAGTGAGTGCGCCGCCCAGCGGGGCGCGGAAAATGGCACCCAGTCCACCTGCTGCTCCGGCGAGCAGGAGAAGGCGGCGTTCCTTGGCAGAGAGTTGGAAAATTTTGGCAAGCCATGAACCGACCGCAGCACACATTTGGGTTATAGGGCCTTCGCGGCCCGCACTGCCGCCTGATGCGATGGTCAACACGGAGCATAAACCGCGTATGATGGCCACTCGGGGCTTGATGATGCCCCCCTGGTTATGGAAGGCGTTGATGGTTGCGTCCGTGCCATCCGTACCTCCGTTCATGGTTTCCGGGATGAACCTGCTGACCAGCCATCCGGTCAGGAGTCCTGTGGCTGTCGTGAACACCGGAATGACCCACGGGCGGAATTGACCGGCCGGGCCATGGAAGATGCCTTCACCTGCCGGCTCTGGAGAGACAATGCCCGCCAGATTGTGCTGTATGATGAATTTTCCTATTTCCACCAACCAGAAAAATGCAACGGCCACAAGGCCGGACATGGTCCCTACAAGGACACCGATGATAAGCCATCTGAAAGATGTAACTGTCCGGTAGGACTTAACAAAGTCCTTCCAATAGTTCAGGAATCGCGTGAGCATCTGCATGTGGTTATTTGTTGTCCGGGCTGTTGGCGAAATCCGGTTTTGTCAGTTGTATTTCCGCTTCTGGCTGGGACAGAATCTGTCGGCTGAGGGCGATGTCCTTGCCTATGCGGTCCTTGAGTTCGTCAATCCCGTTAAATTTCTTTTCGTCACGGACACGTTGTACGAAATGGATGCGGATATCGCTGTCGTAGATATCGTCTTTGAAATCGAGAATGTGAGCTTCGACCGAAAGGGCATCATTGCCAAAGGTCGGATTCTTTCCGATGTTGGCGACGCCCATGTGGATTTTATTCTTGGATTCGACCCATATGGCATAGACACCGGGTTTGGGGAAGAGTTCATCAACCAGTTTGAGATTTGCAGTGGGGAAGCCAAGCAGGCGTCCGCCTCGGTTCATTCCGTGCACGACAGTACCCTTGATCTGATAGAAGCGTCCCAGCAGCGAACGTACCGGCCAGACTTTGCCTGCCTGAACCATGTCCCGGATGCGGGTGGAACTGACAACGGCGTCCTCGATGGAAACCGGGTCGAGTCGATCGACTGTGAAGTTGTTTCTGATACCAAGTTCGGTCAGTGTGGTGAAGTTTCCGGCCCTGCCCTTTCCAAGGTGGTAATCATAGCCGATAATCATCTCTTTCATTTTCAGGCCGTCCAGAAGGTATTTTTTAACAAATTCCTCCGGGGTGAGGCGTGCCATGTCCATGGTGAATTCCAGCACGAGGCATACCTGTGGGCCGTGCTTGGATATGAGATCGATTTTTTGTTCTGCCAGAGTGATGAAGGGCAACGTTATATCACTGCGCAGGACTCTCATGGGGTGAGGGTCGAAGGTGACAACCACACTTACAAGATCCCTGGCTTTTGCGCGGGAGCACGTGTGCTGAATAAGTTTCTGGTGCCCTTTGTGGACACCGTCGAAATTGCCTATGGTCACGCATGACCCTGCTATGGTGTCCGTGATTTCTTCTATGGTTCGTGCGACGATCATGTATGATATTCCCGTGTGAAAAAAAGGAAGCTACGCCAAAAGGTTCTGCTCTTCAAGGTCTTGTTGTCACTTTGCGTCGGCGTTTTCACCGAGCAAATCGGAAAGATGCTTGAGGGACGCTTTCTGGGCTTCGGTTTCAGCCAGTTCAGAGGCTTTATGATAGTGATATTGAGCTTTGCGTTTGTTGGCCGAGTAGACGGCTGCGTAGGCCAGATTCAGATTGCCATTGAAATTGTCACCGGATTCACCAAGGATCATGCCGAGGTGGTGGTAGACTTCCGCGTCTTCAGGGACAAGCTCAAGAACTTTTCTCATATTGCTTGCTGCCTGCTTGAAATCCTTGGACTCAGCTTGCAGTCTGGCGAGAAAAAACAGCCCCAGGGCATCGTTCTTGTTCTTGATCACCGCTTTTTGCAGAAGTTTGAAGGCTTTTGTCGTGTTGCCTGTCTTGAAATAGAAAATACCCGCTTCCCGTACGACAAGAGGGTCCTCGCCATCCAGATGCAATGCCTTTTCAAAGGATTCCCGGGCATCGTCCGTATCTTTCATGCGTTGCAGTGTTATACCTCGGCCAACATAGTCCATGGGGGTGAATGTGCTGCGATCCCTGTCGTTCCAGTAAGCAAGAGCAGTTGCCGCTGGAGACATCTTGGAGCGGACAAGGATCTGGATTCTTACGAGCCGTGTGTTGTCATCCTTTCGAGAAAGGAAAACCTTGGGCATACGGGTAATCCGGCCCTTGAGATAAGTGATGCGTTCTGCCAGGCCTGGGTGAGTGGACAGGTAGGTCGGCATTTGTGAACCGGAGTCGAACCACCGGTTCTTCATCATGACTTCAAATGTGCCGGGCATTCCGGTCGGGTTGTATCCAGCTTTGACCAGGGAATTCATTCCGACGTGATCCGCTTCGCGTTCATCGTCCTGTGAATATTTGAGCATTGCAGCGGTCGCCGCGCCGGTTGAACCCATCATGAGGGCCGTGCCTGCCTTGGAGGCAGTGCTTCCGCCCACGGCCATGCCCAGAAACAGTCCGGCCAGGGTTCCGGCTGTGGAGAGCAAGGCTACTTTCTGTTGTTTTTCGATGCGGCTTGCCACATGACGCTGGGATACGTGAGCAAGTTCATGAGCAATGACTGCGGCAAGTTCGGATTCGGTTCGAACTGCCTGGATCAGGCCGGTAAAGACATAGATAAATCCACCGGGTATGGCGAAGGCATTGAGAATGGGGTTGGCCACGACGGCACTTCTGATCCGAAACGGCATGGGGCGTTTGCCATCAACTATTCTGTTAACTATTTCAGCGACATACTCGGTAATATAGGTGTCTCCGACCATGGGCATCTGGCTGCGAATGATACGGTCGAAATTGCGACCCATCTCGTTTTCCTGGCGGATTGTGATTTTGCTGTCGGGCAGGATGCCGCCATGTGCGGTCAGGACCGGTGCAAAGACCAGAGCCAGAGTTGCCATAAGGGCTGGCAAGATTGTGAGAGGGCGTGCGCGCATGCTTTTTCATTCCTGTTTGGTCATATTCATTGTAACCATTTGAAGCTACATGGCAACCTTGTGACAGCATTTGCATAAAAAAAGGATACGGCCAAATGAGGCCGTATCCAGAGTATGATTGCTTGGCGGCTGGTGTGTTCTACTTGCTCATGGAGTCGAGGAAGTGAGCATTGCTTTTGGTGTTTTTCATTTTGCCGCGCAGAAACTCCATTGAATCAATGGAATTCATGGGTGAGAGAAGCTTACGCAAAATCCAGACTCGGTTGAGAACATCATCGTCCAGAAGCAATTCTTCTTTGCGGGTTCCGGAACGGTTCATGTCGATGGCAGGGAACACGCGTTTTTCTGCCAGATGACGATCCAGATATATCTCCATGTTGCCGGTGCCCTTGAATTCCTCGAAGATGACTTCATCCATGCGGGAACCCGTGTCGATCAGGGCTGTGGCGATGATTGTCAGGCTGCCACCTTCCTCTATGTTGCGGGCTGCGCCAAAGAAACGCTTGGGCCGCTGAAGGGCATTGGCATCAATACCACCGGAGAGCACTCGGCCCGAGGATGGTGTCACGGCGTTGTAGGCCCGACCCAGGCGGGTGATGGAATCGAGGAGAATGACCACGTCGCGCTTGCGCTCGACAAGGCGTTTTGCCTTTTCGATGACCATGTCGGCTACCTGCACATGTCGCTGTGGCGGCTCATCAAAAGTGGAGCTGACCACTTCGGCCTTGACCGTGCGCTGCATGTCCGTGACTTCCTCGGGACGTTCGTCGATAAGCATGACGATGAGGTCCACTTCCGGGTGGTTGGCGTTGATGGAGTTGGCGATGGTCTGCAACATCATGGTCTTACCGGTGCGTGGTGGAGCGACAAGAATGCCGCGTTGCCCTTTGCCGATGGGAGCCAGAAGGTCGATGATGCGTGAAGAGTAGTTCTTGTCGCCGTTTTCCATTTTCAGCATGGAGTCGGGGTACAGTGGGGTCAGGTTGTCAAAGAGGACCAGATTCTTGGAATGTTCCGGCTTTTCATAGCCGATTTCACTGACCCGAAGCAGAGCGAAATAACGCTCGCCTTCTTTTGGCGGACGAATCTGGCCGGAGACAACATCTCCCTTGCGCAATCCGAAACGGCGAATCTGGGATGGCGAGACATAAATATCGTCTGGCCCCGCCATGTAGCTATACATGGGTGAGCGCAGGAATCCGAATCCATCAGGCAGGATTTCCAGAACGCCTTCGCCGAATATTTGACCATTTTGTGAAGCACATTGCTGCAGGAGAGCGAAGATGAGTTCCTGCTTGCGCATGCCGCTGGGGTTCTCGACTTCGAACTGGACAGCCAGATCGGTGAGATCCTGCATGCTTTTGAGTTTGAGTTCGGTAAGGTTGAGCTTGTCAGTGCCGTTTCCGTTTCCGTTTTCAGCCTCGTTGCCATTGCCTTTGAGTTTTTCTTTGCCCGTGTTTTTCTTGGCCATATGTATGAAAGATGTGTTTGAAGGTTTAGTGGGTTATATTGATGTAACTACGCCAAATTGGGCGCGTAATCATTCAAATGTAACGTCGCTGAATTGCGGTGAAAATGTAGTGACTTATTCTGTGTATGGTAGATGAGCCGCTCCGAGAGTGCGGTTCAAGATGGTAAGCCGGAAGCGTACCTCTTGTTAGAGTTGCATGAGCATACTTGCTCGTGAAAATCAAATGGGTTGGGAATAAATATGATCAAGCCGAATATCGGCGACATCAGAGGATTACCCTATATGGATCATCTTGACAAGCCTTGTTAACCTTTTTCCTCTTGGGCGGCGATGACATCAGCAAATATCTCGTTGATGCCTTCCTTGATTTCGTCCTGAGTTTTGCTCATTGAGTGAGCCAGTTCAAGAGAAACCAGACCCATGGCTTGTTCAAGCAGTCTGCGTTCTCCAAAAGAGAGTTCCTTGTCTTTGCCTATGAGAAAAAGTTCCTTGAGAACATAGGCGACATCGGAGAGGTCGCCGCTTTTCAATTTTTCCGAGTATTCGCGATAGCGTCGGTTCCAGTTCTGGCCGGTGTAGCCAGTGAAGCCGGTTCTATCTTTGAGTGATTCGAAGATCTGTTGCCCTATGCTGGGGTTGCATACAGATCGCAAGCCCACATTTATGGCATTGGCGACCGGAACCATCAAGGTTACATTGTTGCTCAAGATGCGGACAATATAGAAATCAGCTTTGACGCCGCCAATTTCTTGGGATTCGATGCGCTCTACGCTTCCGACTCCCTGCGATGGATATACTACCAACTCGTTAACCTTGAACACTGGGACTTAAGCTCCTTGATGCTTGCATGTAATATAAGGCAGACTCATATCATACCGAATAAGAGGAAAAGAGTCCATGCTTACGACTCTTCTGGTTTGTCTAAGGAAAATCTGTTGATATGCTGTGTGGCTAACCCGTCTCCGCGGCGATATAATATGTCGAGTCCCTTGGTTGCGTGCTTGAGTATCTCGGGCACCCGTTCAGCATTTTCTTTCAAAAATGGTTCCAGAACCCATTCGCTGATATCCTTATATTGATCCTGCGGTCTGCCAACGCCAATTCTGAGGCGGTAAAAGTCAGGTGTTCCGAGCCGTTCCTGCACTGACTCCAGCCCGTTGTGTCCGTTGTTTCCGCCTCCGGACTTCAGCTTCATGCGCCCTAAAGGCAGGTCCAGTTCATCGTGAATCACCACGAGGTCTTTGGGCTTCAGTCCATGGCGTCCGCAAATCTTCGAGACTGCCTTGCCGCTCAGGTTCATGTAGGTCATGGGCTTGGCAATAAGTCTGTATGCACCAGCGAATTTGACACGCCACAATTCGTAGTCTCCAGACTCTTCAATTTTTTCGGGACGCATGGATTTTCGACTTTCGGCCAGAGCCAAAATGTAATCCACCAGCATAAACCCGATGTTGTGGCGGGTTGATTCGTATTGCACACCTGGATTTCCCAGACCAACGATAACGCCCTTGTAGTCCATGCTTCCGTGCCCGTTTCGATTGTCGTTTTGGAAAGGCTATTCCAAAGGCATGCTATCATTCAATCTGAATTCAAGCAAAAAATCCCGGAGCGCGTCGACGCGCTCCGGGAGGTCGTGTCATTGTGAATGGTAACGGTGTTCGGAGGCAGATTATTCGCTAACAGTGGCGGCTACGTCTTCTTCGCCTTCTTCGACAATCTCTTCCTCTTCGCGCATGCTGGCAATGGTGACGACAGCATAGTTTTCGTCAAAGACAGGAGTTACACCTTCGGGGAACACGATATCCTCTATGCGTACGGAATCGAGAATGTCCATTTCGGTGACGTCGATGATGATGGATTCCGGGATGTTCATCGGTTTGCAGATGACTTCAATGGAATCGCGATACAGTTCAACCGTGCCGCCGAGCTTGACGCCCTTGGAGGAGCCGACGAGTTCGAAGTGAACGGAGATCTTGATTTCCTTGGTCAGGTCAACGCCGAAAAAGTCAACGTGTTCGGGGAGTCCTTTGACAGGCTCGTTGCGGACACGCCACAGAAGTGCGGGCATGGTTTCGGTCTTTCCGTCTTTTTCGAGAACCAGATCGAAAACCTGAGCGTTGCCAAGCTTTGAATATGCTTTTTGCAGGGGGATCAGTTCAACCTTGACCGGGATATTGGTGCCTTTTGCATCATAATAGATGCCGGGAACCATACCTGTGGTGCGAAGGCGGCGGTTGGGGCCTTTGCCCATTCCTGTCCGTTCCTGAACATTGAGTTTCAGTAGATCTGCCATGATGATTTCTCCTTTTACGCCCTGGCCGTCACCTGTTGACGGACGCTCGCGCTTTAACTGGTTGGAGGCTGCTGGAAAAGTCCGATTGTCGCTTTCAAGAATCAAATGAGTTGCGTGGAAAGTTCCGCGCTGGTCTTGATTGTTGGATTACGTCGTATTCGGTTTTTTGAGCAGCCTCGGAGGACTTTATACGAATAGTACGCTTACCGACGATTCGGTATGTACATTGTTGATTGCTTTTGCAAGCAGGGACGCCACTGAGCGTTGCTTGATTTTTTTGCAGCAGGTCTTGTCGTCGCTTAACGGAATGGTGTCGGTGATAACGACTTCGGAGAATGCGGACTCCTCCAGACGCTGAATTGCCGGGCCGGAAAGCACGGGGTGTGTGGCACAGGCCATGACATCCTTGGCACCGTTATCCATGATCACGTTGGCAGCGGCGCACATGGTGCCAGCGGTGTCGATCATGTCGTCGATGACTACGGCTACCTTGTCCTTGACATCGCCGATGATGTGCATGGCTTTGGCCTGGTTCGGGGCATCGCGGCGCTTGTCCACGATGGCCAGGGAACCTCCGAGGCGTTTGGCGTAGGCTCGTGCGCGTTCCACTCCGCCAGCATCCGGGGAAACGATGACGAAATCTTCATCACGGTCACGCAGATGTTCAAGCAGTGCAGGGGCGGCAAAAAGGTTGTCCACCGGACAGTTGAAGAAGCCCTGAATCTGGCCTGCGTGCAGGTCGATTGTCACCATGCGTTGCATTCCGGCGGTGGAAAGCAGGTCGGCTACCAGTTTTGCGGAAATGGGCGCGCGGGGAACGACCTTGCGGTCCTGGCGTGCATATCCGAAATAGGGAACTACTGCGGTCACCCGGGATGCACTGGCACGCTTGAGGGCGTCCAGCATCAGGCACAGTTCCATGAGGTGAAAGTTTACTGGTGAACAGGTGGGTTGGATGACGAACACGTCGTCGCCTCGGACATTCTCGCCAATTTCAATACGAATTTCCCCATCGGAGAAACGTTCGCGCAGGACCGGAGAGAGCTTTGTTCCCAGATGTTCGCAAATTGCTTCGGCCAGTTTCGGACTTGCGGACCCACTAATGATTTTCAATTCACCGTGCATTACATTCCTCTTAATCATTTAGAGAAGTGGCTGGGGCGGAAGGACTCGAACCCTCGAATGTCAGGACCAAAACCTGATGCCTTGCCAACTTGGCGACGCCCCAGCACGTAAATCACATTGTCTGTACGAAAACCATTATTCCGTCTTTTTCAAGTGACTTGGCGGCGGACATGCCGCTGCGGTTGTCCCGAAAAAGTCCGAACAGGCTTGCGCCCGAGCCGCTCATGGCGGCTGCTACAGCTCCGTTTTTAATGAGTTTTTCCTTTGTTTTTCTGAGTATTGGATACTTCGCAAAAACAATGGCCTCAAAGTCGTTGACGACAGTCAGAGCCGAAACGGGAGAAGGTTTCTTAGTATCAGATGATGGGGTTGTCAAGGATTCTTGCATTGATGCCGAGCCATTATTCCGGTCCCACTGCTTGTATGCCCAGAGCGTGTCCACGTGGACGTCCGGGCAGGCCAGCACCAGCGTCATGCCAGTCAGGTCGATATTGGCTGGAGTGAGTATCTCCCCGATGCCTTCGGCCCAGGCCGGGCCGTTCATGAGGAAAAAGGGTACATCCGCGCCGAGGATTGCTGCCAGGGAGATAAGGTCGTCATGAGAAAGTGCCTTGTTTCCCGCATTGTCATTGAGCCAGCGGAGCAGAGTTGCGCAGTCGGAGCTACCACCTCCGAGCCCTCCTCCCATGGGGATGCGTTTTGTCAGGGTCACGAATATGCCTGGTTGAAATCCGGTGGCCTGTCCGAAAAGTTTCCACGCCTTGTATATGAGGTTGGAAGCACATTCCAGGTCCGGGTTGGCAGGGCAGCGCATGTAGAAATGTTCATCATGGCCGGGTTCGATTTCCAACAGGTCAGACAGCACGTCAACAGCGAAGAACAGGGTCCTGAGTTCGTGATATCCGTCTTTTCTGATGCCGAGAATCCGTAGATGCAGGTTTATCTTGGCCGGGGCTGTCAGGCTTGCGGGTGTGTTGGTCATGGTTTTTTTCGTGAAAAAGGGGCTCCTGTTGGAGCCCCTTTGTTGGGTTTTTAGTTCTTGGTCAGAGGCAGGGCCACGAAGAGGCTCTGTCCTTGTCGTTTGATGAGCAGCATGATTGCACCGCGTTCCTTGTCCCGTTTGAGTATGGTTTCCAGTTCAGCCATGGTGTTAACGCTTTCCTGATTGGCCTGAAGGATGACATCGCCCTGGCGGATGTCTTCCTCGGATGCAACGGAATCCTGATCAATGTTGATTACAAGCAATCCCTGCGTTTTTTCGAGACCGAGTGCCTTGGCTATCTGGCTGTCAACCGGTTTCAGGGATATGCCGAGTACTTTGGTTGTTTCCGAAGTCTTGGGGGCCATGGATGTCATGGTTTGTTCGCCACGCTGGCCGAGCGTGACCGTCTTTGTCACATGCTTGCCGTTGCGCCACAAGGCCAGGCGGGCCTTGTCTCCCGGAGCCAGTCCGGCGATCTTCTTGAGCAGTTCATTGTTGTCTGAAACTTTTTGCCCATTGACTTTGAGTACGACATCGCCCTGCTTCACTCCGGCCAGATCCGCAGGCTGTCCTTTTCCAACCGAGGCAATGAGTGCGCCGGTCGGTTCAGGCAGGCCCAGGGCCTTGGCTTCGTTGTCGCTCACGTGCTGAATTGTCACGCCGAGCCAACCGCGTTTGACGGTTTTGCCCTGCTGTAGTTGGGTAATGATTTTTTTGGCCTGGGTGCTGGGGATGGCAAAACCGATGTTTTCGGCAGCTGCGTTAATGGCTGTATTGATGCCGATGACTTCGCCCTGCATATTGAGCAGCGGACCGCCGGAGTTGCCGGGGTTGATGCTGGCATCGGTTTGCAGAAAATTGTCGAATGGGCCTGCGCCGATAATTCTGTGCTTGGCCGAAATGATGCCTGCGGTGACGGTGTTGTCCAGACCGTAGGGATTGCCGATGGCAAGGACCCATTCACCGACCTGAATGGCATCGGAATTGCCAAAACGGAGCACGGGAAGCTCTTTTTTCGTGTTGATCTTGATGACGGCCAGGTCGGTTTCCCGATCACTGCCGATAACCGTTGCCACGTAGATTTTCTTGTTGTCCTGGAATCGGACGGTTACCTTGTCCGCGCCATCGATGACATGATTGTTGGTGACGATCAGGCCATCGGACGTGATGACGAAACCGGAACCCTGTCCCACTTGTTTTCGGGTTTGTCCGGGCTGTTGGCCGAAGAATTGATCGAACCGTTCAAAGAAGTCCTTGAACGGATGCCCATCCGGTATCTGTTGCCTGAACTGCTGGCCACCGGTTTGGGCCTGCGACGTTTTTTCAGTGGAAATGAAGGCGACCGACTTGCCTGCTTTTGCGGCCAGTTCGGTAAAGACGGGTAACCCGTTGGCTTGTGCGAGAACCGGCAGGGCCAGGAACACGCTGAGCGCGAGGGTGAGCATGGTGTGTTTGCGAATCATGAAGCCTCCTAATCGAATGCGGAAAACAGGATTGCGGATATAACCGCGTTTGAAAAGTATAGGCCTTTTTTATGGCTTGTAAATAGTGTGAAAGAGTTTGCACACAAAAAAATGATCGGCCGGCGTTGACCTTGATTGAGTTGCAAGGATTTCCCACACAAGGTAAAGAATGAAGCGGAATCCGGTTTCAATGTCGCAACCTCAACGAAAGGCTTGCCTTTCCGCGAACCATTGGCTAGGAGTTTTCCCCGGCATTCGTGCCAATGTCGCCCCCATAGCTCAGGTGGATAGAGCGCAGGATTCCTAATCCTGGTGCCGCGTGTTCGAATCGCGCTGGGGGCACCATGTAATCAAGCCCTTGCAGATTTTTGTCTGCGAGGGCTTTTTTTGTCGAAAATCAGTTTCTCCGGCAGCTACCAATCCAGGAATTTTATGTCTGCCAATGGGGTTTCTTCGTTTGTGAGGAACAGGATTGCCCGGTCGCCGTCTGTGTACCAGGGGGAGTCGGTCAGGTTCAGTCGGGGGGCATCCATTGGTACCTTGCCCACGCCGCCGGTGAAGGCAAGGGCCTTGAGATTTTGTGAATAGGCGGCGTCCTGGGTCAGATAGGCGCGGGCCTCGTCCACATTTCCGTCGATTTCGTGGGTGGTCAGGCTCCATGTCCTGCTGGTCATCTTGACCCCGATATCGCGACTGACAGTGCCGACCCAAATGTGGTTGTCCTTGTATTTGATGGGAGCCAGCCACAGGCGCAGGTGATTGCGTTCATGGATGGTCTTGCGTGCCTTTTGAAGGGCGATATCCTGGCTTCGTCCAAAGACATACAATGCACTGATGGGGGAGGTTCTGTATTCCTTTCCTGCCATGAATGCATTGACTGTCTTCATGGCTGAGGCTCCGGTGATGGGTTCGGTTTCGTCCCAGCCGCGGCGGACCATGGAACGCCATGCCGCATCAGGTTCGGAAACAATTACTATATTCAGGGGGTCTCCATTCGTGTCACCTTTTTCGTTGGTTACGCAGCAGGGGAGGGTTTCGATTTGTGCCTTGAGTTCGTCCAGAGTGGTACAGGTTTTAAAATCACCCGCTTGATACAATGAATCAAATTTGACCAGATGATGGTCTGCCAGGAAGCCGGGAATGGCGAGGAAATAGTTGAACGTGGTGGTTTTTGACAGGCCTAGAATGTCGACGTTTATCATTCGGATGGAACCGGAATGCAGGGGTGTGAGCACAAATCCTGAAACTTTGGAGTGCGGTTCGATGATATGCGGGATCAGGAGTTCGCGGAACCGGATGGCCATGCGTTTACTGGCCTCCCTGTCTTTTTCATATCGTGTTTTCCACCAGACTTCGTGCGGTGAAAAATAGTCTGGATCAACGCTCATGGGCAGGAAAATCTGATCTTCGTCCGTGTCATTTCGTATGGTTAGCCAGACCGGTTGAACGCCGGTTTTGGCAAGATTGACGCCGAAGACGTGCAGGGACTCCTCTGGGTTCAGGACCGCTGCGGATACCGTGATGCCGTTTTGAGTTTGGGTTTTGGCCCTGGCAATGACGTTCAGTTGTTCCAGGGGCATGGGAGTGTACTGTCTGGCGCAGCCTGCAACGGCAAGGATGAAGGTCAGTGCTGCGAGAATGCAGAGCTTTCTGCTCAGGAACAGGCTGTCTCCGTACCCGGAACCAGGGGGAGTGTGAAGGAAAACTCGCTGCCTTTGCCGGGTGTTGACTTGACCCATATGGAGCCTCCGTAATGTTCGACAATCTCTTTGCAGATGGCAAGGCCGAGGCCTGTTCCCTTGTCCTTGAGGTCAATTGTGTCTCCCATGCGGGATTTGTGGAATTTTTCGAAGATGTATGGCTGATCCTGTTCTGAAATCCCTATACCGGTATCGGCAACGGTGACGGTCAAGGTGTCCGGGTTGCCAATCACGGAAACCGTGACCGATCCTTCTGTTGTGAATTTGCACGCATTATTTAGCAGATTGATGAGCACCTGCTGAACTTTGTCCGGGTCGGCGTGGATGGGGGGAATCGTTTTCGGGAGATCTGTGATGAGACTTGTTTCTGGCTTGGCAGCAAAGCTGCCGGCCACGGCGTTTGTGGCTTGACGGATGACATCACAGGGGTTGAGGAATTCATCGCTCCAGCATGCCTTGCCGGATTCAATGCGGTTGATATCCAGAAAATCGTTGATGAGCCTGGTCAGGCGTTCGCCTTCTGTTTCTATGATTTCGAGATTTTGTCTGATTCTTTCGCCTTTTTTCCTCAGAATCTTTTCGTGTCCCAGAGGTTGAAAGTGGCGCACGAAATCCTTGCCTGTCAATTTTGCAAAACCTCGGATGGACGTCAGCGGAGTGCGGAGTTCATGAGAGATGGAAGACACAATGGCGGATTTGATCTTGTCCAGTTCCTTGAGTCGTGCGTTTGCAGTTTCCAGTTCGACGGCCTTGTCCCTGAGTTCCTTGGTGCGTTGGTCCACTTTGGATTCCAGTTCCTCGTTGAGCTGAGTCAGGGCTTCTTCGTTGATTTTGCGTTCGATGGCCAGTGCGACATGTTCGGAAACCGCTTCCATCAATGAGACATCGGCGTCCGAGTAATGGTGAGGGTTGGAGTAGTGCTGTATGGCCATGGCACCTATGATTTTGCCCTGGACTATGAGAGGGAGGCCAAGCCAGACAGCCGCAGGTGTTCCGACTACCCCGATGAGTTCCTGTATCTGCGGTGCAATCGGGTTCGCCTGAGAGAGGAAGAGTGGTTTGCCTGTTCGTATGACGTGCGCGGCAAGGCTTTTGGTTTTCGGGTCGCTGATATTGCGGATATCGTAGTAGTCGTCCTTTTCGTCTTCGAAATAGGTGAAAACCAGTCGGTCTTTTTCCTCGTCAAGGATGGAGATGAAGAAATTGGTGGCATCGATGACCTCGCCGAGAATTGAATGAATGGTCTCGTAGAGGTCCTGCAGATTGCGCGTGGTGCTGATTGCCTTGGAAATGGCATAGAGTGCCTGGGTGGTTCGTTCGTTCAGTTTGCGGGTTGTGATGTTTTGCAGAAAACCTTCGTAGAGGATGAATTCGCCGTTTTCATCGTACAGGGCGCGTACGTTTTCAGAAACCCAGATTTTTGAGCCGTCCTTGCGATAAACGTGTTTTTCATAGTTTTCCAGGCTTCCGTGCTTTTGCAGGGTCTTGATGAAGTCGGTTCTGTCTTGCGGGTTGACCCACAGCGTGTTCTGTATATTTGACATGGTGTGGGTCAATTCATCTGCGGACTCATATCCGAGGTGTTCGGCCAGGGCCTGATTGGCTGCGCGAAACCGTCCATCAGGTGTGCATTGATATATGCCGTCGCTGGCATGCTCGACGATGTTCCTGTACCGTTCTTCGGAATCCTTGAGTGCCTGTTCGGTTTGTTTTCGTGCTGTATTGTCGGTAATAACCGCCATGAAATACAGCGGGTCGCCGTTGGCGTCCTTGCGCATGGTAACGGCCAGGTCAACCCAGACGATGTTTCCATCTTTATGGATGTACCGTTTTTCGATGTAGAGTTGGTCTGTTTCTCCCTGGATGAGACGGCGCATGAGTTCGTTGCTGCCTTCCTGATCCTCTGGGTGGGTGACGCTGGCGATGGACTTGCCCACAAGCTCGTCGCGTGAATAACCGGTTATTCTGGTCATGGACGGATTGACCTGAAGCCAGATTCCGTCCAGGGACGCCAAGGTTATGCCCACTGCCGCCTGTTCAAAAACAGCCATGAATTGTGCTTCGGATTCTTTGCGATCGGATATGTCCGTGTGTGTGCCGGCCAAACGATAGACATTTCCTTTATCATTTTTTGCACTTGCGCCCCGCCCGAGTATCCAGCGATAGGTGCCGTCCTTGTGAAGCATGCGGAATTCCGTCTGAAAGTGGTCCACCTTGTCTTCAATGCATTGCCAGTTGTCTTCGATGACCTGGGCAAGGTCGTCTGGATGGATTGCATTTTTCCATGAGTCGGCAGTGTTTGGGAAGTCGTCGTCGCTGTAGCCCAGAATGGCTTTGTAGCGGGGCGAGTAATAGACGGCATCAGTGGTCAGGTTCCAGTCCCAGATGCCATCGTTGGCACCTCTGACGACCAGTTCATAGCGTTCTTCGCTTTGGCGCAGGGCTTGATGGATTCGTTCCTGGTCAGTGATGTCGATGAGCGAAGCTGTTCTGCTTTCGGTTCCGGGGATGACCTGGATGAAGACATGCACTCGCTTTGGATTTCCGTCTTGCGGCAGAAATGTAAATTCATGGTCACCCGGAGCCTCGTGCCCCTTCTTGAGACGGGTTTTGTGATATTTGGTCATTCGTTGAATATCTGCGGGATCGACAAAATCAGACCATTTCATCTTGCCTTCAATTTCGTGGGTCGGGTATCCGGCAAGTCGTGCGTATTGGGAATTGCAACTGCGGATGATTGAATCCTGACCGAATACGACCGAGGCTGTTCCCGTGTTTTCGAACAGGGCGCGGTAGTATGTTTCACTTTTCAGGAGTGCGTCCCGGGCTTGTTTGACGTCGGTTATGTCAACGAGCACGCCCCGTAAGCCTATTGGATTGCCATTTTTCAGGATGGCTTGGGAGTATGCCTTGATGGGGAAGGTTGTTCTGTCTTTGCGAATTGCCAGATATGTTGTTCCAAGCGGACCGCTTCCGTTGAGGACGCGTGCCATGTTGTTTCGTGCTTCTGTCAGTGAATCTGGATGCATGAGCTGGCTGAAGTGCATTCCTTTTTCGATTTCCTGCCTTGTAAACCCGAAGGCTGTGAATGCATGGTCGTTCGCATAGGTAAAGTGTCCGTCGACATCGAGTTCGTAGACGAATTGAGGCAGTCCTTCGACTATCTGACGGAATCTGGAAATCTTGTTGGATTTGTCTGGCCGGAGAGCAGATTCAGTGTTTCCCACATGCTTTCGCAATCTATTGAGTTCAGCAATCAGTTCTGCTTTTGTTTTTTTTTGGTCGTTTTTCATGGGTTCCTCTGAGATTGGAATATAGATATCAGTATCAAAGCTCGTAAAGAAAATCAGCAATTATAATGCGCTGAAACAATATGTTTCCTTGGTGGAAATATGGCGTTTCTCTCAAGAGATTAAATTACGTTAGTGAATCACTAAATGGTGGCTTTCGGGAAAAAGGCATGGTTAGGGAAGCACTGCATACTTGCCCTCTGGCTTCGTTGCTGCAAAAAAATCAAACCCTAGCGTGCAGGAAGCACGCGTCAGCCTTGACTTTTTTGCGCGTCTTGCCAGCGAACAATTCTACAGCACTTCCTGAAGATTGAATTAATCAGCGTTTCCTTAGCGGTGATGCGAACTCCAAGTAAGCCTTTGCAATGAAAGGACAGTCATATTGAGGTGCAAGTAGTCCGGGGTTGCTTCCCGAGCCATTCATGCTACACTGACTAAAAACAACAGTCTGTTTTGTGAGGGGGCACTCATGGATACACAATTTGTCGAACGACTTTCAGTGCAGGAAGTCCAGGCTTTTTTGAAGGAGGGGAAGGGTGTTCTGATCGACACGCTGCCCTTTGAACATTATGAGGCCCGGCATATCCCCGGTTCCGAGAATGTTTGTGTCTACGAGGTGTCTTTTCTGGAAATTGTTGGCGGAATTGTGCCGGACAAGGGGACAAGTGTCGTGTGCTACGGGGCAGGATTGAAATCCTTTGATTGTCTCGTTGCTGCCGAAAAGTTGGCTCGTGAAGGTTATACCGATGTGGCGGTTTTTCACGGAGGTCTCGATGAATGGCGAAGTGCGAAGCTTGATCTTGAAGGTGCGGCCCCTGACGTGGTGGAATTGGCACATCCGACTTTGGAACTGAAGCCTCGGTCATACCGGCTTCTTTCTGCGGAATCCGTTATCAACTGGACTGGTCGCAACAGCAATGGTGGACATCACGGCACACTTCAGTTGTTGGGGGGAGAATTGGATGTCGCTGACCAATTGGCAGCATCGTTCACTATCGACATGACATCCATCAGGAATCTCAATCTTGAAGGAGATGAGTTGCAGCCCGTACTGGAGGCGCATCTCAGGTCGGACGATTTCTTTTTCACGGTCATGTTTCCCACGGCAGAGTTTGATACCACCCAGATCAAATTGGTGGAAAATGGTGAGGCCACACGACCCAATGCCATGATTCAGGGCAGGCTTTCCCTACGTGGTTTGACGCATGAGATCGCTTTTCCAGCTCATATTCGTAACGTGGACGAGGGCAAGATAAACATTCTTGCCAACCTTGATTTTGATCGCACTCAGTGGGGTGTCATTTACGGTTCGTCACGATTTTTTCAATATCTGGGATATCATCAGGTGTTCGATTTCATATCCATCGATTTCAAGTTGGTTCTCAAGTGATCAGTTTTGATATGAGGCCACACGAGAAAGCCCCGTTCATCGCAGGATGAACGGGGCTTTTTGTTTTGAGGCTAGCTGTCTCTGGGCTTGAAGCGTTTCTTGTATGGCCGGTTTCCGGGGGCAGATCCATTGCTCTTTCGGTATTCCTGGCGGTAGGGCGGCTTTTTCTTGAATTCGCCTCGTGTGACCAGGGGCTGATCGTCACGGCTGAGAACCTGCTTCATGACGGTTTCGGCTTCATTTCCGGGAACAGTGAAGGTGGTCCGGTTGCCTTGCACGCGGACGTGCTGGATTGAAAAAGGCTTTATCCCTGCTGCCGCTGATACGAAGTCCACGAGCTTTTTGGGCGACATGCCATGGGCGCGGCCCAAAGCGCAGACAAGATCAGCACGGCCATGACTGGCACCGCTGGTGACGTTTATTTCGCGATAGCTGGACTCGACCAGTTCGTTGCCAAAGGTGTTCTTGAGCAGCGCGGCAATGACATCGACAGGATCTCTTTCATCTATCAGCTCGCGTGCCATGGCGAGGTAGGTGTCAAGACCCTTGCTTTCCATGATTGTTTCCAGCTCGGTAACCATCTTGCTCTTCTTGGAGTATATGACATCCTCGATGCAAGGCAGTTTTTCCTTGTTGATTTCGATGCCCGAACTTTTGGAGATGAACATCAGTCGCCTGAATTCGCTGGGGGCGATGAGTGTGATGGCTACGCCGGCTTTGCCTGCGCGGCCTGTGCGACCGGTGCGATGCACGTACGTCTGCGGGTCCTGGGGGATGGCAAAGTTGACCACATGGGTCAGGTCCGGCACGTCAATGCCGCGGGCTGCCACATCCGTGGCCACCAGAATGGTCGCTTTGCGTCTCTTGAATCGGCTCAGGATTTTTTCGCGCTGTGGTTGAGACAGCTCTCCGTGGATAGGCTCTGCGGGATACCCCCGTTCGCTCAGCTTGGCTGCCACATGGTCGGCATCGGCGCGAGTGCGGGTGAAGACAAGACCGTAGAAATCGGACTGGGCATCAATGACCCTGCACAGGGCCTCGAATCGATCCGAGTTGGCCATTTCGTGGAATATCTGTTTTGTGAGCGGGGTTTCGCTTTTTTCCGGTTTCACGGACACGACTTCATAGTCGCCCATGAATTCCTTGGCGATGCGCAGGACATCGCGGGGCATGGTGGCAGAAAAGAGCATGGTGCGCCGGTCTTTATTGGCAGCTTTGAGGATTTCACGGACATCGTCCACGAATCCCATGTTGCACATCTCGTCAGCTTCATCGAGCACGAAGAAATCGAGGGAATCGATGCGCAGGGTGCGGCGTTTCAGGTGATCCATGATGCGCCCCGGGGTGCCGACCACAACATCCACGCCGCGCTTGAGAGCTCCGAGCTGCATGTGGATGGCCTGGCCTCCGTAGATGGGGAGAATCCGGATGCGTTTTTTCCCCTTGAGGGAATTGATTTCGTCGGCCACCTGTATGGCGAGTTCACGTGTCGGCGTCAATATGAGTGCCTGCACGTTTCCGGCATTTTCCTTGGCTGTTTCGATAATGGGCAGGCCAAAGGCTGCAGTCTTTCCAGTGCCGGTCTGGGCCTGGCCGACAATGTCGACCGAACCGGTGAGCAGCATGGGGATGGTCAGTGCCTGGATGGGCGTGGGGCATGAAAAGCCCTTGGATTCCAGAGCCGTCAAAGTATCCTCTGACAGGCCAAGTTCCTTGAAATTGATCATATGGTCCTTGTTGCCGGACAACTGAGGTCCGGCGTGTATCCCCCGGATTTAGCGGGGACGGAAGGTGATGCGGCCGCGAGTAAGGTCGTAGGGGGAGAGTTCGACGGTGACAGTGTCGCCGGGCATGACACGGATGCGGAATTTTCGCATTTTGCCGGAAATGTGGGCAAGGACGTTGTGTCCATTCTCAAGTTCTACGCGGAACATGGCGTTAGGCAGGGCTTCTTCTACGGTGCCCTGGACGACGATTCCTTCTTCTTTAGCCATCTATAGCTTCCTTTAATTTGTTAGGCGACTGGAAAAGCCCACCCTATGGCAGAGCGGGCTTGTATTGCCGGAAAAAACGGTGGTGACACGGTATATGCAAGCCTGTCATAAACAATTTATAGCCACCAAATATTAAGCCACTTTGGTGGTTCTCGATTGCACCCTCGTGGGCACCACTGACTACTGTAGTAGAGGGCCTTACGCTGGAGCGGAAGCTTCGTCAAGAAAAAAACGGTAGAAGATGTGACCATTATTACTCCCGGTAATCGGAAATGGGGTTGTTCTGTTTTATGAAATCATATGCCGAGTTTATACTCGCAGATGGCGATTCCAGTTGTGTTTGCGTTGTGCTTCGAGGGTGGTTGAGACGGTTTTTAATGCCGTGTCAGAGTATTGATTCCATGTCGGAAAAAATCTTGTCCGGGTCGTAGAGTCCTGGATGGTCTGCTGCCATTGTCTCCATGGTCTGGAAATAGGCATCCCAACCTATGACTTCAATTATTTTCTTTTTGTCCACGAAGATTTTGAAAACGGTTCCTCTGGGGCATTTTGTCAGGTTGATCTCCAGGACTCCGGCAGGAGCCATCTCGGCCCAGAATGCCGACCATGCGGAACCATCCCCCTCGGTCTTTTTGTATTTTTCGAAATAGGCTTCAAATATGCGTTCGATATCAGCTCTTTCCATGGTGTCCTCGCATGTTTCGTTTTATATTACAGTATGCCTTAATTTCGTCAGGAGGCCAAGCCTGGGATTGATGTTTGCTGTCAGGTTCGTTTTTGGATAGGTTTGTTGTTGTTTAATAAATGGTCAGGATGATGCAGGGGGAGATTGAATGAAAGAAGAGGCTTCTTGGTCCATGCCGCCCAGAAGGAGAGCAATTGTCATTGTGAATGCCGGTCTTGATGCGTTTTGTAGTATCAATGGTTTTAGTCCCCTTGACAGCAAACGGATTCAGGTCTGCGTGGAAGGTGTTTTTATCTATTGCGTGAATAATATTCATGCATTGAGCGGCCGCGAAGAAATAAGAGTGAGGTTATTCTGGGAGGATCGAAAGCTCAAGATATTGATTCAGCATGATGGTCCCAAGGGAGAGTGGGACGAAAGTCTGAAAGTCAGGGAGTTTCCCATTCGGAGAACCAGCTTCGAGGCCATGGGCCTCTTTATTGCCAAGGAAATATTATCCAGCCTGACGTATGAGAGCCTCTTTGATGTCGTGTCAGGCCAGGTAATCAATACCTATGAGCTTGTATATCAACTTGATTATGAGGCTTCGGCACATAGGAAAGTCGGAGGGAAGCTTGATCATGGGAAGTCGAAAGGGTAGTATCTCTGGAATTTCTATTCGGGGGAGGACGCGTGGACGATGATTACGAGGTCATGGGAGTCTATTCCCATAGCATCAAATACGAATACAAGGCTGGTGAGCGTGAGTCGCGCTATCGCCATGGAACATTCTGGTTCGTGCGCAAGCGCAATGACAATCTTTACGAAGTGCGTCCACTCAACGCCAATCATCTCCCGTCCGGCCTGACGAAACTGATATCCAAGGAAGATTTTCTCAAGCTCTACACACCTGAATTGTCATATTATCAGGACAACACACTTCCCTGTCTGGAAACGCTTCAGAAAAAGGTCCGCCTGGGCCGTCGCTATTTCAATCTGGGTCATATGGAGAAGGCCGAACTGGAGTTCTGCGAGGCCGTGCTCATGCAGGATGACTGTGTGGATGGCAACATGGGGCTTTCCGAAGTCTATTCCGAACAGCAGAAATTTTCAGAGCTTCGTACCGTGCTAGATAAGATGTTGAACATCGACGAGGTGTTTCGCGAGGAACAGCGGCATCGTTTCAACGAATTCGGCATCAATCTTCGCAAGAAGGAACTTTATGATGATGCCATACGCTTTTATACCAAAGCCCTTGAAGTCAATGAGCAGGACGAGAATCTGCACTTTAATATTGCCCGCGCGTATCATGCCAAGGAGAATTTCGTTGAATGTCGTAGCCATCTGGAGTGCTCTCTGAAGATTAATCCGGATATGCCTGAAGCCAGGAGCTTCATGAGGGTGATCGATACTGAAGCTGTCACCATGGAGAAACTGAAGGATAAGGCCGTAATGGGCCGGGAGGCAGAAGCGCAGGCCCGGGCCGCGAAACAGAAAAAAGGCGCAGACTCCATGATCTCGAATTCCTATGATCTCAATTTCTAGCCAGGAACTCCAGAGCTGTCTTCCAGGCCTTTTCCGCAGCCTCTTCGCAATACCATGACCCTGTGGCAGGATCGTTCTCGTGTGTCGGGTTGGCAAAGCCGTGTCCGGCATCGTGCAATACGATGATACGGAAATCCGTATCGGCCTCATGCATCTCTTTTTCAAATATCGGGATTTCGCTCATGGGAACCACCCTGTCGTGCGCGCCGTGCAGGACGAGCAACCGGCCTTGCACTGCACCCGGCCTGCATGGTTCCGGTGTGTTCAGATATCCGTAAAAGCTGATTGCGCCGGTCAGGTTTGCGCCTGATCTGGCAAGTTCCAGTGCTGCGCATCCCCCAAAGGAAAAGCCCAAGGCAAAGAGTCGGTTTCTGTTGACCGCGGGGTGGACTTCAAGTGCGTCAAGTCCGGCTTTGGCACGAGCGCGCATGAGCGTGCGGTCTTTTTTGTATATGTGAGCTTGCGTACTGGCTTCGGCCTTGTCTTTCGGTCTGATCCCCTTGCCGTACATGTCACAGAGCAGAACAGCATAGCCCTGTCGGGCCAGACGCTCGGCATGGGGGAGCATGGAATCGTCCAGCCCCGTGAATTCGTGAATGAGCAGTATTCCCGGCATTGGCGTCGTGAGTTTGTCGTCATGCACGAAGAGGCCTTCGAGCTTTGTGTCGCCATGCTCATAGGCAAGGGGCGTGTTCGTGATCATTTGAAATCGTCCAAAGAAAAATGGGTCCCGAGGACATGGGCGGATTCCATGGGTGTGTACCCTTTTTCATCGCCTCCGCCGTGATGGTAGACGCAGAAGAATGTGCCGTCATCAAGGGTGATCCAGCCGGAATAGCCGAAGTCCGGGGACGCGGCATGACGATCGTTCTTCAATTCCAGGATATGGTCCCGGACCCACTGGTCTGGCAGGCCGTCTTGTGCCGTCCACTCCCACTCATGGGTGCGTTGGTATACCGGCTCGCGGGTTTCGAGGTGCACTCGTTTCCATGTGCAGTCGACTTCGTTGTCTTCGAAAGAGGCGGGCGCACCAAACAGTATGGGGCGGGTGTCGGCATGATCGTTGCCCACGGCAATGGCAGCACGTTTCTCGTTGTTGATGGCGAGTGTGACCACACCGTTTTCGTAGTCAAGCCTGATGGTGTTGAATCGGCCCGGTTCGATGGCGATTGGTTCGGCGTTTTCCACATCAGGAACGATTTTGTCAGGGTATAGCCGCCACCATGCGCCAAGGCGCAGGCCGCATCCGTTTCTGCCTGCCATGTCCACGCGGACTTCGGCTTCAAGGGTTGCCGTGGCCGAGCGCGGATCGGTCAGGGGTCTGAGTGCATAGCGGACTACGGAGTCCTCACCAGCCTTGTTGCGCACGTGGAGACCGTCCGGTGTCAGTATCGGGTTGTCCGGGCTTGTTGCCCGAGCATGGACCTTGAAATCGCTTGTGAGTTCATCAAGTGTTCCGAGCCATGCGCTGGTGCCTGCGTCAGGTCCCACGTTGCGGTAGGTGACAAGCAGACGGCCATCGGGAATCAGTCCCATGGTCGGGCGATGTCCTATGAGCGGGCTGGGGATGGGGTCGGACCAGAGTCCTCCGTCATTTTCGCTGATGCACAGGTACATGGGCTCGTAGACAAAGCTGTTTTCGCGCATGATGGCGATGAGTCTCCCATCGGCAAGGCGGGTCATGGATGCTTCGCAGAGCACGAGATTGCGATGGTGGGCCAGTACGGACAGGGGCTTCCATGTCTGTCCCCGGTTTTCGGAGCGATAGACCATCTGTTCGGTGGATGCCTGTCGAATGGCCGGATGCGGAAAACTGCCGCGGTGAGCGTGTCCCGTAGTGAGAAGAATGTCGTTGTCCAAGTCGATGATCCGGTCGAGGAGGCCGTGCTGTATGCCCGGAGGCGTGTGGACTTCCCATGTCGTGCCGTTGTCCGTGCTTCTGCGGAAAGCCGGGCCGCAGTCATCAGAGAGAATCAGTTCGTCGTTGTGGAGGTGGGTCAGGCGTGGGCAATGGCTTCGAGCCATGTCCATGTATTCGGCCTTGCCCCATGTTTTTCCATTGTCCGCACTGGTCTTCAGCAGAAGTTTGCGGCGCGTTCCAACGTGCTGATCATATTCATTGTAGGCGACAATCAGACGCCCGTCAGCGGTTTTGACCACATCCGGGAAGCACAGGTACTGGTTTTTTCGTCGGTCAATGACCGTATGTCTTGAGGCGTTGAAAGTCAGTGTTGGCATGGTCCTCCGTGGCGTTGGCCGTTATTCTTCACTGCGGTCATCCTGAACGCGTTTTGCCTTGGCAAAGCTGCGTGGCAGTGTTCCGGTGCCGACTATTTTGACTTCGCTTCGCACCAGAATGTGTTTGCGGATTTCGTTGGCAACGGTCTTGGCAAGGTTTTCGTCGTTGCCATCGCCGGAGCCGGGAAGACGTTCCACGCGTACGGACATGTGATCCAGGCCCTCCCGGCGGGTCAGGGAAATCTGGTATTCGGCGGACAGTTCTCCGAATCCTTCCAATACGGAACCGATCTGTCCGGGGTAGATGTTCACGCCTCGGAAGATGAACATGTCATCGGAACGGCCCATGATCTTGTCAACGCGAGGCATGTTCAGACCGCACGAGCAGGTGCCGGGAATGAACCGTGTCAGGTCGTGGGTACGGTAGCGGATGAGCGGAGAAGCCTCTTTCTTCAGGGAGGTCAGCACCATTTCGCCCACTTCGCCGGGGGCCACGGGTTCAAGGGTGTCCGGGTCGAGGATTTCCATGATGAAGATGTCGGCCCAGTAGTGCATGCCCTCGTGGGCCATGCATTCCAGACCGGTTCCCGGACCGTAGAGTTCGGTCATGCCGAGGATGTCGAAGCTGTGCTCAAGGCCGAGGGCCTCTTCAAATTGCTTGCGCATCTTCGGGGTGTGTGTCTCGGCTCCGAAGATCACTTTTTTGAGCGCGATCTTGTCGGCCAGTCCCTGTTTCTGGACCTCCTCGCTCATGAGAAGGGCCATGGACGCCGTGGAGCACAGGCATGTGGACTTGAGGTCGGTCAGCATCTGGAGCTGGATTTCCAGCAGGCCGGGACCAACGGGCAGGGCCATGGCACCGAATCGTTCACAACCGAGCTGGAAGCCAACACCTGCGGTCCAGAGGCCGTAGCCCACGCAAATCTGGACCCGATCCGTCACGGTCAGTCCTGCCAGTTCGTAGCACCGGGCAAACATGTCCTTCCATACGTCGATGTCATTCTGCGTATAGGCCAGAATTTTGCGTTTGCCTGTGGTGCCGCTGGAGCCGTGAATGCGAACCACATCGGCTTCGGGAACGGAAAGAAGCGGCATGGGATAACCGTCCTTGAGATCCTCGGCAGTGGTGAAAGGAAGCTTTCTGATGTCATCGAGTGTCTTGATATCACCCGGTTCCATGCCTTGTTCCTTCATGCTTGAGCGATAGAACGGGCTGCCCTGATAGGCATGGGCGGCAGTCCATTTCAATCCTTCGAGTTGCTTGTCCGCGATTTTTTCATCGGTCAGGTTCGGTATGAAACGATGGTCCATCTTTGCTCCCTTGTCAGGCCCTTGAAAAATGCCATTTGCTTTGTTGCTGCGAGAAAGTCGGCTTGTTGCGTCGTGCATCGGCGTTTCGCGAACAGGCTGTTGTGCGTGATGTCCAGCTGTGTTCTCTTGTGCCAGATACTGAAATCCGGTAGCTTTTAACTGGTTTTCGAAAAAATGTTTTTTACAGACTGTTCAAAAAGATTCGAGTGCCAGGCGTGGGTAAAAATGCAAGGCCGAAGCATATTCGTATACGCGAGGGTTCGTGTTTTTACCTGCAACAACGCAATCGGGCCCTTTTGAACAGGCTGCCCGAGTGTTTCGCTCAGCGGTATTCATGCCGCAAAAGTGATGAATCTTCAAGTGTGAAGGGTTTTTTATGGACATTATTCCGATCTGGGTTTTCTTTATTGCCGCAGCCGTCATCGGCCTGGAGTTCGGAGGACTCGCTTCCATCTTCATTCAACGCTGGATCGACGAGTTGCCCATCCTCAAGCCGGGCCGTTCCATGTGTCCGTCCTGCGAGCACCGGCTGACCTTGCTGGATACCATTCCTGTGCTGAGTTATGTCATGCTCAAGGGGCGTTGCCGCCATTGCGGGCAGTCCATTGGCGGACAATACATGCTGGTGGAAATTTCCTGTCTGGCCTGGTCCCTGGCTCTTGCCTATCAATTCGGACTCTCGTTGGAATGGGGTGTGTATCTCGTGCTGGGCTGCATGCTTATTGCGGGCAGTTTCATTGATTTCGAAACATTTCTCCTGCCGAATCGTGTTACCATCGGCGGTGCTGTGCTGGCCTTGGCAGCCAGTCTTGTCCTGGGGGAAGGTCCCGGTTGGCAGAATGCCGTGCTCGGTTCGCTGGTGGGCGGCGGGTTGTTCTGGGTGATGCAGCAGGGCTATCGATTGTGGCGCAAGGAGGAAGGTCTCGGTACCGGTGATGTCAAGCTCATGTTCATGATCGGAGCCATAACCGGTTTCAGTGGGTTGCCTTTCACCATGATGGCAGGCGCGATCACCGGTTCCATGGGCAGTGCCATCTACATGGCGAGGTCGGGCAAAGGCATGAAGACCCGTATCCCGTTCGGGCCGTTTCTCAGTCTCGGGTGCATGTTCTATGTGCTCTACGGACAGGACATCATGCACTGGTGGGTTTCGCACTAAGGAGTGTCTTGATGCTACGCAAACTATGTGTCTGTCTCATACTTCTTGTTTCACTTTTCGGATGTGCCGATGATCGGGAGGTTCGAACTATCCACGTCAACGGCGTGGACATCGGCTATCGGATCATGGGGCAAGGCGAACCGCTGCTCATGATCATGGGCTATGGCGGGACCATGGACGCATGGGACCCTGTTCTGGTTTCGGAGCTTGCCAGAAACTGGCAGGTGATTCTCTTTGACAACCGGAACGTCGGTTTTTCCTCCACATCTCCGGAAGCCGTGACCATTTCCCTGATGGCAAGGGACAGCCTGGGGCTGCTCGAGGGTCTTGGTATTGAAAGTGCTCATGTCCTTGGCTGGTCCATGGGGTCTGTCATCGCACAGGAAATGGCTCTGAGCCAACCTGATTCAATTCGCAAACTAGTGCTGTACGGTTCCGCCTTTGAGAGAGAGCCGGTCATGGAGGCCCTCAAACGTTTTGATGGACTGACGTCCGAGGAATTTGCGGCCATGCTGTTTCCGAAATCCTGGGCTGACCGGAATTCGGATATCTATTCCCGTTTGCCGGTCTCGGCTCTTCCTGCAACGCCCGAGGCGATCAATCGTCAGCGGCAGGCATTGGCGCTTTGGGACGGGAGTGGAGACCGGTTGTCCGGTCTGGACAAGGATGTGCTGCTTGTGGTGGGTGAAGCAGACAAGATAACGCCTCTTGACCAGAGTCTGAAGATGGCAGGAATGATCGACGGTGCATGGCTTGTCCGCTTCAAGGGAGCGGGACACTGGCTCATGTATCAGGCCCCTGAGGGAGTAGCTTCAGTGGTGCATGATTTTCTGGGTGACAGGCAGGATCTGCTTTATTGATCCGGGTCCTGGCAGGTTCGCAATTCTTCCGTAAACTCCCATGCCGTGTCATAGAACACCTCTGATTTTTCGGAGAAATGGAGCAGGACATTGTTGAGTCTGGTCGGGATGTAGGGAAATAACTTTTTCAGGTTCATGATTTCGTTTTTATGGACACATGAGAAATCTTCATTGTCCAGTTGCGATATGTCGGCCTTGATTTCCAGTTCAAGCAGGGTCTGTGGAGAATAGAGCCATTTGCCGGTGATGCAGGCTAATATTCGACCCAGTCCGAAGAGATCGAGTGCAAAGGGGTTGGCATAGGCTTCGTATGCATAATCGAAGTCGATCCAGCGATACGCGCCGGTAGCGTGTTCTTTCATCAGGTGGTCGAGATTGATGTCGCCATGTCGTTCGCCTTTATCGTGAAGATAGGCGATGGCCTCACATGCTCCGATGAATCGATCCAGAATGGCCGGATAGTGGTCATGAAAATATGTTTCGTGGTCTGTCGGGATGTTTGCCACCACCTGGTCGATGCGTTTGCCTTGGATTATATCGATGATCCTGACCTGATTGCCTGCCGAGTCTCTGGCCGAATGTCCCTGCATGAAACGGGTGTCGCCGTGAACAAGGTCGAGCATTCGGGCTTCCTTGCGCGGACTGCGAAAGCATTTGATTTTGACGCATCCGTATTCCAGATAAAAACTTTCGTGGAAAACCAGCTTGAGCAGCTTTGCGTCGCCTGTCTCCAGTTCCTTGCATTTCTTGACCCAGTATTTGGTGTCCGTGTACGTGAACCCTCGTTCCACGGCATCGCGGAAGACAAGATAATGCTTGCCATCAATGGCGATGACATCGCCAGAGTCGATGCTCATGAATTCGGAAGTGTCCACGACGACCCGGCCATAGTCGCGCACATGCAAATCCGGCTGATACTGCTTCACCAACTCCTTTACCGAAGGCATGAATGCCTCCTTTATCGTGCAGATTTTGCGTTGTTCTCGACGGGAAATCGTCAGGAAACGACCCAGACAGTGCAATCTTTTGCAGAATGAATGATCTTGTTAGAGACCGACCCGAACAGGAATTCCTCTGCCTTGGAGACACCGCGCCGTCCGACCACCACGGTTCCGAATCCGCCAGCCTTGAGTGCCTCCAGAATTTCATGGGCCACGCTGGTGCCACGGCTGCATTTTGGTGCAGTGTCCGTAAACGGGGAAATGCAACTGGTCACGTACTGTTCGGAGATGGCCGAGTCTGGAACGTCCAGTTTGACAAGCCTGTCTCTGGCCTTGTTCATGAATGCCTTCATGTCGCTGCGTGCCACTTCGCAGGCTTTTTTCCACGTGTCTTCATCCGGGTACAGATCTCGATGGGGCAGTCGCTCGATACACAAAAGTTGGACTTGAAAGCTGGTGCCGTCACTCACGATGCGGCCAACATAGTCCACGGCGCGCATGGCGTTTTCGCTTTCATCCACTGCCAGCAATATTTTCTTGAAATCCATGATGTCCTCCTATGCTTTTGGCAGGTGCGCTAGGCATGGTCGCAGATCATCCAGAAATTCCTCTACTGAATCGTAGTAAATCTCTGCCTCGGCAGCGAAATGCATGAGCACCGTGTTCAGTTCTTTCGGGATATAGGGAAACAGGCGGCGCAAATTCACGAGCCTGTTCTTGAATATGAGTGAGAAATCCTCCGGGATAATGTTGTTTGCCCCTTCCATATCCTTGTAGAGTGGCGGGGTGAACACCTGTTTGCCGACCACAAAGAGAAGGGAGTTTCCCAGACCGAACAGGTCCAGGGCAAAGGGGTTGGCATGGGCCTCATAGGCGTAGTCGAAGTCGATCCAGCGCATTATTCCGGTTCGGGTTTCCATCCAGAGATGGTCGCGCCTGATGTCTCCGTGCCGTTCTCCGTTGTCGTGCAGGAAATCAATGGCTTCGCACGCGGTGATGAACAGTGTAAGCATTTCGTGCAGCTTGGTCTTAAAGTATTCCAGATGATCTCCGGGTAGGTCCTCGATGATAGTGTCCATTTGTTTGCCCCGGATAATTTCGATCACCCGGACCAGGTTGCCTGCATCGTCAAGGAGGGAGAATCCGTGCATGAAGCGGGGATCGTTCCTAACAAGATCAAGGATACGGGCTTCCTTGGTCTCGCTACGGAAACTGCGGATTTTCATGGGGCCGATTTGCTGGGTGAATTCTTCGTGGAAAACCAGCTTCAGGATGGCGGGTTCGCCTGTTTCAAGACATTTGCACCGTTTGACCCAGAACTTGAAATCCTCAAGGCCGAAGCGTCGTTCCGCCTCGTCGCGAAAAACCATGTAATGGTTGTCGCCCAAGGCAATGACATCGCCATATCCGATGGAAGTAAAGTCAGTCGTGTCCCTGACCAGTCGTCCGATGCGCCGGATCGGGAAATCCGGGAGGTGGTAGCGGACGAGGTCTCTGAATTCTCTGTCCATCGTGTTCCCCCTTGTCCTTCCGAGAATATCAGAAGCAAGGTCGGGGAGTATTATTATCGTCCGATGGTGTCGGCACATGTGGTAAAAATGAAAACCGTCCGCGAGTTGGCGGACGGTTTTGATGTGGCTGGGATTGAGGTTTTGGAGTCATCGTCCCCTGTCGGGGTTGCGCACAGCCACGAGAGGCCTTGGAGATTCCGTTTTTGCTCTGTTTTTTGGCGAGAATTTGATTCTCTTTTTCTTGAAACCCTGAGAGGGGATTCCTGAAAGGGACGGGATCATTTCTGCGGTCATGATATGTGGTTCCGGTCCGGCATTTTCCTGATGGTAGAGGTAGGAAATGACCCGGTTCACGCCATCGGTGTTGAAGGCATGGGCCATGATCCTGTTTCGTTCTTCCTTGTCCGAAATGACTCCGAGCAAGATTATATCGTCTTGAACTATCTCAACATCTATGGGCGAACTCGTGACCTCGAAGTCGGCAGTGAGTTGCGTCCGTATATCCGCGTACATGGCCTGTTTGGAAAAGAAATTCTGTTCGTCCTGATCTTCTTTGAGATAGAGGCGGCTGATCACTGCACGTTTGTCTTTTACCTTGTTTACGCATTCGTAAATCTGTTTGAGTTGTTCTTGCGAGTCGTATTCGCCTACAAGGTAGAGTTTGCCGAAATAGCAGTGGGCCGTGATCTGGGTCGCTCTTATTTCCTTGTGCTTGTAGAGTTCGGCCTGGGTGTGGCCCTCTATGATGGCGTCAAGCATCTGTTGTTCCGAGGTGCGTTCGTCAACGGCCATTTCGTATGCGGATTGGCCGTTGCCGATGAGTGAGGATATATAGGCAGGAGCACCGGGGATAAGCCCGATGCCAAAGGGTATTGCTGCGCATCCTGGCAGGAGAACGGTGATGGTGAGGATTAGTGTAAGTCTGAGTATATTCATATTTGTGCCTATCCGGTTATTGGACTGGCTCCACCCGGTGACCAATAAAGCAAGAAGCTTGCCATGGTGTTACTCTGTGGAGGGCGGATCGACAAATCCTTTGGAGGACCTGCATGCGCGGCCTGTTTGTTATTACTGAGTATTTTGGAGGTAGGTCTATAAAAAATGGATTCATGGTGCTCGGTCGTCAGGTCAATCTAGTAAAAATAGATTCATTGAAATGCTAATATTTGCCGAATCCTTTTCGTGGCCAGTATCCATTGAAGTTTTTGCAGATGAACAGGGTAAACGTGCGGGCCGGTCGGCCATTGAATGTTGTTTGGTAGAAAATGGGCTCGCTGACCGAGTCATACATCTTGACGAGTTCCGGCGGAGTGTTGTTCTGGAATCGTTTGCGTACAACGACTGTATCCCAGCCGATTTTGTCCGTGTCCGGTCCGGGCCACAGGTCGTATTGGTTCATCCGTCTGTTGTCGATCCAGGCACAGTATGCAAATGGCTGGCCCTGGCTGTAGAAGGCCAACTCCGAGGTGAGGTTGTATTTGTCGCTCATGAAGAAGACCGTATCCGGGTTGTCGAATTCGGTTTGTTTCAATCTGTCGATTTCCTTGCCGAGGTCCGACCATCCCTTGAGCCTGTGGGTGGGGTTCAGAGTGTCTTGAACCTGGAATTGCGGTGAGGCGAAGATGAACAGGGTGACGCCGATGGCAACTCCGGCAAGGAGTGCTTTGCCGCGAGTTTTTCGATGCGGGGCTTCCCACCATCCCTGCAAGGCCATTCCGCCCAGGAGCGCTCCACCTATAAATGCCGCAGCGGTCCAGTTGGCCTCCACTTTGGATTTCAAGGCCCAGAGAGTGATGGCTGCCCACAGGGGCCAGAAGAACAGCGTTGCCTGGAGATCGCGTCTGTAGGCATGGTCGAATGATCCGATGGGACCGAAAAATGTTTTTCTGATGGCTGCCCGGCTGCCTATGAGGATGAAGATCAGCCACCATGGAGCCAGTAGGCCTATTTGCGCGCCGAGCATCTCAAGGAAGGGACCGAACCTGATTGTGAGAGGTACGTCCTGCCCGGTGGAAAGCTTGGCTACGTGCCGGAATCCCACCCAGTCATTATCGATGTTCCAGAGGGCTATGGGCAGTAGGCCGATGATCGTTCCTGCAATCGCCGCGATCAGGAATCGGAACCAGAATCGGGGAGGGAGTTGTCCGCGAAGTTGCAGGATGATGGCATATGCCGTGCCCAGTCCGAGGAATGCGAGCATCATGTACTTGGCAAGAATGCCCACGGCCAGACAGATGCCCAGAATGATGAACGGCCAGTCTCCGGGCGTATGATCCGGTTTGTTGCGTGTGGCCGCAGCCAGGGCAAAGAATCCGACCGTCCAGCAGAAAATGAGCGGATTATCCGTGGTCATCAGGATGCCGAGTCCGTTCAGGAGCGGCATGGTGGCGGCTATGAACAGGACATATAGGGCCAGCCTGTATTCCCGCCAGACTCTGGATACGCCAATGTACAACGCTGCCTGAATGCCCGTCATGCCGAGTACCGCGCCGAATCGCACGCCCATTTCCGTGTTGCCGAATACCGTGCACCATGTGGTGATGATCCAGGCAATGAGCGGGCCTTTGGAATAATAGGAAAGCTGTGGGCGGCGAATCCAGTCCCAGTATTGCGCCTCATCCTGAACCAGATTCAATTGGCCGCTGTCCACAAACCAGTAGCGCAGGGCAAATGAGGCTGCAATGATGACGAATGCGATGATATCCAGACGCAGAGTATATTTTTTGTTGGGCGTATTCATGATGATGAACATTCGCTATATGATACCCGCCTTACTTGCAAGCTGGAGAGAAAGGCGTGATTGCTGCGTTGCTTCAAAATAATCAAACCCTAACGTACAGGAAGTACGCGTCGGTCTTGCTTATTTTTCGCGCCTTGCACTCACACCTTTCTCTCCAGCTTGCATGGGAATTTTGGAATGAGGGGTGATTTAAAAAAATCAGGCCCTGGAGCATTTTGAGTGCCTGTCGGGCGTGATTGCTGCGTTGCTTCAAAACAATCAAACCCTAACGTACAGGAAGTACGCGTCGGTCTTGCTTATTTTTCGCGCCTTGCACTCACACCTTTCTCGCCAGCTTGCATGGGAATTTTGGAATGAAGGGTGATTTAAAAGAATCAAGCCCTGGAGTGTTTCATGTCCTCCAGGGCCTGTCTGTTCATTGGTTGTGGTTTTCGATTATCGGTAACTTGCCGGAATTGTTTACTTCCATGGCTTCATGAATTCGGCACTGGATTTGCCGTTTTCGATGTGGGTTATGAGTGCGGAACCGAACACGGCAGCGTCCATCAGTCCCTTGAACGGGGTGAGTTGGTCCGGGTGCTTGATGCCGAAGCCAAGAGCAATGGGGATATCGAATATTTCCCTGGCCGCTGTCAGTTTTTCCTTGATGCGGGCAGGCAGGGCTTCGCGTTGTCCCGTGGTGCCAAGGACCGATACGAAGTAGCAGAAGCCGCTCGCGCCTTTGGCATAGAGTTTCATGCGTTCCTTGCTGGTATTCAGGCCGACCAGCGGAACCAGCGAGACGCCGTGCGGGGCGAGGGCTGTTTTGAGGAAGTCCGATTCCTCATGCGGCAGGTCCGCGATGATGAGCCCGGACACGCCCGCTTTTTCGCAGTTGGAAGCGAATGATTTCACACCATATTGGTAGACCGGATTCAGGTACCCCATGAGCAGCAGGGCGGCGTTGAATTGCCCTTTGCGCTCCTTGAGACCGTCAAAAATCCAGGTCAGGTTGATGCCGTCATCCAGGCATTTGAGGGATGCCTTTTCCACCACGGGCCCGTCAGCCACTGGGTCGGAGAAGGGCATGCCGATTTCTATGACCGCAGCTCCGGCCGCGTCCAGTTCCTCAAGTTCCTTCCAGAATTGTTCCCGGTTGGGGAATCCTGCTGGGAGAAAGGGGATCAGGCCGACCTTGCCTTGTCTGGTGGCCTTTTCGATCTGTATTTGCATGGGATTCATTTCATATCTCCTAAAGTATGGAATCAACGATGCCCATGTCCTTGTCGCCACGCCCTGACAGGCAGACGAGCACGGACTTGCCGTGCAGTTCGTCCTTGTTCTCAAGGGCGTAGGCCACGGCATGGGAAGACTCCAGCGCGGGGATGATACCTTCGCGCCGGGACAGGGTCTTAAAGGCGTTGATTGCCTGGGAATCGTTGATGGTCACATACTGGGCGCGACCAGTCTTGTGCAGGTTGGCATGTTCCGGTCCAACGCCGGGGTAGTCCAGGCCCGGGGCCACGGAATGGGACGGCAGGATCTGGCCTTCGTCGGTCTGCAACAGCTTGGTTTTCATGCCGTGCAGTATTCCGTCAGTGCCAATGCTGAGCGGGGCGGAATTGTCACAACCCGGTTCGCCGGTTCCAGCCGCTTCGACGCCTACAAGTTTGACGGATTTGTCGGGCACGAAGTGATGGAACATGCCGATGGCATTGGAGCCACCTCCGACACAGGCCACTACCACATCGGGCAAGGCGTTGTCGTTGCGGTCCATATACTGTTGACGGGCTTCCCGTGAAATGACTTGCTGGAATTCGCGTACCAGGGTCGGAAAGGGATGTGGTCCTGCCGCAGTGCCAAAACAGTAGTGTGTGGTTTCCTGGTCGGAAAGCCAACGGCGCAGGGCCTCGTTGATGGCGTCCTTGAGGGTTTTTGTGCCGGATTCAACAGACACTATTTCCGCACCCATCAGCCGCATGCGGTTGACGTTGGGGGATTGGCGCACAATGTCGGTTGCGCCCATGTAGACCAGACATTTCATGTCGAGCATGGCTGCGGCCACGGCAGTGGCAACGCCGTGCATTCCTGCGCCGGTCTCGGCCAGAAGAGTGCTTTTGCCCATCATCTTGGCAAGGAGTCCCTGGCCCAGTGTGTTGTTGATTTTGTGTGCGCCAGAATGGTTCAGGTCCTCGCGTTTGAGCCACAGGTCAAGGCCGAGGTCCTTGGACAGGTTCGGGCAATATGTGATGGCCGAGGGGCGGCCCACGTTTTCCTTGAGCATGTTGATGAAGCGCGTTTGGAATTCCTCGGATGGGAGGATGGTCTCCATGGCTTCTTCCAACTCCAGAAGCGGCGGCATGAGCAGTTCGGGAATGAACTGGCCGCCGAAGTCTCCAAAATAGCCTTTTTTCATTTTATGTCACCCTTGCGAGATGATCGAAAACCTCTCGCAATTTTTTTTCGTCCTTGATGCCCGGCGTTTTTTCCACTCCTGAATTGATGTCGAGTCCAGGAGGATTTGTAGCCATGGCAGCATCTATATTATGGGGTCCGATTCCGCCCGCTAAAAACCAAGGTGTTTGAATTTCAATATGTTGTATTATATCAAAATCAATAGATTGACCTGTTCCCCCATGGCCGGTCTTGCCCGCATCGAACAGGAAATGGCCGCAGACTTCAGAGTAGTCTTCGATATCCCTGAGAAAGGAGCTTTCGGATGCGTAGGTGCCGGGCCATAAGACCTTGATCACCCGGTCCGGGCCGATGGTTTCGCAGAAGGCCAGGTCCTGCCCTCCGTGGAGCTGGGCTGCATGCAGCCCGCATTGATCCATGATTTCGATAATTTCGGAGGCGGATTGATTCACGAACACGCCTACTTTGGTCAGTTTTCCGGTCTTGATCGAGGCTGCGAAATCCAGGGCCACGTTGCGCGGGCTGGATGGGTGGAAAATGAATCCCAAAAGGTCCACGCCAAGCTTCATGCAGAGATTGACATCTTCCATGCGGGTCATGCCGCACACCTTGATCAGGGGCCGTGGCATTTACTTGGCTCCTGACAATTCGGCCAGTTTTTCGCCGGGGTTTTCGGCCTGCATCAGGCAGGTTCCGACAAGAATGGCATCGAACCCGAGGCTTGCCATCTCTTCGACCTGTGCCCGTTCGGATATGCCGCTGGCGCATATCCACAGTTCGTTTTCCTTCTTCTGCTGAATGAATTTTCTCGATTGGTCGAGATTCACTTCAAGAGTCTTCAGGTCGCGGTTGTTGACTTGGATGATGTCGGCTCCGGCTTCGCGGGCCATGTCCAGATCGGCTTGGTCAAAGATTTCGACCACCGGTGCAAGGCCGGGCATGCGGGCAATGTCAACGAGTTGCTTCAATTCGGCCGCAGACCCTGACATACGAGCAATGAGCAGTACGGCCGAGGCCGGGCTGGATGCGGTCATGGCCACCTGTAGCGGATCGAATATGAAGTCTTTGCGCAGCAGCGGCACGCCGGGTTCCTTCATCATGAAGAGGAAATCCGGGGTGCCCTTGAAGTATTTGTCTTCGGTGAGCACGGAAATGGCTGCCGCACCGTTGTCGGCATACATGTCCGCAAAATCCAGCGGGTTGATGTTCTCGCGCAGGATGCCCTTGCTCGGACTGGCCGGTTTGAATTCGGCGATGATTGCTCCCGGTCCCTTGGCCTTGATGGCATCCACGAAAGAGGGACGTTCTCCGTGATATACGGCGGGAACATGGCCTTCCATGAAGTTCTTTCTGAGGCTTTCGAGTTCGGGTTGTTTGGCTTCTCTGAATTTATTGAGCATAGGGGATTCCTTTTTGTAGTCCTTGATTCACGATGTCTCGGGCCATGTCAGCGCACTCGCGCATGGTGCCTTTGTCGAGAAGATGGAGGCACCCTGCCAGATTCAGGGCCACCATGTCCATCATGGCTTCCGGGCCTTTCCCGGCCAGAATGTCCTTTAGTTTGGATACGGCATCGTCCTTGCCATTCACTCGTACAGCATTTGGATCATGGGCCTTGAACCCGAGCTGATTCGGGATAACCGTGGTTTTTTCCATGACACCGTCATGGATGAGATGACCTCGGTTCACGCCCCAGGTGGTCAGTTCGTCGAATCCGTCCGCGCCCGAGAATATGAGTGCACGATGTACGCCGGTCAGCAGCAGGGTTTCGCCCATGAGTTCCAGTTTGTCAGGTGCGCCCACGCCGAGCAGTTGGTGCGAGGGGCGGGCCGGGTTCAGGAGCGGGCCCATGAAGTTGAACAGGGTGCGGATGCCGAGTTGCTGGCGCACGGGCATGACATGTTTGAATGCCGGGTGATATGCGGGCGCGAACAGGAAGGCGAAGTTGTACTTGGTAAGTCCTGCTGCGGCCTCTTCCGGTGTTTGTTCCAGAGGAACGCCCAGGGCTTCCAGCGCATCAGCCGAGCCGCAGGAGGACGACAGGGCGCGGTTGCCGTGTTTGGCGACAGTATATCCCATATCGGCCAGAAACAGGGAAACCGCGGTTGAGTTGTTGAAACTGCACTGACCGTCACCGCCTGTGCCACAGGTATCGATCACCGGCTCCGGGCGTGTGCCGTCAAAGCCGGGTATTTTGAGTGCATGGGCCAGCCCGGCGCGGACGCCTGCAGCCAGGTCCGTGGAGTCTTCACCTTTGGCGCGAAGGCCCATGAAGAAGGCACCGGTCTGGGCATCGGTCAGATTGCCGTCCATGAGTTCGGTGAACATGAAGTCGGCCTGGGCGTCGTTCAGGGGTTTTCTCTGGGCCAGAAGTTCCAGGACTTCCGAGACTGTAATGGTCATGATCTTATCCTTTTATGTTCAGAAAGTTCTGTAAGAGTTTCGGTCCGTTGGGGGTCAGGATTGATTCCGGGTGGAATTGGACTCCGAACCATGGGCGGTCCTTGTACCTGAGTCCCATGACTTCACCGCGACTGGTTTGTGCGGTCACTTCGATGGTGTCAGCCGCTTTTTCTGCCGGGACGATCAGCGAATGGTAGCGGCAGACTTCAAAGGGGTTGGGGAGTCCTGCAAAGATTCCATCATCATGGTGATGGACCATGGAGGTCTTGCCGTGCATGATCCGTTCGGCGCGTTCAACAGGTGCGCCTGCGAAGTGCCCCAGGGTTTGATGACCGAGACACACGCCGAGTACCGGGATTTCCTTGGGCAGTCTGGCCAGGAATTCCAGGCAAAAGCCCGCGTTTTCCGGGTGGCTCGGGCCGGGGGAAAGACACACGCGTTCGAGCTTTCCACTGGTGGCCAGTCTCAGGATTTCCTCGCGGTCGTTACGGATGACGGTCGGGTCGGCTCCAAGCTGCTGGAAGGCCTGCACCAGATTGAAGGTGAATGAGTCGAAATTATCGATCAGCAAAAACATCGGTGCCTCCCTTTCCGGTGATGACTTCCAGGAGCACGCGAGCCTTGTTGTGGCACTCGTTCCATTCGGATTCGGCGTTGGAGTCGTAGACGATCCCCGCTCCGGCCTGCCAGTGGCAGACGCCGTCACGAACCCACATGGACCGGATGGTGATGCCTGTGTCCAGGCTGATCACGCCGTCGTCCAGTCCCATCCAACCGATGCAGCCGCCATACGGTCCGCGATCCTGTGGTTCCAGTTCCGCGATGATTTCCATGGCCCGGATTTTCGGTGCGCCCGAAAGGGTTCCAGCCGGGAATGTGGCCTGGAGCACATCCACGCTGTCCAGTCCGTTTTTCAACTCGCCTTCAACATAGGATGTGAGGTGCATGACGTGGGAGAATCTTTCGACATTCATGAATTTTTCGACGGTGACAGTGCCGGGTTTTGAAATGCGGCCCAGGTCGTTGCGGCCCAGGTCAACGAGCATGACGTGTTCGGCTCGTTCCTTGGGGTCGGCCAGCAGTTCCTTTTCAAGCCGTATGTCTTCCTTTTCGGTTTCGCCTCTCCAACGGGTACCGGCAATGGGTCGGACCTCCAATTGTCCGTTAGTGCTGCGGACCATCATTTCCGGTGAGGAACCGAGTAGTGTGGTGCCGCAGGTTTTGCCCATGGACGAACAGTTCGGGAATTTCATGTAGAACATGAATGGCGATGGGTTGGCCTGCCTCAGGCGTCGATAGATGCGGAATGGGTCGTCTGGTACCGGAACCGTGAACCGGGTGGAGAGCACCACCTGGATGCATTCGCCCTCGGCTATCAGTTCCTTGCACCGCTCCACCCCGGCCATGTATTCCTCTTTTCCAGGGTGGACCGTGGGTGTTCCGGCTTCCGGGGCGGTCAGGTCGGCACCCCATCCCAGAGGGGCTGGCTTGGGTGTTGCGCCCTTGTCCAGGCTGAGGTAGCAGCAGGAGTGGCGCAGGTGGTCGAACAGGACGATTTGGCCCGGCAGGACAAGACACGCTTCGGCATCGGCGGGCTTGCAGATCTTGGTGAGTTTTCGTTCGAACATGCCTGCAACGCCATATCCGAAATAGCCGTACAGTCCGCGTGTCAGACCGGGAAGGCCGTCACGGCTGTTGCCTCCTTCGGATTTCTGGACGATGTTGAGTGTTTCCACGGCTTTTCTCACGCCGTCAAGATAGAGCATCCCTTCAAGTTCTTTTAGGGAGGCAAGTCGATCGTCCGAGGTCTCGACAACGAGCTTGCCATCCACCGGGTGGAGCATGAGACGGTAATCCCAGGCTATGAGGCTGTAGCGGCCCAGTCGTCCGTCCACTTCCGCGGATTCGAGCAGGATTCCGGGCTGATCCCCCACCAGCCCCATATAGAGACTGATGGTCGTCTGGACGTCAGCCGGAAGCCATTTCCCGTGCTGTGTCAGTGTGATTTTTTTCATCATGTTCCTCTTTCCTTAAAAAAAATGAGGCCGCGCCCTTGATGGGTGCGGCCTCGGTTACAATACGTAATCCGTGCGTCCGGCAAAAAAGCCGCACCCCTTAATATGAATCGTTACGCCACCACCAAAGAGTCCGGTCAGCAAGCAGGTCGAGATCGCCGCCAGCGGCCAGGCTCAGGTAGGACATGAATTTGCGGTTGGTCTCCTGCAAAAACGGGTTTGCCTCGGAGATGACCTCGAAAAGTTCGGTGTCCTGAGTGAGCATTTTGCGTGCGGAATCAAGTCTGCGCCGAAAGGATGGCGTGACGAAATTTTCAATGGAATCAACGTCTCTCGCTACAGACAGAAAAGCCACAGTGGACGTGAAGTTGAGACCCTGAATGACGGCCATGGCCTTGTCGTGTTCTTCGGCTGTGGAGTTGAAACAGGCATACCCGCATGATTCCATCAGCGCGCTGATTTTTTTTGCAGCGTGTTCATCGGTCTTGCGACCCGGCACGATGGCGACTCGCGGAGTGAATCCTTCCGGCAGCACCGGGCCGAACAGCGGGTGGGTTCCCACGACCGGACCATCGTGTCTGTCGAGCATGGACTTCATGGGAAGCATTTTGACCGACCCGACATCGCAGAGAATTGTCGAGGGCTTCAGGTGTGGCAGCATGAGGTCCAGCACACCGTCCATGCTGGTCACGGGCACGCTCAGCAGGAGCATGTCGCAATCATCCAGGGCATCGCTGATGGCATCGTCGGTCAGGGGACGATTCAATTCCGCGACCAAACAGCCCTGATTGCGGAAGTCCTTGCAGAAAAGACTTCCCATCTGGCCACTTGCGCCCACGATGGCGATTTTGTTTATGCCTGAAACACTCATGATACTATTCTTGTCTGTTGTGGGTTGGTCAGGTTATTTGATGATCTTTTTCCATTCATCCCAGAAATTTGGGAAGGATTTTTCCACGCAGGTCGGGTTGTCAAAGGAGACATCAAGTCCGGCCAGTTCGAACAGGGACATGGACATGGCCATGCGGTGATCTCCATAGGTGGTGAATTCTATGGTACGTCCCTTTGGAAGCCTGCTCGGGCGGATGATAAGGCTATCCTCGACGATTTCTGTTCCGCATTGGGTGCGGGCCACTTCCGTGGCGCAGGCCTGAAGCCTGTCGGTTTCCTTGATGCGCAGATGAGCCACGTTCGTGATGGTGGTCGGAGTCGCGGCAAAGGCTGCGGCTGCGGCCACGGTTGGCACCAAGTCCGGGCAGCGGCCCATGTCCACCTTGATGCCTCGCAGTCGGCTTGGTTCCACGAGAATGCCATCGAAGTTCACCTTGATGGAGGCACCCATCTGGCTCAGAATATCCATGATGGCCCGGTCGCCTTGAAGTGAGTCGGCTGCCAGTCCCTTGATGAGCACCGGGTTTCTGCCAACGGCTCCGGCGGCCAGGAAATAACTGGCATTGGACCAGTCACCTTCCACACGGTAGTTTGTCGGTTCGTAGCTGGTTGGCTGGACGATGAACCGGATTTCGCCGGGCGTTGCATTCTTGACCGAACGCCAGGGAACAGCCTGCCATTTTTTGCCTTTTTTGATCTCCACTTCGAAGCCGGCCTTGAAATCTTCCATGATCCGCAAGGTCAGGGCCACATAGGGCCAGGACACGGCTTTCTTGCCAGTGACGGATATGATGGTTTCATGGTCTGCCAGGGGGGCTCCCAGAAGCAGGCCGGAAAGATATTGGCTGCTTTCCTCAAGGGTTATGTCTACCTTTTTTCCGGTATATCCCTTGCTGGTCATGACAAAGGGGAGGAATCCCTTTTTATTGTCGTAGGCAAATTTGGAGCCGAGTTTGCCGAGAGCCGTCACCAGTTCGGCCATGGGGCGTTCGTGCATGCGAGGTGCGCCATGAACCTTGAATGTTCCGTGTCCCGCTGCTGCCACGGCAGTCATCAGTCTGCAGGTGGTGCCGGATTCGTGCATGAAAAGTTCTGCTGGTTTTTGGTCCTTGTGCTTGCCATCGGCATTGCCACCCCTGGGACCAGCTTCCATGCCCGTGACGATGAGCATGGACTCTTTCTCGTTTATGCTTGCACCACAGGCGGCTAGGCATCGCCGGGTGCGGGTGATGTCGTCGCTGTCCAGAGCCCCTGAAATTTCGGACACGCCGTTGGCAAGGGCTGCGGCGATAAGGGTACGGTGCGAGAGCGATTTGGACGCGGGTGCATTGATTATGATCGGTTCCCTGTTCATTGTCTTTCCTCCTGCGTGGGATAGGTGCCCAGTACTCTTAATGTGTGGCATTGTTGTCTGATATCTTCGAGCACTTCTTCATGCTGTTTGCTGGTCAGGTCGCATTCGAGGTCAGTGAAAAACATGTATTTCCATTTTTCTCCACGAAAGGGGCGTGATTCCAGCTTGGTCATGTTGATGCCCTGATGAGCCAGGGTGGTGAGCACCCGTGCCAGTGCGCCGGGCTTGTCCGGGAGCGTGAACAGGATGCTTGTCTTGTCCCGTCGGTCCTCACGGGAAGGGGCCGCTCCGATGATCAGGAAACGGGTCCAGTTGTCCGGCATGTCCTCAATGGCTTGTTGCAGGACGTTCATGCCGTGCATGTCTGCCAGCTTGATGTGTCCGATAACGGCGGCGTCTGTTTTTCCTGCAACCAGTTCAGCCGCTTCCGCAGTTGATTCCATGGGTATGGTCGGCACATTGTGCAGGTGGTTTCTGAGCCATTCCCGGCATTGGCCGAGTGGCTGCGGATGGGAGTAAACTACCTTCACATCCTTGAGCGAGTCGGCCTTGGACATGAGGTTGTGGCTGATGTGGCTGAAGACTTCGGCCTGAATGAAGACCTTGTACTTCATGAACAGATCCACCACCTGACCAACAGTTCCCTCAATGGAGTTTTCCAGCGGAATAACGCCCAGTTCGGCACCTTCTTCTGCCACAGCCCGAAATATTTCCTCGAAATTTGCTTTTGGGGTGAGGGAGGCTGTGCTGCCCATGTGCTCGATGGCCGCGAAATAGGAAAATGTGCCTTCCGGGCCGAGGTAGACCACGCGTTCCGGGCGTTGCAGGTGGCGCGAGGAACTCATGATTTCGCGATATATTGTCCGCAGGTGCTTGTCCGGCATGGGGCCGGGGCTGGAGTCCGCGATTTTGTTCAGGACTTCCTGTTCGCGGAAGGGCTTGTAGATGGGTTCGTCGTTGGCTGCCTTGTACCGACCCACGCCAAGGCTCACTTTGGCCCGCTCGTTGAGCAGGTCGACAATCTGGCTGTCCAGTTCATCAATCTTGACGCGAAGTTCGGTCAGATCGGGAATGTCGTTTTTGTCAGCCATGATTTTCTCCATCAGCCTTCGGTGATTTCTTCTTTGATGCGCATGCCGAAATGTCGGCCTGCTTCGTCGGTCTTGACGAGTATCTTGTCGCCTTCCCTGAGGGTGACGACTGACACGGGTTCACCCTTGTCCGTTACCACGCGAATGGTCTCGGCATTTTGCAGGAAAACCTGGCCTTCTTTGACACCATCCTTGGTCTTGACCTCTGCCTTGATGAGCAGCATGGGGCGGACCTCGACCTTGACTCGGCCAACGGTTGCAATGGAGGTTGCGCCGTCAGCTCCGACGATGAGTACGTCGGACCCTGCACCGAGTTCTTCCAGATAATTGGTCTTGTCGCCGGGCATCTGGGCATAGGCATGAACAGCTCCGGCATTGATGCGGAACGGCCGTGCTGCCACATATGGATTGGATTCGGTTTCGGCATGAACCAGAAATGAGAAAGCGCTGGAGTTGCCGATGAGCATGCCCTGGCCTTTCTTGAGCATGGAAATGGTGTCCACGCAGACACGATGGCCCAGTCCGGCGGAGTCGATGGCGGTGACAGTGGCGACTTGAAGATCCATGGTTCCCTGTGAAAGTTTGAGTTCTGAGACGATCTGTTTCAGGTCGAGAGCTCCTTCGGGCAGCACGACAACGGTGTCGCAGCCGCGTTCAAGGATGCCAGCGGCCAGTACGGCGCGGTCCAGATTTTCGCACTCAAGGGCCAATGTGTCCACCTGAGCCAGGATGTTTTCCACGGGAATGATTTCCCATCCCTTTTTGAGGACCACGTTCTGTCCTTTTTTGATCCCGGCGATGGCAACGTCTTCGTCTGTCTTTTTTGTCAGTTCGACCACAGGCATGTCTTGCGGAGTGATGACCGTGACACGTCCAAGAGCCTGGACCGACTTGACATGTTCCTTTTCTACCATGACTGCATCAACGCCAGACTCAAGAGCCAGGGTGAGCATTTCCTTGTCAAAGGGGACGGACTTGAAGATGACTTTTTTCATGACGGATTCCAGTTTTTGTTATCCATTAAGGTGGTTCAGGGCAGCCTCGACAGTCTCGTCAGCGTGAACAATCATGTTCAGTGCCTGGACCAGACGGGTCGGGTCTTCATGCTGGAATACGTTGCGTCCGACAGACAGACCCGCACCACCGGCTTCAAGGGAATCATGAACCATCTGAAGGAATGCTTCGGTGCTGTCAAGTTTCGGGCCTCCAGCGATGACAACCGGAACGCAGCACGAGTCGCACACTTTTGTGAAGGTTTTGATGTCGCCGGTGTAGGGAACTTTGACAACATCCGCACCGAGTTCTGTGCCGACACGGGCGCAATGGGCGACAACTTCCGGGTCGTATTCGTTCGTAACCTTGGGACCGCGTGCGTAGACCATGGCCAACAGTGGGATGCCCCAGTTGGAGGCGTCTGATGCAACCTTGCCGAAATCTGCCAGCATGGCGGATTCGGTTTCGTCGCCGAGATTGCAGTGTATGGATACTGCGTCAGCTCCGAGGCGCATGGCATCTTCAACAGAGGCTACCAGACTCTTGGCGTTGGGAAAGGGAGACAGGGATGTGGATGCGGACAGGTGAACGATAAGTCCGATGTCCTTGCCCTTGGCGCGGTGTCCGCAACGGACAAGCCCCTTGTGTTCAATGACTGCGTTTGCTCCGCCGTCAACAACCTTGCCAACCGCAGTGCGCACATCCACCAGCCCGTCGATGGGACCGACTGTCACGCCATGATCCATGGGAACCACAATGGTGCGGCCCGTATCGCGATTGATGATCCTTTCAAGCCTGATTGCTTTGCCTATATGCATGTTCTCTCCCGTGTTGTCTCTTCCTCGTGCTCGAAGCTTTTGGATTCCGGCTGCCATCGTTAAAAAAAACAAGGGCCGCCGGCTTGTGCCGCGGCCCTTGAAGAGGTTTGCTTGTTTGGTTGTAATCCATCACCTGGTTTACAATGCACCTCTCTGGAGACCGCGATTGCGGAACTGCCAATATCCAAAATAAAAGTTGGAAAAGTATGCGGGTAAACCTGTGGTGATGTTCATGGTTTAAAGAGCTACACCGTGAGAAGTTCTCTGTCAACAAAAAAATTTGCTGCAATATCAAGCGCATGGCGTGTATTACTAAATAAATATGTGACCGGCGGTCATTTTTAGTAAATTCCAGAACTTTACATTTTTGGTCAAAGTGAAGAGGTCTAACCTGGCTTAAACTACATATTTGTAATAAATGGTAGTATAAAAAACTGTGAAAAGTGATAAATTGACACTAATAGCAATAAAAATTGGTTTTGGCACGGGTCTTGATAGGGGGAGGTGGTTAGAAACGAATCCCACCCAAAGAGGAGTACTGAGATGTTTTCGAGAAAGTCCGTGACCCATGTTTCCAGGCGGTTCGCCATAGGCGTTGTTGCCTTGGTGGCCGCCTTGGCCCCCACACTGGCCTATGCCGAAGAGGTGGAATACCTGACCCAGTCAAATGCTAATATCCTTTGGACATTGATTGCGGCCATACTTGTCATGCTCATGCAGGCTGGTTTCGGTTGCGTTGAGGCCGGTTTCACCCGTGCCAAATCCGCTGGCAACATCATGATGAAGAACTTCCTGGATTTTTCCGTTGGTTCCATCTGTTTTTTTCTGTTTGGTTTTGCCATCATGTTTGGTCTTGATGCTGGCGGTTTGATAGGAACTTCCGGGTATGCCCTTGGTGGAGTCGGAGAAGCCGACCTTCCCTGGACCTATACATTCTGGTTTTTCCAGTCCGTGTTTGCTGCAACAGCCGCGACCATTGTTTCCGGCGGTATGGCCGAGCGCACCAAGTTTTCCAGCTATATAATCGTGTCCATCATGGTAACCGGCCTGATTTATCCCATTTCCGGTCATTGGGCCTGGGGCTCTCTCTGGTTGGGCGATGACGGTGCAGGCTGGCTTGAAGCTCTCGGGTTCTGCGACTTCGCCGGTTCCTCGGTTGTTCATTCCGTTGGCGGCTGGATCGCTCTGGCCGGAGCCCTGGTTCTCGGTCCCCGTCTGGGCAAGTACAGTGAAGATGGCAAAGCCAAGGCCATTCCGGGTCATAACATTCCCATGGCTGCTCTGGGTGTCTTCATTCTCTGGTTCGGCTGGTTCGGTTTCAACCCCGGTTCCACCACCACTGCTGACAGCTCCATCGGTCTCATCGCCATGAACACCTCTCTGGCAGCGTGTGGCGGAGTGCTTGGTGCAATGGTTATCTCCTGGTTCCGTTTTGGCAAGCCTGACATTTCCATGACCTTGAACGGTGCTCTTGCCGGTCTGGTCGGTATTACCGCCGGTTGCGCCACTGTCAGTCCTGGTTCCTCAGTTATCATAGGTCTCATCGCCGGTATACTTGTTGTCCTGTCCATTGAGTTCATCGACAAGGTCCTGCGGATTGATGATCCGGTTGGCGCATCGTCCGTTCATGGTGTCTGCGGAGCCTGGGGCACCATTGCCTGCGGCTTGTTCAACATCGATGGAGGTTTGCTCTTCGGTGGTGGATTCGGTCAGCTTGGCGTGCAGCTCCTTGGTGTCGGAGTCTTTTTCCTCTGGGCATTTGGTACAGGTTTCATCGTGATGTCCATCACCAAGGCCGTGTTTGGCCTGCGTGTGAAAAAGGAAGAAGAATTGAAAGGTTTGGATATTGCCGAGCACGGAAGCGAATCCTACAACGGTTTCCAGCTTTTTAGTAATGAGTAACCATTCAACATAATTGTTACTATGTGAATTTTGCGTTGCTCTGAAGATGCAAGCCAAAACGATAAGGAGAAGAGAGAAATGAAGCTCATTATAGCATATATCAGGCCGGAAAAGCTCACTGATGTGAAGCAGGCCCTGTACGCCAGGGAGATCTATTCCCTGTCAGTGACCAATGTCCTTGGTTCGGGACGTCAGAAGGGATTTACCGAAACATATCGTGGTGTTCAGATTGAGGTAAATCTCCTCAAGAAAGTTCGCCTTGAAATAGGTGTCAACGATGACTTTGAGGCTGTCGCCATTGAGGCCATCCAGTCCGCTTGTCAGACCGGTACCGAAGGCGATGGTGTGATTTTTGTCACCGAGCTTGCAAAGGCGTTGAGAATACGGACCGGAGAAGACGGAATTCTTTAAAGGAAATCATGGGAGACATGTGTGTCGAGGCGGCTCTGGTGTCGCCTCGACCCCATGTCGGACGTACGATTAATCGAAAAAATGTAGCTTGCTTGCTGATTGGCACGAGCGCGTAAAGAAGAATTTCAATGTTGACCACAGTGCCGGATATACAGAAAATCATAGAGAAACAATCCATTGTTATTCATTTTCAACCTCAGGTTTCGCTCAGGCGAAAGACCGTCGTCGGGCTGGAAGCGTTGAGCAGAGGACTCGATCCGGGAACTGGAAAGCTGATACCTCCAACCCTGCTGTTCGGCCAGGCCCGAGACTCGGAAACACGCCTCGCCCTGGATCGGGTCTGCCGAACAAAAGCGGTGGAGGCCTTTGCAGCCCTGCATTGCAGAGACAAAAGCCTGATGCTTTCCATGAACATTGATGCTGCCTGCATCAATGAGGAAACGCGCGGGTCCAGCCATCTGCTGAAATTGGTGAAGCGGTGTGGCATCAGTCCCAACAATGTCATTATCGAGATCATAGAGTCCCGGTGTGACGATGCGGGCGCGCTTCTGGAATTTGTTCGTTTTTATCGCAAGAAGAATTTTCTTATCGCCCTTGATGATGTGGGGGCCGGGTTTTCCAACCTGGATCGTATTCCCTTGGTCAAGCCTGACGTGATAAAGCTTGATAGGTCTCTTGTTGCCGGTGTGCATGAGCAGTTCCACAAGCTTGAAGTGGTGCGAAGCTTTGTTCAGATGTCAACCCGGCTCGGGTGTCTGGTTCTGGCTGAAGGCGTGGAAGCTGGTGATGAGGTCATGTGTCTTGTTGCCAATGGCATTGACGTTTTTCAAGGGTATTTCTTTGCCCGGCCTGCACCGGGTTTGGACGCTGTTTCCGGCATGGTTGAGAAGATGGATGCCGTGGCCGAGAAACACCGTGAAAACCGGACCAGAAAGATTGCAGAGGAAAAAAGGTGTTTTTCCAATTATGCTCACATAATATTGACTATGTGTCAGTCCCTTGCCAAAAGGCCGACTCATGGCATTGATCATGTTTTGATCCAGTTCATTGATATGTACCCCAATGTGGAGTGCCTGTATGTTCTCGACATGAAGGGCAGGCAGGTGTCTGACACCATGTGTGATCCGGTGCGGTTGAAAAAAAGCAAACGTTTTTTGTACGAGCCAGCCCATTTTGGAGCTGACCACTCTCTCAAGGAATACTATTTGCCAATTCAGGCCGGGTTACAGAAATATACCACAGATCCATATATTTCTCTGGCCTCGGGAAACCTATGCACCACCATCGCCCATGTCTTTTACAACAAGATTGGTGATCGCCATCTCATCCTTTGTGCTGACATGAGTCGATAGTCACTGGTTTTTTTGGGAGTCTGGTGGAATTATAATACTTGCCCATAGGTTTGCTGTCCGATAGATTCTAAAAATGAAGAATCCTGTTTATTCCTTGTTCATGGTTGCTCTGGTGCTGCTGAGTGCATCATTTTCATTTGCGGCTGCAGATGAAATACGTTTTGTGTATGAAGATTACGCTCCTTATGCGTACCAGGAAAATGGTGAAGCAAAAGGTTTTCATGTTGATATTATTCGGGTGGTGTGCAGCAGGATTGGGGTGACGCCGATTTTTTTGCATCGTCCATGGGCTCGTGCCATTGAAGATGTACGAACCGGTGTGGCTGATGGCATCATTTCCATTTTTAAAAACAGTGAGAGAGAGAAGTATCTCTATTATCCTGATCTGGGCTTGTCCGAAGAAGAATCGGTTGTTTTCGTCAAACGAGATGGTCCTGAGGTGACAACGATCCAAGACCTTGACGGGCTTAAGGTTGGTATAATCAGAGGGTATTTCTATGGCGAGGGAGTTAGGGAACAGCTTCCTTCGAAAATTTATGAATTTCTTGATGGAGAGATGCTCCTTCGAATGCTCGGAGAGAATAGAATTTCGGCTGGTCTCGGAATTCGGAACACAGGTGAATATATGTTGGAAAAGTTGGACTATGAGGATCAGATAGTGGTTGCTCTTGTCCTGTCCAAACGTCAAATGTACGTCGGGTTTTCCAAGGAGATGGGGGAGCGTGGCAAGCGTTTGGTTGAGGATTTCAATCGGGAATTGAAGAAGCTCAAGGTTATTGAATAAGATTCCTGATTAATCAAAGTTCAGTCTGCCAGATGTGTTTTGTAAGTCTTTTGAGGGCGGGGGCCAAAGCCCCCGCCTTTTTTGTTTTCAGCGTGCCGTACTAGATTTTGCAGGCGGTGCGGAGGTCGTCGATTGCATCGGTCATTTCCCATGTGAATTCGGGCCGTTCACGGCCAAAGTGACCGTAGTTGGTGGTCTTCTGGAAGATGGGACGACGCAGGTTGAGTCGTTCCTGAATGAAGTAGGGACGCAGGTCAAAGACATCGGTCACGGCTTTGGTCAGTTGTTCGTCGCTAACCTGGCCCGTGCCGCGGGAGCAGACAACCACGGATACCGGGTCGGCAACGCCGATTGCGTAGGCAATCTGGACTTCGCACTGGTCGGCAAGGCCTGCTGCAACGACGTTCTTGGCTACGTAGCGGGCCATGTATGCGCCGGAGCGGTCAACCTTGGATGGGTCTTTGCCGGAGAATGCGCCGCCGCCATGTCCACCGGCGCCGCCGTATGTGTCGTTGATGATCTTGCGACCGGTCAGGCCGCAGTCGCCAACTGGACCACCGATAACGAAACGTCCGGTGGGGTTGATGTAGGTCTTCAGATTCTCGTCGATCAAGTCATCAGGCATGGTTTTCATGATGACTTCCTTGAGGATGGCATCCTGAAGGTCGGCATAGGCGATGTTCTCGTCGTGCTGGGAGGAGACGACCACGTTGTCGATGCGGACGGGTTTGCCGTTGTTGAATTCGACGCAGACCTGGGTTTTGCCATCGGGGCGCAGGAAATCAAGGATGCCTTCCTTGCGCACATAGGTCAGACGGCGGGAAAGTTTGTGTGCATAATATATGGGAGTGGGCATCAGGGTAGGTGTTTCATTGGTGGCGAAACCGAACATCATGCCCTGGTCGCCAGCACCCTGATTCTCTGGTTTGACGCGGTCAACGCCTTGGGCGATGTCCGGGGACTGCTTGTCAATGGAGGATATGACTGCGCAGGTCTGCCAGTCGAAGCCCATAGTGTCGGAGCTGTTGTAGCCGATGCCCTTGATGGTATTGCGGACGATTTCCGGGAAGTCCGCGAAGGCTGTGGTGCTGATTTCTCCGGCGATGAAGGCCATGCCTGTTGTGACCAGTGTTTCGCAAGCAACGCGGGCGTTGGCGTCCTGGGCTATGATGGCATCGAGAATGGCGTCGGATATCTGGTCGGCGACTTTGTCGGGATGGCCTTCGGTCACGGATTCGGAAGTGAAAAGGTACTTGCCTTTAATCTGCATTGAGTCCTCCTGAGGAATCGGGCTGTAGGTATGATGCGTTTAGAAATCAGATGGGAATTCACACTCGACGATTTCATCTACACCGTTGTTCTTGTCTGTAATGACGACCCTCGGCTTGCGCGTGCGGGCTTCGTTTTCGTCCAGCCACATGTAAGTGGCGATGATAATGCGTTGTCCGACTTCGCCTCTGTGTGCGGCGGCCCCGTTGAGGCAGATCTCTCTGTCCGCGCCGGGGATGGCATAGGTGGTCAGTCGTTCTCCGTTGTCCAGGTTGTAGACATCAATCTGTTCATACGGAAGGATGCCCACAGTTTTCATAAGCTTGGGATCGATGGACAGGCTTCCCCGGTATTCCAGATTCGCGCATGTAATGGTCGCGCCGTGTATCTTGGCACTCAAAAAGCATCGTTGGGCCATTTGATTTACACCTCTATCAATATATTGTCGATCAATCGCGCCTTTCCGATGACAACCGCAACTGCGGCCAGGACTGGACCGGTGATTGTTTCCACCGGAACAATGTCGTCGGGGTCCACGATTTCCAGATAGTCCACCGTACCCATGGGCAGGGTGGATGCATAGTCTGTTTGCAGGAAAGCCTTGGCTGCCTGTGCGCTTTGTTCTCCCTGCTTTACCATTTCGGCCATTTTCACGAGACCTTTACGGAGAGCCGGAGCCGCAGCCCGCTCCTCCTGGGTGAGATAGGCGTTGCGTGAGCTCAGGGCAAGACCGTCCGGTTCGCGGACAATGGGCTGACCGACAATTTCGACCGGGATGTTCAGATCCCGGACCATGCGTCGGATTATGGCAAGTTGCTGCCAGTCTTTTTGACCGAATACGGCAATCTGGGGCTGGGCGAGCATGAATAATTTGGTCACCACTGTACATACGCCCGTGAAGTGGACGGGGCGGGACTTGCCGCACAGGTGCTTTCCCAGTTCGGGAACATTCACCCAGGTGGCATGGTCTTTATCGTACATTGAGGATTTTTCCGGGGCAAAGAGCAGGTCGGTCCCGTGGGATTCGGCCTTTTCGCAATCGCCGTCAAAGTCGTGTGGGTATTTGTCCAGATCTTCATTTTCGCCGAATTGCGTCGGATTGACGAAAAGCGTGACAACGAGTTTGTCACAGAGTTTGCGCGCCCGATCCATGAGGGCCATATGACCTTCGTGAAAGAAGCCCATGGTCGGGACCAGACCTATGGTCAGGCCTTCCTGACGCCATGTCTGGCATTGTTTCTGGAGTTCTGTGGGGGCAGTTATGATGTTCATTATTTCTACCGGTTGTAATTGAATTGTCTGTGTGGCTATGATTAATCAAACGAAATGTCAATATCTAAATGTATAGATATAGTTGGCACGACAAGCGTTGAGAAGGTCATTTGGTGTGTGGGTGAGAATCCGTCTCATTCTCATTGCTGGGTGGCATGAGGTCTGGTCTGTCAGTGATCGAGCGATGGTTTTTTCCTGTCCAGAATTATTGTTTTGAAATGGAGCGAGTCTTGATTGAACGTACCTTCATGTGCGCGGGTCATGAGAATCAAGTCAAACTTTTATTTGAGAAAAATATGGGTGCGTTGTAACCTCTCGGATTATGAGAACAGAAAAAGATATTTTTGCGGACGGGACCATTTCCTTCACTCCCCAGGAGTTGATCGATTTCGAGCATACGATCAAGGATTGCATTGCAGAATTTCTCCCTTTTACCTCGTACAGCCTGTTCTTTCCGAGAGAGGAAATCCGGCCGGTTCCAGAGCCTGAATTCAGGGCCGAGGACAAGGAACTCATTCTCCCGCTGGTCTTTCAGGGCCGGATGCTATGCTATTTCATTGCCAAGGGTGTCCGTCTCAAGGCTCCGGCAACTGCACCTAGATATATCATGGCCCTGGCGAGCAACGTGCTGGAAAAACTTGCCCTTTACAAGAGGGCGGTGACTGATCCGCTGACAGGCCTTCATACGCGTGATTTCTTTTTTGACGAGCTGGGGAAATCCATTGATCAGGTGCATGGCTGCCTCGCCACTGGTGGATGTCGGGCCGGGATCGAAGCCCGTGAGGCCGATCTGACATTTTCCGGCACCTTGGGTGTTCTTTTTCTCGATCTCGATTGCTTTTTGGCGATCAACGAGCATTACGGCTATCTCACGGGTGACGATATCGTTTCCGAGGTCGGACGTCTTCTCGACATGGTCTGTCCCAAGTATACAACGGTTGCCCGGTTTGCCAATGACAAATTTGCCATCCTTGTGCCCGATGCCAAGCCTCGGGCTTGTTTTCAGCTTTCCGAGGTTATTCGAAGCGGTGTCAGCAAGCTCTCGTTCATAGACGAGGTCACCAATGACACTATTTCAATTTCCGGTAGCGTTGGGTTTGTCAATTATCCACAGGGACTTGAAGGCAGCCAGTTCCGTCGTGCCAGTTCCGAGCAGGCCCGCATACTTGTTCGCAAGGCGCGCAAGGCCGTGGCCACGGCCAAGGATAATGGACGTAACCGCGTGTTCGGCTACGCCGACATACTCTCCAAGGGTGGCCGAGTGCTTGAAATCATGCCCATGGGCCGGATGATAGTGAGCTTGGGCGAATCTTCCGGGGCCAAGGTCGGACAGCGTTTTCTGGTCCGGTCTTCCAAGGCTGCTCTGGCCGCGAGTGCAGCCCTTGCCGAAGATGAGCGTCTTGGACGCTATCCGGCTTTGTTCAAGGGTGAGGTCGTGCTTGTGGAGGTTCAGAATGACATGGCTTTTGCCGAAGTGCTGCATCTGGACGATGCCGCCTGGAGTGTGGAACCCGGTGATCGTCTCAAGCTGGTTTCCGGTGAGGAGGCCATATTTGTTTCCGATGAGGCAAAAGGTGCGAAAGAGAGCGATGTCATGCCGCGCAAGGATGCCATCACCAAGCTCTATTCCTATAGCAATTTTATTTCCTGGTTTTCCACGGCCCGGTTGACGCCCGAGTCCTTTGGTCTTTCGCTCATTCGTATTCTTGATCAGCCCGGTGACGCCACGGATAGTTACCAGGATGCCGTGGACCAGATGGTTTCTGATGTAGCCAATCTTGCACGCGGAGCCTTTGGCGATAACGCCACCGGAGGACGGTACGGTCTCAACGGCATGATTTTCTTTCAGGAAAATGTCGACCGTGAAACATTGCATGCCCGTTCTCTGGAAATCGAAAAGCTTGCCGCCGGAAATTTCGGCATCAAGGTTTCCGTTGGTTCGGCTTGTTTCCCCTTCCTCAATTTCGAACGGGCTGATGTTCTCGAAAATTGCCGGAAGGCTCTTGAGCACGCATTGCTCCTGCCTGAGCCGCGCATTGCCGTGTTTGATTCCATTTCGCTGAATTTGTCTGCCGATCGCCGATTCATGGACGGAGACATCTATGGTGCCATTGAGGAATTCAAGCTTGCACTGCTTGATGACGAAAACAATCTTCTGGCTCGCAATTCGCTCGGCATCTGCAATGCTCAGCTTGGTCGGTTTGAAGAGGCCCGTCGCCAATTCGACGAGGTTGTCAAGATCGACAGGAAAGACGTTCTTGCACTTTATAATCTCGGCTGGGCCAATCATCGCCTGGGTGATCTCAAGAAGGCGGAGCAGGCGTACAAGCAATGCCTCAAGGCCGAACCGAAGCATGTCTATTCCCTCATGCGCCTTGGTTCCATTGCCGAGACCGCAGGCAAGCTCAAGCAGGCTGTCAAATTATACAAACAGGCCGCTGTCCAACCTGGCGGAGAACGCATGGTACTCCGTCCTCTTGCCCGTATTTCCTATAAACAGGGTGACATCGAAGCCACTCGCGAATACCTGCATCTCTCGCTCAACGCCGATCACAATGACCATCAGGCCATGCATCTGCTTGCCAAACTCTATCTTGATCAAGGCGAAGATCCCCAGATTGCCGAGGTTCTCGCCCGGCAATCCTCTGCCCTGTCGCCGGACAAGGACGCTTATTGGGAGATTCTTGTCGAAGCTCTGGAAGCACAAGGCAAGGGAGAGGAAGCCGCAAAGGTCGCAGCACGGGCGGCTGGCTGATCGAACCTGTCGGCCCGTGGTGAAGGATTTTTTTTGTTGCTAGGGAAGTACTGATTAATTCAATTTTCAGGAAGTGCTGTAGAATTATTCGCTGGCAAGGCGCAAGAAAACCTCAAGGCCGACGCGTACTTCCTGTACGCTAGGATTTGAGGTTTTTAAAGCAACGAAGCCAGCGGACAATTATGCAGTGCTTCCCTAGGGAATTTCCAGCGAATCAATAACATATTTGATGGAATCGGGCAGGAGGTGCGTGATCATCACCTTGTTCCGTTCGCGGTTGGTCTGGTCCGATGCAAAATGGTCGTTGATTGCCAGCCCGGCCAACGGAAGCTTCTCGGAAGCCAGGAACCGCACCGAAAGCTGAGCATCGTTGATGCATCCGAGCCGATTGGGTACGACCAGAATGGTGGCAAGATCACAGGCCGGTGCCAGTTCGTACATCTGGCGGTTCATGTCCAGTGGAACGAGCAGACCGCCTGCTCCTTCAACCAGCAGGACATCGCAATCGGTAACGTTATTGATTTTTGCAACAACGTCATCAAAGGGAAATGTCTTCCAGAGAAAGCAGGGAGACACCGGTTCTGAACCTGTGAGCAGTACGCGCGCGTTTGTTGCATCCAGATTTGCGTATGTGCGGACGAGCTTTGCATCGTCATCGTCCGGGTAACCTGTCTGCACGGGCTTGATGTAGGTGACCCGTTTCCCCTCGTCCGAGAGTCTTTTGGCAAGCCATGCGGAGAACATGGTCTTGCCGACATCTGTATTGATGCCTGAGATGAAATAGCGTTCCATCATTCCCCCAGTATTTCCACGGTTGCCGCGTAGGCGATATCCACCAGTTCGGTGATTTCGTCCTCGGTGATGATGTAGGGCGGCAGGAAATATATGCAGTCGCCGAGATTGCGGAGTAGTGCGCCGCGTTTCAGGGCTTTTTGATAAATGCGGAAGGCCGTGCGTTTCTTCCAGTCGAACGGCTTTTTCGTGGCCGGATCTTCCACCAGTTCGATGCAGGTGATGAACCCCATGGATCGGATTTCTCCGACGTTTTTGTGGCCTGCAAATTTCTCGTGCGTGCAGCGGCGCATATGCTCATATTTGGGTTTGTTGGTTTCAAGGACATTTTCTTCCTCGAATATGGTCAATGTCTCGTTGGCCACGGCACAGGCCAGTGGATTGCCAGTATAGGTGTGGCTGTGCATGAAGGCCTTCATGTCTCCGAAATCGCCATAAAAACTGTCATATACGGCATCCGTTGTCATCACCACGGAAAGTGCCATGGTGCCGGAGGTGATGGATTTGGACAGGGTTACGAAATCTGGGGTCACGCCTGCCTTGTCCATGGCAAACATGGTGCCCAGTCGTCCGAATCCCACGGCAATTTCATCAAAGCACAGATGAACATCGTGCTTCAGGGTGCATTCGCGTAGCTTTTTCAGATAGATCGGTGAGTAGAATCGCCAGCCTCCCGCGCCTTGGGCCAGAGGTTCCACGAAGACCGCCGTGATTTCATGGCCGCGTTCCTCAAGGGTCTTTTCCATGTGCTCGAAGCATTCGGCAGAGCAGGTTTCACGTGTTTTTCCATAGGGGCAACGGTAGCAGTCCGGCCCGGTGACGCTGATGTTTTCCGGCATGATGGAGCGATACATGTCAGAGAAGAAGTCATGTCCGCAGATGGAAAGTGCGCCAAGGGTGTCGCCGTGGTATCCATCGGAAAGCCCGACGAATTTTGTCTTTTCCGGTTGGCCGGTATTCTGGCGATAGCCGTAGCTCATTTTCATGGCGACTTCCACTGCACTGGCTCCGTCTCCGGCAAAGAAGACCCTGGACAATTCATTCGGGGTCATGGCGACCAGGCGGGCGGCAAGTTCTTCGGCCGGTTCGTGGGTCACGCCTGCGAACATGACGTGTTCCAGTTTGGCCGCTTGAGTGCACAATGCCTTGGTTATGCGTGGGTTGGCATGACCGAAAATATTGGTCCACCAGGAACTGATGGCGTCGATGTATGATTTGCCATCATCATCGTAAATGTATATTCCCTTTCCTGAGCGGATATTGAGCAGCGGGTGTTCTTCAAGTTCCTTCATTTGAGTGACCGGATGCCAGAGAGCCTGATTTTTCATATTCATTATTATGCCTGCAAATTATTATTATGATTTTATCTCGCGTGAATTGAGCGAGCTTAGGGAACGAAGCCTCCTTCGTCAAATTCCGTCTGTGGACAATGGTGCGGACAAGTTCCTGACCTTTGAGGGGCGCACGCTTCTCAATCTCGCTTCCAATAATTATCTCGGACTGGCCGGTCATCCCGCTTTGAAGCAGGCTGCCATTGAAGCCGTTGAGAAGTACGGGACATCCAGCGGAGCATCTCGGCTTATCTGTGGAAATTATGCCCTGTTTGACGACCTGGAAGCGGAGATAGCGGATTTCAAGGAGGTTGACGATGCGCTTGTGGTGGGTTCCGGTTTTGCCGCCAATTTGCTGATCGTGTCTGCCCTTGCCGACCGGCATACAGTGGTCTTTTCCGACAAGTTCAATCACGCTTCCATTGTGGATGGAATCCGGCTTTCCGGTGCCCGGCAGGTTCGGTATCGTCATAATGACATGGATCATCTGGCTTCCCTGCTTGAGAAACACGCAGGTGTCGAGCGCAAGATGCTGATCACGGACACGGTGTTTTCCATGGACGGCGATCTGGCTGAACTTGCAACCATCGTTGATCTCTGCCAACATCACAAGGTTCTGTCCGTGGTGGACGAGGCTCATGCCGCCGGAATTTTCGGCAAGGGCAGGGGACTCGCCGCCGAACTCGGTCTGGCGGACCGGGTGGATGTCCATATGGGTACCCTTGGCAAGGGGTTCGGCTCCTACGGCGCATATATTGCCGGGAAGTCCGATCTCATTGAGTATTTGCGAAACAAGGGACGCCCGTTCATCTATTCCACGGCCCTGCCTCCCGCGACTGTCGGGGCAAGCCTGGCTGCCGTGAGATTGGTTCGGAAAAACCCGGCCATGGGGAAGAATCTTCTAGCGATGGCACATGATGTTCGCGAATTTCTGCGATCGCTTGGTCTTGACGTCGGGTCATCCGAGACCGCGATTATCCCTGTTCTTCTTGGCAGGAACGATACGGCGTTGGCTGCCCGCGATGCACTTGTGAAGCAGGGTGTGTATGTCGGGGCGGTGCGACCTCCCACTGTGCCTGAAGGCACGGCCCGGTTGCGTATCAGTCTGCGTGCCGATTTGACGGAAAATGACATCGGCCTTTTCAGGAAGGCTGTTTCAGATATGATGGAGATGATTTGAGCGACGACAATCTTTTCATATCCGGCTGGGCCGGATACCCGGAACTTTTCCCCAATCTGACGGGTGAATATGAATTCATGCTGCCGTTTATCCGCCATTCGGAACGTGAGATATTCGAACGACTGGATTCGGCTCGTGGCGGCACGCTCGTGGCATGGTCCACGGGCGCACACATGGTTCTCAAGCGATGGAATCGTGTGGTTTTGAATTTTGACAGAATCGTCCTTGTTGCGCCATTTCTGTCCTTTACCGACTACACTTCGGAAAAGGTCGTGCGTCTCATGGTTCGCAATATGCGTAAGGATGCACAGCAGGTGGTCCGTCTGTTTCACGGGAATTGCGGCTTCCCCGGCAAGGTGGATATAAGTATTCAGGATATCGAGGGATTGTTTGCCGGACTTGAATATCTTCGCTCGTCCCGAGCCATGCCGTCACACCTCGGAGCCGAAAAAACAACCATCATGCACGGTGAGCATGATCGCATAGTCAAGCCTGCTGCTTCCGAGGATATCTGGGAAATCATGCCCGACGCCACATACACAGCTCTTCCTTATGGGCACTGGATACCAGAACATGAATTTGCCCAGCACACTGACTAAAGATCTCATTCGGCGTTCATTCGATCGCGCGCGAAACACCTATGCCAAGGCTGCCAAGGTTCAGGCCGAGGTAGCTCGTATATGTGCCAGCAGGATTCCCGAAGGTTCCTATCCCCGAATCCTGGAAATCGGTGCGGGTGGAGGTGTTCTCACTCATTTTCTCGCTAAACGATGCGTCCATGAGCGTTATATTGGTGTTGACATTGCTCCGGGTATGCTCACTCAGGTTGACAAAAGCATGCTGACCAATCCGAAACTCATTGCCGCCGATGGAGAATTTCTTGGTTTCCCTCAGGATTCCTTTGATCTTCTGGCCAGTTCTTCCACTATGCAATGGTATCGCGCCCCGAAAATATCCATGGTGGACAATGTCAGGTTGCTCAAGCGGGGAGGCCGGTTCTCTTTCGCCATTTTTGTGGAAGGGACCTTTGCCGAGCTTTCAGAAGCATCCGGGAAATCCGGTTTCGGGTCCATGCTGCCCATGCGTTCGGCCAGATTTTTTATTGATATCATGCAGGACGCGGCTCCGGCCATTCTTGAATCAGAGGTCATTACCCATATTGCCCATCATCCCACAGTGGCCGACCTGCTTCGTGCACATCGGGCCACCGGAGCCACTGCCGCCCCCGGTGCAAAGCATCCGTCCAAGGATGCATATCGTAGATTCCTTGAGTATTACGAAGCTCATTTCCGTGAGGAAGAAGGTGTCAGGGCGAGTGCTGAGATCTTGTATTTGTGGGGACAATGGTAAAGCCTCTGGCTGTTGACACCGGCCTGATTGCGGCGTTGCCTCGAACCATTCTCAACAGACTGCCAAATTGATATTGTCAGCACTTTGAGGCGAATCCGTTTCGATCATGCTCCGTTCTTTTGGAAGACGGTTTGGACTATTTCCTGTGCTTCGGTCTGAATCTGTTTCAGGTGATTATTCCCCTTGAATGACTCTCCGTAGATTTTGTAGATGTCCTCTGTCCCGGACGGGCGTGCTGCGAACCAGCCGTTTTTGGTGGTCACTTTCAGGCCGCCGATGGGGGCATTGTTGCCAGGGGCGTGAGTCAGCTTGGCATCAATAGGGTCTCCGGCCAGTGTTTTTGCCGTGACCATTTCCGGTGTGAGCGAATTGAAGGCCTTCTTCTGTTTGGCAGAGGCTGGGGCGTCCATGCGTTCATATACCGGAGAGCCGTGTGTCTTTTCCAGTTCCCCGTATAATTCTCCGGGATCGCGTTCGGTTCTGGCCGTGATTTCCGCAGCCAGCAGGTTCATGATGATGCCATCCTTGTCTGTGGTCCAGACCGTTCCATCGTGACGCACGAAGCTCGCTCCTGCTGATTCCTCGCCACCGAAAGCGCAAGAACCATCGATGAGTCCGTCTACGAACCATTTGAAGCCCACCGGAACTTCGTACAATTTCCGATTCAGTCCAACGGCAACACGGTCGATCATGGAACTGGAGACAAGAGTCTTGCCTATGGCTGCTTCTGCCCGCCAGTCGGGGCGATTTTGAAATAGGTAGTTCACAACCACAGCCAGATAGTGGTTCGGATTGAGCAGTCCTGAACTGCGGGTGACGATGCCATGGCGATCAAAGTCCGGGTCGTTGCCAAAGGCAATGTCGTATTCGTCCTTGTGCCGGATAAGGGACGCCAT
>JAEINO010000016.1 GCA_016342345.1 Pseudodesulfovibrio sp. | reverse complement strand
GCGGCTACCAACCGTCCAGACGTTCTTGATCCCGCTTTGTTGCGTCCGGGTCGTTTTGACCGTCAAGTCGTTGTTCCGCTTCCGGACCTTCGCGGACGGGAGCGGATTCTTACTGTGCATACCCGCAAGACTCCGTTGTCCTCCGAGGTCAACCTCAAGGTCATTGCTCGTGGTACTCCTGGTTTCTCCGGTGCTGATCTGGAAAATCTGGTCAACGAGGCTGCCCTTCTTGCTGCAAAATTGGGTAAGGATCAGGTGGACATGAGCGATTTCGAAGAGGCCAAGGACAAGGTTATGATGGGTAAGGAGCGTCGTAGTCTCATCCTCTCCGAAGAAGAGAAGAAGACAACGGCCTATCATGAAGCTGGACATGCCTTGCTTGCCAGACTTTTGCCCGGAACTGATCCGGTTCACAAGGTTTCCATCATTCCTCGCGGTCGTGCTCTTGGTATTACGATGCAGTTGCCAGGTGAGGACAGGCATAATTATTCCAAGGAATTCCTTTTGAATAACCTTGTTGTCCTGATGGGGGGCCGTGTTGCCGAAGAACTGGTGCTTAATCAGCTCACAACTGGAGCGAGTAATGATATCGAGCGTGCCACAAAGACCGCTCATAACATGGTTTGCATGTGGGGCATGAGCGAAAAGCTCGGTCCGATGAGTTATGGCGACAGTCAGGAACAGGTTTTTCTTGGTAAGGAGCTTATTCATAACAAGAGTTACGGCGAAAATACTGCTCAGTTGATAGATGCTGAAGTGCGTAGTTTTGTGGAAGAAGCACAAAAGACGGCTCAAAAGTTGCTCAAGGAGAACCCTGAATCTCTTGAAGCAATAGCCCAGGCCTTGCTTGATCGAGAGACTATTACCGGTGCTGACATCGATCTCTTGATGAAAGGTGAAACTTTGCCCATCATCAATTCCGATGACGGAAATGGTGGAAAGAATGGTGGTCCCTCTTCCAATGGAACTCCTTCTGCTTATAATGCCGAAGGCAAGGCAGTCGATACTGATGCTCCCGGTTATACCCCGGTCAGCGAAGGGACTGTCGACAAGGATGATTTCATTCTTGAAGAAGACGACAAGCCCGGTTCGGATGATGATGATGACACCAAGCTTCAATAAGGTGAGATTAGTATATTGACCATGAATGATACGATGTGGATATTGAAAGGGGGCAAGGTTTTGGGGCCGGCCCCCTTTTTCATTGCAGGGGTGGTCAATGTGACTCCTGATTCTTTTTATGATGGTGGAGAACACGGCGATGTGCATTCCGGCATTGCACATGGTCTAAAGTTGGCTCGACAGGGTGCTCATATTCTCGATGTGGGCGGAGAATCCACCCGGCCATATGCGAATTCCGTGAGTGAAGTCGAAGAGATTGAGCGGGTAATACCGGTGGTGAGAAGTCTGGCCGAGGCTGACACTGGGTGCGTTATTTCCGTGGATACGTGCAAGGCTGGTGTCGCTGCCCGAGCCTTGGATGCCGGGGCTGACATTCTTAATGATGTGTCCGCGTTTAGATATGATCCGGGATTGCTGGATGTCATATCCCAATACAAGCCGGGCTATGTGCTTATGCATAGCCTGGGGCGGTCGGAAAATATGCAGGATGAGCCTGAATATTTTGATGTGATAGAAGATATCATGGTTTTTTTTGAAGAGAGACTGGAGGTTCTCGACAAGGCTGGCTTGCCGATGGACCGGGTCGTGCTTGATCCGGGGATCGGATTCGGCAAGACATTGGAGCATAATCTGGCGATTTTGCGGGAGATTGAACGATTTGAAAGTCTGGGTTTTCCATTGTATATGGGGCTTTCCAATAAGTCGCTTTGGCAGGGACTTCTCGGGCTTGGAGTAGAAAAGCGGCAGAATGCCACACAGGTGGCTACTGCGCTTTTGGCGGCAAAGGGTGTGCTAATCCATCGTGTTCATGAGGTGGAACTTGCATTGCAAACGTTGACCATAGTTCGGGAATTAGCGTAGTCAAAAATATGTTTGAACTTTTCGGAATTCAGATCACGTGGCGGGTGCTGCTCGATATTGGCCTTGTTGCCTTCATCTATTACAATATCATTGTCCTTGTTCGTGGGACACGGGCTGCCGCCGTGCTGTATGGCATGGTCGTTGTGCTTGTGGTCTACTATTTATCAGACAAGTTCAATCTCTATACGCTCAATGCCATGCTGGGTGAGTTCCTTACATCCATATTCCTCGTGGTTGTTATTCTTTTCAGGACTGACATTCGAAAGGCTTTGGCACGTGTTGGTACCAAGCGATTCTGGAGCAAATCTCAGGTTCGTGATGTTACGCTGGATAATCTGATTCTGGCTGTTATGAATATGTCCAAAACCAGCACCGGAGCTATCATTGTTATTGAGAAGAACGTACCATTGGGTGATATAATAGATCGTGGTATCGAGCTTGATGCAAAGGTGAACAAGGAGCTCCTCGAAACAATTTTTGTTTCTGATACCCCTTTGCATGATGGGGCGGTCATTATTCGGCGTGACAGAATCGTGGCTGCGGCCTGCATTTTGCCTTTGTCGTCCAAGCTCAGGGGACAGCCGATGTATGGCACCCGGCACAGGGCTGCCCTCGGTGTTAGTGAAGGGTTTGACTCTATTACCGTGGTTGTTTCCGAGGAACGCGGTGAAGTCTCGGTGGCCATGAACGGTAGATTGACTACAAGCCTGGACGAAGTCCGGTTGAGACGCGTACTCAGAAACGCTTTGGGACGATAGAATGAAGAATTGGCAAACAATATTGTTATCCCTTTCCTTGGCGATTTTTACATGGTTCCTGGTTACTGGGCGTGAAGTCGTTGAAACCTGGGTGGAAATGCCTGTTGTCATGACCAATCCTCCTGAAGGATTGATCATTGAGGAAGGGTTGGTTGACAAAATTCAGATCAGATTGCGTGGTCCCAAGGGGCTGGTAGGCAATTTGTCCTCTCAGAATTTGAGTTATCCCATCGACGTTGGTAAGCTGCAGATTGGTAAGCATGTGGTCGATATTGAATCATCAAAGATTCCGCTGTCTTCGACTTACGAAATTATCGAAGTTAAACCAAATCGTCTTAATCTTGTGGTTGACAGGCGCATTTCAAAAACAATCGAAGTTGAAGCCGCATGGACCGGTGAACTTAATTCTGACTACATGATTCAGGAAGTGGTGGCTGCACCGGATCTGATAGTGATTCGCGGACCAGAAACGTTGTTGCGCAAGATATTGAAGGCCAAAGTGGTCATGAAGGAAGATTTTCCTGATGACGTCCCCAAGTCCTGGGCAGAAAATGTCGGACTTGAGCTTCCCGGAAAAATTGAGGCGTCTCCAGGACAGGTTCGTGTCGAAGCCTTTTTCGGGCCCAAGACTCGGCAAGTATGGGTCAAGCTTCCTCTTGATGTGCAAGTCCCGGAAGGTTACAAGGCCTCGGTTACACAGGACTTTGTACGTTTGTTGATCGAAGGGCCAATTTCGCTTTTTCGTGACAACGAATATCGTAAGGAAATGACTGCCGTCCTCAAGTTTGGTAGAGAGATTGCATCGGGCAAGTATGAACTGAATTATGATGTCAGCCTTCCTGACGGATGCCGTCTTGAAAAGATGAATCCTGAGACCGTACAAACCATCATAAAGAAAAAATAGACCGCTTTTGGCGGTGATTCGGAGCAATCCATGGTGCAGAGGCTTTTTGGAACCGATGGCCTGCGCGGGCAGGGCAATATATTCCCCATGACCCCGGAAATCGCGTTGCGACTCGGTTTGGCGGCTGGACAGTATTTTCGTAATGGCGCAAAGAGGCATCGAGTGGTTATTGGCAAGGATACTCGTTTGTCAGGGTATGTTTTTGAGACTGCGCTGACATCAGGACTGTGTGCCAATGGCATGGATGTTTTTCTCGTAGGGCCCATGCCTACGCCAGCCATATCATTTTTGACGCGCAATATGCGTGCTGATCTTGGCGTGGTTATTTCTGCATCTCATAATCCTTTCATGGACAACGGTATCAAGTTCTTTGATCGCATGGGTTTTAAATTGCCCGACGAAGTAGAGGATGAGATCAGCGAGCTGGTCATGTCCGACAAGACCAAGTGGGATTATCCTGCTCCTGAAAAAGTGGGACGTGCCCACCGTATCGAAGACGCTCGTGGTCGATATATAGTCTATCTCAAAAATAGCTTTTCTTCGAAATTGACCCTTGATGGCATGAAGATCGTTCTTGATTGTGCCCATGGAGCGGCCTACGGAGTCGCACCTGTCATTTTCGAGGAGCTCGGAGCCGAGGTGGTCAGGGTTGGTGTGAAACCAGATGGTTTGAATATCAACCAGAAGTGCGGATCATTATACCCAGAGGTTATTTCCAACATCGTTGTGGACGAAGATGCGGATATCGGAATAGCTTTGGACGGTGACGCTGATCGGTTGATTGTCTGTGATGAAAAAGGGCGTATTCTTGATGGTGATCAGATCATGGCACTGTCCGCTCTTGAGTTGATGGAAAAAGACAAACTTCCCAAGAACATGCTTGTTTCAACGGTCATGAGTAACATGGCACTTGAATTGTTCATGCAGGAACATGGCGGCACGCTGCTTCGAACTGCAGTTGGCGATCGGTATGTTGTCGAGGCTATGCGCCGTGAAGGTGCCATGCTTGGAGGCGAGCAGTCGGGGCATCTTGTTTTCATGGAGCATTCGACAACGGGAGATGGTCTGCTTGCTGCGTTGCAGTTGTTGCGTATAATGTGCGAAAAAGAGAAACCGCTTTCCGAATTGGCCGGATTGCTTGAGCCGTTCCCACAAGTTCTTCGGAATGTCCATGTAGAGAGAAAAGTTCCTTTTGCGCAGGCTCCAGAAGTTCAGGAAGCCGTGCAAAAAGTTGAAGAGGCCCTATACGGCAAGGGGCGCGTTCTGCTACGATATTCTGGAACTGAAGCTGTGTGCCGTGTCATGGTTGAGGGACCGGATGCTGACAAGGTCGAGTTGTACGCCAATGATATTGTTGAAGCGTGTGAAAAGTATTTACGATAATTGAGCCGTCATTTCAGGGAGAATCAGATGGAGATAAAGAAGGCCGTAATTCCGGTTGCCGGCTGGGGTACTCGTTCACTTCCTGCCACCAAGAACGTTCCCAAGGAAATGTTGCCCATATTCCGCAAACCCATTGTGCAGTACATTGTGGAAGAGGGGATTGGTGCTGGAATTTCGGATGTTGTCTTTGTTACCAATCAGAATAAAACGATTATCGAAGATCATTTTGATCGCAACTTCTTGCTTGAGCAACTTTTGGAGCGTGCCGGAAAGACGGGTATGTTGGATGAAGTTCGTCGAGTTGCAGACATGGTTAATGTCATTGCTGTTCGCCAGAAGGAGCAACTCGGATTGGGGCATGCCGTGCTGACCGCTCGCGAGGTGTGCAAAAACGAACCGTTTGCTGTCATGCTTGGTGATGATCTGATGTTTGGTCGGAATACGGGAATCGGGGAACTCATAAAGGCTGCCCAGATTACAGGGAAGGCTGTTGTGGGTGTCATTGAAGTTCCCGAAGAGAAGGTCAGCAAATATGGTGTGATCAAGGGGGAGAAAATTGAGGGCGGCATGTATCGTGTTACCAAGCTGGTTGAAAAGCCACCTGTTGCAGAGGCTCCTTCGAATCTCGCAATTATTGGTCGATATGTGCTTTTGCCTGAGATTTTTGAAATTCTCGAAAAGCAGAAAGCCGGTGTTGGTGGAGAAATTCAGCTGACAGACGCCCTTCAGGGGCTTGCGGATCAGGATAAATTGGTTGCCGTTAAGTTGGCCGGGCAACGGTTTGATGCCGGAGATTGGGTGGAGTACCTTACTGCAAATATTTATTTCGCGCTGCATGACGAAGAACTCAGGGATGAACTCGTCAAAAGACTTCAGGAGTTGCTGTCTTGTTCAGGTTGATTTCCACATTTATTGTTTTTGTACTCATTGTCTCCTGTGTTCTTCCCGCGTTCGCTTTTTCGCCGGATGATGAGGGGCTTTCCCGGCTTATGCATAAGGAATTTGGGGCTCTTTCTTCATGGGAAGCCCAGATGACTTTTCCTGAATATCCAGGCTCATCGGTTCACGTCTGGTATGCCGAAGGCAAGTGGCGGCAGGAATGGCATGCGGGCGATACGGCCGAGGCCGTTGGCAACGCCGGGACTGTCGTGAGCACGTGTACTGCTGAAGGATTTGCGTTGTCTCCTCTGTTTGTCTGGATGCCTCCCAATCCTGTTGAGACATGGAAAGCGTGGGGGGTGGACAATGCAACCAGGAACTATGGATTTTGCGATGATTCCCCGTGTTTTATGATTGGTGCCGAACCTGATGACGACATGACGCCGACCGTTCAATTGAATAACGAGGATTTTTCTCCTATTTTGGTCCGGTACGCATCCGGTGCGGGCCTGATTTCGGTCCAGTATTTGGATTATCGGACTATGGGCGGGTTTCGTGTGCCGGAAAAGGTCGTTGTGACTTTTAATGGTGGCCATCTTGCGGCTGATATAAAGTGGATAGCCGTCAACCGGGCCGATGGCGAAGAACTGTATGCCCGTGATTCGCTTGATGGCACACCTTGTGCCATGCCCCCGGTGCCGTTTGATATACTCTTGAAATCATTTCATTACCCGTCTTCAGGATAAGTTGGATTCATGGCCGATTTCTGGCAGGTAACGCTCGTTAGTCCTCCGTATCAGGTGTTGACATACGAGCGACCATCTTATTTCCCTGTCCTTGTTTCAGGACAGCGTGTCATTGTTCCCCTTGGTAATTCTCATCGGGCCGGAGTTGTTGTTGGATCTGTTGACGAAGCTCCTGACGGAGTTGAGATAAAGCAGATTATTTGGCCCCTTGAGCGTACGCCGCTTCTTGACTCGCATTATATCGACATGGCTGAGAATCTTGCAGCCCGTCAAATGGTGAATGTGGGTCGAATTCTTGAAATCATTCTTCCCAGAGGTTTGCGGACCGCAGCTGTGACGTTTCGGGTCGACAAGCATTTGTCGAAATTTAAATTGCCGGGAACCGTCAGACCTTCAGAATTGATACAGTTCAGTGAAGCTGAAAAGACTGCACTCATGGAACTCTGGCTGGCTGGCCGTATGCGGTTGCAAATCAATGCCAAACGGGAAGCCGAAGATCGATTTGCCTCTCTTGTTTCCGATCCGCCATGGGCCGTGCGTCCGAATGCAAAGCGTCAGATGCGACTTCTTGAGCATCTTTTGGAGAACGGTCCGCAAAGTCTTTTTGCCCTTCGTCATTCTCTGGGTGATTGGGCTACGGACGTTGCTGCGAAGTTGGAAGGCGTGGGGCTTGTTTCTCTGGGAGAACTCACGGCAGACCATTTGGCAGAGGTTGATGAAGGGCCTGGTGCTTGCGCTGTTTCGGAATTGTTTGATTACGATTTGACCAGTGAACAGGAAGTGGCCCTTTCTGAGATGACGGTGACCATGGAGAATGGTGGTGGTCCGCATTTGGTGCATGGTGTGACTGGCAGCGGCAAGACTCTTCTGTATCTTGAAATGATCAGAAAATGTCAGGAACGGGGGCGTTCAGTTCTTTTGCTTGCTCCTGAAGTCGCACTGGCCTGTAAGCTGTACAGAACGGTTGTCGAACATTTTCCGGAAGCGAAGACAGTTTTTTATCATGGCTATCAAAGTCCAAAAAAAAGGGAAGTCGTATTCAGGGAAATGGCTCGGGAAAAGACACCTGTCATTGTGGTTGGAACCCGATCTTCTCTTTTCCTGCCTGTGCCAAAATTGGGCATGGTTGTGCTGGACGAAGAGCATGACGAGTCTTTCAAACAGGAAGATCGTCTTGCCTATCAGGCCAAGGAAGTTGCTTGGTACAAGGTTGGACGAACCGCAGGACTTCTTGTACTTGGTTCTGCCACGCCGGATGTGAAGACCTTTTATGCTGCGAGTCAAGGGGCCATTCCAGTTTCCACATTGAAAAAGAGAGTGGGAAAGAGTCTGTTGCCGGATGTGGAGTTGGTGGATATCTCCAAGCTGAACAAACCGGGACAGCCTTTTGCACCGCAAACTTTTGCGGCGATGAAGGCAACTATTGAAGCTGGAAACCAAGTCATTGTCATGCTCAATCGACGGGGATATGCGCCGGTCATGTATTGTCTGGATTGTGGCGAGACGGTGCGATGCCCGGAGTGTGAAGTTGGCATGACCTATCACAAGGGCCGTGAGCGGGTTGTCTGCCATTATTGCGGTTTGTCATATTCCTATCCGTTTTTGTGCAAGAAGTGTGGCAGTGCCAATTTTATTCCCATGGGGGAAGGTACTGAACGGATTGAAGAACTTTTGCAGGATACTTTGCCAGAAGGTACCAAGGTCCTTCGTCTTGATCGAGACTCCACAAGGCGGCAGGAGCGTATCGAGGAAATTCTCGGAGCTTTTGGGCGCGGGGAGGCTCAGGTACTTGTTGGAACCCAGATGATATCCAAGGGGCATCATTTCCCCAATGTGACGCTCGTTGCGGTTGCTGATGGAGATCTGGGGCTTAATTTGCCGGATTACAGATCCACGGAGCGGACATTTCAACTTTTGGTCCAGGTCGCTGGTCGGGCGGGGCGTGGTCTCAGTCCGGGCAAGGTACTCATTCAGACGCGTAATCCTGTTCATCCTATCTGGAACGAGGTCCTGAACGGTGATTATAGCGGGTTTTACGAGCGTGAAATTGCGCGACGCAAACTTTTTGGTTATCCGCCTTTTTCTAAGATGGCACTCATTCGTATTAGTCATCCTGCGGAGTATGCGGATGGTCCGGCAGCTATCCCTTTGTTTGCCAGGGCTCTTCGCAATAAAGCGTCCGATTTGGGAATTACCGTGTTGGGTCCTGCTCCGGCTCCTTTGAGCATGCTGCGTGGAAGGAGACGGTTCAACTGTCTGCTCAAGGGTGATGACTGGGAGAAGGTCAGGGCTCTCTACGGTTACATGATGCAGGCAAATCCCAATCCCAGAATGATTCGGACCGGGCTTGATCTTGATCCGTTGACGACATTGTGAACCGTCTCGACAATCAGCAGTGTTCTCGGCTACAGTGCCCTATTATTAAGAAACCCAAGGTAGTCATCCATATGAAACTGTTGAATATATGTACAGTGGTCAGCGTGATGGTCCTGTTGCTGGCCGTTTCGGCCTCGGCACAGACGTCCAAGGTTGGTTTTGTCAATCCCCAACGGATTATCAATGAGTCCAAGATCGGGCGAATAGCCCAGGACGACCTTGCCCGATTGGGCAAGGAAAAGGATCGTCGGGTTCGTCTGGCCCTTGAGTCAGTTGAAACCCTCAAAGGGCAATTGCAAAATGGGGGGTTGTCCGTAACGGCTCAGCAAGGCACGGAGAAGGGACTTCGGATAGCTGTTCGTGGGTACGAGCAGATTGTCGAAAGCAGTAATCTTGAAATTCAAGGTGAAGAGCGGCGTTTGATTCAGTTCGTCATGCGGCGTGCGGATTCAATTTTGCGGTCCATTGCCAAGGAGATGGGGTTCACGATGATTCTTACTGATCCTGAAATTATCGGTTTTGTGGATAAATCAATGGACATAACAGATCGTGTCATCCGTGAACTCAACGGCATGATTTAGGCGGACGGTATATTAATGCGCAAGATTCATATCATAGTTGTTCTTATTGTCAGTCTGCTCCTGTTGGTTGTATCTACAGCCTGGTGTTTTGGAGAAATTCGATATCCTGATCGTCCTCTCAATTTGAGGAAGGGCCGGTCGGCCACGGACGCCTGGGTTGGCAGTCTCTATCCTGGGCAGAAGGTTCGGATTGGTTTTATGAAAGACGGATGGGTAGCGGTCTTCGAGCCAGATGAAACCAGAAATAGTGAATCTGTTGCGGTTGGATATTCCAATGTCAAATATCTCAAGAAGAATCAGACCCGTGTCGAACCAGCTTCCTGGGGCGAATTTGTGCAGACAGTGCGCAAGCTCAATGTTCGGAGCATCGCATCGGTCAAGGGGCGGAAGATCAAGACCCTTCAGGTTATGGAACTTGTCAAGATTGATTTTCCCGAAGACGATTGGACCATGGTGTTCTCTCCTCAGGCGACAATTCGATCAAATATGAATGCCATAGGCTACAGCAGTGTCAAATATTTCAAACCTGCTACCAGTAAATCTCTGGCCAGACTCGGTGAAGGGAATAAGAAATCTGTTCAAGAGAGCCTTTCTGCTCCCGTAGTGGTTTCGGTAGCAGTGGAAGTGCCAAGTGGTCAGGGTCAAGTAAGTGGGGCGGTGGTTCCTCCGCTTGCTCCAGTGTCTGTCCCTGTGAAAAGTTCCAAGTCCTGGGGAACGGTCGTGACAGTGAAAGGCAAGGTGAATGTTCGGAAGGGGCGCACCTCTGGTTCGCCACATGTCAGGACTTTGAAGCCGGGAGAAAGAGTCCGTGTCGATTTTCTGAAAAATGGTTGGTATGCGGTATTCAAGGAAGACGAGATGATTCGTACGGAAAGCCGAGCTGCCGGATATGCCTTGCAAAGTCTGATTGAAGCTGATGAAAAAACAATGGTTTCTTCGGTTGAAGTGAGCAAGGAGATTCCTGCTGCAAAGTCGATTGGTGGTGAAAAAAAGACCATGGTCATTGACCGAAGTCAGTTTAAAGATATCAAAAGACCCGATCCTACACCGGATAAAACAGCGCATGGATACCAGTATCGTATTGTCGAAAAGTCTGAAACCAAGCAACTCGGAGAAACTTGGATCACTATTAAAGTTTTTCTTTTGACCAAGAAGTTGCCTGATACCGAAGCACTCAAGGATTTTTCCACGACTTTGTGGCGTGAACATAAAAAAGCCATGAAGAATGTGGTTGTGCTTGTTTACCTGCCAGGAATGGACTTGGAGGATCTTTCCTTTGGTGTGACCAAGTTCGATGAAGAGCAGATGCTTGAATTATGGGTCAGGAAAGCGGCACTCTTCGGGACTAATTTCCTGTAGAAATCACATGAGCAAAGAAAGCCCTCGTGCCAATGGCACGAGGGCTTTCTTTTATGGAGTATTATTTACGATTAAAATTTAATTTTTGCATTTTTAAAATGAACTCAACATGAGCATTTTGCAGACAAAGTGGGAGTTCAAGTGCCTGTTTTCTTAACCAATAACCTTGTTACGGCCGTCTTGTTTTGCTTTGTACAGGTTCTCGTCGGCGGGATTGAGTAGTTTGTTCAGGTCGGAAAACGGTGGACATGACGCTACGCCTATACTGATGGTCACCCGGCATGCTGTTTGTTCTGATGTTTTCATTGGAGATTTTGCAATGGCCTGACGTATACGTTCGGCCGTCTTTATTGCATCTTCTTTGTTACAGTCCGGCATGGCAATGGCAAATTCTTCACCTCCAAGGCGTCCAAAGATATCCGATTCACGTAATAAATTATGTACCATTTTTACAATATGACATAATACGTTGTCGCCTGTAGCATGTCCGTATGAGTCGTTAATGGATTTGAAATGATCAATATCAATCATCAACAAGGAAAAATGTCGGTCATAGCGTGAATGAATGGCAAGTTCCCGGCTTACCTGTTCTTGAAAAGCTCTTCGATTAAGTGCGCCGGTCAAGGCATCAACCGAAGCCAATTCAATCAATTGTTCTTCTAATCTTTTGCGGTCGGAGATGTCATCAATAATCCATAAAACGCCTTTGTCGAGATTTGGAGGAGAGTCAGTATCCAGAGCTTTTCCTGAAAGTGAGCACCAGACAGGTGTTCCGTCTTTGCGGCTCAATTCATATTCGACATGGATATTTTTCCCTTTTATCAAGGTCTCATAAAATCGTTTGCCGTAATCATGATATTTTTTTGGGGATAAGTGCAGATTGCGCATACTCAACCCGATCATTTCTTCGGGTGAGGCATATCCGAGAATGTCCGCGAGACGTTGGTTTCCCCTTTGCAAATATCTTCCGCCTTTCAGGTGCATGATCCCAACCTGACTATTGTTGAAGATCACTTCCAATTGTGCCAACGATTCAGTCAGTTGTATTTGAGTGTGTTTTTTTTCAGTGATGTCGTCTGCAACCCATAATACACCTTTGTTCAAATCTGGTGGTACAGAAGAGTCCATTGCTTTTCCTGAAAACATGCACCAGACCGGGGTGCCGTCTCTTCGTTTGATTTCATACTCGATTTGTATCTGCTCTCCTGCAACGAGTGTGTCATAATAAAGCTCACCGAATTTTTTATATCTTTCTTCTGAAAGATGCATGTGCTTCATGCTCATGCCGATTAGTTCTTTGGGAGATTTATATCCCGTAATATCTGCCATGCGCTGGTTGCACCGTAAGAGAGTACGGTCCTTTCCAAGTAGTGCAATACCAACCTGACTGTTGGCAAAAATCGTTTCAATTTGTGAGAGAGATTCTGCCAATTCCCGTTGAATTGCCTTTCTGGTTTTTCCTTCCTGCTCGTGTTGCTCTGCACGGTGTTCGATGATCAGGTTGTCCATGGTTTTTTTGGCAATCATGGCAGCGATGCTGGAAAGAAGACTCAAGGCCGCTTTCGCTTTTTCGACAGTGAGGATTGGAACGTTCTTTATCTGTTCTGAGAAAAGTTCAGACGGGATATGGAGCTTTTCTGCCCTGTTACAGAGCTGCTTATGGTTGTAGTCCGGGAATAGAAAAGGCCCAACGTGAATGTCTGCGATATGATGTCCATGGACGATTATAGCCGTAGAGCCATCCATGAATCCCTGCAAGCAGGGGGCAATAATCTGATTGATATCGGGTGCGTTGAATTGACAGGAAGTGAGAGTCTTGTTGGCTTTGCATTTATCTTTGAGTGCCGGTTGTGCGAGAAGCAGAGCTTTGCAAATATCCAATTTACCGCTTTTGATGACGGTTTCATAGTTTGGCAATGAATACATGGTTGCGTTTAAATCTGAAACCGCTGAAAAATCATCAAGAACTTCTTTGAGCCAGTCAGTGTCGATAAGCTGATGAAGTCCTTTGGAAAGAATTTTTGCAACAACTTGCTTTTTTAATGCTTTTTCATTCAAAGACCTTACCCCTCTCCAGAATGTGCGGTTTGAAAATGTTCATGGTGTGTTGCGTATGATGGAAATTATGATTCTAACCATTATAATCTTATGCTTTCATTTGAGAATCCTCAAAAAAATGGGAATTGAAGACGCTTGAATTCAAGTCAATGAATTCTTTATCCGGTGGTTGGTTTGGGGATCAAGAGGGGCGGGACAAGGACGAATGATGTCGTGTCTGTGTGTTGTTTTGGCTGGTATACAAAAGGCCCACAAGTTTCCGATTTCGCTTGTGGGCCTTGATAATAGAACTGTTTTTCTGTGAATGAGTCAGGTTAGTGTTTCGTTAGGGAAACGCTGATTAATTCAATCTTCAGGAAGTGCTGTAGAATTGTTTGCTGGCAAGGCGCGCAAAAAAGTCAAGGCTGACGTGTGCTTCCTGCACGCTAGGGTTTGATTTTTTTGCAGCAACGAAGCCAGAGGACAATTATGCAGTGCTTCCTTAGCTCATTTCCTGCTCAAGGAAGAGAGGGATGGTTTTCTTGAGTGTCGTTCGCAGGAACGTCTTTTTTTTGGGTTTGCTTATCGTGTCGCGAGGGATCATATACAAGCCTCGACAACTCTGACATTCCCAGTGATTGTCATGTTCATGGAGATGGATCAGTAATCCGTCTCGATCATAACAGACTTGACAGAATGGGCCTTTCCGCTCGTTATCGTCCACAAGCCAGTACTTTTGTCCGTCAAACTGTACTTTTTCTGCAAGATCAAGAATGTCCGCGACTTCTGACAGTTGAGTCTTGAGTGCTTCGTTTTCTTCGCATACGGCCAAAAACTCATCCTGAAGGCTTTTTTGGAGAGCTTCAGCTTCATCATTTTTTCCCTCTTTGCAGAGGTCCAGTGCCCGCTTGAAACCGGTTGCTTGGAATACTGTTGAAAACATGAGACGTTTCCCCTGTTTAGTTTCTTCTTATGGATTCCTTATCGGTTAAGGAGGGCTTCAACTTTAGGGTGTCTGAAATATGGGGCGCATTAAATAGCGAATAAGTAGTAAATACTGATGGTTATGGTCGTATTGGTTTTGAGATTTTTTTGTGGAGAATCTTTGTAAATCTGTGATTTTGATTTGTTGATAATATGGTGATCAGTTCTTTACAGCGAGAACGGAATGGCATACCGTTATTTCCAGCTAGGGGTGCCTCATTGAGGCTGAGATGGGCTTATCGCTCAACCCTTTGAACCTGATGCGGGTAATCCTGCCGTAGGGAAGCTGGTCTGTAACTGGTATACTGGTTCTGACTGCGCTTACCTTTTCTCAAGGTGAGCGTTTTTTTTTGATGTTTGAGCGCAAGGAGCTGACATGACAGTTGTTCTCAATGGAAAAAATGTGGATATATCAGAAGGTATGACTCTTCTTGGATTGCTCGAAAGCAGGGGGATTTCGTCCGAAACAGTCGTGGTTGAGCTGAATAGGGAAATCCTTTCGGCAGATGCATTTGTTTCCACCATTCTTGGAGATGGTGATCTTCTGGAGGTGCTCCGTTTTGTTGGCGGCGGTTAGCAGACAATGCAACAGGCTTGTTTGTTACGTTTATTGAGGAGCCGTTTAGCCCTTGAGCGTGTTGATCATGGTTTTTTTGAATAGTAATGAAAAAATGTTTTTGTGTTGCGAAAAAGGTTGAATAATGAGTGAAGATATCTTTGAAATTGGTGGCTTCAAATTAGAGAGTCGTCTTTTTACCGGTACTGGAAAATATGCTGATGATTCTATTATTTCCGATGTCTGCGAGGCCTCTGCTTCTCAAGTCATTACCGTAGCCTTGCGTCGGGTGGACCTTGAGTCTGGTACTGGTAATGTCATGGATTATATTCCCAAATACATGAAGCTTCTCCCCAATACCTCCGGGGCGCGTTCTGCTGACGAGGCGATACGTATTGCGCGTTTGGCTCGTGCCATGGGGTGTGGCGACTGGATCAAAATCGAAGTTATCTCCGACAATAAATATCTTTTGCCTGATGGGTATGAAACAGCCAAGGCCACGGAAATACTTGCTAACGAAGGGTTTGTGGTTCTCCCGTACATCAATGCAGATCTGTACGTGGCACGAAGCCTGGTTGATGCAGGAGCCGCAGCAGTCATGCCGCTTGGTGCTCCCATAGGTACAAACCGTGGACTCAAGACCCGTGAAATGGTGCGGATATTGATAGAAGAGATTGATCTTCCCATTATTGTGGATGCGGGTATTGGCAATCCTTCCGAAGCTTGTGAAGCCATGGAAATGGGGGCTGATGCGTGTCTGGTCAATACGGCAATTGCAACTGCTGGCAATCCTGTTCTGATGGCCCGAGCGTTTGGGCGTGCAGTCAGGGCCGGGCGTGAGGCGTACCTGGCCGGGGCTGGTGCCATGTGCCGACACGCCAAGGCGTCGTCGCCCCTGACCGGTTTCTTGAGTGAGGATTGATGGCATGAGCTTTTATCCCATTTGCACAGAATATAATGCCCTTCCGCTCAATGAGAGATTCGAATCTGTCACTGAGAGTGATGTCCGACGGGCATTGGGGAAGACCGTACTTGACGCTGAAGATCTGCTGTCACTCATGAGTCCGGCTGCTGCTCCTTTTGTTGAGGAGATGGCTCAGAAGGCCAGTCAGTTGACCTTGCAATATTTTGGAAGGACCATTCAGCTTTTCACGCCGCTGTATCTTTCAAATTTTTGTACCAATCACTGCGTGTACTGCGGATTCAATGCAAAAAACAAGATTCCTCGCTCTCAACTTGAACTGGCGCAGGTTGAGGAAGAGGCCAAGGCAATTGCTGCCACCGGGTTGAAGCATCTGCTTATTCTTACGGGTGAATCTCGCGCCAAGGCATCGCCGGACTATCTGGATTCCTGTATGACAGTACTCAGGAAGTATTTCCCATCGGTTTCAATTGAAATTTATTCAATGGATCAAGATGAATATGCCCGACTCGTGGATTCCGGGGTGGATGGATTGACCGTCTTTCAGGAGACCTATGACGAAGAGTTGTATGCCACGTTGCATCTGTTCGGTCCCAAGAAGAACTTCAGGTATCGGCTGGATGCCCCTGAGCGGGGCTGCAAGGCCGGGATGCGTGTGGTCAACATTGGCGCACTTTTGGGGCTTGGCGATTGGCGCAAGGATGCCTACCTCACCGGTTTGCACGTGGCGTATTTGCAGAATCTCTACCCGGAGGTTGATATTGCTGTTTCCCTGCCACGCATGAGACCTCATGCCGGAGAGTTTCAGCCGACATCCATTGTCGAGGATCGTGACATGGTGCAGATCATGCTCGCGTTTCGACTGTTTTCGCCACGATTGGGCATTACTATTTCCACTCGAGAAAGCGTGCAGTTCCGCGAAGACATCTTGCCTCTTGGTGTTACCAAGATGTCTGCCGGGGTTTCCACTGCAGTTGGCGGTCATAGCCAGGAAGATGATAGTCAGGACGGTGACACCGTCGGGCAGTTTGATATTTCCGATGAACGTACTGTGGACGAAATGTGCGAAGCTCTCAGGAAACAGGGCTACCAGCCTGTTTTCAAGGATTGGGAATTCATAACCGATCTTCAGTGAGGTGTAGTGTGAATCTTACAGAACAGGGCATTGCTGTGTTTCTTGGTGAGAAAAGATTGGCCTATCTCCAGACGATCACAGTCGGTATAGGCGGAGTGGGAGGACTTGGTTCCAATTGTGCCATGCATCTGGTTCGCAGCGGCTTCAAGCGATTTGTCCTGGCCGATTTCGACAGGGTTGATGAGTCTAATCTCAACCGTCAGGCGTATCAATTGGATCAGGTTGGACAACTTAAGGTCATGGCCCTTTCCAGAAATTTGATGGCAGTGAACCCTGATATTGATCTGGATATTCGTACAGTGGAAGTAACGCCTGATAACATGAGTGCCATTTTCATGGATTGTGATGTTGTCATCGAGGCGTTTGACGATCCGTTCGTCAAGAAGACGTTTGTTGAAATGTTCTTGCCGACTGACAAGTTGATCGTGTCGGCTTCGGGCATTGGTGGTACCGGAAACGCTGATGCTATTGTGACACGCAGGATACGTGATAATTTCTACATGATTGGTGACATGGAGACCGAGTGCTCCGTGGAGAACCCGCCTTTTTCGCCCAAGGTGTCCATTGCAGCCGCCAAGCAGGCGGACGTGGTTCTCCGTTATTATCTAGACAGGTTTGTAGCCGAAGGAAAATAGAGATGAGTATTCGCGAAATGAGCAGGCAGAACATCCTGAACACCGACATCTATTGTCTGACTGCCGAGAAGTTCTCGTTGGGCAGAAGTAATATTGCAGTGGTGCAGACCATGCTGGATAACGGCATCAAGCTTATTCAGTACCGCGAGAAAGAAAAGAAAATGGGCGCAAAATTGGAAGAGTGTCTTGAATTGCGCAAGATGACCCGCGAGGCCGGGGCATCCTTTGTCATCAATGATGACATCGATCTTGCCATGCTTGTCGAGGCAGATGGCGTACATATCGGTCAGCAGGATTTGCCTGTCGAGGCTGTCCGAAAGCTTGTGGGTGAGAATATGGTCATCGGGCTTTCCACACATAAGCCGGAAGAGGCACTTGATGCGGTCAGGCGTGGTGTTGATTATATTGGTGTTGGACCGATTTTCAGAACTTTTACCAAAGAAGATGTTTGCGATCCCGTGGGATTCGAATATTTGGAATATGTTACGAAAAATGTGGATATCCCTTTTGTCGCCATCGGCGGCATCAAGGAACACAATGTGGCTGAAGTGGTCCGTTGTGGTGCGAGTTGTATTGCCCTGATCACGGAGATAGTCGAGGCCGAGGATATCGGTAAAAAAATCAACGCGCTGCGTGAAGCCATGCAGTCTGCGAAGGAGTAAACATGTCATACACGACACAGATGGACGCTGCCCGTAAGGGTATCGTCACCCCTCATATGGAAGTTGTTGCCCGCAAGGAAAATATGCGTATCGAAGACCTCATGGAACGTATGGCCAAGGGAACTGTCATTATCCCGGCCAACAAAAACCATGCGAATCTGGATGCCGAAGGTGTGGGCGAGGGCATGCGCATCAAGGTGAACGTCAATCTTGGAATTTCCAAGGATTGCAGCGATGTTGAGCCGGAGTTGGATAAGGTTCGTGCTGCTCTGGCAATGAAGGCTGAGGCCATAATGGACCTGAGCTGTTACGGCAAGACCCAGGAATTCCGTAAAAGGCTGGTGGAAATATCTCCGGCCATGATCGGAACAGTTCCCATTTATGATGCCGTAGGATTCTACGACAAGAATCTTCAGGACATCACTGTTGACGAGTTTTTCGACGTGGTGCAACGGCATGTTGATGACGGTGTGGACTTCTTGACCATTCATGCCGGTTTGAACAGGCATACGGCTGAAAAAGTCAAGCAGGGTGGCAGGCTGACCAATATTGTTTCGCGCGGCGGATCTTTGCTCTTCTCATGGATGGAGATTAACAATGCAGAAAATCCGTTTTATGAGCATTTTGATCGACTTCTCGACATTTGTGAGAAATATGATGTGACCTTGAGTCTGGGGGATGGTTGTCGTCCCGGTTGTCTGCACGATGCCACCGATGCATGTCAGGTGGAGGAGCTTATCACTTTGGGCGAACTGACCAAACGCGCCTGGGAACGGAATGTTCAGGTCATGATCGAAGGTCCCGGTCATATGTCCATGAATGAGATTGCCGGTAATATGATGATGGAAAAGCGGCTCTGTCACGGTGCTCCGTTCTACGTCCTCGGTCCGCTGGTAACGGATGTGGCTCCCGGTTACGATCATATCACCGCCGCTATCGGAGGAGCCATTGCAGGCATGGCTGGTGCCGATTTCCTGTGTTACGTCACTCCGGCTGAGCACCTGCGGTTGCCAACCCTTGAGGACATGAAGGAAGGCATTATCGCTACTCGCATTGCTGCCCATGCCGCGGATATTGCCAAGGGGCATCCAGGCGCACGTGATTGGGACGACAAGATGAGTGCGGCTCGTGCAGCTTTGGATTGGCCCAGCATGTTCGAACTCGCCATGGACCCGGTCAAGCCGCATGAATACCGTGAGTCGTCCAAGCCAGAGCACGAGGATTCTTGTACCATGTGCGGCAAAATGTGTGCGGTTAGAAACATGAATCGTGTACTGGAAGGCAAGGATATCCAACTCGACGATTAATCATGTCCATGAAAAGAATAGAGTCCCGGAAGATGAGTATCTTCCGGGACTCTTTTTTGTTGTGTTGGAGGAACACTCATGAAGCGTCGATATCGAGCATGTTTACTTTTTGTATATTTGTTTGGTTTTCATTTTTTCCAGATCGGACTTGGAAAAAGGTTCGGCGTAGACCCCAAGTTGGATCAATGGCTTGTTTTCCGGCTTGAAGGGAACCCATTTGTCGTTTTCCTTTTTCAGGAAAGGCCAATCCAAAAGGTCGGGTACCAGCGGTATCACACCTGACTTGAATTTAAGCTTGCCTCCTTCGGACAGAACCGGGGTGTAGCGTGTGCCGTCGGAGAGGGCTTTTACCGCTTCCGAGTTGTGGCATTGCTCGCATTTGCGGCCTTCGTTCATTACTGAGTGCGTGAAGTACGGGACATACGTGATAAAGGGGTAGTCATCCACGCCCACCAGTGTTTGCAGTGTGCCACTGGTGATCTTGCCATTGTATTTGACCAGTAACAGGAAGTCCTTTGCCTTACCTGCGAAGCTTTCAGGTTTTTTTCCAGTCCTTTTGAGTTCTCCGAAGTGACAATTGTAGCATGTCATCGTGTTTGATACGTGGCAGGCCGAACAGTCGAGTTTTTCTTTGTGAACGATATGGGAACGCGTGTCCGGGATCTGTTGATATTCTTCACTTTTGCGAGTGTGGCAGTTCACACATTTGGTGTCCATGGCACCGGGGCTACGCATGCTTTCATAGCAGGTGCCGTCTCCGTGCACTTCCCGGGCGGAATGACAATCTGCACATTCCATGGAAGTCATGTGAACACCTTCGGTTCCGCGTTCCTTGTCTATTTGCAGTGTGGCTTTTTCTCGTGAATGGCACTTGAGACATGTGCTTGATTTCTTTGCCATGTCTAGGGAATATTCTAACCCTTTGTCGGTTTTGACAAGGTGGCAGTCGTTGCAGGATGCAGCATGACAGTTTTTGCATCCGAGATCCTTGTAAGGAGTGCCGGTAATCGCGCTGAATCCGTCCTTGGCATCATACCAGTGCCCCATGCCACGGGTAGTGTGGTGCAGGCTGGTGGTGAAACATTCCTCCACGTCTTTTTTTTTGGCCTTTGATGTGCCTGTCACCATTAAGAAGGCAGTCGTCAGCAGCACGACAATGAACAACGCAATTTTTGTGGATTTCATGAATCACTCCTTGTTTTAGGTGGACAAGCTTTGTTTCCTGAATTCTTAATTGCGAGTGCCGGTGGTCTGATCTTTAAAAGCAATGCCCATGCCATTTTCTTGCATGGTTTAACAGGCCTGTTTTAAACAACTTAAAATTTTATATGGCTTTCCCTGTTCGGTTTTTATTGCATAATGCATGAATGTATTTGGCGGTGGCTTGCAGATTGCGTCATAATTATGATAAATCTCAAAATAAAAACTGAAAAAGGGGAAACGCCTTGGGCAAATCGATTCTGCCACAATTCCATGATGCAATTTTGGATTGTATTAATGAGGGCGTTTTTACCGTGGATCGACACAAGCGAATCCTTTCCTTTAATGCCGCCGCCGAACGCATTACCAAGATGTCCCGGTCCAGGGCTGTCGGTCGTAAGTGTTGTGATGTGATACGTGCTGATGTCTGCAAGGATTCCTGTGTAATGGATCAGACTTTGGCCACAGGAGCATCTGTGGTGAATGCCATGGCACGAATCACCAACGCCACCGGATGTTGCGTTCCTGTGCGTATTGCCACGGCTCCGCTCAAGGACGACATTGGGAATGTGATTGGAGGGGTGGAAACGTTTCAGGATCTTACTCAGGTTGAGCGACTGCGCAGAGAGCTTGAATCAGGGAATAGTTTTGAAGGAATTATCGGGCGAAGTTTGGTCATGACCAAGCTATTTTCCATATTACCATTGATTGCGGAAAGTGACAGCACGGTACTTATTCGAGGATCAACCGGAACTGGGAAGGAGTTGTTTGCCCGGACCATCCATAATCTATCCACGCGGCGTAAGGGCCGGTTCGTGGCCGTTAATTGTGCAGCGTTGCCGGACACGCTTTTGGAATCGGAACTTTTTGGCTACAAGGTCGGGGCGTTTACCGGGGCCGTGAAGGACAAGCCTGGACGTTTTACTCTGGCCGAGGGCGGAACCCTTTTTCTGGATGAAATAGGAGACTTGATTCCTTCATTGCAGGTCCGTTTGCTTCGGGTTCTTCAGGAGCGGTATATCGAGCCCCTGGGCAGTGTTGATCCTGTTGCGGTCAACGTGCGGGTTATTGCTGCAACAAACAGGGATTTAAGCTCCATGCTTGAGGACGGGACATTTCGGGATGACCTGTTTTATCGGATTCGGGTTGTTGAATTGTTGTTGCCTTCTCTTCGCGAGCGACGGGAAGACATTTCTCTCTTGGTTGATCATCTGGTGGCGAGGTTCAATCTGTTGCGTTCCAAAGATGTGGCCGGGCTTTCGGATAAGGCCATGGCACAGTTGATAGACTATTCCTATCCGGGCAACGTCCGTGAACTTGAAAACATTATTGAGCGGGCATTTGTGCTTTGTCGCAGTGGGCGTATCGAGTTGGAGCATCTGCCGACTGAATTGTGGCAAAATACACATTCTTCATTGGAAGATGGGGCAGGAAGTTTATCCCTGAAAGATATGGAGCGCATATTTATTAGGAAAGCTCTTGAGCGATATGACGGTAGCCGTACTTTGGCAGCTCAGTCGCTTGGAATCAATCCGAGTACGTTGTATCGGAAAATGAAAGCATTCAAATTCGAATTATCTGACAAGGATCAAGCTTCGGCTGTTTGATTATTTTTAGTTCAGTCAGGTGAGTATCCAAATGAAAAAGGGCTTACGAAGTTAATCGTAAGCCCTTGATTCTCTTGGTAGCGGGGGCAGGATTTGAACCTACGACCTTCGGGTTATGAGCCCGACGAGCTACCGTACTGCTCCACCCCGCGTCACTGAGAAGCTGGTTCTAGGTGGATGGTCGGACTTTGTCAACATATTATTTTCAAACAGAGCAAAAAAGAATTGATTTTAATGTCGCTGAGACCTGTTTGGGAATTTATGATTCACCTTGGAGTTTACAAGACTCCTTAAATTCCGTAATTCAATTCGCTTATGAACACGAAAGAAAAATTCTCCGTTGTGTTACCGGTTTTCAATGAGCAGGACAATCTCAACACATTATTTGCAGAGATCAAAAAAGCGGCCAATTCAACTGGCAGGCCTTGGGAAGCTTTGTTTGTTGATGATTGCAGCACTGATGGCAGCCTGGAAATAATCAAGAAGCTGGCCCAAGATAACGCAGAAGTCCGATTTGTGGCTTTTGTCAAAAATTGCGGGCAGTCGGCTGCTTTTTGTGCCGGGTTTGACGCTGTGGACTCGAATGTTGTTGTTACCATGGATTCTGACCTTCAGAATGACCCGGCTGACATTCCGAATATGCTTGAGGTTTTCGGGCAGGAATGTGAGATGGTCATTGGTTGGCGTACCAAGCGGAAAGATACCTTTGTCAAACGCATATCCTCCAAGATTGCCAATGCCATTCGAGACTGGTTCACCGATGACGGCGTCCATGACACCGGGTGTTCTCTTAAGGTCATGCGGACTGATCTGTTGCGAAGCCTTCCTCGTTTCAAGAATATGCATCGCTATTATCCCATCCTCATGAAAATGCAGGGTGCGCGGATCAGGGAAGTGAAGGTCAACCATCGTGAGCGTTTCAGTGGTGAATCCAAATATGGAACCATTGATCGTGCCGTGGCCGGTATTTACGACCTCATTGGTGTTCAGTGGCTCATCAAGCGACACATCGATTATATCGTGAAGGAAAAGAAGTAACTCATGGCATTGCCTGCCTACTGGTGGCTTCTGGCTCTCTTGGTAATAATCCAGGGAGCTTTTTTCGTGCGAATGGGAATTTTACGGATGCGTCGGAAAGAGTTACATTCCCTGTCGCGATTGGCAGCAATCATGCTGTTCGGATCTGGTGTGGCAGGCTTGATGTATGGGGTTGTTCAACGGGACCCTCTTTTTTTTCTCGGGCAGGTCTGTTTACTGTTCCTGTATCATGTAATGCAAAAAAGAAATGATGACGGAAAAGAATAACGGTATAAGTAGAATTGGTGTGAAGGCGGTTTTCAAGGGACTTGTCATGCTGGCTGGACTTGGTCTGGCTGTCTATATTTCCCGAGCCATTGGTGTGGGCGATATGCTCAAGGATACCCAGTGGTTCAATGAGCATATTCTTGGGACCGGTTTTTTGTCGGTATTGATTTTTCTTGGTGTCGGTACGATCTTTACGGCGATTGGATTGCCCCGTCAGCTCATAGGTTTTCTTGGCGGATTTGCTTTTGGAACCTTGGGTGGCACGTTGTTGGCAACTCTGGGGTCAGGTCTGGGGTGTGCGTTGGCGGCCGTGTATTCCCGGTGGGGTGGGCGTGAACTGGTTGAGCGTAAGCTTGGTCATCGCGTGAAGAAAATGGATGGCTTTCTCCGACATGAGCCTTTTAATACGGCCCTTGCCATTCGTTTGTTTCCGTTGGGCAGCAACCTGATTACCAATCTGGCAGCCGGCGTCAGTTCCATTCCGTTGATCCCGTTCATTCTTGGTTCTACTCTCGGATACATCCCGCAGAATTTTATTTTCGCATTGTTTGGCGCAGGCATGAACAAGGAATCTACCATGGGAATTGCTTTGTCCGTAGGGGTGAGCATTGTTCTGTTCGTGGTTTCGGGATGGCTTGGCATGCGAGTTTACCGCCGTTATCGAGGACAGACTGCCGGAGTCGTCGGAGAAGACGACTAGTTTTTGATTTCAGGTCTGAAGTGTGTGCCGAATCTGTTCCATGCCAGCCAAACAATTCCGGCAATAATGAGTCCGAAAAACCATCCGCCAAGAACATCAGTCGGGTAGTGCTTGCCTAGGTAAAGACGAGAGTACCCGACTAGCAAGGGCAGCAGCAAAGGCCATTTTTTCAGGGCGGGCCAGAAGAGCATGGCGAGCACGGCTAGACACATCGTGTTGGCGCAATGTGCCGAGGGAAATGAAGTGCCGTTTTCCTTGGTCCGTACAAAATTTGCAGGACGTTTTTGCCAGGGGCCATGTTCGGTATGGTATGTTCCGGCAAGTTCATTGAGTGGCCGGATGCGTTGCACTTGCTTCTTGATCACGTTGGTGGAAAGATCCGACAGTCCCATTCCCACGAATAGGATGAGGAAAAAGACGATCTGCTGTTTTCCTCCTTTTCGTATTGCGTAGACGAGGGCCACGGCCAGAAAAGATAGAAGTACAAGCCTGGACGAGAGAATCGGCATGATGAAGTCCAACAGCTCGAAACGCCACTGCTGGTTGATGAGCAAAAGTAGTTTGAGGTCGAGGGCTGATGTCTGGAAGGGCATGGAACTCCTGGATTGATGAAATTTTCGATTTAATAGCCTCCTTTGTCGAATCGGGCAATATTGCTTTTTTGTCAAATTTAGAAAACCGTTTAAGAGAATAATTTTATGGTAAAATCAAAAAAAAAAGCACGTATTGCGCTGACCATGCCCCGGTTCAGTCGGTATGGTGGCGCGGAGTCCTTTGCCTGGCGTTTGAGTGAAGCTTTGGTTGCCAAAGGGCATGAAGTTGATTTCATTTGTGCCCGGTGTGAAGGTGTCCCCCCGGAAGGGGTCAATCCCGTGGTAGTCGGGCGTTTTGGAGGGCTGCGGCTTATCAAGGTTCTTTGGTTTGCTCTGATGTCCGAGAGGGCCTGTCGGAAGGGGAAGTACGATCTCGTTTTCGGTTTGGGCAAAACGGTCAATCAGGATATTCTTCGTATTGGTGGCGGTCCTCAATCCGTTTTCTGGAGGCTTTCGCGTCGGGCTTGGCCAAAGGGTTTTGCTCGTTCCTTCAAGATGCTCAGACGGAGGTGCTCCCCAGCTAACTGGGCCATCCATTTGTTGGATGTGGTTCGCATGAAGCGGACCAGACGTATTGTGGCTGTATCCCATCTGGTGCGCGAATGGATTGTTGAAGCTCATCCTCATTTGGATAAATCCGCAATCGAAGTCGTGTATAATCGACCGGATTTGGAGCGTTTCTCACCTGTTTCTGGCGAAGAGCGGACACGCTTGAGAGAAGAGGCCGATATTGGTAAAAATGAAGTGGTTATCTCCACCGCAGCAACAAATTTTGCCCTCAAGGGTATTAGGCATCTTATTGAATCATTGGTTCATTTGCCGAAGAATTATACGCTTCGTGTGGCCGGTGGGCGTAATTCTGACCGGTATATGCATCAGGCGCGTGAACTGGGCGTTGAGCACAGGGTGCATTTTCTGGGCAAGGTTGATGATATGCCCGCGTTTTATCGGATTACTGATGTGTTCATTCTGGCAACGTTTTATGATGCGTGTTCCAACGCTGTGTTGGAGGCTTTGGCCTGTGGTTGCCGAGTTGTTTCGAGTGCTCTCAATGGAAGTGCCTTCTTTTTGCCAGAGAAGTGGATTATTGAAAATCCTGGTGACATTGTGGCAATGGCCGAAGCCTTGCATCGGGTGGGGCAGGAAAAAGAACCCGTTGCTTTTATGTGGCCAGAAGATGTCGTGTCCGGCATTGAACCGTATGTTGACATGATTGAAAAGACTATTTCGAATTGAATATATGAAAATTGTGCTTCTGACCCCGTCCGGGGTATCCTTTTCTAGTACCCGCTTCCGTATGATTCCGTATGTTGAGATCGGGCGTCAAGAAGGCGTCGATGTGTGGTGTGAGCAAGTCCCTCGAGATTTTTTGCGTCGTTGCGTTTTTTTCAGCCGGTTGCCAAAGGCTGACGTTATTGTCGTGTTTCGTGAGCTTCTCTCATTTCATGAACTCAAAATGGTCAAGAGGTTGTGCCATCGGCTTGTTTATGACTTTGACGAAGCGGTTTGGACACGGCCACCTCATGTCAATCTGCGTGGAAATGAACGGCGTATTACCAAGGCCGCTCGGCGTTTCAGGCGAGTATGTGCCGAGGCTGATCTGTGTATTGCAGGCAATCGTTATTTGGCTGACACGGCTTTGCAGCATCAGGATACTGTTCGGATTGTCTCAACCGTTATGGACACCGAAGCCTATATTCCCGGATCTGGCGGAAATGAAGGAGGGACTGTGCTTGTGGGGTGGATGGGCGAATCTCGTGATGTGTCGTATTTGAATGGTCCCATGAAGCAACTTGGGAAGCATGCGGGAAGGATACAGTTTTTGGTGATTTCAGATACTCAATATTCTGGCCCGGCAAAGGAGTATGTCTTTTGGTCTACATGGTCTGAGGACAAGGAGATTAGCCAGCTTCAGAGAATGGATATTGGGATGGTCCCGTTGTTTGACAACGAGTATACTCGTGGGGACTGCGGTGCGTTGGTTCTTCGGTATATGGCTTGCGGTGTCCCTGTTATCGCTTCAGATGTGGGTGCGAACAGTGAGATTGTTGATCACGGCATTGACGGTTTTCTCGTCAAGGATCGAGACGATTGGGCAAAGTGCGCCATGCGGCTGACAGAGGACTCCAGGCTTCGTCAGAACATGGCTGAAGCTGCACGGGGGAAAGTCGTTGCAAAGTACGGTTTATCTCAAGCCGTACAACAATTACGGGATGTTCTTGAGGTCGAATAACATGGATGGCTGAATGAATTTGATAAGAAAGAAGCCGGTCTGTGACTGGCTTCTTTCAGGCTGTTGACAAAGGCCGCGATTGCGGCGTTGCTGCAAAAAATTCAAATTCTAGCGTACAAGAAGTACGCGTCGCTCTTGAATTTTTATTGCGCCTTGCACTCGAACCTTTCTCAACAGCCTGCCAGATTGGCTTTGTCAGCACTTTAAAAGAAGCCGGTCTGTGACCGGTTCCTTTCTTTATGCATAAAATAAATTATAATGATTTTAGATAATTATCGAAATACTCGACGGTTTTTACCAATCCGGTTTGCAGTGATATTTGCGGTTCCCAGTCAAATGTTTTTTTAGCCAGGCTGATATCTGGCTTGCGTCGCATGGGATCGTCCGACGGCAGGGGATTGAATATGATTTTTGACTTTGACCCGATAAGCTCAATGACGGATTGAGCCAGTTCAAGGATCGTGAATTCATCAGGATTACCCAGATTTACTGGCCCTGTAAAATCGTCATCCGTGTTGTCAACGAAACGGACAATGCCATCGACGAGATCGTCTACATAACAGAAACTGCGGGTTTGATTGCCCTTGCCATAAACGGTTATATCTTCATCGCGAAGGGCCTGGATAATGAAATTTGAAACCACGCGACCATCATCCATGGCCATGCGAGGACCGTATGTGTTGAATATGCGTCCTACTTTGATGGCAAGGGAGTGTTGGCGATTGTAGTCGAAAAATAATGTTTCGGCGCACCGTTTACCCTCGTCGTAACAGGCTCGTAGGCCTATGGGGTTAACGTTGCCCCAGTAGTCTTCAGTCTGGGGATGAATAGCGGGGTTTCCATAAACTTCGCTGGTGGAGGCCTGAAATATCTTTGCATTGACGCGTTTTGCCAACCCCAGCATGTTGATGGCCCCATGCACTGTCGTTTTGGTGGTTTGGACAGGATCATGTTGATAGTGGATGGGGGAAGCCGGGCAGGCCAGATTATAAATTTCGTCCACTTCTACATACAGTGGGAATGTGATGTCGTGTCGGATTATTTCAAAATAAGGATTGTCGAGAAGGTGAATGATATTCTCTTTGCGGCCAGTATAGAAGTTGTCCACGCATATGACTTCCCGCCCTTTACCAAGCAGGTGTTCACAGATATGTGATCCGAGGAACCCGGAGCCGCCAGTGACGAGGACGCGTTTTTTCTTCATAAGAATCACTTGCAAGAAAAAAGCAATTTCGTCAACAAGTCTGGGGAAATCCTGTTGTAATTGTGATTTTCTGGCGATGTCAGTTGGTTTTTATGAAAAATGATGCCGTTGTGGAAAAGAAAATGGTTCAAAAGGTTGACGCGACATAGTCACCATGAGATTCGTAATAATAATAATTAAAACGGTGGTATTATTTAAATGCTTGTAAATATTGCAGAATGTTTGAGCGGTGCTCGGAAGGCCAAAGGGCTTGTCGTGATCATTGATGTGTTTAGAGCTTGTTCTGTTGCTTGTTATGCTGTTGATAACGGTGTGGCTGAGTACATTGCTGTGGACAAGGTTGATGTTGCGCGAAAGATTGCTGATGAAGTTGACGGCATATTGCTCGGGGAAAGCAATCAAAAGAAGATAAAGGGTTTTGATTACGGGAATTCGCCGACGGAGATTGAACATGTTGATTTTTCGGGAAAAATCCTTGTTCATCGGACAAGCTCGGGAACCAAGGGACTTGTTCTTTGCGAGCAGGCCGACGAAGTGATTACCGGTTCTTTTGTCAATTCCGGGGCTGTGGTTGAGTATATTCGTAGTCGTGAACCTGATGTTGTGACCCTTGTGGCCATGGGTACCGGCGGAGAGATGCGTGCTCAGGAAGATATGATGTGCGCCATGTTCATCAAGAATGAACTGGAAGGGTATCCTAATAGTTTTGAGACGTTGAAGAATTTTTTGGCTACGGTTGATAGTGCTCAGAAATTTTTTGGTGTTGATAATGATTATGCCCCCGAGAGGGACTTTGAGTTGTGCATGGATCTGAATCGGTTTGATTTTGTGCTCAAGGCCCAGACGAATCCAGGTGGTGGCGTTCGGTTGGAACGAATTAAGGTTTAATTGCGATATTGCATTTGAGGTGTCATATGAGTTCCCAAGCTCAGAAAGTACTTATCGTAGATGATTCCCAAACCAATCTGGCTTTGCTTGAGCATATGCTGGGTCAGGTTGGTTGTGCCATTGTTCAGGCTAAAAGTGGCATTGAAGCCGTTGAACTGGTTAAATCTAATGATTTTGCTGTGATTTTGCTCGATATTCAGATGCCTGGCATGAATGGTTATGAAGCTGCATCGAAAATAAAGGAGCTGGATCGTGGTCGGCATGTGCCGATCATATTCATTACGGCCATTTTTCAGGACGACGAGAACGTCAGGCAAGGCTATGAAACTGGTGCTGTAGATTATCTTTTCAGACCGGTTGATGTGCATATGCTTAAGAGTAAAATTCAGGTTTTTCTTCAGATGAATCAACAAAAGATTTTGTTGGAGCGAGAAATTGCCCAGCGGAAGTTGACTGAAATCGCTCTGAGTCATGCTGAGGAAAAATATCGTTCCATTTTTGAACGGGCTGTCGAGGGAATATTCCAATGCACGGTGAACGGGGAGTTCCGGGAAGTTAATCCGGCCATGCTGCGGATATTCGGATTTGATTCAGTTCATGAGATGATTGGTCAGGAAGGCCTGATGGCTTCTCTCAGTGTTGATCCCGACGAACACTATGAATATATGGAAAGCCTCAAGCGAGATGGGTTTGTTTCCAATTTTGAATTTCGTGTTCGGCGCAGGGATGGTGAAATCATCTGGTGTTCCGAGAGTTCTCGCCTAGTCACTCTCGATGACGACAGTCCAGATATCATAGAAGGTGTTATTGAGGAAATCACCCAACGTAAGCGCACGGAGTTGGAACTCAAGCATCTTGCGACTATTGATAGTTTGACCGGTGTTCCTAACCGTCATCTTTTCTTTGATCGCCTGGAACACGCGCTCACCACGGCCAAGCGGCATAATCGACTGGTTTCAGTGCTGTTTATCGATTTGAATAATTTTAAGCATGTCAATGACACCTATGGGCACCAGACTGGAGATAATTTGTTGCGGATGGTTGCCGAGCGTTTGCATCAGCGTATCCGTGAATCGGATACTTTGGCCCGACTTGGTGGTGATGAATTTGGTGTTTTGCTTGAACATATCGAGGACGAGGAAGGAGCTGCAATTGTTGCCCGCAATTTGCTTGAAGTCATGACTTTGCCGTTTGTCATCCAAGGGGAAAACATTACGATCGGAGCAACGATTGGTGTTAGTTTCTATCCTGATGACGGCAAGGATTGTGTTACGCTTATCAGTCGTGCGGATGCAGCCATGTACGGAGTCAAGAAGCGGGGAGGAGTTGATATTGGTACATATGCCGATTGTGGTGTTCCCAAGTAGCTTCCAGCCTTTTTTGATGTCTGTGGGTTTTGCCAAGGGCGTTTCATGGTGGGTATATTTGTTTTGTTCGGCCATAATTGTAGAGTTGGCTTGAATATGTATGTTGGACATAGTCATGATTGTGGCGTGAGTTTGAGGTAAAGAGGGGGGGGGCATGCACGAAACGAGTTTGGGTGGAACTCTTCGGGACTACCTGACCGGCGAAGATGTTGACGAGACCACGTTCGAGGAATTTCGTCAGGCTCTGGTCAAGTTGCTGGTTGAAGAGAAGGGTTTTCCCAAGAACAACATTAGGCCCAAGGTCAAACTGAAATATTCCGTGGACGGTGAGGATTTTGAGCGTCCGTTGGATTATGTTGTCTATGATGATTCGAACAAACCCATCTTTGTAATTATTTTTTGTTCAGGCGAAGTTGGAAGTTACGAGCGCGAAACGGTTTGTGCCGGTCGGCTTGTACCAGACGGACCGGTTGCCTTCGCATTAGTTACAGATACAATGCATGCATCACTTATGAATGTCATGAGCGGAGATGTGGTTGCGCGTGGCATGGAAGCTATACCGAACTGGGAACGGCTCTTGAAGATGGCTGAAGAGTCCGATGTCAGGCCACTTACTGTCGAACAGCGAGAACGGCAGACGCGTGTCTTTCATACATATTGCGGATTTCTGTTTGGAACCTGTTGCAACGAGTCCTGTCCTGAGCCGTCTCCGTCGAAAAAGGACTAGCTGCCCTCTGAATAGAAGTGAATGATATTTGGGGATGAATGGAAGTTTCTGGATTATATCTTGGCTAAATTTTAAAGAACCAATTTTATGTGCTTAAATTTTGCACAAAAAATTGGTTTATACTTTATCGGCCAACAGTATGAAAGATCAAAAGCCGATTTCTTAATCATCCACAAAAATGATGCAATCCTCGGGGCAGCAGTTGATAATGTCGCGAACTTCTTCTTCTGTTACCTTTGAGCGACATACATACGGCATGTTCAAATCGTCATCCCATTCAAAGATATCAGGATTCATGTCGATACAGCCCTGGCAGGAGCGGCAATCTCCCAGCTCAATGGCGACTTCACGATATTGGGTATTCATGTTTGTAGTGCTCATAAAATAATAATAGTTACTATTTATCAATAAGGCAAGTTAAAATCATGTGTGATTGCAGGGCCGGGTATCTTTCTGATATCAATTTGTTATGAATTCAAAACAGGAAGTATATGAATATTTGAATAGCAAGGGCTGGGTTAAACTTGATGATTATGAAGAGCAGGTTGTCCTTCTTGGCTCTGGGGAAAGCAATACTAATTTCCTGATTACTGCAAATGAGTTGTCTGGCGAGGTTCAGTATTTGTTCAGAGTCAACCATTTAAGCCGATTGGGTTTGATGGATCACGTGGAGTACGAGTTCGCCGTTCTTCAGGCTGTCAGGCGTTCGGGTGTCACTCCCCGGCCTTTTTATTGCGACTCGGAACCGGGTAGTTTGGGTATGGGTGTCATGCTTATGGAGTACCTTGAAGGTCGTCCGCTTGTTTGCAATGACGACTGGAAAGTGGCTGCCGAAATTCTTGCCAAAGTCCATTGTGTTCCCGCAGGTGTGCGACTGATTGAACAAAAAAATCCTGTGTCGGATTCCGTCAGGCAGTGCCGGAAGATTATTGAGAAGATCGGTACGCGTGAAGATGGGGATGAGGTTCTGGCGCAGCTTGGCGTGAGTATCGAAAAGCTGGAATATATTGCAGGGGAGGTCGAGGAATTTTGTGATGATGATTTTCCTGTCATTGTTAATGGTTCAGTGTGTCCAAGTGATTTTCTTATCGACGATGAGGATGTGGACGAGGACGAGGACAAAACAGGTGTTCTGGTGGATTGGGAGTGTGGTGTCGTTTCCAGTCGTTATGTTGATATGGGGAGTTTTTTCGTGCAGGCAAGTCTTGCTGGCGAATTCGGGTATTGTCGCGATGATGATGAAAAGAAACGGTTTTCGGAGGCATATATGAACGCAGCCGGATTGGATGTTCCGGTTGAAGAGTTTGTTCGGCGGGCCAACCTTTTTGAGCAGGCGGCAGTGATTCGGTCCAGGATTTTGAAGAGTGATGTTTGAGTGGTATGAAGTGGGGAGAATCTTATTCAGAGGAAGGGGTATGAAGCGATTCCTGGGCATCATTGTACTTGTGTTCTGTCTTGTCGGTTGTTCTGGTAGTGGAGATGGGAAATCCGCAGCCACGAGCGGGAATTGGAGCACTATCAAGACCGAGGCCACGGAAAGCACTGTACATTTTTACATGTATGGTGGTTTGCCATTCGTCAATGAATGGATTGATACCTATGTTGCCGAAGAAATCAAGACACGGTACGGAATCACCCTTGTTCGGGTCCCCTTGAGTCTTGAGGTGATTGTTTCCAAACTTGAGGAGGAAAAGAAGGCTGGCAAAATTGTTGGCGGTGTTGATCTGTTATGGATTAATGGAAAGAATTTCAAAAAGGCCCGCAAATCCGGAGTCTTGTTTGGTCCGTTTGCCGAAAAAATGCCCAATTATGTCAAGCATGTGAACAAGCAAATGGCAGCGTATGATTTTGGTTATCCGGTGGAAGGTTACGAAGTCCCGTTGGGTCGGACGCAGTTCGTATTTGAATACGACAGTGCACGATTGAATTCGCCACCTAAAAATTTCACAGACCTGCTCAAGTGGGTCAAGGATAATCCCGGCAGATTTACGTACCCTCGACCTTCGGATTTTACGGGTCTGGCTTTTGTTCTACAGGCTTTTTATGCAGAAGCCGGCGGCCCCAAGATGTATTTGCCAGGCTGGAATCAGGAGTTGTTTGAAAAACAGGCACCAAAGGTGTGGGCTTTTCTTAATGAGATGAAGCCGTATCTTTGGCGACATGGTGAAGAGTATCCTGAAAGCGTCATCGAGCTGGATGAACTTTTCAGGACTGGTGTTGTTGATATCTGCATGTCATATCGTCCTCTCCATGCCCAGGCCAAAAGGCTTGACGGGCAGTTTGCCGAAACCGTGAGGACCTATGTCATGAATGGAGGGACAGTACATACTCAACATTTCGTGGCAATTCCCGAAAGTGCTTCCAACAAGGCAGGAGCCATGGTTGTGGCGAATTTCCTGTTGTCTCCCGAAGCGCAACTCTCCAAATTCGAGCCGTCCAATTGGGGGGATTATCCGGCAATCAATCTGGATACATTGAGCAAAGAGCAATGGGATGGTTTTGCGGCAGTGGAATTGGGCGAATCATTTCTGGGGCCTGTCGAGTTGGCAAAGGCCTCATTGCCGGAAATACCGGCTGAATATATGGAAGCGCTGGCAAAGGGCTGGGAAGAAAACGTCAGGTAGTTCTGCATGAGACACAAGGCAGACGGCCTTGCTGCCAAATCACCTTGTGCCTGTTTATTATTTTGATTTACACATTGAAGCGGAATTCAATGATGTCACCATCCTGAACAATGTATTCCTTGCCTTCCAGTCGGGCGAGACCAAGTTCTTTGGCCTTCTTGAAATTCCCGGCTTCGATGAAATCCTGATACCCTATGATTTCGGCTCGGATAAATCCTTTTTCAAAATCGGTGTGGATGACACCCGCAGCCTGAGGTGCGGTTGAACCAGCGCGAAGCGGCCATGTGCGGCATTCATCTTCGCCCGCTGTGAGATAGGAAATGAGGCCGAGTAGGTGGTAGGTTTTGGTAATGACCTTGTCCAGAACTGATTCGGTGATTTCAAGGTCCTGCAGAAACATGGCTTTTTCTTCTGGATCGTCAATTTCGGCAAGCTCGCGTTCCAGTTTTGCGGAGATGGCGATGTGGGTCATGCCCGGAGCATTTTCTGGTAGTTTCATGTTTTCCTCTTCTCCTTCGGGGCAGTTCCACGCATAGAGAATTGGTCTTGCAGAGAGAAATTTGTAGCCCTTGAGTTCGGGCTTGTCCGAGATATCGGAATTTGTCCTGAGCGGGTGTTCGTTTTCGAGGAGGTTCAAGGCCTGTTTCAATGTTTCTTCTTCTTTGGGATCGACAAGGGCCTTGTTCTTTTTTTTGTCTGTTGTGATTTTTTCCAGACGTTTTTCGATGACGGCCATGTCCGTAACCATCATGTCGGCTTCGATTGCCTGCCATTGATGCTCGGGGTTGTTCATGCCTGAAAATCCGTCAAGGACGCCGATGAAACAGTCGTAAGGCCTGATTTCATTGAGGACTCGTTCGCCAAGGCCGGTTCCTTTGCCTCCTCCTCCAGGGATGTCCAGATATTCTATTTCGCTGTAGGTTATTTTTTTGGGGTTGAAAAGCGTGATAAGTGGGTCAAGACGTTGATCATGAACTTTGATCATGGCACGGTTGCCTGCTGCGGCGGCTGCGGGCCCGGACAAGGCTGCGAAAAGATCGGTTTTTCCTGAGCCTGAGAACCCGAATATGGCGGTTTTCATATGTATATCCTTGCTTGAGTTCTTGATGGTGCACGAAATCTATCAAGTATTTATGGAATTGCAAAGGCGTGAAAAACATAAGGCATTGAAGGATCGTCATTTTTTCTCTACGATCTGATTCATGCAAGTTATGCCAAACATATTTCTCATAGGACCTCGTGCCTGCGGCAAGACCAGCGTAGGGCGCGGATTGGCAACTCGACTCGGTTTTGAGTTCGTTGATACAGATCATGTCCTGGTTGAATCTGTGGGGATGGAGATATCCGAGTACGTGGACAAAAACGGTTGGGATGCATTCAGGGATTATGAAACCGAGGTTCTGGAGCGAGTCGCAGACAAGAGGAATCATGTTGTCGGGTGCGGCGGGGGCATCATCCTGCGCGAAAAGAATCGCGATGTCTTGAAAACTGGTATAACTTTGTACCTCAAGGTTTCCCCGGAAGAGCTTGCTGTACGGCTCATGAATGATCCGAACGAGGCGCAACGACCTTCCCTGACAGGTCAGTCCATTGTTGATGAGGTTCGGGAAGTTCTGGCGGAACGCGCTTTACTGTACGAAACGTGCGCTGATTTTGTGCTTCCCCAAGTAGATCTGGATGAGGTTGTGGAGTATGCCGTGACCCGGATTCAAAGTTTTTCTGAATGAATTTGAGTACTGGTGAACAGGCGCATGTTTGGATCAAGATGCGAAATTACGCTGACCCCCAACGGCGACTCCTGCTTTGTATCGACTCGGGAACCATCCGAACTCGGTGAAGCAAAAGCTGGAGTTGTGGGTGGAAAGGGTGCAGAATATGAATCGATCAAGAAACGGATGAAGGAGCACTTCAAGTTGATCTTCGAGGCCATCCATCGGGATTTATTTCCATTGTCCAGGGTTGTTGAAGTCTTTTTGGAAACCGGGCGAGCCATGGCTGCGTATCCCGGAAAGGGCGACGAGCATTATCCGCGTTTCATGGACGCCTGTAACGACCTCTCCGAAGCTCTTGCCGAAAAGAACATGGCTCAGTTGCGGATGGTGGTCGATGATCTCAATCATATGAAAACCGAGTGTCACGCCCGGTACAAGTAGCCAACGGAATCATGCGAACCAAACTCTTGTCACCTTATTGGTTGCCTGTCTGGTTTTTTGCCGGGGCCATCCTGATCGGAACACTGCTGCTTTACTTGGATGCAAATCATCCTGGTGGCCCGCTGACAGTCATTGATGCCCTGTTTACTGCTACATCGGCCATGTGTGTTACTGGTTTGGCCGTGGTTGATACCGGAACGTATTTTTCGTTTATGGGGCAGAATGTCATCCTGATTCTTATTCAATTTGGCGGATTGGGTATCATGACGTTCACCACGCTGATTTTCTATCTGCTCGGCAAGCAGGTGTCGCTCAATGACAGACTTGCCGTGGGGCAAAGCTTGTTGCATGATCCATCCTTCAGTCTGGCCAGATTCCTGATCAGGGTGGTAATCGGAACGCTCCTGCTTGAAACCATTGGGGCTGTGACCCTGTGGCTGCTGGACCCCATCGGATTTTCTCCTTATTCTGCAATATTTCATTCCATTTCAGCCTTTTGCAACGCCGGGTTCTCTTTGTATCCGGACAGCCTTTCTCAGTGGCGTGGCAATGTTGGAATCAACATCGTTTTCATGGTTTTGATTACTTTGGGCGGGCTTGGATTTTATGTGCTCAATGAATGTGCGTCGCTTTTCAAGCGAGTGATGTTGCGTCGTGAGCCTGTGCGTAGGGGCGCGCATCTGCTCAGTTGGCATACATCCATTGTCCTGAAAACTTCATTGCTTCTGGTCGTTGTAGGAGCAGTTGTGATTTTCGTGGCCGAAGGGCTGGTGAACAACATGCCGGTGAGTCTTGGAGAGCGAGTGCTTACGTCCCTTTTTCAGTCTGTTACCTGTCGCACTGCCGGATTCAACACCGTGGATATCGGGTCCATGACCAATGTGTCATTGGCATTCATGATGGTACTTATGCTTATTGGCGGTTCACCAGGATCATGTGCGGGAGGCATCAAGACTACGACCTTTCGTGCCTTATGCGGTTTCGTGGCTTCTCAGTTTCGTGGTCGTGATCAGGTGCAGATTGGACGATTTGCCCTCAGTCAGGATGCACTGAACAAGGTCATATCCCTTGTTACCATGACTATACTTCTGGTTACCGTGGGAACCATGGTCTTGACGTCTCTGGAAAGTACGGGCGTATCATATCTCATGGGTCGGGAAAAAATCATGGTCAACATGTTCGAGGTTATTTCCGCGTTCGGGACTGTTGGATTGTCAACAGGGTTGACTCCAGAACTCAATGGTTCTGAGAAATCGATGATTATCGTACTTATGTTTGTTGGGAGATTGGGGCCTGTGTGGCTTTTGTCCGCTTTGCACAGTTGGCAGACAGGTCGAAGATATTTGGTACCTACTGCGGATTTGCCTCTTGGATAGTCTTGAGAGTAATTTTTGTCTGCATTTCACATCGGGGACTGTTTTGAACAGCCTGCAAAAAACGTTTTTTATTGGACGGATAAGCTCTATGGCAAAAAAAATGGAAATTGGTGTCATTGGTCTTGGCAAGTTTGGGTTTTCCCTGGCATTTGCCTTGGCTGAATTGGGCCATGATGTTGTGGGTGTGGATAAAGATGGTGAGCATGTTCGACGAGCTCAGGATTCCTTGTCCCAGATATATCAGCTGGACGCCACGGATGAGAAGGCACTTGAGCAGATCGGATTCAAGGATCTGAACAAGGTTATCGTCTCAACGGGGAATTCCATGGAGGCTAGTATTCTTGTGGTGCTCAACCTGCAATCGCTGGGTGTTGAGAAAATATGGGTCAAGGCCGTCAGTGCGGAGCATGAGCGCGTGCTTTACAAGCTTGGTGTGCCATTTGTTGTTTTTCCCGAGGAATACGTTGCCTTGCAATTGGCTCATCGCCTTGCTGTTCCTGGTATTCACGATTATCTTGGGCTGGGCAAGGATGTGGTGACGCGTGAAATTCTGGTTCGGCAATGGGCCGGAAAGACTTTGCGCGATTTGAACTTGACCAATACATATTCTCTTCAGGTTATCGCGTATCGTCTTGCTGGTGAGCATTCTTTTAGTTTTGTGCCTCAGGCAGACAGGAAATTGGAAGACGGAGATGTTCTTGTCCTTCTTGGGAAAACCAAAAATATAATGAAAATCAGCGACTTTTAGGGAGAGAGCATGAGTGGCAGCAGTTTTGGCAATCTTTTTCGGTTAACCACCTTTGGAGAATCTCATGGTCCGGGCCTGGGAGGCATCATCGATGGATGCCCAGCCGGAATTCCCCTTGATGAAAAAATCATTCAGCTCGAACTCGATGGTCGCAAGCCGGGACAGGGGGGTATTGCTTCCACTGCCCGGAATGAGGCGGATCAGGTGATACTTCAGTCTGGTGTTTTTGAGGGTATTACCACTGGTACACCCATCGGTTTCTATATTAAGAACACCGATCATCGTTCCAAGGATTATTCCATGATCAAGGATGTGTTTCGTCCGGGGCATGCGGATTTTTCCTTTAACGCCAAGTTTGGCTTTCGTGATTATCGCGGTGGTGGTCGTTCTTCCGGGCGTGAGACGGTCTCACGTGTGGCCGGGGGAGCCATAGCTCAGGAATTGCTTCGGTCAGAGGGGATTTCCATTTATGCCTATACAGTCGAGTTGGGTGGTATTCCCGTTAAGATCCATGATTACGAAGGGGCGCAGGCTCGACCATACTTCAGTTCCGATCCCGATGCTCCCGAGAAATGGGAGGAGCGCATCAGGGAAGTGAAATCCCAGGGTGATACTCTGGGGGGGGTGGTTGAAGTTCGGGCGGTAGGTGTGCCTGCCGGATTGGGTGAACCGGTTTTTGACAAACTGGATGCCCGTTTGGCCTATGCTCTCATGTCTGTTGGTGCTGTGAAGGGTGTGGAAATCGGTTCAGGTGTGCAGGCTGCCCGTAGTCTTGGTAGTGAGAACAATGACTCCATCGGTTTTGATGGTTTTGTCTCGAATAATGCTGGTGGTATTCTTGGCGGTATAGCCTCTGGTCAGGATGTTGTGGCGCGTGTTTACGTCAAGCCTATTCCGTCCATTTCTTTGAGTCAGGACACTATTACGACAACCGGTGAGGCCACGACCATCACCATAGGCGGCAGGCATGATATTTGTGCTATTCCGCGTATTAATCCTGTTCTCAAGGCCATGATGGCTTTGACTATTGCCGACCTTTTGCTTGTGGATCGCAGATTGGGTATGCGCGAATAGTTCGGTTTGGTGTTTAATTTGAAACCCGGCTTCAGTATGCTCTGAAGCCGGGTTTTTTGTGAGTAGGCGGGAGTTCTGCTATTAAATCTTTTTCATTCTGACGGCAGTGCCGTAGCAGGAATAGTATTTGTCGCCTTCGGGGTGGAAGGAAACTGATTCGCGATAGCCGATGATTGCATCGGCATTGACGTCAATGGCCTGGGCCATGAGACCATAGAAGGAATTGTCGAAGATGTAACTGCGGCAGACGATGAGGCCAAATGCGGACTGTATCTCGCGTCCCGGAACGGTCTCTGTCGTCATTATCTTGATCTTACCGGCCATGTACATGTCTTTGGCCAAGGTCAGTCGGTGGTCGTTCTTTACGTCGTCCTTGCGAGATACCTGCTTTTTGGGCGAGCCGAAAATGAGAGCCATGCGTTATATCCTCGGTTTGTGTAAATCCGTTGCGTTGCCGATTAGTAACGCACGGTGGGGCATATGGGCAAGTGTGATGATGTGTTGAGTGTAAAATGAACGAAGGTGATAAAACAAGGGGGAAACCGAAGTGTCGGCTTCCCCTTTGTTGGAATGACTTATGGAGTGACCTTCATGATGTATGCCTTGTCCGGGTCCATGTACTTTTTGACGAGTGCCTGGATTTCTTGGGGGGTGGCGGATTTTGCTCTGTCGATGAGCTTTTGCTCGAAGTCCCGTTCGAAACCCTGCGTCAGCAGGCTGGCTGCCTGGCGACTACGGGCTAACAGAGACTGGTGTTCCTGATAGTAGTCTCCGACAAGAATATTGCGGGCGCGTTCCATTTCATCTTCAGGAAGCGGTTTTGCGGTCAGGTCTGCCAGAACGGCTTTGAATCCTTCCAGGGATTGATCCACCTTGTCGGGGCTGGTGCCGATGTACAGGGCGATGAATCCGGTATTGCGGCTTTGCCACAGCATGGATGTGACTGTGTAGGCGAGCCCCTGTTTGTCTCGAAGGTCGCGGAAAAGCAGGCCGGATTGACCGGACAGGGCAGCCTTTAGCAGGTCAAGGTCTGCGGATGCATCAAAGTCAATTTTGCCTGGAGTGGGGAAAATCATCAGAATGTGCGACTGGTTGCGATCTGCCAGATGCAAGGTCGTTTCCCGATCAGTATTCCATTCTGGCTCGGTGAATTGATATTGAGTACCTGGAGCGGTCATGGTTTTGGAAAGATCTGTGGCGAATGTTTCAATGACTTCTTTATCAAACTGGCCGCAGACGGCGATGACAAAGGGATGCATTGACTGTCGGCCCCAGAATCGCATTATGTCGGAGTTGGTGAAGTTCTCAATGTCTTCCGGCGTTCCCTGATGAAGAAGGGCGTATGGGCCTGTCTTGTACAGGAACGGGAACAAGTGGCGGAAAGCAAGCCCCATGGGTTGGTCTTCGCGTTGCTTGATTCCTGCGATCTGATCCTGTTTGGCGCGATTTATCTCTTTCTGGTCAAATGCTGGCGAGGTCAGAGTGTCGCGCATTAAGGGCAGGATCTTGTCCGTGAATCTGGTTGGAAATTTGGATTCCAGAGCAAAGACATTCCGACCAGCGATGGAACCGAGGCTTGCAGCATGATCGGACAGGAAATCCTGGATTTCGGTAGCCGACATGGTCATGGTGCCGCGGGTAAGGGCCTTGGCGGTCAGTGCTGCAAGACCCTGCTGATCTGAGTCAAGGTTGCCGTCTCCACCAGTCCAGTAGACGCTGATGGCGGTGTAGGGCAATGTGTCATCTGGCAGGAGAACGAGTTTGCTTCCGCCGGGTAATTCGATTTCCGTGTCCGTGATTGTTTCGGCAACAGCCTTTTTGATTTTGGTGTTGTTTCGTGCAGGCCATTTTGCTTTGGTGATAGCGGTGATATTTTCTTCGGAAACTCCGTTTTCTTCAGGGACGAGTACGCAAAGCGACAGTTGGTCGGGGCGAATGAACTCATCATACAGAGTTTTCATTTCCTTTCGGTTCACTTGACTCAGGGAGAAGAGATAGTTTTTTTCTGCCTGTTCGCCGTTCTCGAAGAACTGGAAGTAGCCAAGTTTGCCTGCCAATCCTGACAGTGTTTCTTTTGTCAGGAACAGGGAGTCTTCCAGATTCAAACGCGCACGCTCTATTTCGCGGTCTGTGAAATTGGCGGGATCGAATGATGCCATCTCGGACATGAGTTCGCTCCAGAATTCATCCACTTTTTCCACATCGAGGATTGCGTGAATATAAAGCATTCCACCACGCTCAAGGGAAAGCGGGGAGACGGAGATATCGTCAACCAATTGTTTTTCGTATTTGAATTTGCGGTAGAGTGTTGATGTGTCGTCACCGCCAAGCAGGTGTGCAAGCAGCTCCAGTCCGGCATTCTTGGCAGAAGATCCATGGGGAATGGGGAAGGCTGCGCCCATGTAGACCTTGTTCCATTTTCCGGTCAGTTTGACCATGTGGGGACCATCGCTTGTCACTGGGATGGCAATGGGTTCGGGTGGGGTGACGGGCCGAGTGTTTTCGAGTGAGCCGAGAACCCTTTCAGCTTCTGCCAGCACCTGAGTCGGATCAACCTTGCCAACCACGACCAGCAACATTGATTGTGGCTGATAAAAATTGGCGATGTATTTGCGAATGTCTTTTTGTGTGAAGGAGGTGACGGTCTCGCGAGTGCCGATGATTGGCCATTCATAGCTGGAGTCTTTCCAGACCATGCCTTGGAGGGTCTTGAAGAGCTTGCTACCGGGGGAGTCTTCGCCTCGTTCGAGCTCCTCAAGCACGACTTTTTTTTCACTCTTCAGTTCGGCTGGATCGATTGCGGGATTGAAGGCCATGTCCGTGACCACATCAAGGCCGAGTGTCCACTTGTCCTCCGGGACTTCCACATAATAAACCGTGTAGTCAAAACTGGTGGCTGCGTTCATGCTGCCACCTACGGATTCGATTTCGCGGGCTGTTTCTCCGGGGCCACGCTTTTTGGTACCCTTGAAAACCATGTGCTCAAGCAGATGGCTGATGCCAGCGATTTGAGGTGTTTCGTAGGCACTTCCGGCGTGAACGTAGAGTCGGACATTGACCAGTGGGAAACGGTCATCTTCCTTGATAAGCACAGTCAGGCCATTTTTGAGTTTGACGATATGCGTGTCACCCTTTGCCGTGTCAGCAAAGGACGGTAGTGGTGTTGCGACTCTGTTTGTGGTGTCTTTTTTATTCATATGTGATTGGCATCCGGTCAGGATCATGAGCATCCCTACCAGTAATAGTATTGTTCGGGGCATTGAATTCCTCCGTCGGTATCGCGTATGTGTCATAGCGATTTGGGCAACGTGTTTTCCTTGGGCATTTGATTAATATACTTCCGAATTTCAAGTAAGCAAGAGGTACAGGGGGCTTTTTTTGATTCAAACAAGGACGAATCGTATCTGAGCATCCATAAAAATGAAACCCAAAAGAGGAAAGAGTCCTGATTTGATGTTTCAAACAGATGTTTTGCGTGTTTTTAATCTCTTCATGAAAATAAGTTGAAAAAAAATCAAAAGTGAATGTTGATTGATTGAGCATTGTTTGACCGTGCAATCAAAGGGGCTTACGAACATTATAACCCTTGTTAATCAGGGGGTTTCCTTCTGCTTCATGCTTGGTTGGCGTTGACAAAAAAGCGTTGACGGGCATAGAAAAATCTACATTGTTTTTCGAGGGAACTTCTGTGTTTAACCAAACGGAGGAATTGAATGTCCATCAGCTACGTACCTGTTGGCAAATCCGGTAAATGGGATGGCGCAATGGATTGGCTCCAGATGCTTTCTGGTTTTAGCCTTATCCTGTTTGTTTGGTGCCATGCGATTCTGGAATCCAGTGTCGTCATCAGCCCGGATGTCATGGATGCCATCGGCCATTTTTTAGAGTCAACTGGTATGGTTCAGGTCGGCGGTCCACTGATCTTTCTTGTTTTTCTGTCGCATTTCGTACTCGGTGCGCGAAAGATTCCATTTCGGTTTGATGGTCAGAAAACCATCTGGCAGCATGCCAAAATGTTGCATCACCTTGATACGTGGATGTGGATTGTCCAGATTGTTTCGGCCATGATCATTTTGATAATGGCTTCCATTCACATGTGGGTGGCCCTGAGCGACCTGCCCATTACCGCTGCCAAATCAGCTGCTCGCATTCAGGGCGGGTACTGGGCTGTCTTCTTTTTAATTCTCATACCTTTGGTGCATTTGCATGTGGGTATTGGGTTTTACCGGATTGGTGTGAAGTGGGGTTTTGTGAAGGACTGTAATCGAGCCAAGTTCAAGAAAGTTGTGGATGTGATTGTCACGGCGTTCGTTGTTCTCGGTTTGATTACCTTGGCCCGTTATTATTTCATGAGCGTCAACTAACGGAGAGATTGCCATGCAGACTATCTACACCGATTTACTTGTTGTCGGCGCGGGTCTGGCGGGCGAGCGTGCTGCTGTTGAAGCAGCAGACGCCGGTTTCTCCGCCATATGCCTGAGCCTTGTTCCGGCACGTCGTTCTCATTCTTCCGCTGCTCAGGGTGGCATGCAGGCTGCTCTTGGCAACAGCGTTATGGGCGAAGGTGACAGCCCTGACGTTCATTTTGCGGACACTGTCAAAGGTTCTGACTGGGGTTGCGACCAGGAAGTTGCTCGCATGTTTGCGGATTCTGCCCCTATCGAGATGCGTCGCCTTGCCCATTGGGGCGTTCCGTGGAACCGTGTTGTTCCGGGCAAGTCCATTTATTATAAAGGCGGCAAACAGTACGACAAGGTCGAGAAGGAAGAAAAAGAAGGCCTGATAATGGCTCGTTCTTTTGGCGGTACCGCAAAATGGCGTACCTGCTATACTTCCGATGGCACAGGTCACGCAGTCATGTGCACTATGGACAATCGTTGCGCCGAAGTCGGCGTCGAAGTTCATGACAAGACCGAGGCAATCGCAATGATCCAGGACGGCGATGTCTGTTATGGTGTTGTTGCCCGCTGTCTTCGTACAGGTGAATTGATCACCTATCTGTCCAAAGCCACCATGATCGCCTCGGGTGGATTCGGACGCATTTATCCCAACACCACCAACGCGGTCATTTGCGATGGCGGAGCGCATACTCTGTGCATTGAGACTGGTGTGGTCCCTATGGGCAACATGGAAGCTGTCCAGTTTCATCCTACTGGCATTGTCCCTACTGATATTCTTGTTACGGAAGGCTGTCGTGGTGACGGTGGAACGCTTCTTGACGTCAATGAAAAACGTTTCATGAACGACTACGAACCGGACAAGGCCGAATTGGCCTCCCGGGACGTTGTTTCTCGCTGGATGACTCACCATATGCGTGAGGGCCATGGTGTAAAGAGCCCTTACGGTGAACATCTCTGGCTCGATATTCGTCATCTTGGTGCGGAGCATATTACCGGCAAGCTCCGTGAAGTATACGAAATCTGTACTTCCTTCCTTGGCATAAACCCGATTCATCAGCTTATTCCAGTTCGTCCGACTCATCATTATTCAATGGGCGGCGTTCGGACCAACAGGGATGGTGCAGCATATGGTCTCAAGGGATTGTTCTCTGCCGGTGAATCCGCTTGTTGGGATATGCATGGTTTCAACCGCCTGGGCGGAAATTCTCTGGCCGAGACAGTTGTTGCCGGTGGCATTGTCGGCAAGAAGATTGCCGAATACCTTGAGGGATGTGAAACCACTTTCAAGACTTCGTTGATCAGTGATGTGGTCAAGAAGCAGCAGGCTCGCATTGATGCTCTTGTGAATGGAACCAATGGTTCCGAAAATGTTTACAAGGTTCGTGCTGCCATGCAAGTGGCCTTGAACAAGGGAGCGAACATCTTCCGTACCCAGGCCGGGTTGGAAGAGTGTGTTGCCACTTTGCAGGAAACATTGATTCGCGCCAGAAATGTTGGTCTTCGGTCCAATGGAAAGGGTGTGAATCCCGAGTTGGCTGCAGCTCTCAAGCTCGAAGGTCAAGTCAAGATGGGGCTGATGGTTGCCTATGGTGCCTTGCAGCGTACAGAATCCCGTGGATCGCATAATCGTGAGGATTTCCCCGCACGCAACGATCGTGATTGGCTCAATCGTACTCTGGCGTATTGGAAGACTCCGAGTGACTCGTTGCCGACTCTCGAATACGAACCGGCTACAGAGGTTGTCGAGATTCCCCCGGGCGACAGAGGCTACGGCAAGTCCGAAATCATCAGCGCAGACGACAATAAGGAATAAAGTATGTCCAGATTGCTTAAATTCAATATATTCCGGTACAATCCTGCGGATGAGGTGTCTGAGCCGCATATGGAAGAGTTTGTCCTTGAGGAAACCGATTCCATGACGCTGTTCATTGCGCTCAATCGTATTCGTGAAGAACAGGACCCGTCCTTGCAATTCGATTTCTGTTGCCGCGCCGGTATTTGCGGGTCGTGCGGCATGGTCATCAACGGTCGTCCCGGGCTGGCCTGTCACACCAAGACAAAGGATTTGTCCGGAGAGATCACCTTGTTGCCGTTGCCGGTTTACAAGTTGGTAGGAGATCTGTCTGTCGATACCGGCTCCTGGTTTCGCGAGATGTATACAAAGACTGAGTCCTGGATTCACACGACCAAGACGTTTGATCCGACTGCCATTGAAGAGCGGATGGATAACAAGCAGGCCGTGGATATCTATGAGCTTGAACGGTGTGTGGAATGTGGTTGCTGTGTGGCTGCATGTGGCACGGCCCGCATGCGTGAGGATTTCATAGGTGCGGCCGCACTGAATCGCGTGGCTCGTTTTCTCATTGATCCGCGAGATCAGCGGACCGAGAATGACTACTACGAAATAATAGGTAATGATATGGGCATCTTTGGTTGCATGGGCTTGTTGGCCTGTGAAGACGTTTGTCCAAAGCATCTTCCGTTGCAGAATCAGCTTGGTTTTCTGCGCCGCAAGATGGGTATCACTTCCTTGAAGAAGATATTCAAGAAATAATGCGAATCTGTCGGGGGAAGGCCAGCCAGGCTTTTCCCCGTTTTTTTATATGCAATCACATGCAATAGGCCGTTCATAATGCGGACTTTTTACTGTGAAATTTGCGGTGACAAGGAGTTGCCATGAAAGAGATTCAGGTGATGGACGTGATGGAAGCTGTGGGCAAGATGTGTATCAAGGCCAATACAGAACTTCCCCAGGACGTTCGGAATAAATTGGAGCAGGCCATGGCAGAGGAGACTTCCTCTTCTGCCAAGGAAGTTCTGCGTCAGTTGTTGGAAAATGCGGATTTGGCCATGGAAACCAAATTGCCCTTGTGTCAGGACTGTGGGCTTGCCGTGTTTTTCGTTGAAGTGGGCGATGACATCAAGGTTGTTGGAGGAAACCTTCGTGAGGCCATCAACGAGGGTGTTCGTAAAGGTTACGCTGAAGGATATCTTCGCAAGTCCGCTTGTGATCCTCTGACCCGGGTCAATACCGGTGACGGAACCCCGGCAGTAGTCCATTTTGATCTGGTTCCCGGCGACAAATTGAAGATCGTGTTCATGCCCAAGGGTGGCGGGGCCGAGAACATGAGCCGTGTTACCATGCTTGCACCGGCCCAGGGTTGGGAAGGCATAAAGAATTTCGTGATTAATCGAGTGGCCGAGGCCGGTCCCAACCCCTGCCCGCCGACAGTTATCGGCATTGGCATAGGTGGCACCTTTGAGCACTCAGCTAAACTCGCCAAGAAGTCGCTTATGCGGAATCTGGAAGATACCCATTCCGACCCTGAAATCGCAGCCAGGGAAAAGGAACTTGAAGAGGCACTCAATGCGTTGGGCATCGGTCCCATGGGATTGGGCGGAAAAACCACCGTGCTTGGTGTCAAGATCAACATGGAACCCTGTCATTTGGCGAGCCTGCCCTTGGCAGTCAACGTTCAGTGTCATTCCCAACGTCATGAGGAGGTCGTACTCTAATGGCTGAATATACCTTGACCACTCCATTGACAGATGTCGATACTATTCAGCTCAAGGCTGGTGATGTCGTTTTTCTGAATGGTATCATTTATTCCGCTCGTGATGCGGCTCACAAGAAGCTTTTTGAGCTTCTGGATTCAGGCAAGGAATTGCCGTTTGATCTTGAAGGTTCAGCCATTTATTATGTAGGTCCTTCTCCTGCCCCTCCGGGGCGTCCCATTGGCTCAGCTGGTCCTACCACAAGTTATCGTATGGATTCCTTTGCTCCGCGGTTGCACAGTCTGGGCATGAAGGCTTCCATTGGCAAGGGCAAGCGTTCTGATGAGGTCAAGGCGGCCATGAAGGAATTTAAAGGTGTCTACTTTGGGGCAACCGGTGGAGCGGGTGCTTTGTTGTCCAATTCCATCGTCGAATCCACGGTTATTGCCTTTGATGAATTGGGTCCTGAAGCCGTTCGGGCGATGAAAGTAAAAGATTTTCCACTCTTGGTTATCAATGATTGTCATGGTGGTGAATTGTACGTCAAACCCAAGCTTGACACAGCTGAATAATTCATTCAGAGAGTTTTTGGACGGCGCAGTCGTCTGGCCCCATGAATATAATTCGGCAGGGTCAAAAAATGTGCTACCGTAGAGGGTTGTCATGGAAAAGTCCTATTTTGAAAATATCGATTGCTGCAAGAGCGACGAGAAAGACGAAAAAACGTATACGCCTTTTCCCGGTGCCGATGAAAAATATGACGACGGTTCTGACTGGCGTCTGTACAATCCGGATAAGTATCGTGACCCAAACTGGTCACCAGATAAAGAATGAATGAAAGGGGCCTTTTGGCCCCTTTTTCAGGCTGTTTATCAAGGCTTCTATCGTGGCCTTGTAGCAAAAAGACTTAAATTCAAACGTACAAAAGTACGCGTCGATTTTGAGTTTTTTTGTGCCTTGTACTCGCACTATTCTCCCCCCCCCTGCTAGGGAAGCACTGCATAATTGCCCTCTGGCTTTGTTGCTGCAAAAAAAATCAAACCCTAGCGTGCAGGAAGCACTCGTCAGCCTTGACTTTTTTGCGCGCCTTGCCAGCGAACAATTCTACAGCACTTCCTGAAGATTGATTTAATCAGCGTTTCCCTAGATTGATTTTGTCAGCATCCCGAGGGGCCCCCTGACTCATTTTGTTGCCCTGTCGTCCAGTTCTTGATCAATTCAAATCAAGCAGATCGTCTTCATGTGCTTTTGTTTGCGTCCCAGATACGAGTGTGTGGGCGTGTTTAAGCTGTCTTTGTTGATGGCCGGAATATCTCAACATGCGAGCTTTTTTTGAGTGCGGGAATTATCATAATAAATTATGCGAACATTCTTTCAGACATGTTGCGAATAATGACGTTTCAGGGTATGCCGACTTGTTCGCAAGGAGAGCAAAATGTCATACAAATTCGCCCGTAGAATGGGCACTGTTCATCGTTCATTTATTCGTGAAATTCTGAAAGTCACAGCCAATCCAGAGATCATTTCGTTCGCAGGCGGATTGCCTAATCCAGGATTGTTTCCTGTCGCGGCCATGGATATGGCTTCGCGAGAGGTCTTTTCCGAGATAGGATCTTCTGCATTGCAATATTCGACCACGGAAGGCGACGCCGGACTTCGTTCCATTATTTCAGGTCGTTATGTCAAGAGAGGACTTACGGTAGACCCTGATTCAATTCTGGTTACCACCGGTTCTCAGCAGATTCTGGATCTTTGTGCCAAGATCTTTATTGACCGCGGTGACAAGATTGTCATCGAGCGGCCCGGGTATCTTGGTGCAATCCAGTCCTTTTCCATGTTCGAGCCTGAATTCGTGACTGTTTCGTTGGATGACGACGGGCCGGATCTTGAGGAGCTTGAGGCTGCATTCAAGGATGGAGCAAAGCTCTTTTATGCTGTCCCTAACTTCCAGAATCCGTCCGGCGTCAGCTATTCACTTGAAAAACGTAAGGCTGTTGCCGCGCTTCTGGACAAGTACAATGTGCTGTTTATCGAAGACGATCCGTATGGAGAGCTTCGTTTCAGGGGCGATGATCTGCCCAGCGTCTATTCGTTTTGCAAGAAACCGGGAGTCTTGTGCGGATCGTTTTCCAAGATTGCTGCACCGGGGTTCAGAATCGGTTGGGCTGTTGCGGAAAAGGAAATTTACGACAAGCTTGTCATCGCCAAGCAGGCTTCTGATCTGCATACAAGCACTGTGGCTCAGGCCATCATGCGTCGATATCTGGAGACAAATGAAATTGATGATCATATTGACATCATTCGTGAGTCCTATGGTCGTCAGTGTGAGGTCATGATTGAAATGATCGGGGAATATTTCCCGAAAGAAGTTTCTATCACACGACCTGAAGGCGGCATGTTCCTGTGGGCGACCATGCCCGATGGTTTCGCGTCCATGGACCTGTTTGACGTGGCCATCAAGGACAAGGTTGCGTTTGTTCCGGGCAGGCCGTTTTATGTGGATGGTTCCGGCGAGAATACATTACGCCTCAACTTTTCCAATTCCGACGAGAAGAAAACTGAAGATGGTATCAAACGGTTGGGTCGGAGCATTTACTCGTTTTTGAAATAACGTTTTTGGCCGTGAGGGACGGTCGAGGACTTGAGCTAACAAGGTGAAATTATGTCTCAGCATGTTGTAGTAATTGGAGGAGTGGCTCTTGGTCCCAAGGCTGCATGTCGTTTCAAGCGGCTGGAACCAAGCTCCACTGTGACCATGATCGATCAAAGCGCGCTCATTTCCTATGGTGGATGTGGCATACCATATTATGTGTCAGGAGATGTTTCCGATGCAAGTGAGTTGTGTACCACCAGCTTTCATATGCTGCGCACTCCGGAGTTCTTCAAGGAGGTCAAGGGCGTTGATGTTCGCACGTTGACCAAGGCGACCAAGATTGATCGCGAGAAGAAGTGTATTCATGTGGAGGATATGACCACTGGAGAGACTTCGACCATTGATTATGACAAGCTGGTTTATGCCACTGGTGCTTCCCCACGCAAGCTGAACCTGCCTGGTGAGGATCTCAATGGTGTCAGTTATGTCTGCAATCCAGATGATGCCACTGCAATTCGCGAGCGCATTTCCCAAGGGAAAGTGACTAACGCCGTAATTATCGGAGCCGGTTTCATAGGTCTGGAAATGGCTGAGGCTTATTCAGACATGTGGGGCGTTGGGACATCCGTCGTTGAAATCAGTGATCAGATCATGCCCAAATTGGTCAGTCCCGCATTGGCTACCATGGCTCAAAAGCATATGGAAGAGAACGGGGTTGATTTTTATTTTGGTGAGACCGTTGTATCAATTGAAGGTGAAGACGGGTGCGTAAAGCGCGTTGTCACAAGCAAGCGCACTTTGGATGCTGATGCCGTAATCATTGCTGCCGGTGTCGTTCCCAATTCCAGGTTGGCCGAGGAGTCCGGACTGGAGTGTGCCGAACGCGGTGGTGTACTTGTTGACGAATTCATGCGTACCAATGATCCTGATATTTATGCAGGTGGTGACTGTGCCATTGTAAAGCATCTGATCACCAAGGACCCATTCTTCCTTCCTCTTGGGTCAATGGCAAATCGCCAGGGGCGTATTATTGGCACTAACATGGCTGGCGGTAGTGCTCGGTTTGAGGGTGTGGTTGGTTCTTTTGTGGTCAAGCTTTTTGAAACGTCTCTTGCAGGTTCCGGTTTGAGCCTTGAGGTTGCCGCTCTGGCGGGATTTGATGCCGTTAGTGTATTACTCGTGCAATTTGATAGAGCGCATTTTTATCCTGACAAGGAACTGATGACCCTTGAGCTGGTTGTGGAAAAGGGGACTCGGAGGATTTTGGGCATCCAGGGCTTTGGCAGTTCCGGGGACGCCATGGTTGGACGTATCAATTCCGTTGCCGCCATTTTGAAAGATGAGCCGACCATTGATGATATTTCAAATATGGAATTGGCCTATGCACCACCTTTTTCTTCGGCCATGGATATCCTGAACGCTCTTGCCAATACGGCAGATAATGTTCTTCAAGGTATTAATCGCGGCGTCGGTCCTGACGGATTCAAGGAATTGTGGGAGCAGCGTGAATCAGGCAAGTCTTATTTTCTTGATTGCCGTGAAGTTGCAGATGCCGCAGAGTACATGAAACTGAATCCGGACCATTGGCATAATATTCCACAGGGAAAGATTTACGAACATCTCGACGAAATTCCCAAAGACACATCTGTCGTGCTTCTTTGTAACACCGGTGCTCGTTCCTATGAGGCCCAGGTGTTGCTTGGTGACAAGGGATTCAAGGATGTTATCAATATTCAGGGAGGCATGGCTGCCATCAAAAAATATGGAGTTAAGTTTTAGTTTTCAATTCTTTGGGAATTGAACATGTTTAGATTACTGCGTATTCTACTTGGGAAGGGTTGCTCAGAACTGCAGCATTGAAGCGAGGCGTCGAGTGCGGTTTCTTATCGTGGATGACGACGAGAGTATCCATTTATACCTGCAAGCGGTACTTGCACCGTTCGCACAATGCGATTCGGCAATGAGTGGTGAGCTTGGTGTTGATCTTTTCAACGAGGCTCATGCTGAAGGGCTTTTGTATGATGTTGTCATGATGGATATTCTCATGCCTGGCATGGATGGTCATCAGACAGCGGAGATTCTTCGTGCCAAAGAGAAGGAATTCGGCATCAATGAGTACCATCAGTTCAAGTTGGTCATGATTACTTCCCTGGTGGACGATGTGAATGTTAGCAAGGCCTTTTTTAAAACCCATGCTTCTTGTTATATCGTCAAACCGTTGGACAAGGAAAAAATTATTGATGAGCTTCGTCAGAATCTGATAATTTGAGATTCGAGATATTGAAATAAAAAAAAGGACAGCCAAGCGGTTGTCCTTTTTTTATTACTTATGAAAATAGTTGACTAGATACGGCCTTCTTCGATGCCATGGCAGGCAACGACAGAACCGGATTCCAATTTCAACTGGGCTGGGATTTCTTGCATGCATCGTTCGTTTACATGAGGGCACCGACCACTAAAGGCACAACCTGATGGTAGATTGATGGGTGTTGGGACGTCGCCTGAAAGCCTGACATGACCACCGATTTTACCGCCAAGTCTCGGAATGGCAGAGAGCAGTGCCTGGGTGTACGGATGTTTTGGGTTGCTGAAGAGTTCCTTGGCAGTTGCCAGTTCACAGATACAACCGAGATACATGACCGCTACGCGGGTAGAGATGTGTTCAACCACGCTCAAGTCGTGGCTGATGAACAGATACGTGAGGCCCCGTTGTTCCTGGGCATCCATGAGCAGATTCAGTATTTGTGCTTGGATTGATACGTCCAAAGCGGCGATAGGTTCGTCTGCGGCGATGAACTCCGGGTCCACGACCAATGCGCGGGCGATTGAGATGCGTTGTCTTTGACCACCGGAAAATTCATGCGGGTAGTTGCTGGCCCAGACCGGGTCAACGCCAACCTGAAGCATGACTTCGGATACTCGTGCCTTGATTTCTGAGCGCGAGAGATCAGGATTGTGGAATCTGACCGGTTCTTCGAGAATTTGTCTGACGTTCATGCGCGGATTGAGAGACGCATATGGGTCCTGAAAAACCATTTGCATTTTAGTGCGGTAGGGAAGCATTTTAACCGAATTGAGATGGTCAATACGGTCGCCTCGGTAAGAGATTGTACCCTTATTCGGCTTATACAGGCCCATGACTGTCCGGGCCAGAGTGGATTTTCCGCAGCCAGACTCACCAACAATGCTTAATGTTTCGCCTGGTTGGATGTCCAGGGTGACATTGTTGACCGCTTTGACCACAGTTCTCTTGCGGGTGATCTTTCCTTTGGAAAGCTGAAGCTGATCAAGGAATGAGCCGGAGATGTCAAAATGCTTGTCAACATCGTGTATTTCTAGGATTGCACTCATCTTTTGTTTGCTCCATTACGCATGAAGCAGGCAACTTGTGTTCCGCTTTCAAGCTCTTTCAAAATGGGAATCTCCTGTTTGCAGCGTTCTATGCAGATAGTGCAACGAGGTTCAAAAGGACACCCCTTGGGCATGTCGAGGAGCGATGGCATCATGCCGGGAATCTGATTGAGACGTTTCTTGCCGCCCGCCATTTGAGGGAGGGCCTGTATCAGTCCTTGAGTGTAAGGATGCTGCGGATTATTGATGATCTGTTCGCTTAAGCCAAGTTCAACCACCTTGCCTGCATAGAGTACGGCGATGCGTTGAGTTACTTCCGAGACAACGGCCAGATCATGAGTGATCAGGATGAGCCCCATGTTTTCTGTTTTGCACAGCTCGAGAAGCAGATCCATGATTTCGGCCTGAATCGTGACATCAAGTGCGGTGGTTGGCTCGTCGGCAATGATCAGGTTGGGGCTTGTCAGTAGCGATATGGCGATGACAATGCGTTGTCGCATGCCGCCGGAGAATTCGTGTGGATACTGTGAAAGACGTTTTTCGGGTGAAGGAATATAGACTTTTGTCAATTTTTCCAGACATATCTTTTCGGCTTCTTTCTTTGATACATCCATATGTGCAAGGACGGTTTCCATCATCTGGGTGCCGATGGTCAGGACCGGGTTCAGCGTCATCATGGGGTCCTGGAAGATCATGGATATGCGATTGCCCCGAATCTTGCGCATCTGATCGTAAGAGTATTTGGAGATGTCATGACCTTTGAAGATGATTTCTCCATCGGTTATTTTTCCGGGTTTGCTGATGAGATTAATGATGGAAAATCCGAGTACGGATTTGCCTGCACCGGACTCTCCCACGATACCCAGGCGTTCGCCTTTATTGATGGATAGGCTTACATCGCGAACAGCCCGAACAGTTCCTGATCTGAGCGCGAAGTCTACCCGAAGGTTTTTTATGTCGATGAGCGTTTCCACGCATTACCCCTTGTAGAGTTTGGGGTTGAGGAAATCCCGGACCCAATCGCCCAGGAGATTGATGACCAGAATGAGGCTGACCAGCAGGATGCCTGGGAAAATGGTGATCCACCAGGAACCGGAGAAGATGTACTCGAATCCGGCGGTGATCAATGATCCCAAGGATGGCTTGGTAATAGGCATGCCCAGGCCGAGGAAGGACAGGGCCGCTTCGCTCATGATGGCGTTTGCCACTTGCACTGTGGAGATGACCAGTACCGGGGAGAGCGTATTGGGTAGAATGTGCCGCAACATGATTCTGATACGCGACAGACCAATTACGCGGGCTGCTTCAACATACTCCTTCTTGCGCTCGGCCAATACCGAAGCGCGCACGGTACGGGCATATTGCGGCCATTCTGCCAGTCCGATGATGACTATCAGGAGTGGCACGGCCACCCGGTCATATCCGGCAACACCGAACATGGTTTGGACGATGGCCCCGATGAAGATGGCGACCATGTAAGTTGAGAACGAAAGTTGTACGTCCGCGAAGCGCATGAGAATGTTGTCGAGACGCCGTACATAGCCGGACAGTAGTCCGACAATGATGCCGATGAATGCCTGAAGGCAAACAGCTCCGACACCTATGAGGATTGAAACACGCATGCCGTACAGCATGGTGGACAGCATGTCACGGCCCTGAGCATCCGTGCCGAGCAGGAATTCTGATGATCCGCCATCTATCCATGCGGGAGCCATCTGGGCATCCATGATGTCGATGGTTGAAGAGTCATATGGATCGTGTGGTGCGATGATCGGGGCGGCAAATGACGTGAAAACCAGAAACGCGAGTATTATGAAACTGGTTATTGCTACAGGGTCCCGAAGGAAATTGTAGAGCATGTAGGACTGTTTGAAGCGTTGCCATCTGGTTCTCATTTACTTTCTCCCTGCGACCCTGATGGTCGGGTTAACAAGGCCGTAAATGATGTCAACGGCTGTATTGACGAGTACGAAAATGAGGCCAACGAAAACGAGATAGGCAACCATGAGAGAGGTGTCCGAGCGTTCCACAGACTCGATGAACATTGATCCCATGCCTTGCCATTGGAAAACAGTTTCCGTCAGAATGGTGAAGGCCACCATGATGCCAAGCTGAACACCTCCAACGGTGATGACCGGAAGCAGGGTGTTCTTGAAGGCGTGAACCCACCAGACTCTTCTTGGTTTGAGGCCTTTTGCCCAGGCGTATTTGACGTATTCGCTTTCCAGAACTTCCATCATTTCCGAGCGGATGAGGCGAATGAAGAGAGGGAGCATGATGGAGGAAAGAGCTATGGATGGCATTATCAAATGTTTGAGGCCATCAAGTGTCAGCAATCCACTGTCCCACCAACCGAAAATACATACTGTTTTACCTCGTCCGTAGGAAGGGAGCCAGTGCAATTCGACGGCAAAGACGTATATGAGCAGGATGGCAGTCAGAAAGACCGGCATGGATACCCCGATGATGGAGCTTCCCATAATGAATCGACTGAACCATTTTTGGGGCTTTATGGCAGCGTAAATTCCGAGTGGGACTGAAAGAAAAGTAATGATGAACGCTGAACACAAGACCAGTTCAAGAGTGGCTGGGGCCTTTTTGAGGATGACTTCCGAGGCTGGTTTTTTAAAGAAATAGCTCTGGCCTAGATCGCCTTGGACAGCGTCACCCAGGAATCGTGCATATTGCACCATGAATGGGTCGTTGAGCCCAAGCCTCTCGCGTATTTCGGCCCGTTCGGTCGGAGTGACTCGTTGCCCTACCAGGTCTCGGACAGGATCGCCAAAATTGTGCTTAATGGCGAACCCGATGCAACTGATGATCAGCATGACCATAATGGCTTGTAGGATTCGTTTTACGGCAAATGCAAACATGGTTTCTCATTTAAATCTAGATATGTGGTGTCGGAACAACTCTACGCCTGTCAGGATCATAGCTGGTTGAATCTTGAGCATTCGTAAAGCGGTAATTTTGAGTTAAAGGGGAACTCCCGACTGAGGCCGGGGTTCCCCTTTATTATTCTTACGGGTCGATTGCAAGTGTCTATTGACGTTACTTGATGATCAGGTCTCCGAAGTACGGGAAGTTCATGACGTTTACGATGTCTTCGGTGTTCATGTTGTTCTTGGAAGCCCAGGACAGGTTCTGCCAGTGAATGGGCAGGAATCCGGCTTCGTCGTATTGGATCTTTTCAGCACTTTGGCACAATTCAGCGCGTTTGGCCGGGTCGGTCTCAACCTGGGCAGCCAGGGTGAGTTCATCAACCTTGGTGTTGCAGTAGCTGCCGGAGTTATACTGGCCGTAGCCGGTTTCGCTGTTGCGGCACATGGACAGGAACTCGTAGAAGTTACCGGAGTCCTCAGTGTCGGAATGCCAGCCGATCAACTGGACGTCAGCAACCTGAGCGTCGAATTGATCCCAATACTGAGCCTTGGGCATGGTCTTCAAAGAGACTGTGATGCCGATCTTGGACATCATGGAAACGAATGCCTCGGAGATCTTCTCATCGTTCACGTAACGGTTGTTGGGAGCGATCATGGTGCATTCGAAGCCGTTGGGATAGCCGGATTCAGCCATCAGGGCCTTGGCTTTGTCCAGGTCGAAGCGGGGTTTCAGTTCAGGTACGTAACCAACGTAGCCTTTGGGGCTCATTTGACCAGCGGCGGTGGCAAAGCCTTTCATGATTTTGTCAACAACGCCATCGTTGTTGTAGGCATAGGCCATGGCCAGGCGGACCTTGGGGTCTTTCAGCGCAGGATTGCGTTCGCCGTTGAGCTGGATGAGGATGATGCGGGAGCCGGACATGGTCACGAGTTCCAGGCCTTCGGTGGACTTGATGCGTTCAAGATCCTGGGGAGGAACGGGCATGATGAAGTCGACATCGCCGGAGAGCAGTGCTGCAACGCGGGTGGCGTCGTTCTTGATCGGGCTGAAGACGATTTCTTCTACGTTGCCGCTCTTGTCCCAGTAATCGGCAAAGCGGGTAAAGACGGTCTTTACGCCCTGCTCACGGCTGGTGACAACAAAGGGACCTGTGCCGGATTCGTTTTCATTGGCAAAGGAATAGTCAGTCTTGATGATCAGGTCCTTGGCAACTCCCTTGTCAGTAGTTCCTGAATAGAACTGCTTGTCCATGGGGAAGATGTAGGTGGACATGTTGAGCACCAGGCCATAGGGCTTCTTGGTGATCAGATCAACAGTGTATTTGTCAATGACCTTGGCTGGTTCAAAAGGCTCGAAGAGACCTTTGTAGTCTTCACTTGTCTTGAGACGAGCAAGTGTGAAGGCGACATCTTCAGCGGTGAATTCGTTGCCGCTGTGGAACTTGACTCCTTGGCGCAGGTGGAAACGTATGGTCAGGTCATCAATGCGTTCCCATTTGGTGGCCAGACGAGGGACGAAATTCATGTCTTTGTCGTAGCGAGTGAGAGAATCGAAAACCATGTGGGAGTACTGGAGCATGCCGCCAGACAGCTGTACATGGGGATCCAGGGAGACCGGATCAGCGTCCATTGCGAGTTTCAGGACAATTTTTTCAGGGGCTGCGGGCGCGGCTTTTTCGGCAGCATCCTTCTTCTCTTCACTACCGCAGCCAGCAAGCAGCATGGCAGATACGACAAGAGTGAAAAGGAGCAGGGAGTATTTGCCCGTGGATTTGAGCATCGACAGTTTCATAAGTGGGTTCCTCCATAAATTTGAGTAAGTACGCCTTAGGTGGGCGTTCACCATACCTCTCCAGAATCAAATGGGGATCAGAATTCGTCCAGCAAGCCACGATGCTGAAGATTTGCTTCAACTTGGGATAGCTGTATAAAAGACGGACGAAAACAGATGTTTAATACACTCTTCATGGGGATTTAACAATAGCGTCTTTGCAATTGGATGCAGGGTTGGGGTTGCGAATTATGTTCGGTTTGTTCGATAAAATTAGTTTTATTGTGGTTTTTATTCTTATATTGTCGGGTTGCGGCGTACCTTTTTCGGAAGATACAGGCTTTGATCCAACGGAAATACTGGTGCTTGATGATAAATATGATTCAAGTGTTTCTCTTGAGAAAGGTGAAATCTTTGCATTGGATATGCGTATCCCGTCGGACAAGGGATATGAGGTGATAGGTGCGTCATTCGATCCTGTCATGCTCAGATTGGAGCACTATCTCGAGTATGACGAAGAAGGCACGGTGCGAGTCGTGTATATGTTCTCGGTACTTATGAAAGGAATAACCGATGTGTTGGTCAAGATGAAGTCGATTTCGGGTGGAGAGGTGGAAATTTATAAACGGGTCAGTGTCAAAGTGAGTGGAGATGACGGTTTTTTCTAGTAGGTTCTGAAAAATGGGTTTTCGTCGGCTGTCCGAGTTTTTTTGAGTGCAGAAAAAGAACAAAGTCCGCACATACTTTCAAGTATGTGCGGACTTTGTTCTTTCGTAGTTTTGATACTATCTGTATTATTTTTCGAAGTGCTGTGCCGTTTTTGTCAGGGTAAAGTCGAGTAGCGTAATGCCTTTCATGACAGACATGCAAAGAACCAGGGGGCTTATGTATTGTTCTCGCCAGTCAAATACGATGGTCAGGCTGTTTTCGTTTTCACTTAGCTCTTTGACAATGGGGCGAATGTCCATCTTTGCCATGCCGCGCTTGGTGCGCTTGTCAACCATGAATTCGTTTTTGTTCATGAAGTCTGACCATTGCTCTGTTCGTTTCTTCATGTCTTCTGGTAGTTGAAGCTCAAACACTTCTTCCACCGATTGAAGTTGTTTTTTGCCCATGTTCAACCGGTCTGCCTTGAGCGGTTTGAGACCGAGAGGCATGTTCGGGATAAGTCTCGTGACGACTTCTGCCGGTTTAAAGTCTTCGCGCAAGAAAATGTTTATCCATTCCGCAGTACTAGAAACACCAACAGGAAGTGCTTTGCCGAACGAAAGTTTCGGCATGGGGTGGAATCCGGCTGAAAAACTCAAGGGCAGCCTGGCTCGTCTGAATGCTCGTTCAAATACGGCTTGGAGTTCCAACTGACTCAGGTAGGCAGCGGGGCCATTTTTTTCGTACCAGAGGCGGAAATGGGCTGCCTTGATGGTAAGATCAGGTTTTTCGATTGAATATGGTGGCTGTTCGCATTCCTGATCGCGTTCGGTAAAGACCATTTTGGGTTGAATGTCCTTGCTTTTGGACTGGGACGTGAGCGTGGACACATGACCGTCAAATTCGCATACGCCACAGTTGCGGCAAGCGGCGTAACGGCAATCTTCCGTTTGTGTGCCTGAAAGAGCTCGTTCATGTTCCTTGAGCAGGTATTTCTTTGTTATGCCGCAGGACAGATGGTCCCATGGCAGTGGGGCATCGGGATCACGAGGGCCGATATATTCATCCCAGGAAAGGCCCAGATCTTCCATGGCTTCTTTGTACGGTTCAAGCTTGAGATGGTCTTTCCAACTGGAAAAGAGAGCGCCGTTTTCATAGGCTTTTTCAACCACTTCGGCCAGACGCCGATCACCACGGGAGAATACGCCTTCCAGCGAAGTCATTTCAGGTTCGTGGTACTTGATGTTGATTCGCTTGTGACGTCGGAATTCATCACGCAGATAGCCTATGCGGCGGCGTATTTCGTCATATGGGATTTGAGGTTCCCATTGGAAAGGCGTTTGGGGCTTGGGCACAAATGGAGATACCGCTGCCGAGACCTGAAGACGTTTGATGTGACTGCCTGCGGCATCGCGCACCTTGAGACAGAGATCCACGATGGCGTCGAGGTCTTCATCTGTTTCGGTGGGGAGGCCGATCATGAAATAGAGTTTGACTCCCTGCCAGCCGTTCTTGAAGAGCAGCCTGACGTGATCAAGCAGGTCTTCTTCATTGATACCCTTGTTGATGACATCGCGCATTCGCTGGCTGCCCGCTTCAGGGGCCAGGGTTGCACCAGTGCGCCGGATGGAGGAGATGCGTTCCATAATCGGGGCAGACAGTGAACCGACACGCAGGGATGGCAGGGATATGGAAATTTGTTCGGCTGCACACTTGTCAAAGCTTCTGGTGAAAAGCGAGTCTAGGGCGGAAAAGTCTCCAGTGGATAAGGAAAGCAGAGAGGTCTCTTCATATCCGGTTTTAGCGAGACCCTTGGTCAGAATTTCGTCCAGATTGTCAAGAGACCGTTCGCGTACCGGGCGATAGATCATGCCCGCCTGACAGAAGCGGCAACCTCTGGTGCATCCGCGTGCTATTTCGATTGTCAGGCGATCGTGAATCGCGCCAAAGGGTACGGTTTGATTTGTGGGAAAATTTGTGGTGTTCAGATCGTCCACCATGGCTTTTTCAACAGTCTCATACCCTTTGACAAGTGGCTTGATAGGCTTCCCCGGACCATTACTCTCGAAGAAAGATGGGACGTAGATACCTGGTATGTTGATAAGTCTGTGCAGCAGTTCCTTTCGTGAAATTTTTTCTAGCTTGCCTTGTTCAATGTATTTGAGAATTTCCGGAAGAGCCTCTTCACCATCACCGAGAACCATGGCGTCGAAAAATGGTGCCATGGGTTCCGCGTTGAAGGTTGCGCCACCACCTGCGAGAATGAGCGGGTGTGTTTCGTCCCGATCAGCTGTGCGGAAAGGAATGTTCGCCAGGTCGAGTAAATAAAGGATGTTGGTATAGCAGAGTTCGTGGGTGAGGCTGAAGGCAATGGCGTCAAGTTCACCAAGGGGGGTGTCCGATTCCATGGTCGCTAATGGTGCGTCATGATCGCGCATTATGGCGGCTGTTTCCTCGCACGGAGTGAATACCCGTTCGGCCCAGAATTGCGGATGGATGTTGACTGCCTGGGAGAGAATTTTCTGGCCCAGGTAGGACATGCCTACTTCGTACATGTCTGGGAATGCGAGCGCGCACCGAACTGTTACGGTGGACGGGTCCTTGTATGTCGCACCCCATTCGCTTCCCAGGTAGCGGGATGGGCGGGGTAGTATGGGCAGGAGTTCTTTCATCGTCTCGTGGTGGTGAAAAGGACGGAAAAAAACGGGGGTGGTCCATGCGAACCAACCCCGTTCATGACTTAATTGATAATAGTGTTGTATTATCCCAGATCAAGACCGCCGGGTGAGCTCTTGAGATCAAGGCCACCGCTGGACATGGAGATGTTGGTTGTTGCTTCGATGTATTTTGTCTTCAGTTCCTCGGGGCAGCCCTTGTATTCGAATATGACATGCTCCATGGAAATCTGGCCGTGCATTTCTTGATCAAAGGGATAACCGAAGGGCAACAGGACCATCTGTGTTCCCTGTTGTGTGGGCATGGTCTGGATGGTTGCGGGGTCGTCTATTTTATTGTTGGCTTCGTCGAATTTGCCGACAACCATATCACCACTGACGAGTTTTACCAGTCTGATGTCATAGCTCACTAATATGCTCCTTGGTGTTGTCCGGCTGTTATAGAAATGTCATCTGTTTCGTTGATTTCGAAAGTTCAAACCAATTTGCATTTCAACACGTATCGGCCATGGTTTCAATTTCGTCATGCATCTGACATTCTTTAAACAGTCTGAATATGGACTTTGTAATGTTCTGAGTGAATCGATTTCTTAAGTAGGTATGGTCCGGGGAACTGTCAAGGCTCCAATGATTACCGTGTCCTGAATCTTTCACTGTCCTGCATGTGTTGTCGAGTTATTTCACTTGATCAGTGGGGACGGCATGGTGGGGCGGGACAACCTGCCATGTCAGGATTGTTCCAACAATGCAGAGAACGCCGCAAATGGTGAAGGCCAAGGGGAAATTGTCCATGTCGCCGAGTATTCCGCCGAGGATGGGGCCGAAAATGCCGCCAACGCCGTATGAAAGAAAGATGAAGGGATAGTTTTGACCAACGTTTTTTGCACCGAATGTGTCAGCGGTAATGGTGGGGAATAGTGCGAAGTTCCCACCAAAATTGAAACCGATGAAGGTTGCGCCCACGTACAGGATGATTTCGTTACTTGCCATGGCTGGAAAGGCGATGACGCAGATTCCCTGGGTGGCGGTCATGAGGATTATCGCTGTCTTTCGACCCATGAGGTCGCTCATCATGCCCCAGGCAATACGACCTATACCATTGGCAAGACTGAAGAAAACAGCCATGGCCGTGCCTGCGATGGCACTGGCCTGGCTAACGGTGTATCCAGCCTTTTGCAGGACCTCCATGGGATAGAGCTTCATGAGTCCAATGGACATGAGCCCTGCACCTGCACTGAAAACAAATGTCAGGAAAATGTAGTAGAATTGGCGTGTTGCGAGCATTTCCCTGTAGGCAAATGCGTTGTCCGAGGCTGTGTGTCCATTGTTAATGGAAGTGGGTGGTTCATATCCTTTTGGGAGCCAGTCTTGGGCAGGAAAAACCATCCATATGCCGCCGATGCTGACCAGTACGGTGAACGCAATGCCGTAGATGATGAAGGTGGATGAGAGTCCAAGGGTGGAAATGAGGTGGCCCCAGGAACCGGCCAGTTTGACCCATCCCATGGCCCCGAAACCGAATCCGGCCACGGCCAGTCCTGTTATCATGCCTTTCTTGTCTGGGAACCAGCGCATGCCCACGGCAATTGGGACCACGTATCCGATGCCGATGCCAGCACCTCCAATGATGCCGATGAAAAGGAGCAGTGCCCAGAAATTCGAGCCGCCGAATAATCCCGCAAGGGCATAGCCAGCACCAAGCACGAGGCCGCTGGTGTAGATCAGTTTGCGTGGTCCCCAATCGGCAAGTCTTCGTCCGGCCCAGACCATGACTATTGCGAACACAGCCAGACCAATGGCAAAGACTACTTGTGTTTGAACTTTGGACCACCCCACTTTCATGAGGGACGGAGTGAAAACGGACCAGGCGTATATTGCGCCCAGACAGAGTTGAACGAGAATTGCCCCTAGTACAACGAACCAGCGGTTCATTACCTTTTCAGTTTTCATGGATACCTCTTTCTGGAACAAGCAGTGTAATAGTACTCGGTTTTCAGATAACAAATATGAAAAAAACGGTCACCTTTAGTTCTGGTGATCGTCGTTTCCGTCGAAATATGTTCGCGGCCGTGAAGTGCGTTTGGTGTTGCGTTCTTTTTGTGCCTTGCTTTAAGATTCATTTGAACAATCAGTCCTCATTGAAATTTCAGAGATGTGTCGAGTTGTGTGAATTGGAGTGTCTTCATCCTATGCTCCAGCAGACGGGAGTCGCGCTATTTTGCGCAACTCCCGTCCTGTTCGATTCAAGGAAGCTTGTTTTGATTGTTGTATTGTTATGCCTTTTCCGGGCCATGGAGGATGGCCATGATTTCAGCTGTGTCGTGCGGCAGCGCATCTTCGCCTCTGGTGGCATACTCAAACTTTGATACCGAATAGATTGCGATGAAGCTGAGGACCATGACAAATCCGCCGGGATTCTTGAATTGCAGGAATGTCGGCAGCATGTCTTTTGCGAGGATCATGAAAAATGATCCCAGAATACCCATGATAAGTCCGGCACATGCGCCATTCTTGGTCATTTTTGGCCACCATACACCCATGACGAGCACCGGGAAGAAGGTTGATGCAGCAATGGCAAACGCAAGGCCGACAAGTATGGCTATCTGCATGTTTTCTGCCCAGAATCCCAGTGGAATGCCCAGCAGGCCGACAAAGACGGAAGCAATGCGGGCAACCTTGACGCGGGAACGTTCAGGCATGTCCGGGTTGAAGATGTTGACTACAAGGTCGTGACCAATGGCACCGGCACAGGCAATGATCAGGCCTGCGACCGTGGACAGGATGGCTGCGAATGCTCCAGCCACGACAATGCCGAGCAGGATCTGTCCTCCGAAGTGCGAGCCTGCGACCGGAACTGCCAGATTTTTGCCGTTGGCGGCCAGCCATTTCATCAGGTGTGGACTGACGCCCAAGGCATCACCTTGCAGGTAGGTGTAGCGGATGACATGGCCGACGTAGGGACTCAGGATGTAAAACATGCCGATCAGAAGGAGCACGTAGATAACAGTTCTGCGGGCTGCTTTTCCGTCCGGGGCAGTGTAAAAACGTACCAGAATATGTGGCAGTCCTGCTGTTCCGAACATGAGGGCCAGCAGCAGGGAAAGAGTGTCTTTCAGGTTGGTCAGCCAATAGGCCGGATTGATGTATGCAGCACCATCGAATATTTTCCCGGTTTCCGGGTCGGGACCTTTGAAGGTGGCAATGAAGCTGACGACATCAGTATAGGTGTATCCTTTTATCACAAAGGGGATGAATGCGAGCAGGAACATGGCACCGAACAGAATCCAGAATTGGACTAACTGGTTGACGGTCGTTGCCTTCATGCCACCCACTGTAACGTAGAATGTGATGATGCAGGCGATGATGATGATGGATGTCCCGTATTCCAGATTGAGGAGCAGTCCCATGACTTTGCCTGCGCCAAGCATCTGGGGGGCCATGTAAAAGAGCGAAACGAACAGGACGCCGATGACGCCAAGGATTCGTGCTTTTTTGGAATGGAACCGTTCGGACACGAAATCAGGCACGGTGTAACGACCGAATTTGCGCAATGGGCTTGCCAGGAATAGCAGGAGGGCAATATATCCGACAAAAAATCCCAGAGCGTAGATGATGCCGTCAAAACCAAAGAGAAATGAGACACCGGCAACGCCAAGAAAGGATGCTGCGGAAAGATAGTCCGAGGATATGGCTGAGGCATTGATGAAGGAGTTGACCTTTCTGCCAGCCAGGTAATAGTCGGCGGACGTTTTCTGCTTGCGGAACATGAATGTCGTGACAATGGTGAACGCCAGCATGCACCCGATCAGGAACAGGGCGGTGATTGGTATCTGATATCCGACTTCCATCTTATTCTCCTCCTATCTTGGCTTCGATTTCGTCTTCCATTGCATTTGCTTTTCTCACGTACCAGATGAACAGGGCCCAGGTGATGGGGTAGATGGCAACTGCCACGAGCCAATAATGAAGAGGGAATCCCAGGATGTTGACCTGGGTTATTGTCGCGCTTGCAAGATAGACAAGCAGGAAAATGCAGATGACAAAGGTAAAATAAGGGATACCTATGCCCAGTGCGAACCTGAGCTGCCTTTTGCGGATAGCATCGATTTGATCCATGATTCTTCCCCTTGTTGGTTTGTAAGTTTGCCGTTGAAGTCCTTTTACAGTAGAGAATTCAAAGGTCGCATTGCTTTTCAGGTAAACGGTTAAACTCGCTCGGTCA
>JAEINO010000111.1 GCA_016342345.1 Pseudodesulfovibrio sp. | reverse complement strand
ACCTCCATCAACTTAGCGTTACCGCAGCTGAAAAGTAACATCCAGCGTGTTTTCTCCCCCAATACCTTTGTGGGTGGCGTCCATCAGGATAATAAGTGCGGTGTGTGGGCCATGGCACATGAAGATTCCCATTATGGAACCGGCCTGCAATTCAAGAAATCCATCTTCTTCTTCGAATCCGGTCTCATGGTTTGCTTAGGTTCTGACATATCATCCGCTTACGCTTCCAAAACGCAGTCTACGCTATTGCAAAATGTGCTATCCTCATCCGATTATACTTTTGCAGTGAATGGAAAGACGGTGTCCGAGACAGACTATACCTACAGTCCTCAAAACGGTCCGGTCACCATTCTGGATAATCAGGGCAAGGGAATCTATGTGCCGATGGATACGCACCTGAACATCACCCGTGGCATTCAAAACTCCGAAACAATGCGCTGCCAGGAAAGCAGTGGTGATGTGATAACGGCGTGGTTCAATCATGCGAGTGATAATAGCTATGAGTATGCCATCCTGATGAAGGCCACGCCAGACGAGCTGGAAGATATGGTAGCCACCCCTTCCTATGAAGTGGTCCGACAAGATGAAAAAGCACATATTGTGAGCCTGCCTGGTACAAAACAAACCGCTTATGCCCTCTTTGATTCGAAAGTGGAGCTCACCTCTGGTTTGATTAAGAGCAGCACTCTGCCCATCATGGCCATGGTATCCCAACTGGCCAATGGTCATCAAAAAATAAGCATCTGTAATCCGGACTTCAATCGGAATAAACCCAGGGATATTGGTGATGTGAATACCTTTGATGAGCTCTTTGGTCCATTTCAGCCCCAAACCCTTCAAATAGAGTTACGGGATGCCTGGGATGTGGAATCTCTGCCGGCCAACATGAAAATCATCGCCAAGAGTGCGGAAACAACCATTCTGGAAATAGAGACGCACGATGCTCTATCCTATACGATCACTCTTCAGCCGGATACCAGTACCAGCTTATTCCATTCCGATGGCATGCAACAGATGGCCTGGCCCAACCCGGTGACGCAAGACATCCATTTTCACAGCGTTGAACAAGCCCACATCTTCACGTTAGAGGGCACGCTGTTAGCTTCTGGTGAAAACATTTCATCTTTTAACATGACGAATTATCAAACTGGTACTTATCTGCTAAAACTGGTAAATGGTAGCAACAGTCAAACGGTGAAAATTATCAAAACGAAATAAAATGACTAAGTTAACACCAATAAAACAGACAGCATTGATTCATAAAAAAACGATCACACGAAGATGCCTGAATCTATTGATCCTACTCAGCTTAGTAGTTGGTCAAAACACATGGGCTTCAGGTAAGGGAAAGGGACGCATCCAGGAGAGTATTGTCATCAATCGCATTGGTTTTGAAACAGCAGATGACTATGCCAACTGGCAAGTTAAAAAAGGTGCTTTGGAGCTTTCATCCAAACACCAGAAACAAGGGGAGCATTCCTTGCTGTGGCAATGGAAGAAGGGCGATGAACTGGCCATTGAAAAACTGGAAGGATTAGCGAAGGCCGCGGATTATTATGCCGGTGGTCAGCCGGAGATCTACGAACCTGCATTCTACAAAAAAGGGCTCTATGGGGGTATCAAGATGTGGATCTACCAGGAGGCAGCCAATGCCGCCGAGATGAACTTCCAGGTGGGGCATGATTTAACTGCTGCTCGTCAGAATCCCAAATACCGCTTCACCATCAACCTGAATTTTACCGGATGGCGAGCCGTGTGGGTGCAGTTCAATGAAGATGCCCTGGTTGATAATTACCAGGGAGCCGATGACATGCATAGTTTGGTGGCGACTCCATCTAAAGCCGCCGCTAAGGGTAACATCTACATCGATCACTTTCACCTGTTGGAGTTTGTCTCTTATAAACGTCACTCCGATTTGGTCTTTCAAAATAATAAAGCCACCGTTCGATCGGATAGCTACGAAATTCTGATTCCCTATGAGAAGTACCTGAAAGCCGACCAGGGCAATGCAGAAACAAAAGACCATGCCACGGACATCCAAACCATTGAAGACCGCCTGGAATATCTGATGCTGGGGGGAAAGGATACCGACTGGAAAAAGCGAAATACCGGCATAGAAAAAGATATCGTGGGTCGCATGAAAAGAGCCAACACCACCTTCAAGAAACTTCACATCACGCAACAGGACAACACCATCACAGGGATTCCGCTTTTTACCTGCAGGGATGAACATGGCACGCCCAATGGCATGAATTACCAGGCCGTTATTGAAGCGACCATGTTTCCGCTGGCTCAGGACTACCGAATGACCGGCAATGAGACCTCTAAAAAACAAATATTGCAACTGTACAGCTACCTCACTGATCAGGGATGGCAAGCAGGTAGTGCCTTGGGTACCGTGGATCACATCATCCGTGTGAATGGATTCGCCACAGCTCTTTTCCTGATGCGTGAAGAACTATCAGCCGATGAATTGCTGCAACAGCAGGACTGTCTGGCCTGGCATACCCGACTGGGAAATATCATCGATGGCGATCATTCCATCGGTGAGAATACCGACCTGGTACGTGGCGGGGCCCTGCCTAAACTGATCAGTATCCTGCTCATGCCCGAAGGCCCGCAAAAAGCCAGCATGATGAGGGCTTTTAAAATTTACATGGATTATGTTGCAGCCTTTGCGCCGGGATATTCCGATACGATTAAGCCCGATTTTTCCATCTTTCACCACCGTGGTACCTATATGAACTCCTACGGTATCTCAGCGGTTAACACCATGGCCATGATCCGATGGTTGCTGAATGGAACGGAATATGCCGTGTCGGAAGAGACGGATACCAACCTGAAAAACACCCTTAAAAAACAATACGAGATTGCCTATGGCGTGGAATTGCACATGGGTGTTGGCGGGCGTTTCCCTTATAAAAACAGTGGCATCGACCGGTTTATGCTACCCGCTTATGCGTTCATGAGTATGCTGGGGCACGAGGTGGAAGATACCGAGATGGGTGCCATCTATAACTACCTTTATACCATCAGTCCGGAGAAAAATATCAAGGGCATTTTAATTCCTGCGCTGACCTATTCGGGAACGTTCGGTACCCTCAACCTGATGGTGAAACTACACCAGCAGATGAAAGCCGATGCAATGGCTCCAGCCGACGGTAATTACAGCCTCCCCTACTCCAGCCTTTCCGTGCACCGCCGCGATAACTGGCTGGCAACAGTTAAAGGCTATGACAAATATGTGTGGGATTACGAAACAGGTAGTAAAGGTGAAAACAACCTGGGCCGTTACCTGAGTCATGGTGCTTTGTTCCTGTTTAAATCAAGCCCGACTACTGGCATGAAAGGGGCCGGCATGGAACAAAACAGTGGTTTCCACTGGGGCTATTTACCGGGCGCTACCACCAAAGCCTTACCCATTGAGAAGGTATTATATGAGAATAAACCAACTGAGAAATATAAGGAAGGTTTCCACCGGAGCTTCACCGAAACCACTTTTGCACGTGGCTTATCAGCTGAGGGTAAAAACGGACTCTTTGCCATGGAGCTGCGGGATGATGTTCATCCGGCAGCGGAGCAAGTGTTGTTCGATCATACCTTCAGAGCCCGCAAATCCTACTTCTTCTTTGAAGATGAGATCGTGTGCCTGGGGTCCGATATCCAGAATGAGGATGATCAATATCACACCATCACAACGCTGTTCCAGAATAACATTGGTGAAAACGGATTGACCGGTAAAGAGACCTATCTGAACGGACAATCACTCGGTTCATCCCTCACCATCAATAAAACGGTGAATGGTGGTGTCCTCACCGATGTACAAGGTATCCAATACATCATCCCCGGTGCCTATCACATTCGTTTGGAGCAAGCAGACCAACAATCCCTACAGAAATACGGAAATGGCCAATATAAGCCCATCACCACGCCTCATGTGAAGGCCTGGATTGATCATGGTACCCAACCGAAGGGTATGGATTACGAATACCTGGTGTTGATGAATGCATCCACTGAGGAGGCATTAAAACGTGCGGATAAGCCGGGTTATGAAGTACTGCAAAAGGATGCGATGGCACACATCGTGAAACACCACGAATTGAACACCACGGGTTATGCCATTTTCAAGGCTTTCAATAGTATTGATAAAGGATTGCTTAGCAAAGTGGATACGCCGCTTATGCTGATGATTAAAGAAGCCGGACTGAATGCGGTAATGACTGTCGCTAACCCGGATCTGAAACTGGCTAAATGGAACCACAACATGTCGGTGATGCCCAACGAGATTGTGCACGAAGGATCGCAGGGCAGCATCGTTACCATTGCGTTGAAAGGTCATTGGAAACCGGCTGCTTATGTCTACGAACTTCTCTCCTCAGTATATGCTGACGGTCAAACTACACTGCAGGTGTATTGTAAGGATGGGAAGAGTATTGATATCCCGTTGAGGAAGAAATAATGGACCAGAGACTATCTTACTGGTTATTGTTATGCCACTAAGACAGTAGAGTAGAGTACAGAGCAGGACTTATCCTGCTCCGTAGCCCCCTCGTCAAACCGTACGTGCGGTTTTCCCGCATACGGCTTTCCTATTAATTTTCATCTTAAAGTATTCACAGGTCGTAAACCAGAAGTCCTATAGGGTTTTATCAACCCGTATTCTTTGACCAACAGGTCAAAGGCTTGGTGACGAAACAAGCGTGACTTTCTCTGACTTTTACGATTGTAATAACGGTTTAATCGTTGCCGCAGGTAGTCTTCCAACTTCTTAAAAGATACCTGTGTTTGACTTACTTTTTCTATCTTATAATAATTCATCCAACCTCTGATTATCGGATTTAATTCATGTACTACTTGCTCGGCCCGATAGTGTCCGATTTGTTTTAATCGGATATTTATCTTCTGCCGTATTTTCTTTAAGGATTGAGATTTTGGAGTGACACTCCAGAATCGTCCCTGTTTTGAAAATATGCTTCGTCCATACCTGAAGGTAAACCCTAAAAAATCAAACGAGCTATCTGTGGCATTTACCAGCTTGCTCTTGTCGGGGTTGATTATTAAGCCCATTCGGGCCAGATAATCATGTACTTTTTGAATGGCATCCGGACCAATACTATTAGACATCAGGATAAAATCATCCGCGTAGCGGATCATTGTAATGCCGCGGTTTGAAAAGTAGCCTTCAGGCTTGTTTACAATCCTGTCTAACAAATTCATGTAGATGTTGGCCAGTAAGGGTGATATGACGCCGCCCTGAGGGGTGCCTTGTTTGGAACCTTTACCGCCAGTATAACTCCCATCCTGTTCCACTACTGGCGCTTTAAGCCATTGCTTGATCAGATGCAGTACACGTGCATCGGCTATTCGCTCCTTAAGCGCTATTTCAAGTTTATCATGCGGAATGGTATCGAAGTATTTACTGAGATCTGCATCATATACAGCATGTTTGCCACGTTGGAGATTGACCCGGATGGCTGTTATGGCATCCTTGGCTGACCGCTTGGGGCGGAAACCATACGATGACTCATCAAAGTCAGCTTCCCAAGTGGGTTCAATCACCAGTTTGCATGCAGTTTGAGCTACCCTGTCTCTTATTGTAGGGATGCCAAGTGGCCGTTCTCCTCCATTTTCCTTTTCTATCATGACACGCTTTACTGCCTGTGGCCTATACGTTCGCTTGCGCAGCTCCTCTCCTAATTCCTGAAGGAACTTTGACCGACCGTATTTTTCTACATCTTCAAAGGTTTGTTTATCAATGCCCGGTTTGCCATTTTTTGCCTTAACACGTTGGTAGGCGACTTCAAGTACATAGGGTTGAAAAAGTTTATCGTACAGGACATAAAACTTATACTCCTTTTCCTGTTTGGCTTTCAGATATAGTTTTAGTTGTAAAAGACGTACTCTTTCCCGGGAGGTCATATCTTTGCGTTTCTTTTGTGAAAGACGGCTGATCTCCTTTTGAACTTTTTCCTGATTACTGTTAACATTCATCAATTTAGTTGTATCCATTTTATCTAAAACATTCATTAATAGTAATGTCCCTTCCCTACTCCTAAGTTATGTTGTCTTAGGGATCATCAGTACTACGAACATCTCCGCCACCCTCAGCGAACTGTCGTCTCAGTTTCTGTTAGGGCTTCCCATGTTCATGCGCAACCCTCACTATGCATGCCATCCCATCTTACTCCGTGCAGCCAAAACGGTGCTTTCTATCGTTTCTTCCCGCTTTGTATCAGGTTTCACCACCTCTGGAAGGTTGACCACTGCATAATTGTGTAACGAAGCCTGACTGGGTTCATTTGCATTACGGCCTACATAGTCGCTCGCTATGAACTTAGAACGCTTTGTTTCCGCCACGCTCCTCATAGCTGCTTCAGACTGAACGACAAATTGGTCTGTGTAATCTTTTCATATTACTGGGTTTTTAATTTATATAAACGCACGCTTCATGGCGTACC
>JAEINO010000015.1 GCA_016342345.1 Pseudodesulfovibrio sp. | reverse complement strand
TCCATGGACGAATTCAAGGCCCAGGTAATCAAGGCCTGTTTTCTGGACGACACCAATCCGCCCGCCAAATGGGCCGAAATTTTCGAAGAAGCCGAAAAAGTCAAAACATGGCTGAACGGCCTGGACATCGAACACATCAATGTCAAATCGAAAAACACCGACCTCACTGTCGTGCCCGGCAAGGACCGCCGCTGGCTCGGTGTATCCGGCCACAACATCCCCAGCTTCGAGATATTCCTCTCACCCGACTGGCGCGGCACCGAAGGCATCTATTATGCAGACCAACCCTCTTTCCGTTCCGGCAACTTTGTGGAAGGCGTCCGCCTGACCTTTGAAAAAGGCATTGCGGTCAAAGTCGAAGCCAAAACAGGCGAAGAATTCGTGACCAAGCAACTGACTCTGGATCAAGGTGCAAACAGGCTTGGTGAATTTTCCCTGACTGATCACCGCTTCTCCAAGATCACCGAATTCATGGCCAACACGCTATTCGACGAGAACTTCGGCGGCGAGCAAGGCAACTGCCACGTGGCTGTCGGTGCATCCTATTCCGACACCTATGCAGGAGATCAATCCTCGCTGGATGAAGCAAAAAAGACAGAACTGGGCTTCAACGACTCCGCCCTTCATTGGGATCTGGTCAACACCGAGCAGAAAACAGTCACTGCCACACTCAAGGGCGGCAAAGAACTCGTCATCTACAAAAACGGCGAATTCCAGTACTGATTTCCGGCACATATCATTATTATATAAACAACCCAGGAATAACCATGACAAAGCGGAATATCTACCTCGAAACCATCCCGCCGGAGGAAGCCGTTTCCCGCGCCAAGGGAGCACTTGACCGCACCTCCCTTCTCGGGATCGAAACGATGCCCACCCATGAAGCCATTGGTCGCGTCACTGCCGGACCGATCTTCGCCCGCTATTCGTCGCCCACCTTCCATGCAGCAGCCATGGACGGTATTGCGGTCAATGCCGAATCAACATTCTCCGCCCGCGAGGACAGCCCAACCACACTGACACAACCCGAAGGATTCCTCTTCGTGAACACAGGCAACCCGCTGCCCGATGGCATGAACGCCGTCATCATGATCGAAAACGTAGTCCAGAAAGACGAAACGACTGTTTCCATTGAAGCTCCGGCCTTCCCCTGGCAGCACGTTCGGCGTATCGGCGAGGATATCGTTGCCACAGAACTTCTGATCCCGCAAAACCGGGAACTGATGCCCTGTGACATTGGCGCACTCATTTCGGCAGGTATCTACGAAATCGAAGTGCATGAAAAGCTCAAAACAGTGTTCCTGCCCACTGGCGACGAAGTGCTGGATTTTCTGGACAAACCAACACCCCAGGCCGGACAAGTCATCGAATCCAACTCGCAGGTATTCAAGGCGTATGCCGATTCATGGGGTGTCTCGGCAGCATGGTCCACTCCGGTTCCCGACAATGAAGACACCTTGCGCACGGCAGTCATGGATGGCTTGAAAAACGGCAATCACATGGTCGTGGTTGGGGCAGGCTCCAGCGCAGGCAGCAAGGATTATTCAAAGCGCGTCTTTGAATCCATCGGCAAAGTGCTGGTACACGGCATCAGTGTCATGCCGGGCAAACCCACGCTCATCGCAATCTCGGACGAACGGAGCGGCTTTCCGGGCCGACTGCTTGTTGGCGCGCCGGGCTATCCTGTCAGCGCGGTTGTCTGCCACGAGAAAATCCTGGCCCCGATAGTCGCATGGCTCATGGGCAAATCAGCCCCGGAACGAGTCACCACGGATGTCATCCTCGCCCGCAAGACGCCATCCAAACCCGGTATGCGTGAAGCATTGCGACTGGCAGCAGGACGCATCGGCGATCAGATCGTGGCAGCGCCACTGGCACGAGGCGCGGGAATGATCACCACCATGACCAAGGCCCAGGCCGTGGCCTACATTTCCGAAGATGTGGAAGGCGCGGAACAAGGCGAAACCCTGACCGCTGAACTGCTTGTTCCCAAATCGGAACTGGACCGGGTACTTGTCCATGTGGGCAGCCATGACAACACTCTGGACCTGCTCGCCAACGAGCTCATGGGATTGTCAGAACCGATGCGGCTGGTGTCCAGCCACGCCGGGAGCATGGGAGGATTGACCGCTCTCAAGGCAGGATCAGCCCTGTTTGCAGGCGCGCATCTGTTCGACCCGGAAACCAATGATTTCAATTTCCCGTTCATAGACCGCTATCTCAAAGAACTTGATGTGACCGTGGTCAATCTCGCCATCCGCCATCAGGGACTTATCGTGACCAAAGGCAACCCGCTCAACATCAAGGGAGTGAACGATCTGGCCCGCGAAGACGTGGTTTTCATCAACCGCCAGCGCGGAGCCGGGACACGCATCCTGCTCGACCATCACCTGAAAACAGCTGGGATCAATCCCCAAGCTGTACAAGGCTACGACAATGAGGAATTCACGCACATGGCCGTGGCCGTGAACGTGTTGACCGGCGCAGCCAATTGCGGACTGGGAATCTATGCCGCTGCCAAGGCGTTGGATCTCGACTTTGTGCCGTTGGCCCATGAGCGGTATGATCTGGTCATTCCCACGGAATACATGGAGGATGAACGCATCAGGACATTGCTTGCCTTGATTCGTTCGGACGAAGTGAAGACGAAGATCGGAACACTCGGCGGGTATGATGTTGATTTGACAGGTCAGGTCATGAAGGTGGGGGTTGGATTGGGGTAATTGCTCGTTTGGGATAATAAGAAATAATGAAGGCCGCTCTTTGGAGCGGCTTTTCTCTTTTGGGATGGGGAAAAGAAAGAGAAGAAAGGAAAGGAAGAAAAAGCCAGCAACGCCTGCGGCATGGCTTCCAATCTTTGGAATTGCCCTCCCGGCGGGGTTCTTTTTTGGCTGAGCCGCCCCAAAAAAGAACCAAAAAAACTCGCCTTTCCAACTTGGCCGCATGCCGTTCAAGTCAAGAATCTGATCAAAGCGGGTCGGCTCCAACCCATGAAAAGTCTATGTTCTCCCTCCCCGTACAATGCCTATTCAACAAAATCATATCGGCCCACCACGCGAAGCCGCCTCCTCCGCTTTGTCAGCTTCTAAGCCTTGAATGGCTTAACGCTAGAGAAAACTACAAATTAAAAACAATGAAAATCAATCAAATTAGCTTCTTCCAACCTCGCCATCAAAAACCACCCGCCAGCATTAACCGCTCAGTCGGCTTAGAAACTGACCAAGAGGGCGAACAGCCCGATTGGATCAGATTCTTACGCCAGTGAGCGCAGCGGCCAAGCTAGTAAAGGCCGTTTCTTTGGGTACTTTCTTTTCGACCTCTAAAAGAAAGTACCTCCGCCGGAAGGGCATTTCCAAACTCGGAGCGAGAACCGCAGGTTCGACCGGCTCTCTCTTCCTCTTCTTTCCCCCACAAACCTAACAAAACCAGACAACTTTCAACTTCACCCTCACCCCTCTTCCAACCTAACCATCAAAAACCACCCGCCAGCATTAACCGCTCAGTCGGCTTAGAAACTGACCAAGAGGGCGAACAGCCCGATTGGATCAGATTCTTACGCCAGTGAGCGCAGCGGCCAAGCTAGTAAAGGCCGTTTCTTTGGGTACTTTCTTTTCGACCTCTAAAAGAAAGTACCTCCGCCGGAAGGGCATTTCCAAACTCGGAGCGAGAACCGCAGGTTCGACCGGCTCTCTCTTCCTCTTCTTTCCCCCACAAACCTAACAAAACCAGACAACTTTCAACTTCACCCTCACCCCTCTTCCAACCTCGCCATCAAAAACCACCCGCCAGCATTAACCGCTCAGTCGGCTTAGAATCTGACCAAGAGGGCGAACAGCCCGATTGGATCAGATTCTTACGCCAGTGAGCGTAGCGGCCAAGCTAGTAAAGGCCGTTTCTTTGGGTACTTTCTTTTCGGCCTCTAAAAGAAAGTACCTCCGCCGGAAGGGCATTTCCAAACTCGGAGCGAGAACCGCAGGTTCGACCGGCTCTCTCTTCCTCTTCTCTTCCCCTCCCACTCCATTCCCTTCCATTCCAAAACCATCACCCCAACTTCACCCCATTCGGCACCACCTTATCCGGCACCGCCAAAACAACCCCGTCATCCCTGTAAAAACCAGTAATCAAACACTCCGACTTCATCGGCCCGATCTGCTTAACCGGAAAATTCACCACCGCTATTATCTGCCGACCAACAAGTTCATCAATCGTATAATGATGCGTAATCTGCGCACTCGATTTTCTTTCTCCGAGCTCCTCGCCAAAATCCACCCACACCTTGTAGGCAGGACTCAGCGCTTCGGGGAATTCCTCGACCCTGACAATGGTTCCAGCCCGCAATTCAACCTGTTCAAATTCATTCCAATCTATTGTTTTCATATAATCCTCCAGATTGTGAACAATTTCTTACCACAAAATTCAAGCACAAAAAAAGGGGAACCCAAAGGCTCCCCCATTATTCTATTGAAATGGAATATGACGACCGTTTTTATCCTCTTTTGGCGTAAGCGGAACACTTCATCAGGAGCGCGGCCAACGCCACCCCCCCCATGACCATGGTCAGCACCAGATGCACCCATTCGATAGCGAGAATAATGGATGGATCAAGCGACACATCCGGCAGGTTGCGGTAAACCCGCAAACAACCGCTGACCACAAGCCCGCCCAAAATCACAACCCGCGCCATACCCATGGGCGTCAGCACAAGCCGCTCATACCAATATCGGAACCAATGAACAGCAACAAGGGCAATCACGAACAGGAGCAAAGCGGCCAGCAGGTAGTGGACCTTGTGGACGAGAAAGAAATCAGAAGTCCAGGCCATGCCGGGAATATCCGAAATGAAATAGCGTTTTGTAAGCGGCATCTGCATCATGCCAGTGGCGGCAAGGGCAGCCATGGCAAAAACATACAACCGTGTTATCCAGGCCGGATAAGGTCTAACTTTCATCGCTGCCTCCATTGGTCTCATTGCCTGATTCACCAAGTTTCAGAAGCTTTGAACCAAACCCGAGAAATCCCGCAGCCACACCGGCCAAGGGAGCCAGCAACGTGGCCGTTGCAAGATTGGTCTCGTCCGCCATGACATCGATCACCGGCTTCATGTGCGGCTTCCCCTTACCCTTGTCAACCGCCTTGTTCAGCAGTTTGAATGGGACAGGTGATACATATATAGTATTGGTCCCGCCGTTTTCATCAAGACCATAGATAAAGCCATTCATCTCCTTGGCCAGAGCTTTGGCCCGGGCAACTATCTCGTGACGCGGCCCGATGGTCTGGACGTCTTCAGGACAAGCGGAAATACAGGCTGGCAATTCACCCTTGTCAAGCAACTGGTAGCAACGATCACACTTGTACATGACGCCGTTACCCGCAAATCTCGGCATGATATCCAGATACAGCCCGACACCGGACTGACGTTGGGGAATGTGCCACGGACAGACCTTGCGGCATTTGGCCCCGCCCATACAAAGAGAATCACTGATCTTCGTAATGCCATTGGTTTGCTTGTTGGCCGCACCGAACGGACACAGATTGGCACACGGAGGATTCTGGCAGTGCATGCACCGACGCGGAATATTAATGTCGTAGGACTCTCCCTCGTACTCAACTTGAGCATTCTGGAGAAAAAGCCAATTATACGGAGTAAGCCGATCGTCAACATCTCGATTGTCGGACCAATCCTCGGCCCTGGCTCGACTGGCCGGAACAAGATCAGGAAATGGTTTTTTCGGCTCAGGGAACTTGGCTGCATTGGATTCGCGGCAAGCTCTGACGCACTCTCCACACCCTATGCACTTGGACAAATCAAGCAGCGTGGCAAGCTCGCCATCTGAAGGCATCGGAACTCGCTCTTGCACTGCCGAAACACCGGAGGGAATAAGCATCCCGGCTCCGCCCACACTCAACGCTTTCAGAAAACCACGCCGACTCACGCCGGTCATTATCTTCTTTTCATTTGCCATAACGCTTCAAAACCTCGCATTTTTTTTAACTGATTGACTGACGCATCAGTTCTCTTCTCCGCGCCGCCAATATACCCTATAGGGGTATTATTTCCATTGTCAACCACACAAATGAAAACACCAGACGCACCCCCCGTGTGTACTATGAAAAACACTGATTTTTAAAGCATCGTCACACTTGAAAAAAAAGAACATTATTACTTTTTCACAATTCCTTCCCATTGCGACAATTGACATTAGGCCGTGTTTTGTTATAGTTCAACACGCTGAGATCATGAGCCCGCACCTCATTTGATGCACAATTCGCATCATCGGTCATTCACAAAATGACCACTCCGGCCACAGGCCGCCAGCCAAACAATATTCTGCACCCGACCCAGCTCGGGGGGCTCCATTTATGACTTTGAGAGGAAATGACATGTTAAAGGAAAGCAGGGACGCCAAAGGCAAAACAGCCTATCTTATTCTTGATGGCACCACTTACGAATTGCCAGTCATCGTCGGCACCGAAAACGAGCACGCTCTCGATATCACGAAATTACGCCGTGAGACAGGATACATCACGTTCGATCCAGGCTACGGCAACACTGGCTCCTGTAGCAGTGCCATCACCTTCGTGGACGGAGAAAAGGGCATTCTACGCTATCGCGGCTATCCCATAGAGGAATTAGCCATCAACGGAACTTTCATCGAAACCACCTATATGCTCATTTTCGGAGAACTTCCGACCAGCACCCAACGCAGGGAATTCCGAGAACTGCTCTGTGACCAGGAACTGCTACACGAAGACCTGCGCCACCATTTTGAAGGTGTCCCATCCAATGGGCACCCCATGGCAATTCTTTCTGCGGTCATCAACTCTCTTGGTTGTTATTATCCCGATCTGCTCCAGATCGAGAACGAGGATGAATTCCTCCGCGCCGCAGCCAAAATCATCTCCAAGGTTCGCACCATTGCGGCATGGTCCTATCGCAAGGCGCACGGGCTGCCGTTCATGTACCCGGACCCGAAGCTGTCCTATTGCCGGAACTTCCTGCACATGATGCACTCCATCCCGCACAGATACTTTGAACCCACGGACGAACAAGTCAGGGCATTGTCCCTTTTCTTCCTGCTGCACGCCGATCATGAGCAAAACTGCTCCTGCTCCACAGTGCGCATGGTCCAGTCCACCGAAGCAAACCTGTTTGCATCCGTTTCAGCAGGCATCTGCGCCCTGTGGGGCCGTCTGCATGGTGGTGCCAATGCGGGCGTCATCAAGATGCTTGAAGAAATACACGATGGCGATGCCACCATCCCCGACTACCTAGAACGAGTGAAACGGAAAGAATTCCGACTCATGGGTTTCGGTCATAGAATATACAAAAGCTTCGACCCTCGTGCCAAAATACTGCGTCAGGCCACCCATGACATGCTTGAGTCTACCGGATACGATGACCCCTTGCTCGACATCGCTCTGGAATTGGCAGATGCAGCCCTGTCCGACGATTATTTCATCGAGCGCAAACTCTATCCCAATGTCGACTTTTACTCCGGCATTATCCTGCGCGCACTCGGCATCCCCGTGGACATGTTCCCGGTCATGTTCGCCATTGGGCGCATGCCGGGTTGGATAGCCCATTGGAACGAAACAAACACCGATGGCACAACCAGAATCCATCGTCCGCGCCAGATATACATGGGCGAATCAACTCGCCACTACGTGCCCATCGAAGAGCGCAAGTAAGACCTCTGCATGTTCAAGCAAAACAACGTGATGAGCGATGTAAAGATCGAAAGGATCACCTGTGTCGCATCAGAAACGCCCAAAGCCAGACAAGGGCTTGCCATGCTTTCAGAACGATACAAAATAGTCCCTGAGAACCAGGCGGATGCAATCATAGCCTTGGGCGGGGACGGATTCCTGCTTCAAACCATGCACGACCACCTCCATTCAGGCCTGCCCATCTATGGAATGAATCGGGGTACCGTGGGCTTCCTGCTCAACAAATTCGATGTGAATGATCTCATTGAACGGCTCAACATGGCACAACGCCATACTCTCTACCCGCTCCTGATGACGGCCACGACCATGTCCGGCCAGGAGTTCACGGCCAAGGCCTTCAACGAGGTCGCCCTGTTGCGCCATTCCAGGCAATCCGCCAACATCCAGGTGCTCATCAACGGCAAGGAACGGCTGGACAATCTTGTCTGCGATGGCATCATGGTCGCCACTCCGGCAGGAAGCACGGCCTACAACCTGTCTGCCCACGGCCCGATCATTCCGCTGGCCTCAAATGTCCTGGCTCTCACACCGGTCAGCCCGTTCAGGCCGCGACGCTGGAGCGGCGCACTCCTCCCGCACACCGCCACTGTCGAATTTATAATTCTCGACCCGGACCATCGCCCGGTCAGTGCGGCAGCCGATTCATTCGAAGTCCGCGATGTTGCCCATGTTACCGTAACTGAAGACATATCGCGCCCGGCCTGCATCCTGTTCGACCCGGATCATTCCCTTGAAGAGAGAATATTCAACGAACAATTCGTCCACTAGGCAAACAGAACCAGAGGCCCACACAGTATCTTTTACCTCTCCCCTATTGTACAATTCCTGAGGAAAGGTATACTGTGCCTCGATTTCAAAACAAATTTCACATTCCGGCCCCACAATTCAAAAAACAACCGGCTGGAATTCACATTAGAATCTGAAGGTATTTATGGAAAATGAAAACACTTCCCGTCCCGAATCCGGAAACGAGGAACCCAAAACAAACGATACGCCTGTCGAAATAACATTCGAAGACTTGTCAGACGACTTGAAAGATGCCTGCGACCGCGCCGGATGGAACGATCTCATGCCTGTCCAGCAAAAAGCCATGCCCTATCTCATGGCCGGAAAGGACGTCATGGTCCAGGCCCGAACCGGCTCCGGCAAAACCGGTGCATTCATCCTGCCGCTTATCGAGAAACTCGATCCGAGAAAGCCCCAATGCCAAACCCTGATAATGGTCCCCACCCGCGAACTGGCTCGCCAGGTTGCCGAAGAAGCCCGCGTTCTGGCAGGCACGGACGGCATCAAGGTCGTCGCCGTTTACGGTGGTGTCGGATACAAGGAACAGCTTGATGCCTTCCGCGATGGCGCACAGCTCGTGGTCGGCACGCCCGGTCGTATCCTCGACCATCTCGTTCGCCGCAACCTGATACTCGACAATCTCAAGGTACTCATATTCGACGAGGCCGACCGCATGCTCTCCGTGGGATTCTACCCGGACATGGTGGAGGTCAAACGCTACCTGCCGCGCAATCTGGTCGGCTCTTTCATGTTCTCGGCCACCTTCCCTCAGAGCGTACTGCGACTGGCCGAGGAGTTCATGCATGAACCTGAAATCCTCAGTCTTTCCAGCGACGAGGAGAATGTCTCGGCCATCGCCCACCAATTCGTCGAAGTAGAGGCCATGGGCAAGGAACGCAAACTCATCAAATTCATCGAGTTGGAAAACCCGACGTCTGCCCTCATCTTTTGCAACACCAAGCGCAATGTCGAATTCACCGCAGCCTTGCTCTCCCAGTTCGGATTCGATGCCGAGGGACTGACCTCGGACCTGACCCAAAACAAACGCGAACACCTCATGGCCAAAATCAAGGAAGGCAAATTGCGCTTTCTGGTGGCCACAGACGTGGCAGCACGAGGCATCGATATCCCGGAACTCTCCCACGTCTTCATGATGGAACCGCCGGAAGACCCCGAATCCTATGTCCACAGAGCTGGACGCACGGGCCGGGCCGGAGCGACCGGAACTGCCATCACCATGGTGGATGTCATCCAAAAAATGGAACTGGAGCGTATTGCCACACGGTTCAAGATCAAATTCGAAGAAATCAAGGACCCGACAGAGGAAGACGTTTCCGCCATCATCGAAGAACGACTCACCGCCCTGCTTGAAAAGAAATATCGCAAGCTGACCAACATTCAGCGCGAACGAGTCTCCCGCTTCCTGCCTCTGGCAAAAAAATACGCCGCAGACGAGGAAACCCTGGGACTGCTGACCATGCTGCTCGACGAAATTTATCAGCCCACCCTGCACGGCAAACCAGTGGAACCCGCAGCCAAAACGGATACACCAAAGAAAACAAATCCCGGTAAAATCCAACCGAGAGAACGCAAACCAAGAGAAAAGAGCAACGGTCCTCGCGACGATAATCAGAGAGACAAGCCAAAGCAGCTGGAAAGAAAAGCCGACAAACCTCAACACGAGCCTGAAGTTCGCGAACAAAAAATCGTAGAGCGAGAGGTCTCTCCCGAGCCCGAACGAGTTGAGCCGGCTCCCAATAAAGCAGCTCCCAGATCTACCGGATCTTCAGACAATGAGTCCAAGCCCAGACCTCGCAGACGACGCAGAAAAAGAAAACCGTCCGGAAGCTGAACTGCACCCGAACAATAAAGACCCGACTACAGGGCCTCGCTACGAAAATGTGCGCCCGTTCCTCCTTTCACTGGAACGGGCCGCTTATCAAAATATCTGCCAGACAATGCTCTCCGCTCTTTTCCATATCTAAACACCCTGAAACCATTCATGCCCGGCACATCTACTTCGCGACAGGCGTAAAACAACAATAATCGAACTCATGCTCTTCACGGCCTGTTTCTCATAATGAAAAGTTTTACCCCTCCCATACGCCAAACAAGTCCATGCATTTTCAATTTTCATCAAACCTTCTGCTTTCTTTCCACCATGTTACTCATTAAAAACGCAACTGACCTTGCAAAACTCGGCTTCAATTCAAGGCTTTGACCTAATGCAAATTCTTATGTAGGACGCCCTGCTTGAAACAATTTTGTAACAAAGCAGAAAAGGCCATGATGTCATTTTTCACGGACCTTTCACCACAACAGACAAAAACGGCCAGCCCCTGCCCCTGGCAATCACGGCACCATCAGGAACATGCGCGATGAACCACGCAACATTAAATAGCTTGAAAGACAACGACTTGGATTGCTTTAACAAGTATGATTTTTCCAATTGCGTTGTCTGTGGGTCCTGCTCCAATGGCTGCCCCACAACCGGCGCACCAGGCACGGCAGGATGGGACACCAGAAAAGTCATGCGACTACTGGCCAACGGGCTGATCGATGCTGTTATCGACTCAAATTTTCCATGGATGTGTACCGGTTGCGGCCGTTGTGCCAATTCATGTCCCGGCGGTATAGACATACCATCCATCATGACCCACCTGAAAAGCCTCAGACCGCGTAAAGACGTACCGGGCTCCCTGCACAAAGGCATGGTCAACAATCTTGAAACCGGCAACAACCTTGCCATTTCCAGAGAGGATTATCTGGAAGGCATGGCCGAACTGAGCGAAGAACTGGCCGAAGAGTGCCCCGGATTTTATGTCCCTGTAGACAGACAGAAAGCTGACATTCTCTTTTTTCCCAATTCCAAGGAAGTATACGGAGATTTTGAAGACCAGTTATGGTGGTGGAAAATATTCTACGCGGCCAGAGAAAACTGGACTGTTCCCAGTGACAATTGGGAAGCCGTGGACTGGGCCCTTTTTACCGGAGACGATGCCGGAAACAAAGAACTGGCTCGCCGCAAAATCTCGTACATGAAGGAATTCGGTATCAAACGCATGATCATGCCAGACTGCGGCGGCGGTTCATACGGCTGTCGCAAGGGCATGTCCAAACTCGTCGAATACGACCCTGATAACACGATCGATTTCCTGTACCTTTATGATTATCTGATGGAATTGATCAAGGAAGGCCGAATCAAGCTCGACAAATCCGTTCACGCCGGAAAAAGCTTCACCTTTCACGACTCCTGCAAACATGGGCGGGAACTGGAACGCAACTTCGGCAAAGGGTATTTTGATGAACCGCGCTGGATCATGCAGCAATGTGTCGATAACTTTGTGGAATTGACCCCCAACCGCGAAAAGAACTACTGCTGCGGCGCAGGTGGAGGCATGTGGCCCATGCCCTTTGAAGATCAATCTGCCTGGCATGCACGATACAAGCATGAACAGATCAGACAAAGCGGTGCAGACGTAGTCGTGGTTGGTTGCTCCAACTGCCGCGACCAGATCATGAAACGTATTCCCAAGTATTTCGAGGGATGCGAATTCGAGGTAAAATATCTCTGGCAACTGGTGGCCGAGGCATTGGTCATAGAACCTCTGCCCGACCATCTGGCAGCCAAGGCAGACACCGAGGCCAAAACCCAATGGGACAAACTCGGCATTATTCTGACAGATCAGGAATACTAGCCAGCATCACGCATCCTGCACTCTTGAAGCAGTTCATTCGAGATGCTATGTCAACCGGAAAGCATTGACACACATTGATTTCAAAGGATCATTTCATGCAATTTGAATTCGCTACCGCTTCCAAAATAATTTTCGGTTCAGGATCTTCCGAAAAAATCCCTGAATTAACGGCACAACTGGGCAACAAGGTCTGCCTCGTCATTGGCGGGTCACCAGAACGTGCACGGTGGGCCATTGACTCATTGACCACAAAAGGTCTGTCTCCGCATGTCGTGACCATAAGCGGAGAACCCGACACCGATACAATCTCACAGGCAACCGACGGCGTCCGGCAAGCCGGGTGTGACGTGGTCGTGGCCATAGGCGGCGGTAGCGTGCTGGATGCAGGCAAAGCCCTGGCCGCGCTTCTGACCAACCAATCCGATCTTTTCGAGTACCTTGAGATCGTTGGCAAGGGACTTCCGCTCACCCAAAAACCCGCACCGTTCATTGCCGTTCCCACCACGGCAGGCACCGGTTCCGAAGTCACCTCCAACGCCGTTCTTCTCTCTCCGAAACATGGCATGAAAGTCAGTATGCGCTCTGCTGACATGATCCCGAATATTGCCGTAATCGACCCAGAACTGACCCTGTCCGTACCGCCTGCCGTAACCGCTACCACAGGCATGGACGCATTGACACAACTCATTGAAGCGTTCGTTTCCAACAGGGCCAACCCCATAACGGATTCCCTCTGCCGCGAGGGCATGATGCGCGCTGCCGGATCGATCCGACCAGCCCATGCAGACGGCACAGACCTCACGGCGCGGGAAGACATGGCTCTTGCCAGCCTGCTTTCCGGGATCGTTCTGGCCAATGCCAAGCTTGGGGCCGTACATGGCTTTGCCGCTCCTCTGGGCGGGGAATTCAAGGCACCCCATGGGGCTGTATGCGCGTGTCTTCTGCCACACGTGATGGAGATGAACGTCAAGGCTCTCAAGGAACGTGATCCCCACTCCGAAGCACTGCATGCCTATGCGGAAATAACCATAATTCTGACCGGCGATATTGAAGCTGATATCGAGGACTGCGTCTCCTGGGTCAAGGACCTGTGCCAGGACCTGCAAATTCCCGGATTAAAGGAAATGGGAGTCAAAAAAGAAGATTTCGCCGGACTGGTCGAAAAAACAGCCAACACCAGCAGCATGAAGGGAAATCCCGTAAAACTGCACAAGGAAGAACTGATCAAAATTCTCGAAATGGCATTTTAAACAAGAACTGAAATACAAGACCCAGAACGATGAGGGCCGTGACATTGTCACGGCCCTCATTTTTTTCAGGAACCCTGAACCCTACCTCTCGGACAAAACCACCGGGACCTCCTGCCGCACGAATCTCGGCAAAAAAGGACCGTGCTTCGCGGGTTTGCCAACGAGTTGCGGGACAAACCTGTTGAGCATGATCACGCAGGGGATACAGCAGACAAGACTGACAAGAGTAAAGGCAATGCCTGCGCCTGTGACGGCCATCCAGTGTCCCGGGAACGTCTTGACAAACCAGGCCGCGAAAGGACCGTTGAGAAAATGATAGAAAACGCCGTTCAAACAAAAGAGGATAAGTGCGTTTTCACCCATGAACATCAGAAAGCGACTTGCTCCGGCACTTTTGGCAAATAGCAGAAGCATGATGCTTCCGGCCAGGGCAGTGAGCGGAAACAAAATGACATTGCCATGCCCGGACAACACGATAACCACAGCATCGAACAAACGAAACGGACCGGTATTCATGTCGTAGGTAAATACCACTATGAGCAGGCAAACACCGGTTGCAAGCAGCAGCCTCCACCGGGCCTGTATGCCGAGCAATATCTCGTTTCGCCGACAAATCACACCCACCAGATAAAAGGCGTACACCACCAGAGCTTCGTGAACGAGCCAGAAATTCGGGCCGGGGATGAACTGGACTTTCAGGGTCAGATAGTAGCCGCCCACATAAAAAAATACCACAGCACCGGCAAGCTTGATGGTTGTGTCTAGGAATCGGCCTACCAGAAAATGCAAAATCTCAACCGAAACGAGACAGGCCATGAACCAGAGAGGTATGTTGAATACGGGAAAGCCCATCAGAGTGGCTATGGCCCCGTTCAGATAACCAGCAGATGTCGAGAGGTCCAAGATCACGAAATGCCCCACGAAAAACAGGCTCAGAATGACCAGCAGCAAAGTGAAGACGAAATAGGGAACCAATCGGGATGCGGCCAGTTTCTTGAAATATTTCCCTATGGGCAGAAGCGTTTTCTCCGGGGCAATGGTAAATCCTGCCAGAAGAAAGAAAAAGGGCATGTGGAATGAGTAAATGAATTTGTACTGTGTTGTGGCAACCGGGTTTTCAAGATACATGATTCGCTCGATGATATGTCCATAATAGACAAGTATCATTCCAAAAAAACGGGCAACATCAAGCATGGGGACACGTCTCGCCGAAGAAACACAATTCTGCACGCCAAACCTCCTGATTGCCAAGACAGCAAAGACGGTCACAGACGACCACCCGAAATCATTGCATGTTAGCCACAGCCTTACTCCACCCAGTCATATGTCCGCTCAACAGCTTTTTTCCATCCATCGTAGCCTCTGGTACGGACCTCTTCGGGCATATCCGGTTGCCATGTCTTGTCCTCTTCCCAGTTGTTGTACAACTCTTCGCGCCCGGACCAGAACCCCACGGCAATCCCTGCCGCATAGGCCGCACCGAGACAGGTTGTCTCGGCCACCTTTGGACGAACAACCGGCACATTGAGGATATCGGACTGAAACTGCATCAGTAATTCGTTGAAGACCATGCCACCATCGGCCTTGAGGGTCTTGAGTTCCACGCCGGAATCCTTGTTCATGGCCTCGACAATATCCTTGGTCTGATAGGCGGTGGCTTCGAGCACGGCTCTGGCAATGTGATTCCGGTTGATGTAACGGGTCAAACCGACCATGACACCACGCGCATCAGGCCGCCAATACGGAGCATACAGACCGGAAAAGGCTGGCACGATATACATGCCGCCAGTGTCTTCCACCTTTCTTGCTAGGGCCTCGATTTCAGGAGCGGACTCGAACATCTGAAGGTTGTCCCGCAACCACTGGACCAACGCGCCCGCAATGGCAATTGAGCCTTCCAGACAATATGAAGGTTTGCGCCCGCTGAACTGATACGCCAACGTGGTAATCAAACCGTGCTTTGACTGGATGGGTTCGTGACCGGTGTGCATGAGCAGAAAGCAACCGGTGCCATAGGTATTCTTTGCCTGCCCCGGTGCAAAACAGGTCTGCCCGACCAGAGCCGCCTGCTGATCACCGACAGCACCACAGACCGGAACACGAGCACCAAAGGGACCGCTTTCCGAGGTCGGTCCCCAGGTCTCTTCGTCCGAAGACGGAACAATTCTGGGCAACCCTTCGGCGGGAATACCCATTATCTTCATGATTTCCTCGTCCCATTCAAGGGACTGAAGTCCCATGAGCATGGTCCGACTGGCATTGGTCACATCCGTGACATGAGCACCGCCCCGAGGACCACCTGTAAGCCACCAGATAATCCATGTTTCAATGGTCCCGAACATGGCATCGCCCCGTTTGGAAGCGGCTGCGGCCTCGGGCACATTATCCAGAATCCACTTGATCTTGGGACCTGAAAAATACGTGGCAATGGGCAGGCCTGTTTTTTCCCGAAAGCGATCCTGACCTCCGTCAGCAATGAGTTCCTTGCAGATTTCATGGGTACGGGTACATTGCCAGACAATGGCATTGCAAAACGGCTTTCCGGTATACCGATCCCAGACAACCGTGGTCTCACGCTGATTGGTGATGCCAAGGGCTGCCAATTCAGACCCCTTGATGCCTGATTTGGTCAAAGCTCCCTTGATGACTTCCTTGGTATTATTCCATATTTCCATGGGGTCGTGCTCGACCCAACCCGGCTTCGGATAAATCTGTTCATGTTCTTTCTGGTCAAGACCCACTATGCGCCCACGTTCATCAAAAATTATGAACCGGCTGCTCGTGGTTCCCGAATCAATGGCTCCGACATATTTTTTCTTGCCCATAACACTCTCCTTATTCCATCCCGATCAGGCTATTCATGTTGCCATGTTCCATGTTCCTAGCACAAAGACGCGCCCCTAAAAACCAGGGCCGTGCCAGGGAATGAGGTTTTTATCCATGCCAAGCACGCTCGAATCCAATCCCATGGCAATCCCCACAAGCTGACTGACAAGAACCGAAGGCGGTGCCTTGCGAAGAGAATCCCTGAAAGGCAGAGCATCCCGTTCCCTGTCAAACTGAAGCTGACAATAGGTGCAGGCAGTGGCAATAACATCGGCACCAGCGGAGGCTGCATCCTCCAGTTTCTTGCGCATCAATGCTTCGGAAATAACGTTGTCACGACCACGCAAAGGATAGCCGCAACATTCCAGACGCAAATCCCAATCAACAGTCTCGGCCCCGATGGATTGCATGATCCGCTCGAATACAGTCGGAGCCAGAGGATCATCAAACCCGGTGACATTGCTCGGACGAAGGGCGTGACAGCCGTAATGACAAGCCACTTTCACCCCTGCAAGAGGTGTTACGGCGTGCAACTCAATGAATTCGACCCCGACGTGCTCGTCAAGAACGGTCAAAAGGTGTGAAACCTTCATGGACTTGGGCATGGACAAACCGTCCTGCGCCAACAGTCTGTCCACAAGTACGAAAAGTTTTCCATCTTCTTCCAAACGGGACGCGGCATACTTCAAATTTCCAAAACAGCACTTGCACGGCGTAAAAATCGGCAAGCCCGCTTCCTCGGCCAAAGCGAAATTGCGAACCGCCGAATATATGGAAGCCAATTCGTTCTCATGACGCACGGGCCAGCCACAACAATTGAATTCGAGCTTGACCAGACCGACACCCAGAGTTTCGCAGACAGCCTCGACAGACGCACCATACTCCGGGAGATGATGAGGGATCTTGCATCCCGGGAAATAGGCATACTTCACTTGGTTTCTCCATTCCCGCAGTTGGTCTTTTTCGTATCCCTCAAACGGGCGGCAACCGTGTTTCTCAACTCGTACAGAACGTCGGCCACGCGAATATTCTGCGGGCAATGCTCCTGACATTTATAGCAAGTGGTACAACTCCACACCATGCGCGCCCCAAGGGTCTGATCCTTCAATCCCATACGCAACAGGTTCATGATCTGCTGCGGTGTGAGATCAAGATCCCTTGAAGGATCTTCGCTGACGGCCACAACCGGACACACACTCGTACAGGTCGTGCATTGCACACAGGCCCAATAGGACTGGGAATTATCCGCCAGACCAGCCACAGGCGGAAGTATCGCAGAGCCTCCGTCTGCCTCATCGAAAAACCGGGACCAATGGGAGGCTGTTTTTTGACGAATGACATCGTTGGGATCAAGGACTTGCTCGGAAAGACGCGTACGTGAAGACGTCCACAAATCATGAAGGTTTATTCCTGAAGGGCAGATATCCGTACACCGCAGACATTCCGTGCAGATACGGCTGCCTTCGGCAAAGGCATCGAGAGGATGGCCGGACAGCGACTTTTCCGTCTGAAATTGCCTGAGCGAAACGAGTTTTTCAGAAGGGAGTATATTGGGATTGCCCAGAACCGAAAAAGATGGAGCAACACTGCAATGCAAACTGCATTCACCGCATCTGGTGCAGGCGTCCATTCCCAGCCCGCGAGGCAATTCTGCTGGCTGAGAAACAGCCGCACCATCACGACGGCCGAGTCTGGAAACCATGTTCACGGGAGTTGAAAATGGATGAAAAAATTTCCCGAACGGAAATGCCGCCAAAGCGATGAAACAGAAAATCAGATGAAAATACCAGAACGCCTCATCGGCCCGACTCGTGTTCAAGGCCGAAGTCAACGGACCGAAAGCCTTGGACAATGGTCTGGAAGCAAAGGCCGAAGACGTATCGGAGTGGCAATCAACGCAACTCTCTTCATTGAGAAGTGCCCCTTTCTCCAAAACGGCTTGATTGGTGGGAATTCGCTCCGAAACAACAAGGCCGTACTCGTCAGCCCAATAGACTTTCAGGGCTGTCACATCCGATCCGTCTTCCGGGACAAGATACTCGTACACCATACGATCAAAAACTGCCGGGGAAATGATTTTCGATGCTTCAAGAAGAAAACCGGAAACGATGATGGCGGCAACTATCAAAATCGCGGCCCAGTCCTGGAACAGGGTCATGGCGCGAAGTTTGCGAAGCGTCACCCTGCGCCATGTCATGAGCGCAAGACCAACCAGTGTCATGGCTCCAAACAGATTTCGCAGGAATTGCCACGGGTCAAGGGTCGGTTCATATGCCGAGAACACATTGGCGGTTATGGTCTCGTCCATGGCGTGAAACAGCAACAATCCCATGAATCCATACAAAACGAGACAATGAGCCAACCAACGCAATCGACTGGTTCGACCGGTACGGGCAAGCAAGACGACATCAAGAAAAAAGGTCCAGACACCACGGGCAACCAGCAGATACCAGGATAACACAGGACTATCGAAAGGCGGATGCGTTGCTTCGCCACCCCATTTCCCAAACCATCTGGAAACACGCCAGACAACCCCGATCGTGCAGATGATCAAAGCCAAAGTCAGACCGATATCAAAGAAATCCATACCCCTTCCTTCTGCAACAGCCTGCGTAGCTCCTTCCTCAAGACACCATTATTTATTCAGCTCTTCAACAGCCTTGTAGGCCGTGGCAATGGCCAACCCTGCGCCACATTTCATACGCATCCAGTCCTGGTGAGCCAAAATTGCCCCTGCCGCAAACAGATTTTCATATGCGGGTAGCCCGGATGTGCCAAGAGGCCGAAACCGCGAGTCCACTTCTATGCCAGCGGTATTCGCAGGATGTCCCTTGGGATCAAAGAATTCCGATCGATGCCACCCTTCCCGATTCTCCGGCTGCACAACCGGCAGACCGAAAACCGACTCCGTCAACTTCTCCCGATCTGCCCAGAGACCCTTGCCAAAAAAACGCCCGGTTGCCAGGATTGCGGCTTTCGCGACAACCGTGACCCTGGCAGCCCCTGACCCGACATCGAATTGAAACATGCCGCCGTCCATTTTCCGCACCTGTGTAACGAGTTTCTGAGAGAGTGTGCGAACTCCTTGGGATGGAAGTCCGCGATCAAAAACCGCACGAAGGCGAGGACCAGCAATGGACGGCGGCAAGGTCGGGATTTCAAAAATACGTTTGCCGAACAACTCTTCAAGATGTGTCACTACTTTCTGCGGATCATTCAGCCCAAGCACGGCGGGAAATCCCACATACTCGACATCCGCTGCATGAGGGGCAATCGATGCGACCAATCTTTCCCGAATGAGCGGATCAGCCAAGGCCCAGGCAAGATGTTCCGGGTAAAGCTCCCCCCTGCCACCGGGAAAATCTATCCGAACGGATCGCAGCTCAGGCCAGTTATGCTGCTGGGTCTCGACAAGCTGCTTGCCGCTGAACCCCTTCAATCCATGAAAATCGACAATAAGAGCAGGAGCCTTTTTCCCCAGGGCGACCGAACCATTCCACGCCGTCCGTGGGACCCGATAGGTGCGTTTGATGGTCCCTGCCGGAGTGATGGCGCAGGTATTCCGTTCCTTGCGGCCCACATATTCCAGCCCCTGTTCGGTGAGAAAACCTGTAAAAATATCAAGCGATTCTTCGATTTCCCTTCGCTCAAGCAAACCATATGGGTGCTTCGGACAATCACGCACAACCGCCTTGATGGCAGACCAGGGATTATTCCAGCGATGCCCCTCTTCAACGGGATGCACGCCCATGAGATCGATAAACCCGGTACTGAAATCAATACCCCCTGTAGCTCCGGCCTGAACAACCCTGAGTCCTTGGGCAGAAGCGAAGAGCGCAGCGGCCATCCCTGCAAATCCAGCTCCTATGACCATGACATCATATATGGCGTCATCTCTGGTCATTCATCATCCTCGCACGAAAAATATTCTGTATTGTGATCCAATTCCATATCAAGAGCACCACAGTACAGGGCTTCCTGAAGATCGGCCTGTACCAGAGGAAGTCCCCACAAAATGGGTGAAAAACCTCGCCAACGGCTGCCCACAAACGACTTGAGTTCCGTAATGCCATGGCCGCCCTGAACATGCCCCTGATCATACAGATGTCCGGTTATCCTGAGACCACAGAAACCACCCTGACACGGCCCCTTGCCCACCCGACTGCGAAGACCAATCGCCTTGAGCATTGAATTGCCCCGCATGCCGACCATATTTCCGATGATGGAATCAATGGCGTTTTTTGACACCATTTCACATTCGCACAGGATCAGATCATCTGCGTCCCTATTCTGAATCCATGATTTCGGTGCCCGCCCCGGCTCTGTCCACTTGCCCATGGACGATGCGGGAAGCGGTTCGGTTCGGGTCAGACAGGGAGCGTCCACGCCAAGTTTTTCGCAGACAACATCTGCTGTTTTCTCGGCCATGAGTCTGTATGTCGTCAGCTTACCGCCTGTGATCGTAATGAAATTACCAACATTGTCCTGCGCATGATCAATAAGGGAAAAGCCCCGACTGACACTTCGGGCATCGCTGCCATCCCCGGAAATAACGAGCGGACGCACGCCGGAATATGCGCGAATATAGCGAGTCGTTTCCAGAACCGGAATCATGGCCCGCGCATCGTCAATGATCAGATTCGTTTCCGCCACGGTCGGACGGCAATCATCCGGGGAATTAATGGTAACAGAGGTCGTGCCCAGAATGGATACGGTTCCGCCGGGAACCAGAATGTCGGAATCTGCTGCCTTGCGCAATCGGTTGACAACACGTCTGGTTATGCGATCCTGAGTAACCAGAAGGCTTCCCGACGAATAGAGAATGTTGATATGGGCTCCGGCCATGGCAGCAACGAGTCCGGCCCATGCTCCAGTGGCATTGACGACAATTTCCGCCTCAACCTCAAAAAATTCGCCTGTGGTCTCATCATTAAAACGGGTAAACTGAATCCGCCCACCATCTCTGACAAACCCCACCACTTTCGAATTTCGCAGATAGCGCGCGCCCAAAGACAATGCCTGTGCCATATTGTCGAGAGAAAGCATGAACGGATCAACAGACGCATCCTCGACTGCATAAGCAGCAATCAATGAATCGGAAAGTGTTGGCTCCATTTCCCGTGCAGCAAGAACATCAAGCTCCCGAACCGGGACCTGACTTTTTGCGCACATTCTTTCGAAATCGGCAACATACCGCTCGTCATCACCTTGCACCGCGACAAAAATCCCCCCGGAATCATCAACACATTGTGGAGCAATCCTCTTGATAATGGCCCCTTCTTCCCGACATTCCACGGCAGCCTCGACATCGGAAGCCACATACCGTGCCCCGCTGTGAAGCAGTCCGTGATTACCACCGGAAGCTCCTGCATTTATGTCCCGTCGTTCCGCAAGAAGGCACTGCACACCACGCAGGGCCAGATCTCTGGCCAATCCTGTACCAGTGGCTCCTCCTCCCAATATGAGGACACGGGTCTGAAGTCTTTTCATCACGACAATCCTTGAGACGGATGGACACGTATCATTCATCCGCTGTTCGGTTCACCGAATTAACAATCATTTTCTCTTGTAGCAAAAAAGTGAACATGTTATGAACAAAAAACAAATTTATAAGCCTCACCAAGACTAAATTTTGTAATTAGACTAGCAAAAAACCAGGAATGCGTCATTGTTTTTTTCACTTACGAACACAAAACACCACATTTTTATTTTCACAAATGAACTTATTACTGTTTTTAAGGAAACTTGATGTCAAACAGAGAGAAGAAAATAACGCCGGACACATGCGGTAAACACGCATCAGTTCGGACTCGCCACGACAAAATAGTCAAAATGGTCAGGGAACAAGGATTTGTCGCCATAGGCACCCTGGCCGAACGATTCAACGTCACACCGCAAACCGTGCGCAGAGATATCAACAATCTCTGCAACCTGGGGCTTCTTCAACGGCACCACGGCGGAGCAGGCCCCATACTCAGCACGGAAAATGTTGATTACACCGACCGCAAGATTCTCTGCCTGCACGAGAAACAAATCATCGCCAAACTGGTGGCAAAAAAGATTCCTTCCCGGTCGTCACTCTTCATCAACATAGGGACAACCACAGAGGAAGTCGCCAAGGCTCTCATTCATCACGAACGTCTCAGAGTGATCACCAACAGCTTGAATGTAGCAAGAATCCTAAACGCAAACAGTAATATAGAAGTCATTGTTACCGGAGGTCTCGTCCGGCACAAGGACTGCGGAATCGTGGGGGAAGCAGCCATTGATTTCATCCGACAGTTCAAAGTGGACTATGGCATCATCGGCATCAGCGGCGTTGACAAAGACGGCACTCTGCTCGATTTCGACTACCGCGAAGTAACCGCAGCTCGATCGATCATGGACAATTCCCGAAAGGTCTTCCTGGTGACCGACCATTCCAAATTCGGCAGGAACGCCATGGTCCGACTCGGCAACATCCAGGAAATAGATGCCATGTTCACAGACAAGATGCCTTCGCCTGAATTGGTGGAAGTCATGAAACACAATGAAGTGGAGCTTCATGTCGCCGAGTAGTCTACTCGGCACACCGCACAATCCTAAAAAAAGCCATAGGAGCAATGATTTTTCCGTTTTCGCTTGCGAACATTTTATGACAGTGCTATGTAAAAATGCGATTAATTGACGGATTATTGAGCGGATATGACCACTGGGAGACCCACGCATGAGTTTAAAACTCAAAGACATCACCAAATTGGTTGGACATGACGTCCACCTCAAAGACATCAATCTGGAATTCGAATCGAGTTCCCGCTATGTTGTTCTGGGACGGACTCTGGCTGGGAAAACGTCATTACTGAGAATAATGGCAGGGCTTGACCGCCCTTCTTCGGGTTCCATTTTCGCTGAGGGACAGGACGTCACAGGCGTTTCGGTGCGCAAACGCAGCATTGCCATGGTCTATCAGCAATTCATCAACTACCCGTCCCAGACCATTTACGAAAACATCGCCTCGCCCCTGAAAATTCACGGATTACACAAGGACGAAATCAACAAGAGGGTCATGGAAGCAGCGTCCATGCTGCACATTGAGCACCTTCTGGACAGACTTCCAGTCGAATTGTCAGGCGGCCAGCAACAACGCACCGCCATTGCCAGGGCACTGGTCAAGAATGTCAATTTGCTGCTTCTGGATGAACCCCTCGTCAACCTCGACTACAAGTTACGCGAAGAGTTGCGGGACGAATTGCAAAAGATTTTCATCCAGCGAGATTCAGTGGTCGTCTACACCACCACCGAACCGACCGAAGCACTCATGCTCGGTGGAAGCGTCATTGTCATGGATGAAGGACGTGTACTCCAAGTCGGACCGACTGCCGAAGTCTATCAGAACCCTTCCACCACAAGGGTTGCCGAAGTTTTCAGCGATCCTCCCATCAACTTCATGGATGGCGAAATCACGGATAGCCAAGTCCGAATGAAAAGTGGCCTGAATTTCTCAATCACTACAGCAATGAATAATCTGGAACCCGGACACTACACGTTCGGAATTCGTTCCAACAGATTGAGCATGACCTGCGGAAGCGACGATCACGCCTGCATTGTCGGAGAAGTCGGCCTGTCTGAAATCAATGGTTCGGAAACCTTCATCCATTTCAAACATGGCAACGAACTGCTCGTCGTTCAGGACGACGGTGTCCACATGCATCGGGTTGGCAACACGGTTTCAGTTTATGTCCACCCCCGCAACTTTTACGTATTCAACTCAGCGGGAAATCTTCTTATCTCGCCTGAGAATGACTAGCCGGGAGAAAACATGGCGCGCATTGAACTCAATGGAATCAAGCACAGCTACCTCCCCAATCCGTCGGGCGAAAATGATTTTGCCCTGAAGCAGATTCAAACGGTATGGGAAGATGGCGGTGCCTATGCATTGCTCGGCCCTTCAGGTTGCGGGAAAACCACAATGCTGAACATCATATCGGGATTGTTGAAGCCATCCCATGGCAGAATCCTGTATGACGACGAAGACGTATCCCCAATGCAACCGGAGCAGCGAAATATCGCCCAGGTCTTCCAGTTCCCGGTTCTCTACGACACAATGACGGTCTACCAGAATCTTGCATTCCCATTAAAGAACCGGGGCGTTCCAAAGACTGAAATCAACAAGCGTGTTGACGAAATAGCCGAGGCCCTCGACCTGAAACAGGACCTCCACAAACGGGCCGCAGGACTTTCCGCTGATGCAAAACAGAAGATTTCCCTTGGCCGGGGGCTGGTCAGAAGCGATGTCGCCGCCATCCTCTTTGATGAACCACTCACGGTCATTGATCCGCATCTGAAATGGGATTTGCGCCGCAAGCTCAAGGAAATACACAAGGAATTCAAGCTGACCATGATCTACGTCACCCATGACCAGGTCGAGGCGATGACCTTCGCCGACAAGGTCGTGGTCATGTATGAAGGCGAGATTGTCCAGACCGGCACCCCGGAAGAACTGTTCGAAACTCCCGAGCATACATTTGTCGGATATTTCATAGGAAGTCCGGGCATGAACTTCATCGAATGTACGGTGGATGGCACGGCTGCTCTGGTTGATGACGTTGCCATCCCTCTTGCCAATTCCTATGGCGAGAAAGCCATGCTGTCAGGCGGAAAACTCAAGATCGGAATCCGCCCCATGTACGTTGGCATCCATCACGAGAAGGTTGATGACTCCATTGCCGCCAAGGTTGTCGGCGTCGAAGATCAGGGATTCTGTCGAATTGTCACCGCACGATTCGGCAATCACGAAATCAAGACCAGAGTCAAGGACACTCGAAGCATTCCGGACGGACAATGCTGGCTGACCTTCCCGCCGGATAAAACAAAACTCTACAGCGACGAAAGACTGGTCAGGTAACGGGAGGCTATGATGAATAAATGGGATAACAACAAGGCATGGTTTTTCATTCTCCCGGTCCTTGTCATCGTGTCCTTCAGTGCGATCATTCCGCTGATGACCGTTGTCAACTATTCCGTACAGGATATTTTCGGTCCGGGGCAACGACTGTTCGTCGGCGTGGAATGGTTCAAGGAAGTCCTGCTTGATGGCAGATTGCATGAAGCCCTGTGGCGACAATTGGCATTCTCAGGCCTGGTCCTGCTCATCGAAATGCCACTTGGCATAGGCATCGCTCTGATGATGCCGAAAAAAGGATGGGCCGCCTCTGCGAGTCTGGTCATTCTGGCCCTGCCGCTCTTGATCCCCTGGAACGTCATCGGAACAATCTGGATTATCTTCACCAGGCCGGACATCGGTCTGTTCGGCGCACTGGTCAACAGTGCCGGAATAGCCTTTGACCACACGGCCAATGCCGTTGACGCCTGGATAACGCTCATGCTCATGGAAGTATGGCATTGGACTCCGCTGGTGGTCCTTCTGGCCTATGCAGGTCTCCGAGCCATCCCCGAAGCATACTATCAGGCAGCCAAGATCGACGGAGCCTCTTCCTGGGCCATATTCCGATTCATCCAACTGCCAAAAATGCGCGGCGTGCTGACCATCGCCCTTCTGCTGCGGTTCATGGACAGCTTCCTGATCTATGCCGAGCCCTTTGTGCTCACAGGCGGGGGACCTGGCAACGCAACCACATTCCTGTCCATCTATCTCGTCAAAATTGCCGTGGGTCAGTTCGATCTCGGTCCGGCTGCGGCCTTCTCGTTGATCTACTTCCTCATCATCCTGTTGTTCTGCTGGTTGTTCTACCAGGCTCTCCAGGCCGTCGGGACAGGAGAAAAATCATGATAATACGCAAAAGAACCATAGGCCTTATCCTGTATCTGGGTCTGCTGTTCCTGCCGATTTACTGGATGCTCAACATGTCGCTTCGCACCAACGCTGACATCATGGGAACCTTCGCATGGTATCCGGCTGATCCGACCATTGCCAACTACATGAAAATCTTCACTGATTCATCATGGTATTCCGGGTACATCAACTCGATCATCTACGTGACCATCAACACCGTCATTTCGCTGCTGGCAGCACTCCCTGCGGCATATGCCTTTTCCCGGTACCGCTTTATCGGAGACAAACACATCTTCTTCTGGTTGCTGACCAACCGGATGGCTCCGCCTGCGGTTTTCCTGCTGCCGTTCTTCCAGTTGTATTCGACATTCAACCTGATCGACACGCATATTGCGGTTGCCCTGGCACACTGTCTGTTCAACGTTCCGCTGTCAGTCTGGATTCTCGAAGGATTCATGTCAGGCGTCCCAAGGGAGATCGATGAAACAGCCTTCATTGACGGTTACAGTTTCCCGCGTTTCTTCATCAGGGTATTCATCCCGCTCATCCGCGCCGGAATTGGCGTAACAGCCTTCTTCTGTTTCATGTTCAGCTGGGTGGAACTGCTCCTGGCCAGGACATTGACAACCACTGCAGCCAAGCCCATCGCGGCAACCATGACCCGCACGGTAAGTGCCACCGGTCTGGACTGGGGTCTGCTGGCTGCTGCCGGCATCCTGACCATTGTTCCGGGCGCACTGGTCATCTGGTTTGTACGTAACCACCTTGCCAAGGGATTTGCCCTTGGTCGGGTCTAAGCCAAGAAGGATACGAATATGACTCTGGAATGGATGGCTTGGACACCGGTAACGGCGGGATTCTTCTGCGTCATCGCCCTGATCCTCATCGGCATGACAGTGTGGGAAGTCGTTTCTCCTTGCGTGGCCCGGCGAGGTTTACTGCCATTGACAACAACCCGTGGAGATCGCCTTTTCATCGGCCTGCTGGGGAGTGCCTACATCCACCTGACCTGGGTGGGACTGACTGATTTAAGCCTATGGATTGCAACGGTAATATCCATTTGTTTTCTCATTGTACTCATGCGCTGGGGATAACCCGAACCATGCGACATCCCGAACAGGGACAGGGAAAGCCGATGGGCTGTAAAAGATACTAGAGGTAGAGGTGTTTTTTAATCAGCATACGGAGGTACGTATGAAGTTGCGGCGTTTATTAATGACAGGAGTGCTCACAGTAGCATGCCTCAGCCTTGCCAGTGTCGGTTTTGCCGACAAAGAGGCTGCAAAGAAATGGATCGACAACGAGTTTCAACCTTCCACGTTGACCAAAGCCCAGCAGATGGAGGAAATGGAGTGGTTCATCAAGGCCGCTGCTCCCTTCAAGGGCATGAAAATCAAGGTCGTCTCCGAGACCATCCCCACTCACGAGTACGAATCCAAGGTGCTTGCCAAGGCCTTCTATGAAATCACCGGCGTCGAGGTCACCCACGACCTGATTCAGGAAGGTGACGTCATCGAAAAGTTGCAGGTGCAATTCCAGTCAGGCGAAAACGTCTTTGATGCCTACATCAACGACTCCGACCTGATCGGTACCCACTTCCGTTCCGGCCATGTGGTCAACCTGACCGACTGGATGACCGGCGAAGGCAAATCCGTCACCCTGCCGACTCTCGACATCGACGATTTCATGGGAAAATCCTTTACCACCGGCCCTGACGGCAAGCTCTATCAGTTGCCTGACCAACAGTTCGCGAACCTATACTGGTTCCGCTATGACTGGTTCCAGAAACCTGAATTGAAAAAAGCCTTCAAAGCCAAGTACGGCTATGAACTGGGTGTGCCGGTCAACTGGTCCGCATACGAAGACATTGCCGAATTCTTCAGTGAAGACGTCAAGGAAATCGACGGCAAGGCCATTTACGGACACATGGATTACGGCAAGAAAGCTCCGGACCTCGGCTGGCGTTTCACCGATGCATGGCTGTCCATGGCCGGTGCTGGCGACAAGGGTATCCCCAACGGCAAGCCTGTCGATGAATGGGGCATCCGTGTCGAAGGTTGCAGACCTGTCGGTTCCTCTGTTTCCCGTGGTGGCGCCACAAACGGCCCTGCCGCCAAGTATGCATTACGTAAGTACATGGAATGGCTGCGTAAGTACGCGCCTCCTGGTGCTTTGGGCATGGACTTCTATCAGTCCCTCCCCAGCCTGGCCAAGGGCAACGTTGCCCAGCAGATCTTCTGGTACACCGCTTTCACCGCTTCCATGGTTGAAATAGGCACACCAGTTGTCAACGCTGACGGCACACCCAAATGGCGCATGGCTCCGTCCCCGCACGGTCCCTACTGGGTAGAAGGCCAGAAGCTCGGTTATCAGGACTGCGGTTCCTGGACCCTGCTCAAATCCACTCCGCTCAAACGTCGTCAGGCCGCATGGCTGTTCGCACAGTTCTGCGTTGCCAAGACCACCTCCCTGAAGAAGGCCCACGTTGGTCTGACCCCCATTCGCGATTCCGACATCCGCGACAAGTCCTTCACCGAACGTGCTCCCAAGCTGGGTGGCCTGGTGGAATTCTATCGCAGCCCGGCTCGCGTTGCCTGGACCCCCACTGGCACCAACGTTCCCGAATACCCAAAGCTGTCTCAACTCTGGTGGCAGAACATTGGTGAAGCTGTTGCCGGTGAAGTCACCGTTGACAAAGCCATGGACAATCTCGCCGCAGAACAGGACAAGATCATGATGCGTCTCGAACGTGCAGGCATCCTGGGCGAATGCGGTCCCAAGCTGAACAAGCCCCGCGAAGAGTCCTACTGGTTGAACCAGCCCGGTTCCCCGAAGGCCAAACTGGCCAACGAAAAGCCTCAGGGCGAAACAGTCGACTACGACAAGCTGATCAAGGCATGGCAGGCTGGCAAGGTTAAATAGCCTTCATCCTCGACACATGAACATCAGGGGCACTCTCAAGAGTGCCCCTTTTCATTTGTTACATCTTCCCTTGCCCTGGGCAGACTATGTCTCCATAAACAACATCAAATGTAACAAAGCAGACGATTCATATGAATCATGCTCTCGTGATTATTCTTTTAATTCAACCATCCATCAACCCTATTGCCCGTTTTCGAACTTCCACAAACGGGTTCAGACATGGCAGCGCATGGCTCAACCGATTCATGACGAATTAGCGAGATAGCCAATTGTAAACTAAAAAGCATTATGATATATTGTTCAAAAGGAAAGTTGCATAAGAATCGAACACAACACGTTGTTGAGCATGTTTGATACACCGCAGCCATGCAATGCAATGTTGTTGAGACAAAAACAACAACCATATATTCTAAAATGACTATCCAAACAATAGTGATGGTTTCCTCTTTTACTTCATTCTACAATGGGTTCTCAATTGGTGGTTCATGGCCCAATTCATGAAATCAGACTTGCAAAATACGCAATTGAATCACCCGGAAACCAGAGAAGAACCACGCCAACTAAGTGGGCTGATTTCCGATCTGATGCCTGTAATTATCGCCCAGGCAAATCATATCCTTCGTTCAAATGAAGATGCTCAGGACGTTGTGCAGGAATCTCTTCTTATTTCGCTCTCCAAACTTGACCAGCTTCGGAATATTGAAAGTTTTGCACCATGGCTAAAAACCATCGTCAAATCACAGTGTTACCGACATCTGCGCAAACGAGGCCGGGAAGTATCACTCGATGGACTGGAGCACTACGAGCCTCTGGCCCCAAAATCCATGGACCCGGCAGCAAGCTATGAACAACTTTGCTTCCGGGCTGCGGTCAACAATGCATTTTCACAATTGTCAGCCCCTCTTCGAGACGTCTGCCACCTGTATTTTGCATCAGGTCATTCCATCGAGGAAATCGCTGACAAACTTGCTCTGAAGCCAGGGACCGTGCGCAAACGTCTGCACAGTGCTCACCCTTTGCTGGCCGAAATGCTTGCCGGACAACTTGACAAATCCTCCATTCGAGTCGGGTATCTTCCCATTTCAGATCATCTTTTGGGCATGGTCGCCCATAGGCTTGGAAAAGAACGGAATTCTCGAAGCCACATGAAACGTTTTCTGTCATGGAGCGCGCTTTCCGAGGCCTTGAAACAGGGACGCATTGACGCAGCCTTCATCATGGCTCCGCTTGCCATGCAACTTTGCAATTCCGGGACACGCCTCAAATACATCATGGACGGCCACCATGACGGAAGCGCGCTTGCCACTTCAGCCATCAAGCTTCAAGGCAAACTCGTAGGCGTTCCAGGCCAGTTTTCTACACATCGGGTAATTCTGAGCAAGCTGGCCCATGAATATCCAAATCTATGGGACAATATCAGCATTGCCGACACCAACCCGTCCTATGCCATCAATTCCTTGAAAAAGCAGACTATCGACGCATTTTTCTGTGCGGAACCATGGAGCACCAAATGCGTATTCGATGGAGATGCAAACCAGATTATCCGCTCCAAGGAAATGGCTCCAGGACATATCTGTTGCGTTGTAGCGGTACGCGAAGATTTTTATCAGGCCCATCCCGATCGTGTCAGCGACTATGTCCAGATCCTGCTCCAGGCGAGGGATAAACTGCATACCGACATTGATTACTGTGCCGCGACCCAGGCCATGTACACAGGAGTTTCGAGCAGCCTTGCCGCGCGAGTGCTTGAAGAAAAAATCATTACTTTTGACAACTTGAGACCGGACAAAAGCAGGATGGCCGAGTTCATGCGACTTGCCGTGGCCAGTGGAGTCTTGTCCCGCACCTGCAATCTTGACGACTTCGTATGCAACGAATTTTGCTGATAAATTTATCGTCGCCATCCAAGTCCTGATCGCATCAAACCAGGATCATCCCTTCAAAAGAGACATTCGCCTCCCTCATACAATTCAAGATTTTCATTTTTTTTCTCCAGACAGGTAACCTTTTCAGATCGCCATGGCTCTTTATTCTGTAGGCGTTGAAAAACAGCCTGCGCGCAGTGCACCGCGCCGTACAATGGAATTGAAAACAAACATGCAACCCATTGCGGGAGAAGCAAAATGTTTATGCCCTCACAACTGACAGGGCACCCAGCGTTTTAGCAGGAGAATTTGATGCCATTGAATTCCGAGGAACATATTATTGAGGTAGCAGACCTCTGTGACAAGAAATGGGGGATGCTCAACAAACGCCCCATGGCTTTTCTGATCTCAGCATTTGCAGGCGGTGCGTTTGTCTGTTTCGGTGCCATGCTGGCTCTGTCCGTATCAGCTGGAGTGTCCGAGAATCTGGCCCCTGGATTGGCCAATCTGCTCATGGGATTGGTGTTCATGTTCTCACTTGTAATCATCATGTTCAGCGGGATGACTCTCGTAACCGCAGACATGGCCTATGGCCTTGTGGGTGTGTTTAACAATCGCATTTCGTGGAAACAGTTCTTTCTAGGCGTCTTGGTGGGCTACATCGGCAACTTCATCGGGTCCATGTCATTCATGTGGATTATGAGCAAAGGGGGCGGCTACCATGCACTTCCCTGGCTCATGCGGGCACACGACATCGGTTTGGCAAAGACAGGTGAAACCTCCATGGAGATTTTCGTCATGGGCATCATCTGTACATGGACGCTCCAGTCTGCTGCCATCCTTTTCATGAAGACCAATGACGACATGAGCAAGATCATGCTTACCGCCTACGGCCCTCTTGCATTTGTGGCTGGCATGAATGAACATTGCATCGCAAACATCGGATTTCTGGCAGTACCGCTTTTCCAACAGGATCTCTGGCTTGAGGCGGTTACCGGTATGAACAATATAACTCCCGTGCTGATGCATTGGGGCTTCGGAAAATTCGGGTGGGCACACAATCAGTTGTTTACTGTCATGGGAAATCTCATTGGCGGAACTCTTTTTGTTGCGGTGGTATTTCAGCTTGTGGCCGATCCTCTCAAGCTCAAGGAAATGTACCGCACACGTCGGGACCAGATTGTAACGGACAAAACCCGTAAGGAGTGTGGATGAACTACGATTACAACCCGTTAAATCCTGTCATCTGGGGTATCTTTATCGGCGCATGGGTGATCATCGGAATCATCGGAAACACATACCGAAAAAAATATCGTTTAAGTGACAAAGAGCGACAAGGCGAATAATTCAGTTTTCAGGCTACCGAACAAACATAGGAGTACGATATGTATGAAGATGGGTGGATTCCAACCATTTGCTATCAGTGCAAGGCCGAATGTGCAATTCTGGCTCGCGTGGAAAATGGTGTCGTCAAGGAAGTGAAAGGCAACCCCCGAGGTCGCGGCAAGGTCTGCGTCAAGGGCATGGCCGGTATAACCTCGCTGTATTCCTCTGAACGGCTCAAATTTCCCATGAAACGCGTAGGCGAACGCGGCAGCGGAAACTTCGAACGCATTACCTGGGACGAAGCCATGGAGATCATGGAAACAAAGCTGACCGAGCTTCGTGATCGTGGCGAAGCCCACAAGTTCACCTACTCCATGTTCCCCCACTCCGTGACCGACCCCAAATGGCGTTTCGTCAACGCCTGCGGAGGATTCATATCCACAGGCCTGCCGCATTGCGACTCCGGCAAGATCATGGCGATGATTCATACGTTCGGCTGCTTCCCCAACCATCACATCGCCCCCATGTACAACACCGTGCCCAAGGGCGGCCTGATGATCCTGTCCGGTCGTCATCCCTTCGGCTGTCTGGATGATGCATGTGTTCCAAAACACATTCTCGACGCCAAGGATCGCGGAGCCAAGCTCATCGTCATCGATCCCCTCTACCGCACGGAAGCCTCCAAGGCCGACTGGTGGATTCCCATCAAGCCGGGCGGAGACGCATCCCTGTTCCTGGGCGTTTGCAACTACCTTCTGGAAAACGACCTGCATAACGTGCCGTTCTGTGACAAATGGGTCCGTGAAGGCGACATGGACAACCTCAAGGCATATATCAAGGACAAAACCCCGGAAGCAATGAGCAAGATTTGCGAAGTTCCGGCAACTGACATCGTGAAACTGGCTAAAATGGTCGCGGAAGCACCCAGTGCCTGCATCGATGCCTTCAAGTCCATCATGTATGGTAATGCCATGGATTGGGGTCATGCCTGGACCATCTTCCTGGTCATCACAGGCAATCTGGACAATCCCGGCGGGCAGCCCTTGCCTGATATCGCTCCCATGGCACCAGTCGAACCTGTGCCACCCGCTCCTGACCTCGCGGAGCTTGGCTACCATCGCACAGGCAAGGACCGTGAAAAATTCGACAACTACAACTTCTTCCTGCAACCGACCTGGTACGCAGCCCAGGCCATCAAGGAAGATGCCCTCAAAGTCTTCATTGCAACCGAGTGCAACCCTGCAATGTCCGAAATGGGTTCAAACGAATGGCGCAAGGCCGTTACCATGAAGAACGAGGACGGAAGCTACAAGCTGGAACTGCTCGTTGTTACCGAAATCATGCCCTCGGAAACCATGAAATGGGCCGACCTCGTGTTGCCTGACCAGACCAACTATGAACGCTGGGAATTGCTGTACATGCCCTGGTGGTACAACTTTGCTCATGGCGCGGCCCTGTGCCAGCCCGTGGTCAAACCCATTGGTGAATCCAGACACGCTAACAGTGTCTTCATTGATCTTGGCAAGCGCATGTTCCCGGAATACTTTGCATTCAAGGATGACGTTGAATATTACGACATCGAACTGGCCGGCGTGGGCATGTCCGTGAAAAAGCTTCAGGAAAACGGAGGCCTCTGGTCCCCCGGAGCTGCCGGATTCCGCAAATATGAAGACAATGGCAAGTTCAACACACCTTCTGGCAAAATCGAGCTTCAATGGCAGATGTACAAGGATGCAGGCCAGGAATGGCCCAGCCCTGAACTGCCTCTGGAGTACCGTCGCGGCGAAGAGGAATTCCCGTTCATACTGGTCAACTTCAGAACCATCTTCCTGAACAATACCGGAGCCTGGTCCCAGAACAACGCCCAGCTTCGCGATCCCATCTCTGGACTTGATGCCAACCCGTGTCTCATTAATCCCATTGATGCCAAAAAACTCGGCCTCGAAGAGGGCGACATGGTCACCATGGAATCAAGCACCGGCAAAATAGAAATCCCGATCAAGCTTACGGAAAAGATCATTCCCGGTTGTGCAGGCATCATTCACGGCTTTGGACACACCATGGGAAAGGTTGCGTCCCGAGGCAACTGGTCAAGCGACAATGAACTTATTGCCGATGCCGGTTCCACGTTGGATGAGCAGGACATGCGTGGCGGCGAAGCTCACGTTTCGACCCGGGTCAAGATCTACAAATAACAGGAGGATGAAATGAGACAACTCAGCATAATGGTGGATCTCGACCGCTGCATCGGATGCAAGACCTGCATCGTGGCCTGTCGCAACCACCACGGACTAATAGACCACGAAAACGATCAACCCGGCCAGATGGCGAATTACATCAGGGTGGAAAGCAAGACTGAAGGTGTCTTTCCTAATCTGAAGGAAGATTCTTGGGTGGTCATGTGCCAGCACTGCAAAAAAACTCCCTGCGCCAAAGCGTGCGAATACGATGCCATCACCAAAGACGAACAAACCGGCATCGTGCTCTTTGACCAGGAAAAATGTACAGGTTGCGGCGAGTGCATTGAAAAATGTCCGTACCACGTCATCCAATTCAATAAAGTGGACAATTACGCGCACAAATGCAACATGTGCTACGAGCGCGTAACACACGGTCTCGACCCGATATGCGTGGATGTCTGCCTGACTGAGGCCTTAAGCTTTGGCGAGAAGGAAATCCTTCTCATGCAGGCCGAAGCCAAGGGCAAGCAGGTAATCAAGAAAATGAGCACTCAGTCAATCATCTACGTCAAGACACCATAACAAACCAAACGGATCGGTCGGCACTCATGTCGGCCGATCCCTTTTCAACCATTTGCCGCCAAGGACATCATGACTACCGACTACTCACACCTCCTTTTACCGTCCGACACCATAGGCCCTTACTCCATCGATCAGTTCATTGAAGCCGCTACCCAGTTTCACGGATATGCAGCACCAGGCCTCGTTCTTGGCGGATTCATGGTGGATGCGGCCATCAAGGCTCTGCCCGATGACATCCTTTTCGACGCGATCAGTGAAACATCGTGGTGTCTGCCTGATGCAGTACAGATGCTTTCCCCCTGCTCTGTTGGCAACGGCTGGCTGAAAATCCTGAATCTCGGCCTGTATTCAGTTTGCCTTTATGACAAATTTACCGGCAAAGGTGTACGCCTGTGGCTTGATCTGGACAAAATCGATCCTGATTCAGAAATCCGCACATGGCTCATGAAAAGCAAGCCGAAACAGGAGCAGGACTCCCCGCTACTGCGTCGCCAGATCCTCGAAGCTGGTGCCAGCATCTGCTCCATGCGCGATGTGCAAGTCAGGCCCGAGCAACTCATCAAGCGCAGCAAGGGCACTATTATCGCCTGCCCGATCTGCGGCGAGGCCTTCCCTGCTCAATTCGGAGCGATCTGCCGATCTTGCCAGGGAGAATCCCCGTACATGGACGGTCCTGGCGCAGAATTGATTCGCGAGCCAATACTGACCGCAACGCCAGTGGAAAAAGCCGTGGGAGGACACCCTCTTCACGACATGACGCGCATAGAACCCGGAGTGAGCAAGGGGCCTGAATTCAAACACGGCCAACTCCTGACCGGTGGTGATGTCTGTCGCCTACAACGCATGGGTCGAAGCCGTATCTATCTTGACGATCAGGACCCTGGAATCGAATGGGTCCACGAGAACAAGGCTGCAACAGCTTTCGGAAAGCTCATGTCCGGCCCAGGCGTCACCGTGCTGGGTGACCCTCGTGAAGGAAAATCAAAACTCGTGGCAGATCAAGACGGCTTGCTTTTCGTGGACTCGACCAGGCTGAAGCAATTCAATCATGTCCCTGGCGTCATGTGTGCTTCACGTCAATCGTATTCCATCGTGCAAAAAGGCACCCAGATAGCCGGAACCCGCGCCATTCCGCTCTATCTTCCGACCAAGGATTTCGAGGCAGCACTTCAGGTTCTGGACGAAGAACCGCTCTTCTCGATCCGCCCGCTACGAAAGGCACGTGTCGGTGTGTTGATCACCGGAACCGAAGTCTTCTCCGGGCTTGTGGAAGACAAATTCGAGCCCGTCATTTCCGCCAAGGTGGCCCATTATGGCAGCACGGTTATCAAGACCATCAAGGCACCGGACAACGCAGAAGACATCTGCAGTGCCATCAAAGACCTTGTTAACGAAAAATGCGACCTGATAATCACCACTGCGGGACTGTCCGTTGACCCGGACGATGTTACCAGAAAAGGACTTCAGGATGCCGGGGTCACGGAAATGCTGTATGGCATGCCAGTGCTGCCCGGAGCCATGAGCCTACTGGGCCATCTGGGACTGGTACAGGTTCTGGGCGTTCCGGCCTGCGCCCTGTTCCACAAGACCACAAGCCTTGATCTGCTGCTGCCAAGATTGCTGGCCGATGTATGCATAACACGATCCGACCTCGCAGAACTGGGAGAAGGCGGACTCTGCCACGAATGCAAGACCTGCACATTCCCCAAATGCTCTTTTGGCAAATAGGCAAACAAAACAGCAAATCCCAAAAAACTGCGCAACGGGAATTGAAATCCGGATAGCCGGATGACCTCCGGCACTCGTATCAAACCGAAATGTCCCCAAGATATCCCCTCCATGGCACCGAACATCCTGTTCGGTGCCATTTTTTTATATAAAAAAAACATTTTAATACACCTCCACACATACCTGCCTTGAATTAAACAGCATTCATACAAAACAAACGTTTGACTTAGAGCATGGCACTGAGTAAAAGGGCTTGTGCAGTTGATGAAATCTCACGCGTTTTTTGAAGTCCAACAGACCTATCGTGATGCCAGGAGTTACTCATGCCACCCAAAAAAGCCAAGAACCTCAACAGAAAGGATCAGGGCGAAGAGACCCGCCAGATTCTCATGAAAACCGGCGCCAGACTGTTTGCCATGCATGGCTTTCATGCTGTGAGCATGCGGGAACTGGTTGGTGAAGCAGGTGTCAATCTCTCCACTGTCAGCTACCATTTCGGCGGCAAATTCGGACTCTATGAAGCGATCATTCGCTTTTTCATAGACAGACGGCACACCGTATCTCCTGCCACAGAAGAAGTGTTCAAAAGGCTTGAACGTGCAGGCCATGACCAGCAGGAAATGGGCAAAGTCGTTTCATGGTACATAACCATGCTGATTCACGGATTTCTTGATCGCAAGGAACATATATGGACAAGCTTTATCATATCCCGCGAACTTGCCCAGCCAACAGAACTTTTCCCGCTGCTTGAAAAGGAATTCTTCACTCCTTCGTTTCATTCTCTACACGCCCTTGTTTCCGGAGTCCTGCCTGAAGAAACAGACTATGAAGAACAGGTCATGACTGGCCACGCCATCATCGCCATGTGTGTCAAATTTCTTGAAGACCACAGATTGATCATCAAACGACTCGGCTGGGAAGAATATGACGAAACCGGCATCTCAAAAATTGCAAAAGTGCTCAGCAAAAGAACAAGAGGCTTTCTCGGCCTTCCCATGGAGTAGCAGAATGAAACGTTTTCCCATTTATATTGTACTGACAACAATCCTCCTGATTCATGGATGCAGCGGAGAGCCGGCCCCTCCCCAGGCGATCCTGCGCCCTGTAAAAACAATCGTAGTCGGACAACAGAATGCCGACAAGCAGTGGACATTTGCCGGCACTGCCGAAGATGCATTGGAAACCGACCTTTCCTTCCGTGTCGCTGGCAAGATTGTCGATTTCCCGGCAGACCAGATTGGCCGCAGATTTTCCAAAGGGCAAATTCTTGCTCGCCTTGATCCTGCCGATTACGACCTGGAACTCAGACAGGCCGATGCAAATCTTCAGCAGATACGCGCCAACTACATACGCGCCGAAGCAGACGTAAAACGGATTCGCCAGCTCTTTGATCGCAAGGTCATATCCCGCAGTGAATTGGATCAGTCTGAAGCGGACTTCAAATCGTACGAGGCCCAACTCAGCGCATCGTCCAAGAAACTGGACATCGCCCGCAAACATCTGAATTACACGACCCTGTATGCACCGTTTGATGGATGGGTCGGCAACGTCAAGACCAATATCCACCAGAACGTCCAGTCCGGTCAGGGAATCATTTCATTCAACGCTGGCCTTCAGATGAAAATGTACGTCTCGGTTCCAGACACCCTGATATCCCAAATACGGGAAGGCGGAGATGTTGACGTAAGTTTTGACGCCCTGCCTGGCCGAATCATGAACGGCAAGGTCATGGAAATCAGCATTGGCTCGAATCAGGGATCAACCTATCCGGTCAAGGTCTATCTGGACAACACGGACAAGGCCATCCGCAGCGGCATGTCCGGGCAGGTGAAATTTATCGGGCATACCAATGGTAATGACGGAATATTCCTTCCACCGGCAGCTGTTACCAGTGCCTCCAACGGCGTCCGGTCCGTCTGGTTGGTCGATGTCGAAAAATCAACGGTCACGAGTCACCCTGTATCTCTCGGCACACTCACGGTCCATGGCATTGAAATACTTGCTGGCGTCAAACCCGGAGACATGGTCGTCATACGCGGCGTGAACCACCTCAAGGAAGGCCTCAAGGTTCGATTCCACAAGAACGGAATGGAGGGATAACCGTGAATCTTGCCAGGTGGTGCATCGAAAACAACCGCACGTCCATTGCCCTTTTTCTGATTATCGCTCTTGGCGGGCTGATGACCTTTGTCTCCATTCCCAAGGATGAAGACCCTGACTTCACCATCCGCCACGCCATTGTCATAACCCAGTTCCCCGGAGCTGCCCCCAAGCGGGTGGAAGAACTGGTCACGGACAAACTTGAGGAAAAAATACGTGAGATAAGCGATGTCAAAGTCGTCAAATCGCAGTCCATGGCAGGCCTTTCCATCATTGACGTAGAGCTGTTCGACCGGGTCAAGGACGTGGGGCCTGTCTGGCAAAAATTACGCAACAAAATCTCGGACGCCGCCCCGACTCTGCCGCCCGAGGCAATGACACCAATTATAAACGATGAATTCGGCGATGTGTACGGCATCCTCATCGCCTTGACCGGAGACGGATTTTCATATCGCGAACTCAAAGATGCTGCCGATGACCTGCGAGACCAACTGCTCAAGATCGACGGCGTTGGAAAAGTTGATCGGTGGGGCATTCAGGAAGAACGAATCTTCGTGGAATTCTCCAACTCCCGCATGGCATCGGCAGGAATCAGTCCGTTCGCCCTTGCCCAGATCATCGACCATCAAAACACCATTCAACCAAGCGGCAGTACCAAGATAGGCCCGGAACGCATCATAATTGAACCGACCGGAGAATTTCAGGATGAAGAAGACATATACAGTCTGGCCATCCGCCCTCCCGGTAAAAAGGACTCCGTCCGACTGGCCGATGTCACAACCATTACCAGAGGCTTTTCCGATCCGCCTTCCACCCTGGCCCGCTACAACGGCACTCCAGCCCTGATGCTGGCGGTTTCAATGGCGGAAGGCGACAGCATCACCGAACTCGGCAAACGGGTTACCAAACGACTGGATGAACTCAGAAGGGATATGTACCACGGCCTTGAATGCAACATTCTGGTCTACCAGCCCCAATATGTGGACACTGCCATCTCTGAGTTCATGATCAATCTGCTTGAATCCTTTGGCTTTGTTGTCATTGTCATCCTGTTTTTCGCCGGATTCAGAACAGGTCTCATTGCAGGATCACTGGTCCCCATGGCCATGCTCGGCTGCGTTGGGCTGATGCCTTATTTCGATGTAGCCCTGCAACGTATCTCCATTGCTTCACTCATTATTTCACTCGGAATCCTCGTGGATAACGGCGTGGTCGTATCCGAAGCAATTCTCGTACGCCTTGCTTCTGGAGAAGACCGCATGAAGGCCGTGACCGAGGCTGTCTCGGAATTGTGGATGCCCCTTCTGGCCGCCTCGCTGACCACCATATTCGCATTCCTGCCCATCCCGTTGGCCGAAAATGCCACGGGTGAATTCTGCTATTCCCTGTTCGTGGTGGTGACCCTGACCCTGCTCTGTTCATGGGGACTGTCCATGAGCATGGTGCCCATGATGTGTTTCTACGTCCTCAAACCAAAAATCTCGGTACAGAGCTACTCAAACAGACTTTATCGAGGATACCGCTCGTTTCTGCTATTCTGCCTGCGCAACAGAACACTTTTCCTTGCCTCGGTGCTGCTGGCTTGTGGCGTGGCAATATGGGGTTTCAAATTCGTTCCCAAAATGTTCTTTCCACCCAACGAACGAGCCCAGTTCACCATTGATTTCTGGCAACCATCAGGCACGGACATCACCGAGACCAGGGACAGGGCAGCCAAGCTGGAGAATTTCCTGCTGGCCGACAAGGACGTGGACAGCATTGGAACCTTTGTTGGACATGGCGGTCCGCGCTGGTACCTCCCCTTGAACCTGGAGCAGAAAAATGACAACCTTGCAACTTTCATAGTCAACACAAAATCCGTCGAATCCGTAAATGACGTGATCAAACGGACTCGCACGAATCTGGAAAACAACTTCCCTGACGCCGACTTCAGCCTCAACAAACTCATGAACGGCCCGCCTGTTGGTGCCCCGCTGCAAATCAGGATATCAGGCCCGGAAATCAAGCCGCTCTATACATTACGAGAAAGCATTGCCGAAATAATCGAGCAACAACAAGGCATCACACGGGTCTGGGATGATTGGGGGCAATGGACCAAAAAATTAATGATCGACATTGATCAGGACAAGGCCCGTGAAGCCGGGTTGTCCAGTTATGACGTAGCCCTCAGCCTGCAAACCAGCATGAGCGGCATGCATGCTTCCAATTATCGCGAAGGGGACACGGTTATCCCGATCATCTTGCGCAACGACGAGTCATTCCGTGATCGCCTGGACAAGATCGACAGCCTGAACGTCTATTCGTTTGACCGTGGCACCAGCGTATCCCTAAGCCAAATTGCCACAGCCAGGCTTGACTGGCAGCCATCAGACATCCGTCGCCGTGACCAGACCCGCACCATGACCGTCAAGGCGAACGTGGCCGACGGATATTTTGCCCTGACCATACTTGATCAGATCAAACCTCAGATCGCGGCTCTCATGAAGGGAAAGGATTGGCCCATCGGCTACACCATCGAATACGGCGGCGAATTTGAAAAAAGCGTCGAATCGCAGGAAGCCATCAATGCCAACATGCCGCTGGCCATGGGGTTGCTCGTGCTCGTGCTGATATTCCAATTCAACTCCCTTCGTCGCCCCTTGATCATCATTCTGACACTACCGCCCATGATGGTCGGCATAACCGCAGGCATGCTGGGCACCAACTCACCCTTCGGGTTCATGCCCATGCTCGGCATGATTTCCCTATTGGGCATCATCGTGAACAATGCCATCATGCTCATTGACCGCATCGAACTCCAACGCAAACGGGGCATAGAGCTGGCAGACGCCATAGTGCTGTCGGCCATGGAACGATCCAGGCCCATCATCATGACAGCGACCACCACCATCATCGGCATGGTTCCTCTCTCTCTGCAAGGGGGAGAAATGTGGCGTCCCATGGCGAACTGCATCATGTCCGGCCTCCTGTTCGCCACCATACTGACTCTGGTGCTGTGCCCGGTCCTCTACTCCCTGTTCTTCAAACAGAAATTCACGGGCTATGAATGGACCCCTGACATTGTGAAACGAGGCAGCGATATCCGGACACAGGCATAACAAAACCGCAAAGTTGCCCGAATAAGTCGGACCACTTTGCGGCGTTTCAAACTTAAAAAATGTTTTGTTGCCAAAGGAAATTGAAACACCCGCAGATCAGGCAGCCACCAAGGGCGAATCGTCGAGATGCTCCCAGCACAACCAGATTATGGACTGGGTACGAACATCATAATACGGGCTGACGCCTTCCTTTGCACCACACACGGCGCACTTGTGGCCGTCTTCATGACAGGAAAGTGACTTGATCCTGTTGAGCATGGAATTGAACCGGCTGATATACGAAAACATGGGATGATCCTCGTGTCGCCGTATATCCTTGTTATTCAGCTTGCCGTTGTTGTTCACCTTGACGGTAATCATGCGGGCTCGTCTGATAACGCCTTTCTTCTTGTTCATCACAACATGTCTCGGCTCTTCCCAGCAGCATATTATCCGCTGCCGATTCTCGTCGTAACGCAGTGACATCATTTTCTCCTTCGCGCGGCATCCTTATGACGAGGCATACGAAACGCGTAAATTCTCAGGAATTCCCGTCAAGCCGGGTCTAGGGAAGTACTGATTAATTCAATTTTTAGGAAGTGCTGTAGAATTGTTCGCTGGCAAGGCGCGCAAAAAAGTCAAGGCTGACGCGTGCTTCCTGCACGCTAGGGTTTGATTTTTTTTGCAGCAACGAAGCCAGAGGGCAATTATGCAGCACTTCCCTAGATCTCGTAATCCACGACCTTGCGACTGGTGACCACTTTTTTTGCGAAAGAAATGCAAGCCTGATGCTCAGGATGATTCTGGTAGAAATCCAGGGCAGTTGCGTCATCATGCTCCGACTGGAGAATGATGTGAACTTCGGGGTCAGCAGCCACAATATTGAAACTGACTTCAATATGCCTCAAACCCGTGATACGCCCATTCAGGGTTTCGAGCATTTCCTTCATCCGTGCCGCATTGTTCTTGGCGATTGATCCGTCAACTTCATCCTTGAGTGTCCACATGACTATATGCTTGATCATTTCTACCCCTCCCTGGGGTTGTCTTCATCCATTTGAAATCAAAAACTTTCAAAAAGGTTCTCCGTCCCTTTCGGGACGGAGAACCTGCATGAGGCATGTTCTCTTGGAAGAAGCATGGTGAGTACTTCGTGGGGATTGCGGTCCAACCTTGAGAGCCTCATGCAAACTGGGGTAAGGGCTTATTTTTTGTTATCAGCCAGGACCTCGGCCACATGGCGAACCTGAATGGAAGACCCCTTGGTCTTCAGACCACCGCGCAGTTGCATGATACAACCAGGGCAATCAGTCAGGAGCACTTCGGCACCGGTTGCCTCCACATTATCAAGCTTCTTGCGCAAAAGCTCGGAAGACAATTCCGGGAATTTCATGGAAAAGGTTCCGCCAAATCCGCAACAGACTTCTTCCTCGTCGCACTCGACGTATTCCATGCCACCGGTCTCGATAAGTTCGCGTGGAGCATCATGAACATCCAGCCCGCGGCAAAGATGACACGGCGCATGATAGGTCGCCTTGATATCCGTCTTCTTGAAGTCTTCAGCCTTCACCTTGAGCACATCATGCACAAAAGAGCTATAATCTATGACCTTGTCCGCAAACTGCTGAGCCTTGAGAGTGAGACTCGGACTATCCTTCATCAATTTCGGATAGTTATGCTTAAGATGCGCGGCACAGGAAGCGCACAAGGTAATGACATAGTCGTAATCACCTGTTTCAAAAGCACGGAGATTCTGTACGGCCACATCACGGGATGCCTTCATCTCACCCATCATCTGAACAGGAAGGCCGCAACAGGACTGCTCCATGGGATATTCCATGGACACGTCGTTGGCCTCAAAGACCCTGACCGCAGCTTCCATCTGCTCGGGATAGACGAAATCCTGCACACAACCGGAAAACAAGGCCACCCGATGCTTGGGATTGGCTATGTTCGGACGGATATCCGGCCACCTGTCACGGAACGGCTTCTCGGCAATGGCGGGCAGAGCCTTGAAACCATGCTCCTTGCCAAGAATCATGGGCAGATGACGGATAAAACCTTCACTTTCAACCGGTTTCTGCGCCCACTTGGCAGTTCTGAGCAACGTATGGAAAAGCTTGCGATTCTTGAGCACCTTGGAAAGCAGCAGGCTTGGCAGAGGATGCCCTTCCTCGTCCTGAATTCTGGCGTGAATTTCCTTGATCAGGCGCGGCAGATCAATACCACCAGCGCAAACGTCCTTGCATGCCTCACAATTAATGCAGTTCTGAATAAGATTCCTGGCCTTGTCCTTGCCATGGAAGAAATATGTCAGGATCAGCCCGATGGCACCGATGTAGATATGGCCCATCTTGTGGCCGCCCACCAATCGGTAGACAGGACAGACATTGGCACAGGCACCACAACGGACACACCGGTTCACCTGAGAGAACAACGGGTCCTTGGACATTTCGCTACGCCCGTTATCCATGATGACGTAATGAATTTCCTTCTTGCCGTCCGTTCCTGTGGCACATTCGTTGGCCCCGGTAATCCAGGTAACATAGGACGTTATGGCCTGCCCTGTCGCGTTGCGAGGAAGAACCTTCAGGATACGCAGGGCGTCATGCAACGAGGGAATGATTTTGTCCATACCCATGAGAGCAACGTGAACGCGAGGCAGCGTTGTCACCAGACGGGCGTTGCCCTCATTGGTAACCAGACCGATACCACCGGTCTCGGCCACAGCAAAGTTGGCTCCGGTAATGCCCATGTCAGCCTCGACATACTTCTGACGCAGTTCGCGGCGGGCCACCTTGACCAGCTTCTCGATCTCGGCGTCCTGCTTCTTGCCGGTGACTTCCGAAAAAAGATCTCCCACCTGATAGCGGGACAGATGAATGGCTGGCATGACCATATGGGACGGGCCTTCATGACGAAGCTGAATAATCCACTCGCCAAGATCAGTCTCGACCACTTCCAGCCCCTCGTCTTCAAGGGCGTGATTGAGCAACGTTTCCTCAGCGGTCATGGACTTGGACTTGACGATCTTCTTGCAATCACTGGCCTTGGCTATACCGGCAATAATGGCATTGGCCTCATCTGCGTCCTTGGCAAAATGAACATGGGCACCTGAAGCCTCGGCATTGGCCTTGAACTGCTTGTACAGTTCATCAAACCGGGCGGTCGCATCGTCCTTGGAATCCGCTATTTCGCGAATCAAGGCCCTGACGTCAATGTCCTTGAAGGCATTGGCGCGTCCGGCCCGATAGGCCACGGCAAAATTATCAAGAGTGGTACGCAGAAAATCATTGTCCAGCGACTCGTGCAGTTCCTCGCGATATTCTTTCAGATTCTTGGCTTTCTGCATGACTAATCCTCCAGGAGCAATATGTGCAATTCAAGCGGACCATGTACGCCAAGGGCAAGGACTCGTTCAATGTCGGCAGTCCGGCTCGCACCCGTTACATACGCCATGTAATCTGGTGTCTTGTTCATACGGGTGAGCATCATTTTTTCAATGGAGTAACTGTCCTTCCTTATCTTGGACTTGGGCAGGATGCATATATGATATTCACTGACCATGGTCGCCAATCTCAAATCCTCACTTGGACAGTCGATCATCAGTGTACCGGTTTCGGCAATGCCGTAGTCGGCAAAGGTAAACCCGATATCAACCCCGGCCAGATGGTCACGCAATCCCGAATCAATACACTCGAAACCGGACTTCTTGCACTTGGCTTCCAGCTTCTTGTACAAATCCTTTTTCAATCCGGGCGCGGCAATGATCTTGGACTGTTTGGCGTCGCACAGATTTTCTGCCTTTTCAGACAAATCCCGTTCACACCCGGAAACGAGAAGCTGACATGCTTCCTTTTTTCCGCACAAATCAAGAACATGACTCAACGCCTCTTCTTCACTTGCTATTTCAGTCACAAACGCCGAGACAAGCTTGGCTTTTTCGGTAAACGTCTGACTTAATGATTCTTTGGAAGACATACTGCGACCTCCGCTAGTTGTATTTAATCATGAGGACAAAAAACTATTGAAACTTATTATTTTTCACTCAAGATAGATTTGGTCGCACGCGCAATGGCGAGCTCCTCATTAGTCGGGATAACCCAAATCTGCACACTACTGTCGTCAGTGCTGACTCTGAGGGGCTCCTTGACACGTTGTGCGTTGACCACTTCATCAATCTTCACGCCAAAGCATTCCAACCCCTTGACCGATTTACGACGGACAACATCGTCATTTTCACCGATACCAGCCGTAAAAACAATGGCATCCACACGACCAAGCACGGCCATGTAGGAACCAATGTATTTGCGGGTGCGATAGGTCTGCACATCCAAAGCGAGCTTGGCCCGTTCGTTGCCATTGGCGATCCCGGCGTGAATGTCACGCATATCATTCATGCCGCACAGTCCCTTGAGACCGGATTCCTTATTCAACATGGTATCGATTTCCTCGACGCTCATGCCCTTGTTGCGATGCAGGAAGGCGCAGACCGCCGGGTCAACATCACCAGAGCGGGTGCCCATGACAAGCCCTTCGAGAGGTGTCAGGCCAAAAGAGGTGTCCACACTTTTTCCGTTTTCCACGGCAGCCATGGAACACCCGTTCCCAAGATGAATCGTGATACAATTGAATTCCTCAAAATTCCTATCCATAACGCGAGCACACTCACTAGCCACGAACTTGTGAGAAGTGCCATGAAAACCGTAACGGCGCACACGATACTTCTCGTACAGTTCATACGGTAATGCATACATATAGGCATGAGGAGGCAAGGTCTGATGAAAGGCCGTATCAAAAACGACCACCTGCGGCACTCCCGGAAAAAGCTCCATGGATACGCGAATCCCATCCAGATTGCCTGGATTGTGCAAAGGTGCCAAAGGAACGGTGTCCTCAATGGCCGAAATCACCTCGGACGTAATCAGGATCGGTTCGCTAAAACCCTCGCCTCCATGCACGACACGATGTCCCACGGCGTCGATCTCGGACTTGTCCTTGATCACGCCCTTTTCCGGGTCAACGATCAGGTCAATGGCCAACCGCATTCCGGCGTTATGATCCGCAATGGTTTTCTCCATCTTGGTGACGGTTTGCGCATCGGTATCAGGAAAGGTCTTGTTGGTCAGGATGCCCTTTTCTTCACCGATACGCTCCACCAGACCATTGACTATTACAGTCTCGGTTTTCGTGTCGATCAGTTGATACTTGATGGACGAACTACCGGAATTGATAACCAGAACTTTCATGTTTATTTGCCCTTGTCAGCCAACGCCTGAATGGCGGTAATGGCAACGGTATTGACGATGTCAGGCACGGTGCAACCGCGCGAGAGATCGTTGACAGGTTTATTCAAACCCTGAAGAACAGGGCCGATGGCAACAGCGTTTGCAGCACGCTGCACTGCCTTGTAGGTATTGTTTCCTGTATTGAGATCCGGGAAAATGAACACAGTGGCCTGTCCGGCCACAGACGAACCGGGCAACTTGACCGCAGCCACATCAGGGTCCACGGCAGCGTCATACTGAAGCGGTCCCTCAAGGGGAATATCCAATCCCCGCTCCTTGATCAAACTCTGGGCAATGGCAGTGGCCTCAACGACCTTTTCCACATCCTCGCCCTTGCCGGAAGCCCCTGTGGAATAACTCAGCATGGCCACACGTGGCTCAATACCAAAGATACGGGCCGTCTCTGCGGAACTAATGGCTATCTGCGCCAGTTGATTGGCATCGGGGTTGGTATTCACGGCACAGTCGCCATACACCAGAACACGGTCCTTAAGGCACATCAGGAACACGGATGACACAGTGGAATATCCGGGTTTGGTCTTCACGAACTCGAAAGCCGGACGAATGGTCTGGGCCGTGGTGGTCACCGAACCGGAAACCATGCCATCAGCAAAGCCCTTGTGCACCATCATGGTTCCGAAATAGGTAGGATCAGCCATGCGATCCCAGGCCATTTCCGCAATCATGCCCTTGTGCTTGCGCAACTCAAGATACTCTTCGGCAAATGCGTCCAGCAAATCGGACTCGGCAGGATCAATGATCTGCGCCCCCGCAATGTCCACACCAAACGCAGAAGCCTTGGCCCGAATTTCGTCATTACGACCAAGCAATATAATGTCGGCCACACCGCGACGCAGCAGGATATCGGCAGCGCGGAGGATTCGCTCGCCAGAGCCTTCGGGCAGGACTATGCGCTGTTTCTCGCGGGATGCCTTTTCCACCAGGGAATATTCAAACATCTTGGGCGTGACACGAGTGGAACGCTGCTTGATGACCCTGTCACGAAGTTCCTGTTCGTTGACGTGCTTGGAAAATCCTCCGAGAGCCGTGGCAATACGCTGATCGTCATGTGTCTCGATGCGACCATAGAGAAGATTGAGTTCCTGCACAGTCTGATAGGTGTGCCCCTTGGTGGACAGCACGGGCACGGGAACACCAGTCCACCCCTCGATGAGTTTGTGAACATTAACGGACAAGGGCAGGCCACCGGTAAGCACGATGCCGGAGATGTCCGGGTATGCACTGGACAACCGGGAAGCGAGGCTCGACAGGATGATATCGGACCGATCTCCGGGAGTGATGATCAGGCTCCCTTTTTTGATGTATTCCAGGAAATTGCCGATCTGCATGGCCGCGACCACATAGTTGTCCACCAACCCGTTCAACCCGCTGTGCCCGTACAAGACCTCGGCATTCAGCCAACGTTTGACATCGCCGATGGTGGGCTTGCCCAGAGCTTCGTTCTCCGGGATGGTATAAACAGGCATGGGTTCCTTGCAATGAACCTTGCACTTAATATGGCTCGCCATCTCTTCGGTGACGCCTTCAGGTGCCCGGTTGACAATGCAGGCCACCAGCTCAACGCCCTTCTCTTCGAGGGTGTCGATGGTTGTCTGGGAAAGGGCGACAACTTCCTCGGGTGTCTTGTCCCGCCCGGACGAAACCATCAGGACCGGCGCGCCAAGGTTGGCGGCAATGTCCGCATTGATATCGAACTCAAAGGCAGGGTCCTTGCCCTTAAAATCGGTTCCCACACACAGAACAAAGTCATGGTCGGCTTCAAGGCTCTTGTACTTGTTGAGAATATTCTCAAGAAGAAGCGCGTGCTGGCCGGAATTGATCAGTTCTCGAGCCTGTTTGAGGGTATAGGCATACGTATCGCCATACGGAATGGCGAGTTTGAAATGCTCGACCATCAACTCGATGTCATGATCCTTATTTCCTTCGCCCGGATCATTGATTATGGGCCGGAAGATGGCAACGTTATTCAGTTCCCTCAGGATCATCTGCAACACACCAAGCACGACAGCAGATTTTCCGCTGCGCTCTTCCGTTGCGGTCACATACAGATTCTTGGACATTGCGCTTTCCTTTTACTTCGAATCCTGACCGGACAACTGGTCGGCATAAAGTTCGATCACATGTTTTACTTCAATCCCGGCTTTTTTCTGCGAAAGCATGTCCGTAATCTGGAGCATGCAGGCAGGACAACTGGTAGCCAGCGTCTGTGCGCCGGAATTCATGATATTTTCGGCCTTGCGGACCCCTATTTTCTTGGAGATGTCATAATGGGCTATATTGAAACTGCCGCCGCATCCGCAGCAGACACCGGCTTCGGTCATCTCCTTGAACTCACAGCCCGCTGCCGCAATCATGGCCCTTGGCTGAGAAATGATTCCGAGAGAATTCTTCAAATGGCACGGGTCATGGTATGTCACGGATTCGCAAGACGTCTTTTCAATGGGTTCCACATGTAACACGTCAACAAGGAATTGACTGATATCCATGACTTTTTTCTCAAGTTTCCCAATATCGTATTTGACAGCGGAATCACCGGAGAACATACGGGGCCAAAGTTCCTTCAAAGTGGCCGTACATGTGGCACACGCCGTAATCAGGTAATCGAAATCCCCTTCGGCAAACAGCTTCATGTTATGGACAACCAATTTGTCAAAGGTCTCGGTATCGCCACTGGACAAAGCCGGAATGCCGCAGCAAGCCTGATTTGCGGGCATATAAACGCCCACACCCTTGCGATTCAATACGTCCAGCACAGCCTCACCCACATGAGGATAAATCTTGTCGATAACGCAACCGGTATAGAAAGCGACCTTGAGGCCACTCTTGCCTGCCGGGGTATTCATCTCCGGCACGATCTTGTGCAAGGGCTTCTTTGCCAGTGTACTGAAATGCCTGTCTCCTATGACAGGAGAATTGAAGCGTGCACAGGAAGAACCAAGCATGTCGTCCACCTTCTTGGTGAGCAACCCCTGGAACTTGGACCCCATGCCCGTAAGGGCGTTGAACAGCTTGGGATTGGACAACATGCCACGGAAAATGACCTGCTTGACCGGAGTCAATCCGAAGTAGCCAGTCATGATGGCCCGGCCCTTCAGGAATATATCCATGATCTTGACGCCGCTGGGACAGTTGGCCTCACAGGTGCCGCACAGCAGACAACGGTTCAGCTTCTCGTTAACGCCTTCAGGGTCCTTAAGCATTTCCTTGGCCAACCCGTCCAGCAAAGCGAGCTTACCACGAGTGACGTCGGTTTCCAGGCCTGTTTGACCGAAGACCGGACAAACCGCCTGGCACATGCCGCAACGCATGCAACCAACCAGAAGGTCATCCAGTTCCTTTAACATTTCTGCGAGTTTGTGGAGATCAGCCATTTTCGCCACCTATCCTATGATCTTGCCAGGATTGAGAATGCCCTTGGGATCAAGCACAGACTTCATGCGGCGGGAATATTCGATGGTAGCACGACTGGTTTCCTTTTCCAGATACTTGGACTTGGCAATGCCTATTCCATGCTCGCCGGACAGGGTTCCGCCCAGTGCAAGCGCACTATCGAAAATTTCGTCAATGGCGTGTTCAACACGTTCCCATTCCTTCTTGTCTCGCTTGTCAGTCAGGATGGTGGGATGCAGGTTTCCATCGCCAGCGTGACCAAATGTACCAATGGTCAGGTCATACTTCTTGCTGATATTATCCAGAACCTCGATCATGGCCGGAATCTTGGAGCGTGGTACGGTTGCATCCTCAAGCACACATGTCGGCCTGAGCTTGGCAAGGGCAGGCAGAGCGTCACGACGAGCCTGCCAGACCGCATCACGTTCCGCGGCATCCTTGGCAACCTTGATTTCCGACGCACCGTTCTTCCTGCAAATGTCCTCGACCTTGGCAGCCTCGTCAGCAACCTGTCCAGGATGCCCATCCACCTCGATAAGGAGCAGAGCCGCTGCATCAACTGGCAAACCGGCTCCCCTGAAATTCTCCACAGTACGAATGGTAAAATTGTCCATCATCTCCAGAGTGGCCGGAACGATCTTGTTGGCGATAATGGCGGCAACCGTCTCGGAAGCAGCCTTCATGGACGGGAAAATCGCCATCATGGACTTGGCAGTCTGTGCCGGAGGAATGAGCTTCAGGATGATCTTGTCAAACACGCCAAGCGTGCCTTCGGAGGCAATCATCAACCCGGCCAGATTGTAACCGGTAACGCATTTGACGGTTCTGGAACCGGCCTTGATCAGTTCACCGTTCACATCCCAAAAATCCATGCCCATGACATAGTCCTTGGTGACCCCATATTTGAGTCCGCGCAATCCGCCTGCGTTTTCAGCCACATTGCCACCCAGCGTGGAAACGGTCTGGCTACCGGGATCGGGCGGGTAGAACAGACCGCGCTTGGCAACTTCGGCAGCAAAGGTTGCAGTGACCACACCGGGTTCAACCACGGCATACATGTCTTCTTCATTGATTTCGAGAATACGATTAAGACCGTTGGTCAGAACGACAACGCCACCGGGATGGGGAATGGTCCCACCGGAAAGATTAGTACCCGCACCTCGCACGGTAAGTGGCAGTTCGTTGTCATTGCACAGTTTGGTGGCCAGCCCCAGAGCTTCGCTGGTTGCAGGGCGCACCACCATAGCGGGCATGACGGAATCGAGTACTGCCGCATCATAAGAGTATGCATGTCGGTCGGTCTCGCTGGTCATGACATTGTCGGCACCAACAGCGGCCTCGAAATCCTTGATGAGCTTTTCAGCACCCATTTCCATTCTCCTTGAAATTTCTTTTTTTATCGGGAGGGGAGAACAAACTCCCCCCCCTTGATATCATACTTTCGCGTAACTTCAGTTAACGACTACTTAAGGACAGTTCCCCAACCGGAACCAACCAGAACTACACCAATGATGGCAGCCATGATCAGATAGTACGTCAGGGGAATAAGGGTCTTGCGAATGATCTCGCCTTCACGATCCATAAGACCGACAACCGCAGCAGCGGCGACGACGTTGTGGACGGTGATCATGTTACCTGCAGCACCACCAACAGCCTGAAGGGCCACGATGATGGACTGCGGAACATCGATCTGGGAAGCCACACCGAACTGGAACAGGGAGAACATCATGTTGGAGATGGTGTTCGAACCAGCGATAAAGGCACCCATGGCACCAATAACGGCAGCCAGCCCAGTCCAGGCTGTACCAGCCAGAGCAGCGACACCGTTGGCAAGTTCGAGCGGCATGGAAGCCAAACCAGAGGTATTGAACTTCTCACCGGAGTTGATGAACACACGAACCATCGGGATGGCAAAACCAAGAGCAAAGGAAGCCTGCACTGTGGTCTTGAAGGCACTACCAGCGGCAGCCTTGAGTGCGTCAAACTTCATGCGCTGAATAAAGAAAGCGCATGCCACGGCGCATACAAAAATGAAACCGGGAACATACAGGGGCTTGATGGAATACCCGATGCCGGTACCAAACACGTCGGTAACAGGAATGGAAATGGAAGTAAGAGCAGCCTTGATCCAGACGACCTTGCGGGACAGGACCAAAAACAGGCCGACCAGAATATAAGGAGACCATGCCTTGAACAGGGTCATATGCTCGGGAGCCTTGGCAAACTTCGGTTCCCAAGTGCCCATCCAATGCTTGGGCCAATTTTCGCGATCATCGAAATCCCAAGTGGTCTTGGGAGTAAGGAAATTGTGCTTGGCAGCAAGAGTAACCAAGGTCAAACCGACAAGACCACCAACCAATGACGGGAACTCTGGTCCGAGGAACCATGCAACCAGAAAGTACGGTACAGTAAAGGCCAGACCTGCGAATATACCGAAAGGCAGAACTTCGAGGCCCTTCATGATAGATTTTTCCTTGCCGAAGAAGCGGGTCAGGATGACGGCCAGGAAGGTCGGGATCAGGATACCGATGATACCATGAACCAAAGCAGCAGTCGCACCAATTTCATAGATGTAATCCATGAAGGCGATGCCATTTCTGCCAAGAATTTCATGAACTATCGGGTTATCCAAGCCGGTTTTGACACCGAGCAGGATGGGGGTACCGACAGCACCGAAAGTTACCGGGGTGGACTGAATGATCAGAGCAACCGTAACAGCACCCATGGCAGGAAAGCCCAATGCCATGAGCAGCGGAGCGCAAACAGCGGCAGGAGTACCGAAGCCTGCTGCACCCTCAATGAAGGCACCGAAGCACCATGCAATGATCATGGCCTGGATGCGACGATCAGGAGTGATATCCATGAAACCGGCGCGGATGGCTGCAATGGCTCCACTGTTGGTTAGCGTGTTGAGCATGAGTAGCGCGCCAAAAACGATCCACAAAATAGCCAAACAAATGGCAACACCCTGAACGATGGATGCAGCGATGATCGTACCGGAAACCTGCCAGACGAAATACGACAGGACAGTGGCCACAACCAGGGCCAACGGCATGGCCTTTTTGGCAGGCCAGCGCAGAATTACCAGGAAAAAGAAAACCGTTAGAATAGGCGCAATTGCCATTAGAGTGTACATCGTACCCTTCTCCTCATTGAAAGTAAGAAATTAGTAACAAACCCCACAACAGTATAAGAAAAGCACGGGGCGTCGATCAGGCAGAAAGCCTCCGCAACACCTTCGCCCCGCGCGGTCATCAAACGTTATCTGCCATCGTCACACGGCTCACCAAGGCCGGGACTTTCGGCTGAGACACCTGTTTCGCACGAGTTTTCACCATCTGCATCAGGCTTGCTGAAGTCGGCATCGGCCAAATGGCTCAAGATGGCGAAGCGGTCAGTGTAATCCTTCTCAATCTGTGCCCGGAACGCCTTGGAGAGTTCTGGATGAAAACGTTCCAGCATGGCGTAACGATTTTCCCCGGACAGGAATTCCTGCAAGCTCCCATCAGGGGCCTTGGACTCCAGAATGAACGGATTCTTGCCTTCCTCGACCAGTTCGGGATTGTAGCGATAGAGCGGCCAGTAACCGGAATCAACGGCCAGCTTCTGCTCGTACTGGGTCTTGCCCATTCCCTTCTTGATTCCCTGATTAATACATGGAGCGTAGCATATGATAAGTGAAGGACCATTATAAGCTTCGGCTTCACGAAAGGCCTTGAGCATCTGCTGTTTGTCCGCGCCCATGGCGATTGAAGCAACATAGACATACCCGTAGGTCATTGCCATGCGGCCCAAATCTTTCTTGCCGGTGCCCTTGCCAGCGGCTGCAAACTTGGCAATGGAGCCAAGCGGCGTTGCTTTGGAGGACTGACCGCCTGTATTGGAATAGACTTCGGTATCCATGACCAGAATGTTCACGTCCTTGCCGGACGCAATCACGTGATCAACACCACCGAAACCGATGTCGTAAGCCCAACCGTCACCACCGAAAATCCAGACGGATTTCTTGGTGAACAGGTCGTCCATGGATGCAATTTCGTCGAGCAGCACGTCGCCGGAAAATCCGTTCAGGGCATTCTTGAGCACTTCCCCCGTTTCTGCGGATTTCTCTGCATCATTCTTGTTGGCAAGCCAGGATTCCAGGGCTTTCGCGAGATCGCCGGTTGCACCGTCAGCCAAGGCCTGTCTGCACAGTTCAACCAAACGGCCACGGCGATTGTTCACACCCATTTCGATACCGAAACCGAACTCTGCGGCATCCTCAAACAAGGAGTTGCCCCAGGCAGGACCATGTCCTTCCGAGTTGGTGCAATAGGGCGTTGATGGAGCGGATGCACCCCAGATGGAGGAACAACCAGTCGCGTTGGCGATGATCATGCGTTCGCCAAAGAGCTGGGTCAGCACCTTGACATACGGGGTCTCGCCGCAACCAGCGCACGCGCCGGAAAATTCCATGAGAGACTGCCTGAACTGGCTGCCCTTCACGGTGTCGCGTTTAAATACGTCTTTATATGTAACAGTTTCGGAGAATTCAAAGTTGGGAACCTGCTCGCCAGTCTGAGTGGCGATAGGCTTCATGACCAGAGCCTTGTCCTTGGAAGGACAGACATCCACGCAATTGCCACATCCCAGGCAATCCAGGGTATTGACCTGCAAACGGAAGCCCATGCCCTTCACATCCTTGCCCTTGGCATCGAGAGTGACAAAGGAGGCAGGAGCACCCTTTTTCTCCTCGTCAGTGACAAGCACGGAGCGTAAGGCAGAATGAGGACAGACAAAGGCGCACTGATTGCACTGGATGCAGTTGTCTGCAATCCATTCAGGCACACCGATGGCTACACCGCGCTTCTCGAATTTCGCGGTTGCCAAGGGCATAGTGCCATCCACAGAAAACGCGGACACCGGCAAATCGTCGCCCTTTTGAGCCAGCACCGGACGCATGACGTTTTTCACGTAGGCCGGTTCTCTTGATTCGGACACGACATCGTCGGTCAGGTCTGCCCAGGCAGCCGGCACCTTGATCTCGACAATGGCGTTGATGGCGTTGTCCACGGCCGCATTGTTCATGTTGACGATCTTCTCGCCCTTCTTGCCATATGCGGTCTGGATACCGGCTTTCAAAAGTCTGACCGCCTCATCAAAATCGATGACGTCAGCCAGCTTGAAGAATGCGGTCTGCATGATCATATTGATACGCCCGCCAAGTCCAACTTCACCGGCAATCTTCACCGCGTCCACGGCGTAGAACCGAAGATTCTTCTCGGCAATGGTCCGACGCATGGCTGCGGGCAGTTTTTCATCCATTTCATCAGCGGTCCAACCACAGTTGAGAACGAAGTTTCCTCCTTCCTTGATGCCTTCCAAAACATCATAGAGGTTGACGTAACTGGGATTGTGACAGGCGATATAATCGGCAGCAGTGACCAGATAGGTGGACTGAATGGGACTGTCCCCGAAACGCAGGTGGGAAATGGTGATGCCGCCCGACTTTTTCGAGTCATAGGCAAAATATCCCTGTGCATACATGTCGGTGTTGTCACCAATAATCTTGATGGCCTGCTTGTTCGCTCCCACTGTTCCGTCAGAACCGAGACCCCAAAACTTGCACTGAACAGTGCCTTCCGGGGTGGTATCCAGGGTCTCGGTTGCGACAAGGGAGGTGTCGGTGACATCGTCATTAATACCCACGGTGAAATGGGTACGGGGTGTTGACGAGGCCATGTCATCGAAAACGGATTTGGCCATGGCCGGGGTGAACTCCTTGGAGCCAAGACCATAACGGCCACCAACAACTTTCGGGCCGGTGCCTTTTTCCTGGAACACGGTACAAATGTCCTGATACAGGGGATCACCCAGTGAACCGGGCTCCTTGGTACGATCGAGCACCGAGACAATCCTGGCAGTCTCAGGCAGCACGGCCAGAAAGTATCTGGCAGAAAACGGACGGTACAGACGAACCTTGATAAGGCCGACCTTTTCACCCGAAGCATTCAGGTGGTTGACCACCTCTTCCAATGTCTCGCAGGAGGAACCCATGCTGATGACCACGCGTTCGGCATCAGGTGCGCCCACGTAATCAAACGGCTTGTAAGCACGACCGGTAAGGACGAAAATCTCGTCCATATACTGTTCCACGATGTCGGGAAGGGCTTCATAATATGTATTGGATGCTTCACGACCCTGAAAATATATATCGGGATTCTGGGCAGTACCGCGGACATCCGGGTGTTCCGGATTCATGGAACGGGCGCGAAATTCAGCGACCTTGTCCATGTTCAACAACGGTTTCATGTCCGCATAATCAATAACCTCGACCTTCTGGATCTCATGGGAGGTACGGAATCCGTCAAAAAAAGAAATAAACGGAACGCTTGCCTCGACAGTGGAAAGGTGAGCCACCAGAGAAAGATCCATGACTTCCTGCACGCTCGCTGAGGCAAGCATGGCAAAACCGGTCTGGCGACAGGCCAGAACATCCTGATGATCACCAAAAATCGAAAGTGCATGGGCTGCCAAAGCACGTGCAGAAACGTGAAAAACGCTCGGCAGCAATTCGCCAGCAATCTTGTACATGTTGGGAATCATGAGCAGCAAACCCTGGGAGGCCGTAAAGGTGGTGGTCAACGCGCCACCAGCCAGGGAACCGTGAGCCGCACCAGCCGCTCCGGCCTCGGATTGAAGTTGGCGGACCTCGACGGTCTGCCCGAATATATTCTTGCGCCCCTGTGAGGCCCATTCGTCAGCGATCTCTCCCATTGTGGACGAAGGAGTGATGGGATAAATGGCTGCGGTCTCACTCATTGCGTAGGCAACGTGTGCTGCTGCAGTGTTGCCATCCATCGTTTTCATCTTTTTGGACATGGAACGTTTCTCCTCTTGATGCGGTACTTAGTTGCTCGATGAATCCGCGAATCGCGGATGTATGTATTTCGAAACAACACACCCCTATCTCAACATTCGTGCCAAAAACAAAACGTCAATTTTTATTCTTTAAAGACATATACTTAGATATAAAATAGTATTTGGGGAACAGATGCAATCAAATGTTTTCAGTCCGAAAAAACAGACAAAACATTCAACAAAGACTGGATTCCAGACAAAAAACATCAAGACTGGCGGGCTCTCAAAGGGAAACAGGACTCATTTTCAAATACTCTATCCCAAAAATGAATTGTCTGAAAAAGTGGACAAATCAGAAAAAAGACATGCGAGACAAATTGTAAAAAAGGATTTCGGTACAGAACAAAAAAAAAGATCAAGCTCAGCGTGAGTCACAGCTCACCTGAATTTGATCCTTATGCGGAAAAACCACCATTGGGCCACTTTTGTCGACCGATTTATGCCGCTTTACAAAGAAAGCCCGTACTTTTTCAACAGTGAATAGAAATGCGACCTCGACAGCTTTGAAACTGTAAGTATTTTTCCCAAATCGCCACCACACTGACGAATCAACTCACCAATGTATACCTTTTCAGCCATGCCCTTGAAGTCGCGAAGGTTCGGCAATTGCTGATCAAAAATGTCCTCAAAAATGCCTTGTCCGATTTCCCGGACGCTGAAGGAACTATCGGCATCAGTCGCTTCAGGCAAGACCTGGGCCCCGGTCATGCGCTCGATCTGTGACTTGGCGACATGAATTCGGAGATTTCGTGGCAGATGCATGGCATACAGCGTCTTCTCATCCCCGGCAGAAATAACCGCACGCTCAAGAATATTGAACAATTCACGAATATTGCCGGGCCAGGTATAACTTTCAAGAGTGGAATGAAAATTCGACCCGAAGACCTTGAGTTCCATGCCATATTCCTCGCAAAGCCGCTTCACCCGAAACTTCGCCAGCTCTCGAATGTCTTCTGTTCTCTCGATGAGCGACGGCAAGTGAATATGCATGGTCTTGATACGATACAGCAGGTCCAAACGGAACTCACCCTTGTCCACCATATCTTCGAGATCACGATTGGTGGCGGCAACAAGCCGGAAATTGCTCACCTGCTCGCGAGTGTCACCAACTGGCCGAAAGGTGCGCTCCTGAAGCACACGCAAAAAAGCCTTCTGAAGAGAAAGGGGAAGCTCTCCCACCTCATCAAGAAAAAGTGTACCTCCATCAGCCAGCTTGACCAAACCGATACGATCGGACTGTGCACCTGTAAAGGCACCTTTCCGATGCCCGTACAAAGTTGATTCAATCAACGATTCTGTCATGCCTGCGCAGTCCACAACAACAAAATTACCATTCTTGCGCTTGGAATTGCCATGAATGGTGGAAGCAAACAACTCCTTGCCCGTACCAGTTTTACCTGTGATCAACACATTGGAATCAGAGCGAGCAGCCTGGGACAACAGGTTGAAGCTTGCCTTGATGCCGGGGCTGTTGCCCACCACATTTGAAAAATCAAGGGCATCGCGCTCAGACTTGTCCGCCTTCTCTTCCCTGTATTTCAGGGCACGCCCCAGAGAAAGAGAAATCTCGCGCACACTGGAGGGTTTGAGAAGATAATCCCAGACTCCGCCCTTGATGGCAAGTTCCGCTCCGTCAGGATCGCCCTTGCCAGTAAGGATAATGACTTCGGGCGGGTTGGAAAGTGCCATGATTTCAGGCAACAGATCCAATCCGTTGCCATCAGGCAACCGGACATCGAGAAAAATCAAATCATATTCATTCTTGCGGACCAGGGCGATCCCCTTTTCCAGCGTCTGCGCCAAATCACATCCGTGAGACAGCCGCGAAACCAGGCTTTCCATGGTCTCGCAGACTTCAATGTCATCATCAATAATCAGGATTCGCGCCATTACCGGATATCCTCTTTCAAAACACTGCCAATGGCAGCGGTCAGATCATTCTTGTCATAGGGCTTGATAACCACCCTTCGTATATTCGGCAAGTGCGCAGCTGCCGCGACTGCGTCTTCGCGCCCTGAAACCAGTATGACAGGAAGCATGGGAGCTACTTCGGCTACGCGTTTGGCCAATTCCGTGCCACTCATGCCCGGCATGTCATAATCGGAAATGATCAGATCAAAACCATGTGGTATATTCTCCACCATATGAGCAGCTTTCTCGGGTTCGCCCATGGCAGTCACGGAATAGCCCATAGCCTTGAGCAGACGCGGCGTGGTATGCAGTTGATCCTCGTCATCTTCCACAAACAGGATATTGCCTCCCGCCGGATGATCCACGCCATCCAATGGAGAACAAACAGGCCCGACCTCATCTCCCTTGGGCAAAAAGACTTCGAAAATAGTTCCACCGCCAGGCCTCCCAACGACCTGAATCCCTCCCCTGTGTCCCTTGATTATGCCATGCACTACGGCCAGCCCCAGCCCAGTTCCTTCGGTCTTGTCCTTTGTGGTGAAGAACGGATCAAAAATCTTGTCCACTATATCCATGGAAATTCCAGGTCCATCATCGGCCACAGCAATACGCACAAATTCACCCGGCTCCAGATTCAGCATCTCGGCAGCATCTTTGTCCAGCGAGGCATCCTCCACACGGACTTCGATCAGACCTCCGGTGTCACGCAGTGCCTGAAACGCATTGGTACACAAATTCATGATTACCTGATGAATCTGAGTAGGATCGGCACGCACACACGCCAAATCAGCCTTCACTTGGGAATGAACGTCGATATTGCCCGGCATGGACGTCTCCACCAACCCCAGAACTTCAGTCACAACCGCACCTATATCCATGGGGCGTAACCCTTCCTTGGAAGGTCGGCTAAACGCCAGAATCTGCTTGACCACCCAACCGCCACGACGAGCAGCCTTGAGTACCCGCTTCAAATCCTTATGGGTTACGGAATCCGGTTCCACATCGCCCGCTGCCAACTCCGTAGAATTAATGATCGAAGTCAGTATGTTATTGAAATCATGTGCAATACCACCGGCCAAGGTTCCAATGGCTTCCATCTTCTGGGATTGCAAAAGCTGCTTTTCCAGATTCCGTTCCGTAGTCACATTGTCCACTGTGCTGAGTACACCGACGATACGCCCGGACTGATCGCGCACAGCAACCTTGTTTACTTCGATCCAGGCCTGTTGTCCTTTGGAATCCACGAGTTTTCTCCGCACCTTGCGAAGAGGGACTCCACCCCTGATGATAAGCAAATCCTCTCCGGTCGACCATTTCCCGTAATTGCTGTCACTGGCCACCTCCATGGTTGTTCTGGCAATGACACTTTCATGGTCGGAAACACCAAAAAACTCGTTAAAGGCTCGGTTGGCTCCCAGATAGAATCCATTTGCGTCCTTCCACGAAACAAGCTGAGGGATGGTGTCCATGAGAATTTCCTGAAAGGCGAGCTGATCCTTGATCTTTCGCTCCACCTTGCGCCGCTCGAGCATGGCAACTATCAGAAAGACCATAGCCACCAGCAAAAGCGCGAAACTGGTCATTATGGTCCAGAACAATTCCTTGGACAACTCGTAGAAAGCCTTGGGAGCATTGATAATACTGCTCCCCTCAGGCAAGAGGGTTTCATTGATGTTGAGCCGTTTCATGACATTGTAATCAAAGGAATACTGACCAGTCGGCTCACGGTAAACCGGAATGTCGCCAGCCGATTTTCCTCCCAGAATCTGCAAAACCATGGAGGCTGCCGACTGCCCATGCTTGAATCCCGACAAAAGACGACCGCCTACTGCCCCATGGCCGAGCAGAAACTCCCAGGCCGTGTAAATGGGGACGTTGGAATGAGCATATATGGCTTCCATCACCTCTTCGGCAGTATAAAACTTGCCTTCCAGAGGCTGGTAATACGGAATGAAAAAAAGAAATGTGTCAGACGGCAACAATTCTACCCTGTCCAGCATGTCGCCAAGTGACATATGGGTCCAATATTCAACCTCAAGCCGATCCCTGTACAAACGAACGCCGTCCTCGACCTGCTGCTTGATGGCCAACCCTGCCGTGGATTCATCCCCGACCACAACCATGCGCCGCTTGTCAGGATGAAGCTTGATCGCCACATCCAGAGTCAGCACGAGATCGAAATTCTCCACCACACCAGTAATATTACCCTGATCAAGCTCGCTATCCTTGATATCGTTGACACCGCAAAAGACCAGGGGAACACCCGGAAACAGTATGTCCCGGTAATGTCTTACAAAAGCGAATGCATCATTGTCCGAGACCAGCACCACGTCAAAACGTTCGCCGTCAAACTTCTCCTTGTACAAGCGAAGCAGCATGCCGGTCACGTCATCATAATTGTACTTCTTGGCATCCATGTACTCGACCTGAAGATCGATCTTGTACTCACTTTCCTCCAGTACAGAACGAATGCCATCATGTATGGAATCGGACCACTGATACCCATGATGATACGAGTTCAGATAAAGGACATTCTTCTTGACCTTTTCGGCATTACCCGCCTGGGGCAGCAAAAAGACAAGACAGAACACGAAAAACAAAAATTTCAACGTTCGCATGGCATCCTCGGCTTAAACGATTCCCAGCAGTATCACTGAGAACAGGCACTTCTTGGCATATGCAAGAGCTGATCCCTTAAACAGCACAATCAAACCATCAGCTCCATTATTTTCAATGCCAGTACGATCAAGCCATGGAACAACCAAAAAAAATGATTGCTTGTTTGATAATGAACACATCACTTACATGAACGAGCTCCACAACATCTTGGTGCCAACGACAAGCAACAGGACCGCAAAAATCCTCTTCAGCTTGTCGACAGGCAATGAATGAGCCAGCTTCGCACCCAGCGGAGCGGTCAGCACACTCATGGAAATGATGCCGAGGAAAGCCGGAATATAGACATAGCCAACATGCGGACCAGGAATACCTTCGACCCCCATGCCGTTGATGATGAATCCCGCAGTTCCTGTCAATGCAATGGGCAATCCGACAGCCGCAGCCGTGGCAATGGCCGTATGCATGGTCTGGTTGCACCACGACAGAAACGGCACGGTCAAGGTGCCGCCGCCAATACCGACCAGCGCAGAAAAAATGCCGATGCCATTGCCTGCGGCAAAAGTACCAGGCAAGCCGGGCAATTCACGTGCACTCTTGGCCTTGATCCGCATGAGCATCTGGGTCGCAACATAAAAAAGAAAAAACCCGAAAAACGCCTTGAGAAACATGGTAGGCATCAATGCAGCCACCCATGCACCAAGATATGTACCAGTGACAATACCGGGCGTCAGCCGCCAGAATGCCGTGTAGTTGATCGCCCCGCGCTTGTGATGAGCACGCATGCTGGAAAGCGATGTAAAGATAATGGTTGCCAGGGATGTTCCGAGAGCCACATGCTGAATATGTACTTCGGGGAAATTCTGCAACTCAAAGGCAATGTTCAGCATTGGCACGATAACCAACCCGCCGCCAATGCCGAGAAGACCGGCCAGCAATCCGGCAAACGCACCAAGGACAATATAAAGAAGATATGTTGTCAGCATTGTAGTATCTTTGCGGCCCGCCTCATGCGAGGCGGGCCTTTTGCTATTCTGGGTTAATCGAAAAGGACAAATGAATCGATGGATTCGATATCCTGGGTACCGGTCAGGACCATGCCCTGAACCAGTTGAGACTTGATGGTCTCCAGATACGTTTCCACGCCAGCCTGCAATCCTCCGACCGCAGCGACTGACACAGGACGACCTATCAGGACCGCATCCGCACCCAGTGCAATCATCTTCAACACATCAATGCCGGTACGCACGCCTCCGTCCACCAGCACGGAAATCTGCCCGTTGATTGCCTCGGCAATCTCAGGAACGACCTCGGCGGTTCCGGGGGTATGATCAAGCACACGCCCACCATGGTTGGAAATGACAATGCCATCGGCTCCCACGTCCACGGCACGCTGTGCCTCGTCCGGCGTCATGATGCCCTTGAGCAGGAATTTCCCGCCCCATCCATGGACTTTTGATATTATTTTCTCAAGCTCTTCCGGCCCCTTGGGAGCAACCGGGCGGCCCATCTGCCGAAGAGTAATCAACCCGGCAGCATCCACATCCATGCCAAAAACAGTACACCCAGTGGCACGGGCCTTTTCCAATTTCTCGTCCAGTTCATCGCCTTCCCATGGCTTGATGAACGGGATACCCAAGCCATTGTTCTTCTTGATGGCGGCAAAACCAGCCTCATGAATAACCGGAGGCACACCATCTCCGGTGCAACCGATGACGCCTCGGGCCTGGCACCCGCCAACAACGGCGTCAATATAATCCTCTTCAGAGACACCGCCGCCCATGTTGAAAGACACGCCACCAATGGGCGCGGCCAGAACAGGCATATCAAGATCAAAACCGAGAACCGATGTCCTGGTGTCCGGGGCAGTAACACCATGCAAAAGCCGCATGTTAAGACGGACGTATGCCAAGGCTTCAACATTGTTCAGAAAAGACGAAGCCGTACCAAGTCCCCCCATTCCTGGAACTTCTCCGGCACAAGCCTTGCCATCACAAACCTTGCAGACACGGCAGAAGCCCTTCATCAATCCACGCGCTTTCTCTCTGATTTCCTTCATGTTGCCTTCCTTTGAAAAAAATGAATTATATATTTCCTGAAAAAACAATCGATTCTATCTCATCCAAATGGTCACGCATGGCCTTTTCGGCCTGCATGACATGACCGTTCCTCACAGCCTCGGCTATAGCTCTGTGCGCCAACAACGATGCCTTTTGCCGTTCCAGGGATTGCAGTCCTCTGGATCGACTTTCGGCCAAATGGTCATGCAGGGCCCCAATCATTTCCCGTAACACGGTATTGCCAGAGGCATCGGCCAGCAATTCATGAAATTGCTGATCACAATTTCTGCCCGAACGTCCAACTCCGACTGCGGCCTCCTGCTCGGCCAGCACCTCCTCGAACAAGGCAACATCAGCCGATGTGGCATTTCTGGCAGCCAAAGCCGCAATCTCCGGTTCCAAGAGCTTGCGGACTTCAAAAACATCACGCACCTCCGGCTGACCTCGAAGAATGACCTTGGCAAAAGTATTTGCAAAAGTATCACCATCGATTTCCGTCACAAATGTCCCGGCTCCCTGCCGACTCTCCAGCAAACCATTCTCGGACAATGCCTTGATCGCTTCACGCACGGTATTACGGGACACGGAGAACATTTCTGCCAGGCTGCGCTCGGACAAAAGCCGATCACCAGGTTTCAACTCGCCGCGGTCGATCATGGCACGAATCTGGAGGACAATATCCTCATAAATACCCTTTCTAGCCACTGGCCTGACCTTCATTCCATACCACCTTTTCCCTTAACCCCTTGCCCGACAACCTCTTGGAGCCACAGAAGGCACACCATCGAGCCGAATCAATTGGTTGGACCACTGATCCAATTAGACCAATTCAGAACATCCGTCAACAGAGACATAAAACACGACCCGACCTCGATTTCCGACTCTCACAAAAAAGCAAACCCTACGCGCGTAATATAAAGGTAGGGGGAAGTTCATTATTCACTTCAAAAGAAGAATATTCACATTTCGTCACCGAATCCAAATTCCTGAGTCTTCCATGTTTCCCTCCTTGACATGACTATTTATTTTATAATAGTAGCCTGATTGTGTTATTATTTTCAATTTTGTGCTAACTCCGTTTAGCCCTTTCGGCGAATACGGCATTAGCGAGGAGGGTATCCAATGTCAGGATGCACACCAAAGTCATCACCGGTCATCGCACCGGTCGACTTGTCTTCAATCCACCCCAACAAGGAGGGAACAATGAAGAAGATTGAAGGCGTCATGTACCAGTC